>JAYNRF010000032.1:13178-39683 GCA_038114645.1 Pseudomonadaceae bacterium | reverse complement strand
AACCGGCGTTCTTGTTTCTGTCTTTCCCGGGATTCCGTGAAGAACCTTTTTTTTGTGCCCGTAGTTCAGGTGCTCAAGCGACAGGCAAAAAGAAGCCGATCTGCAAACTGCCGTGGAACAGGTTGCGAGATCGGCGCAAGGTACTGCTTTAGCTGACGGGAACCCCGGAGCAGGGCGCCCGTTTTCAGATCAAACGCTTACAGCGACTTGGATACCGACAGAGTGAAGTTGGCGTCGCAAGAATCCTGGTCAGAGTAGGCGCAGTCGTCACCCAGATCGGTGTCGCTGTACATGAGCGCCCAGTCCAGACCCAGAGCAGTTTTACCCAGGGTAACGGCCCAGTCGCCGTACTTCTCGTCACCGCTGACGCCGTCCAGCGGGTCTTTGGTGTCAGTCAGGCCGTAGTGCAGGCCCAGACCGATGTCGTAGGGCAGTGCGAAGTCGTAACCGATGTAGGTGTACAGGGAGCTGGAAGGATCGTAAGCGTACTTGGCGCCAACGGTGAAGCCGTACAGGCTCAGGCTGGCCAGCGCTTCTTCAACGTCGATGGAGCTGTTCTTCGGGTAAGTGTAGGTAGCCCAGGACAGGTCGTAGCTGATGTCGTCGGTGATGCTTCCACCGTAGCCAGCGTAATAGTCGATTTCAACGCTGGAGCCGCCGAAGTCGTCAGCGTCGATGTTGGAAGCCCAGGCGCCGATGTACAGGCCGCTTTCGTGTGCGAAGTCCAGGCTGCCCTGAATGGCACCAGCGCCGTCAGTTTGAGACTGACCGCGCCAGATGTAGTCGGTGGCCAGAGTGACAGTCATGCTGGAGTCAACCTTGCCGATGAAGGTGTCGAACTCTTCTGCGTGAGCCATGTTGGCGAAAGACAGTGTGCTGGCGGTAGCAACGGCAACTGCAAGTTTCTTCATCATCACGTATTACCCCGTAGGTTTTTGATTTAAGTGCGTTGGCACAGGACATATAGCATTTTGCTTGCCAACTAATATTTATTCTTTTAAATCAAAGGTATGCGAGATATTTGGTGGAAATTTGATCAGCTTTTTGCGGTGGGCGTTTTTACCTGTGCGCTCAATTGGTGCGCCGTTATGGGCGTGGTGTCGCATTCTGTGGCAAGGTCGGGGCACGGCCCAGCGAGACTGCGTCAGCAGGCCGAATTCACCATGGCGATCAGGGACTTGCTGCGTTGGTAGCGCTGCAAGCGGTCGCGCAGCGCGGGTGGGGCGGCGGTATCAGGACGGTAGCCGTTAGCACTGTATAAGGGCGCGAGTTCCGGCGCGCAGAATAGCCAGATATCCCCCGTACAGTGCTGCCGCACATGCTGTAGCAGGCGGCTGGCCAGACCGTTGCCGCGCAGGGCAGGGTGGACCAGCAGGCTGGTCAGCCACCAGGCCTGTTCTACCGGACGCAGACACAGGCAGGCCTGGATCTCGGGATCGCGGGCAACCCACACCTGCTGATCACTGCGTGCTTTCATGCCGCGCTGATACTGACGATAGAACTTGTTTGCCAGTGGCAGCTGCTCGGCGCGCAAGCATGAGATGGTGACGTTGATGTCTGCAGCGATATCAGCGGTGGTGCCGGTCATGGGCCTTCACGTCGCCTGTTGCGTTTGCCGAGTACGGCGCAGCAGCCGGCAAGCAGGAGAAACAGCGGGGCCAGAATGGCTCCGGCGCGTGCGTATTGCGCGTCGAACCCGCCGAAGGCGAACACGGCGGCCGACAGCGCGATGATGAAAAAGGTGATAGCCCAGTTGTACATGGGGGATCTCCCTGATGCTTCTTTACTGATGGTGTGCAGCGGGGTGGCGTCCAGTGCGCCTGCCTGCGTTGTTTCGAGTATATGAAAACAGATTGCGGCCTTGTGGTCTGTAGTCATCTGGATTTCCTTGTTCCAGGGCAATGCATGTGGGCTTCAGAGGCTGAAGCGATGGGTGTCTGGCAACGTGGTGGATGATGGCGTGACCAGGCTGATGGGCCGGTTGCTGGCAATGGTCAGGGCGCTCGCATCGACGCTGATGACGCCGGGCGTGTGGCGGGCGGTTTCGGTTGCCACGCGAACGTCGTTGCGGTTGAGCACTGTGCCGCTAAGGTGCACGACCCCATTGCGAACCTTGGCCCGGATCTCGATGCCTTGCGTGTTACCCTGCCAGGCCAGCCGTTGCTGGAGTGCGCTGGTGATACGGGTGTCGTCGGCGGATTGAACTATCGCGGCAGGATTCTGCTCCATGAGATAGGTAGTGGTGCCGGGGGCGCTGACTGCCATGCAGGCAAGCAGACTGGTGGACAGGGCAAGCAAGGCTTGGGGTAGGGCGCTGTGCATGTCATCTATCTCCGCTGTAGGTCCTTGTCGGGATTAGCTTGTGGCGAATCGCTCGGTGCAGCTGGTAAGGACAAGAGCAAGCACTGTGCCGCTATTGCGGCTTATATTAATTTAAATAAATTCAATAGGTTATGATTTTTCATTGCC
Source organism: Pseudomonadaceae bacterium (assembly GCA_038114645.1). Taxonomy (GTDB): domain Bacteria; phylum Pseudomonadota; class Gammaproteobacteria; order Pseudomonadales; family Pseudomonadaceae; genus Halopseudomonas. Next base: position 37,214 of record JAYNRF010000032.1, on the reverse strand, counting down.
GCGCTGGCAATGCGAATTGCATGATTTTCACAGAGCCTTCGTGCAATTTGCACGAGGCGTCTGCGGCGTGAGAGGGTCATGACCGAGCAGGGAGCAGCATGGACACGAATCAGGGCATCGGACGTATTTTGCTGGTTGATGATGAGCCAGCGATCCTGCGGACTTTTCGCTACTGCCTGGAAGATGAGGGCTATCACGTTGCTACCGCCAGCAGCGGCCCGCAGGCCGAGGCAGTGTTGCAGGGGCAGGTATTTGACCTGTGTTTTCTCGACCTGCGTCTGGGCGATGAGAACGGCCTCGACGTGATGGCGCGCATGCGCGTGCAGGCACCCTGGATGCGGGTGGTGATCGTAACCGCCCACTCGGCCGTCGATACCGCCGTTGATGCCATGCAGGCTGGCGCGTCGGACTATCTGGTCAAGCCCTGCAGCCCGGACCAGTTGCGTATGGCGGCGGCCAAGCAACTGGAAGTCCGGCAGATGGCCGCGCGTATCGAGAGCCTGGAGCAGGCGGTTGAGCAGACGCGGGTCGCGCCCGAGTCGCGCAGCCCGGCGATGATGGCCGTGCTGGAAACCGCGCGGCAGGTAGCCGCTACCGACGCCAACATCCTGATTCTGGGCGAATCCGGGACCGGCAAAGGGGAGCTGGCACGGTTGATTCATGGCTGGAGCGGGCGCAGCAAGCGAGAGTGCGTGACCATCAACTGCCCGTCGCTGACAGCCGATCTGATGGAAAGCGAGTTGTTCGGGCACAGCAAGGGCGCCTTTACCGGTGCCAGCGAAAGCACCCTGGGCCGCGTCAGCCAGGCCGACGGCGGAACCTTGTTTCTCGATGAGATCGGCGACTTCCCGTTACCGCTGCAACCCAAGCTGCTGCGCTTCATTCAGGACAAGGAGTACGAGCGCGTCGGTGACCCTGTTACCCGCAAGGCCGATGTGCGTATTCTCGCCGCAACCAACCTCGATCTGACCGAGATGGCCAAGCAGGGGCAGTTCCGCGAGGACCTGCTGTATCGCCTCAATGTTATTACCCTGACCTTGCCGCCTCTGCGCGAGCGGCAGGACGATATCCTGGATTTGGCTGAGCGCTTCCTGGCGCGGTTTGTCAGCGAGTACGCCAGGCCCGCGCGCGGCTTCAGTGATGAAGCCCGAACGGCGCTGCTCAATCACGACTGGCCCGGCAATATCCGCGAGCTGCGCAACGTCATCGAGCGTGTCAGTATCATCTGCCCGGATGAACTGGTGGCCGCCAATCATCTGGGGTTGGGCGAGCCGGAGGCCGACAGCACCGCACCGCGGGTGGGCGCCAACCTTAGTCTGAGTGAACTGGAGCGCGCGCATATTGCAGCCGTGCTGGCATCCAGCGCGACCCTTGATCAGGCGGCTCGCACGCTGGGCATCGATGCCTCGACCCTGTATCGCAAGCGTAAGCAGCTTGGCCTATGAAGCTGCGGACCCAGCTGTTTCTCAGCAGCAGCGCCTTGCTCACCGTCGCGCTGGTCGGGCTGCTGGTTGGCCTGTTCGGCGTGCTCAGTCTTACCCAGTCTCAGACCTACAGCGTCGGCAGCAATATCGGCATTCTCAAGGCCTCGCTTGGCATGCGCCAGGAGATCGGGCGGCAGGTAACGCTGCTGCTGTCGGAGGACCTTGATCGAACGGCGCTGGCCGCCTCCGATGAGCGTTTCAAGGAATGGCTCGGTGTCGCAGGCGATCAGGCAAGAACCGATGAAGACCGGCAGGCCGTGGCGGAAATCGGCCGCGCCTACATGGTCTACGACGCCTTCCTGCGTCGCCCCAGCAGCATGCGCAAGGATCTGCTCGCCGACGACAGTTTCAGTCTCGGTGTTGCCGCCATGCGCGACCGCATCAACGAAGTGCAATACCGCTACCTGGCGTACGTTGAGGCGGCGGAAGCAACGGCGCATCAGCGCGCCTGGCTGATCGCCGGTTTGCTCGGGTTGATTGGCATCGCGGTACTGTTACTGGGGCTGCTGACCGCGCACAGCATCGCCCAACGTTTCGGCCGACCGATCGAAGCGCTGGCGCGGGCGGCCGACAAGATCGGGCAGGGCGACTTCAATGTCACGCTGCCGCTGTCGCCGGTCAACGAAGTCAGCGCGCTCAGCCGCCGCTTCGGGGCGATGGCCGAGGCACTGCGCGAGTTCAAGAACAGTGATCTCGAAGCGCTGCAGGCCGAGCAGCGGCGCCTGCAGGCGGTACTCGACAGTATTGATGACGGCCTGTTGATCCTTGACCAGCAGGGCGGTGTTGATCACTTCAACCCGGTTGCCCGGCGACAGCTTGACTGGGACTCGCGCGAGCTGGGTCAGACTCTGGGGCAGGCTATGGGGCATCCTGAACTGGATGATCAGGTGCGCGAGATCCTCGCCGGCAATGCGTCTGGCACGGAGCAGGACGATCTGGCGGTCGAGGTGGCTGGGGAAACGCGCTTGCTCGATTACAGCCTGACCCCGGTGGTGCGCACCGACAACTGGGTGCAGGGCGCCGTTATGGTGCTGCGTGATGTGACCGATCAGCGTGCTTTCGAGCGGGTACGGCGAGAGTTTGTATTGCGCGCGTCGCACGAACTGCGCACCCCGGTCACCGGAATGCACATGGCGTTCGCACTGCTGCAGGAGCGCCTGCAGGTTGCCGAAGGCAGCCGCGAGCGGGACTTGCTCGATACTGTAGATGAGGAAATGCGCAGACTGGTTGATCTGATCAATGACCTGCTCAACTTTTCTCGCTACCAGAATGGGCTACAGAAGCTGGAACTGGAGCCCTGCAACCCGGTCGAGCTGGCGACGTCTGCGGTGACGCGCTTTCAGGCCCAGGCCGACGAGCGCGGGGTCGCACTGTCGCTGGCGGCGGGCGATGCCGTGCCGCATGCCCGGCTCGATCGACTGCAGATCGAGCGGGTATTGGATAACCTGATTGGCAATGCCCTGCGCCACAGCAGCCGTGACGGGCATGTGGTGGTGCGGACGCAGCGTCAGGGAGAGCGGGTCTTGTTCGAGGTTGCGGACGACGGTGAAGGTATTGCCTACAGCCAACAGGTCCGGGTGTTTGAGCCCTTTGTGCAGGTTGGCAGCAAAAAGGGCGGCGCCGGGCTGGGGTTGGCGTTGTGCAAGGAAGTGGTGCAATTGCACGGCGGCAACATCGGCGTGCAGTCCCGGCCGGGCGCGGGCGCGCGTTTCTATTTCACGCTGCCGCTCTAGGGGCGTTCCCTAGCGTTTGCCCATCGAGCGGCGGGTGCCGCGTGGCGGCATGTGCACGCGCTTGGTGTGCGGGTCGAAGCCGCCTTTGCCTTGCTTGGGCTGCGCGGACTTGCCCGCCTGCTTGCTGGCCGCGGCGAAGAGCGCGCCAAGGCCGGAGGGGGCTGCGCTGGTATTGGCCTGTTCCGCGGCGGTAGTGTCGGGCTGGCGGTTGTCAGTCTGCTCGGTCATGGCGCGCTCGGGTGAGTAATGGAGGGTGGCGAGTATAACGGGCCAGAGGCGGCGGATATAGACGATTTCGTCAGGATGACCGCGCCCCAGGTGACGACGCCGGCGGCGAAATTGGTTACCCTGCTCAACCTCGCAGGCGCACTTGCACACCATCAACAGGCTCTATCCATCCCATGCACCCCATCCGTTTTGCCGATGCCGACACCTTAAGCCTCCGCCAGCTGGATGAACTGAACACGGTGCCAAAGGGCACCAGCTTCCGGGTATTCCGTCGTTGCGAAGCGCAGTTGCAAGAGGGGAAAGACTTCTTCTATCTCCCTGCCGACGAACACAAGGCGCTGATCGACAGCCTGAAGGCTGCCGGCCAGATCTATGCCACCACCGTGAATCTGGTGCTGCTGACCCGCGAGGGTTATCTGCGGATGCAGCAACTGGTCAACGACTCGGCGGTCGGGCGTGACTGAGGCGGTTTAACGCTCTTCTGACTTCACCCACTTGGATACGCTCGGCGGTGCATAGCTGCGGACCTTGTCGAGCAGGGCGGCGGCCTCGGTGTCGACAATCAGCATGTCGCGGTAGGGCTGGCGCATAAAGCCTTCGGCCAAGGCGTGGTCGAGGAAGGCGATCAGTTGGTCGTAATAGCCCGCGGCGTTGAACAGTGCGCAGGGCTTTTGATGGTGGCCGAGCTGGCCCCAGGTCCAGACTTCGAACAGTTCCTCGAAGGTGCCGACGCCGCCGGGCAGAGCGATAAAACCGTCGGAGAGATCAGCCATCATCGCCTTGCGTTCGTGCATGGAGCCGACTTCATGCAGGGTAGTCAGGCCTTCGTGGGCGAGCTCACGTTCAACCAGATGGCGCGGAATCACGCCAATCACTTCGCCGCCTGCGGCCAGTGCCGCGTCGGCAACCGCGCCCATTAGACCAACCTGCGCACCGCCATACACCAGGCCGATACCGGCCTTGGCCAAGGCCGTGCCGAGCTGCTGGGCGGCGGCGAGATATTCGGGTTTGTTACCGGGGCTGGAACCGCAGAAAACACACAGACGCATGGACTCTCCTGATGCGTTGGGGGAGGGAGGGCGCGGCGGCTGGGCGCCGCGAGAGGTCGTTGACTTTACCCCTGCAAGGCTAATTTTTCCAGATTAGCGCGCGGCGGCTATACGCTTCCGAGACTCCTGACCAGAAGACCGGTGGCGATGGCAAAACCGAAGCTGAGCAGGGTGCCCAGCAGCACGTATTCGGAGACAGGGCGCTTGGCGCTGCGGGTGTCGTTGAAGCGCATGATGCTCTTGGCGGCCAGTAGAAAACCGATAGCCGCCCACTGGCCCATCACCACAAAGGCAAAGATCAGCACCCGTTCGAGGAAGCCGATCAGCCTGCCGGCCTGCTTGAGCGACTGCTCGTCCTGCAGATCACTATGGCTGAGCCAGGGCGTAAGCACCTGGGCGATCAGGGCCGACGCCGGATGCAGCAGAAACAGCACCGCCACTGCGATGATCAGCACGGCCGGCTGCAGCAAGGATTGGCTGGCGGCGATGATGGCCTGTCCGTTATCGGTCGCGCCGGCCCAGAGCAGCACCAGCACCGCGACGGGCAGAACCTGGTCGAACAGCAGCGTAGAGCTGAAACGCTGCGTGCGCATCAGGCGCTGCTGCTCCAGCAGCAACTGGCTGACCAGAACCACAGTGAAGGCCAGCAGGCTCCAGCTAAGGCTCTGCGACAACAACAGCGCGCCAACGGCAACTGCCAGCGGCAACGCCTTGAGGATAAGCCACGCACGCTGTTGCAGGCGGGTGGCTGAGTCCGGTAACGGGCGTGCGCCCGCCCACACGCTGCTGAACATGTGCAGCAACAGCAGCAATAGCAGCAGGGTGGTATCAGTCATCGGCAAGCTCCTCGATCCATTTCTGGCTGCAGCCAAGGTAGCGGTCGATCAGGTTGCCTTCGGCGCGCTGCAGCGCCTTGTGAATGGTCACCTGTGACTTGCCAAGCTGCTCGGCCAGCGCCTTCTGGCTGACCCCCAGCGTGGCGTGCAGCAGCCAGGTTTCGGCCTCGACCCGGCTCCACTGCTCAATCACCCGGGCAGCGAAGGCGGTGGGCAGCTCCAGCCGCTCCTGCAGGGCGGGGAGGCGACTGAACACGCAGAGCGTGTCCTTCTTCATGCCGTCGAGCCCTTGGCCGGAGAGCACGAAGGCTTCACCGTAATGATTGCCCTCGGCGGCCTGGCCAATGCCGATGGCGATGCGCGCGTCGTAACGCTCGTGCTCCGGGCTGGCAGCAATCAGCGTTGCACGCACCAGTACCGCGCAGCGCACGGCATCTGCCGCCGATGCCAGCGTCAGCTGGAAGCCGTCGCCGCGGTACAGCTCGTGGCTGAAAGGGCATACCGTCTGCAGCCGCTGCAAGGTTGTGCGTAGCTGATTGATGTAATCCTGCGTATCCTCGACCCCTTGGGAGTCGATCAGATCACCGGTGAGTACCGCTGCTATGGTCATGGCGTGCTCTCTGTAAAAGCTGAACTGACGTTAGCCTTTAAGTGCTAATTTTTCAATATTAGCTTTTTAGGGCTAATAAATGGCAGGGCGAAAATCCGAAGCCAAGGAGGCAGCATGATTCCGCGCATCTCTGTCATCACGCTGACGGTCAACGATCTGCAGCGTGCCTTGCGTTTCTACCGGGATGGCCTGGGCCTGCCGACATAGGGGATTGTTGGCGAGGCGTTTGAACACGGCGCGGTGGTATTTATCGACCTGCACAACGGGCTGAAACTGGCGCTCTGGCCGCGCAGCAGTCTGGCCCACGACAGCGGGCTGGATCTCACTGCGGCGCAGCCGCCCACGGTGACACTGGGCCATAACGTGCAAACCCGCGCCGAGGTGGACCAGGTCATGGCGCAGGCAGCGGCGGCCGGTGCGCAGCTGGTAAAACCCGCGCAGGATACCTTCTGGGGCGGCTATGCCGGCTACTTCGCCGACCCGGATGGCCACCTGTGGGAAGTTGTGTGGAACCCTCAGCTGTTACCCCAATAGCTGACTGACAACAAGGAGTTGCCATGGTCACCGGACGTTGCCTGTGTGGCGGTATCCGTTTTGAAGTGGATGAGCCGCTGGAGCCGATTCAGGTTTGCCACTGCGGTCAGTGTCGCAAGGCGCAGGGCACGGCATTTGCCACCAATATCCCGGTGCAGGAAGTGCATTTTCGACTGCTTGAGGGCGCGGAGCTGCTGACGCGCTTCAGCTCGTCGCCGGGCAAACAGCGCTGTTTCTGCAGCCGCTGCGGCTCGCCGATCTACAGCTGCCACGAACAACTGCCGGGCGTCCTGCGTATCCGTGCCGGCGTCCTTGATGGGGAACTGGCGACGCGGATGCAAGCGCACTTTTATACCGCGCACAAGGCCAACTGGTTCGAGATCAACGACGATCTGCCGTGCTTTGCAGAGCACGCGCCGCGCCGGGAGTAACCGCGGATGCTTGAGCTGCTGGAAGCGCTGGGCCGCGGTTTGCTATTGCTCGGCCGCATGATTCTGGAGGCCGGGGTAGTGCTGGACATCAGCCTGCGTCTGCCGGGGCGCTGGTTGTTGCGTTGCCTCTGGCCACCGCACTGGTTCCATCCGCGCAGCTACAGCGCCTGGCTGGAAGTGGTGGCCGGTATCGTGTTCTGGTTGCTGCTGGCGCTTGGGCTATATCATCTCGATCAACTTTTTGCCGTCTGGCTATCAACGGAATAACCATGTACCTGCCTGAGCACTTTGCTGAAACCCGCCATACCGAATTGCACGGGCTGATCCGCGCCTGTCCACTGGGCACGCTGGTGACCACCGGCACTGACGGTCTGGATGCCAATCACATTCCCTTTGAGTTGCTGGCCGAGCAGGGTGAGCACGGCGTACTGCAGGCGCACCTCGCGCGCGCCAACCCGCTGGCCGCGCAGATTGAAGATGGCATGAACGTGCTGGTGATCTTTCACGGCCCGCAGGCCTACATCTCGCCCAACTGGTATCCCAGCAAGCACGAAACCCACCGGCAGGTGCCGACCTGGAACTATCAGGTCGTGCATGCGCACGGGCGCATTCGCCTGCGCGACGACGAGCGCTTCGTGCGCGGCCTGGTCGCCCGCCTGACCCGTGACCACGAAGCGCGCACCGAGCAGGCGCGGCCTTGGAAAATGACCGACTCCAGCCCTGAATACATCAGTCAGATGCTGGCAGCGATTGTCGGTATCGAGATTGAAATCGAGCGGCTGGTCGGCAAGTTCAAGTTGAGCCAGAACAAGGCTGGCGAAGATGTCGCCGGGGCGGCGCAGGCGCTGGCGCAAAGCGGTCAGGCTGCCTTGGCTGACGCAATGCAGACACGCAAGGAGTGACTGGCGGTGAAAGATGCCAAGACATTCTGGGATCGCAGCGCCGGCCGTTATGCACGCAGCCCCATCAAGGACGAAGCCAGCTACCAGCGCAAGCTGGAACTGACCCGCGAGTGCTTCAGCTCCGACTGCCAGGTGCTGGAGTTCGGTTGCGGTACAGGCGGCACAGCGCTGGCCCATGCGCCCTGGGTTGGCAGCTACATCGCCTCGGATATATCGACCAGCATGCTCGATATCGGCCGCCAGCGCGCGGCAGAAGAGGGGGTTGAAAATCTGCGTTTCGCCGAGGGCGATCTGCTCGAACTGTCCTTTGCAGACAGCTCATTCGATGTGGTGCTAGGGCTCAATGTGCTGCACCTCATCGAACCGCTGCAGGAGACCCTCGAGTGCGTTCACCGGCTGCTAAAACCCGGTGGCGCATTTGTTTCCAGCACCGCGTTGGTAGCGGAAATTAGCTGGGTGTGGCGCTGTGCGATCCCGCTGATGCAGTGGATTGGTCTGGCGCCCTTTGTTCAGCGGCTGGATCGTGCGGGGCTGGAGCAGCGCCTGAGCGCCGCCGGGTTTGTTGTCGAACAGTGCTGGCAGCCGCCGGGCGGCGCCCTGTTCGTGGTGGCCAGAAAGCCTGCGCAACAACCGGGCTGACCTACACTGTGCCTGTGTGATTCAGGCGCGAGTCGAGGTGAATATGCATAGGCATTGGCTGGCGGTGATTGCTGCGTTGCTGAGTGGGTGCGTCGTCAGCCCTGAGTCGGCAACCGATTCGGTGGGCGCTCCGCTGCCTGGCCTGCAGGTACTGGCGGGTTGTTACCAGAACAGAGGGGAGCCGTCAGACAGCGTACCCAAACGCTACCTGAGTCAGCTGTTCTGGCCGGCCTTGACGCTGGATGAGCACGTCGGCGTCGAGCAGCTAGAGGTTGAGCCGCTGTCTGCCACTGCCGTGCGTATTCGCGCGTTGCAGTCTGGTGCTGTGATCCGGCAAAGCGACTTCCGCGAGGGCGAGCACTTTACCCGTCGGGATGACCGTATCGAGCTGTCCAGCAACTGGGGCAGCTCGCTGGCCGCACCTGCCGACAATCCGTTTATTGGTGCCTACCACGAGCGCGTCAGCCTCTGGCTCGATACCCAGGGTGACGGCCGCATGACCAATACCGCCACCTTTGCCGGCACCGCCTTCCTGATTATTCCGCTGGCCGGCACCGTCTCGGAGCAGCGCCGCTTTGAGCGCTTGGGCGACCATTGCCCACGCAACTGAGCGTGGCTTTACCTCGATGCCGCGACGGGGTAGGGTCTGGCAGACCAAACGGCAGGAGAGAGCCATGCTAAGACTGACCACGATTGCCTGTGCGTTGAGCCTGCTCGGCGGCTGCGCCAGCAGTTACTGGAACGAGCCTGCCCCGGAGCGATTGACGGAAAACATCTATCTCACCTCAAGTAACGCCGGTTCCGGCCTGATCGCCTTCCTGCAGCGTAACGACGGTAAGCGCGTAGAGATAGATACTTACCTCGATGCCAGCATGTCCCGCAGCGAGAACCAGACGGTACAGGAGCAATGCGGGGTCGATATCGACGCCATTATCGATGGCAGTGCCGTCGGCCAACCGCTTACGCTGCCGGCCTATCGCAACCTCGCCGATCTGGATTGCCAGCAATACCGCCTGATCCTCGAAACCGATAAAGACACCCTGTATCAGTACAGCTCTGGCGGCACCGGGATAGTGGTAGTGCATCTGCGTGGGCGTTTTGCGGTCTCCAGTAACGCGCGAGACGGCGGAGTGGATTTTTATTTGAAGGCCGTGGCGGACTAGACGAGACGTAAAACGTAGGGCGCGCGCCGCGGGATTTTCACTTTACCAGCGCAGATGATGGGGTTATGTTCCTGACATGGCATTAAGCCAGTTTCAGGAGCCCAAGGATGGCGCGCAGACGCACCTCTGCTGTCGAAGATTTCATTGTTATCTTGTCTCGCTTGCCGTGGTGGGTGAGCTTGCTGATTGCGTTCGTCAGCTGGCTTGTTCTGCATCCCATCGCCACCGCACCGGTTACGCCACCAACTGCTCTCAAACCCGGTGATATGGGCGGCATTCTTACCGCGCAGCTGTGGCGTACCTTCGCCATGTTTGGCCAGTACCTGATCCCGTTCTGCTGCGTTCTCGGCACCATCGGCTCGATTGCTGCGCGTCACAAACGCAAGCAACTCTTCGACAACGTCAAAACCGCTACCCAACCGGCCAGAACCATCGACGGCCTGAGCTGGCAGCAATTCGAACACCTGATCGGCGAAGCCTTCCGCCGCCAGGGCTACAGCATTACCGAAACCGGCGGCAGCGGCCCGGACGGCGGCGTAGACCTCATCCTGCGTAAGAACACTGAAAAGTACCTCGTGCAGTGCAAACACTGGCGCTCATTGAAAGTGGGCGTACCGGTGGTGCGCGAATTCTTCGGCGCCATGGCCGCAGAGGGCGCAGTGGGCGGCTATGTCGTTACTTCCGGCCAGTTCACCGCAGAAGCCAAAGCCTTCGCCGAAGGCCGCAATATTCAGTTGATCGACGGCGCCGGCCTCAAACGCCTGATGTATCGCAGCCAACCAAGCACGCCGGTAACTCAGCCAACCCCAAGCCCGGCTTCTGCTACCTCGCCAGCTGCGCCGCAAGCCACAGCTGAACCGCTTTGCCCTCTGTGCAAAAGCAGCATGATCAAACGGACAGCCCGTAAGGGCAGTAACGCTGGCAATGTGTTCTGGGGCTGCAGCACATATCCAAAATGCAGGGGCATTGTGAATGTGTAACTCGCCTTTCTCGCCCGATGATATTCAGACCGACATGCCATACAGGGTTATTGGCTGCACAAAATGTGGAGGTCACGCTATTACCAAGGATGTTGCAGGGTTGGCGGTAAACCTTTGTTTTAAAATCATTTTTCAAACGATCGGCTTGAGCATGGAGCGGTGATATGAAGAAGTCACTGATATGCAATGATAAAGCCGCCGGTCCCCTCAACTGTTAGATGAATTTTCGGTCAGCCGTCGGAGCGAATAAATGAATACAGAAGAAAGAATAAATAAAATATTTGAAGGATATATTCGCAAGAAGGGTGTTAAGAAAGAAATCGCAGGGCTTATTGAATGTCTAACCTTGTCTGACGTCGATATACTATTGGACAAAATAGAAAGTATCGGCGATGTAGATGATTACGCCAACGAATTGGAGACGAGTATCCCTGTTGAAAGATTCTTTGCATTTGTAGACTTAATTAGTGCATTAATTATTTTTCTTGGTTCTGACGCAGTTAAAAAGGCTAGTGAAAGAGGCTCATCGAAAAGCAGGTATATGCCATGGGTAATAAAGTTCATTCAAGATGAAAGGTTCTATAAACAGGTCAAAGAGCAGCTGCCGTCAAAGTATAGGTAACGCCTCATCGATTACTGATGGAATGCAGGTATCATCTAACAATCCGATGCGCGCGGAGCCAGCTACGCTCCACAATTATTGTGGTATCGCTGCGCTCTTTTACCACAATAATTGTTCCGCTGCGCTGGCCCGGTGATCGGGGCGTTATACCCCCTCGAGATATGGAGATAGTCTTTGAGTAACAATAAGCTGGATGTTTTCACATTTGTGATAATGCCTTTCAGTTCTGAATTTGACGATATATATAAATTGGGAATAAAGGAGTCCGCTAAAGAATGTGATGTCAGAGCGGAAAGGCTAGACGAACAACTTTTCGGCGAAGGAATGTTAGATAGGATTTATCGACAGATCGACGTTGCCGACTTCATCATAGCCGACCTATCAGACAGGAATGCCAATGTATTTTATGAATTAGGTTATGCTCATGCAAAAGACAAAATATGCATCCTGCTGACTAAGGATGCATCGGATATTCCTTTTGATCTGAAACACAGGAGGCATATTGTATATGGCGACTCCATTGCTTACCTAAAGGAAGAGCTAACAAAAAATATTGAATGGGCAAAGTCAGAAGCAAAGGCTCGGGAAGAGAACAAGATTTCCGTAACTACTAAGCCCCCTTTTGGTGATCTGACCACTTCAAAGCACACAGCTCAAGCAACAGTTACTTTTACATTTGATCTGCACAACAAAACTAATCGTGTCTCTCCCGAAATTTCTGCGATTTATCTTTATACAGGTAACCAGTGGAAAATCACACATGATGCAAAAGAGTGCCCTCACTCGGATGCAGATTTGGAGCCATTTAAATACCGCTATTTTATTGCTCCTCCTGTACCAAAAATTGGCCGCGACGGTTGGGCTCAAGTAAAAGTAAAGGCCACTCGCACAATAGCCAAAGCCTGGGAGGGTGATGAAATTAAAGATGAATATAATGTTGGAGGAAGGGGCATTCTTCGATTGGAGACTGCTGACGGTAACTATGACCATGAATTTGACTTCAACCTCGAACTCCAAGAAATTCCGTTCTAAAAGGTATAACAAGTCAATCAATGTCGCCTGCGGCTGGACCTACGCACTGCGTGCTCCGGCCCATTATTGAGGCGTTAGCTGAATAAGGACGCATCGTGCCAAGAAAGAAGAGCATCAAGAAAACGGCTACAGATTTCATAGAGAAAGCCAATGAGCTGGAGAGTTTCGTAGATAGTGACATCGCTGCGTAATCGGATATGCAGCAATCATGGTGTCATGACTACGCGATCATCCGGCTCTATCGTGAATTTGAACAAATGATGCTTCATGTAATTGTGGGTGCGATAAACAACGACTCATCTGTCATATCCGCGACGACCGGTGTGGAATTTCCTAAGCATCTTACGGACGAGGTCTGTGAATATCTGGTTCTTGGTGGCGGGTATTTTGATTTCAAAGGCAGAGATGGCCTAATCAAAACACTCAAAAAGTATGTTCCTGAGACGCACTACGTAGTGACCATCATAAAGAAGCCGAAGTATAAAGATTCTTTGGAAAAGCTGTCTGCGCTTAGGAACTATGCTGCGCATGAGAGCGCACAATCAAAGAGAGCTGCTCTTACGGCTATTGGGCAGCAGCGAGTAGGAACCTCTGGCTCGTGGTTAAAGCTCCAAGGGCGATACGATTCGCTTTCTGGAAAGCTAAAAGAGATAGCGCAAGAAATTTATGATGGCGCACCGTATTGAAAAAGCAGCTAACAAGGCCAGGCAAGCGACGCCAAAAAGCGGCGCGCCTGCTGGCGAGCGCTAGCTGGGCTATTTAAGTAGATTAAAAAGGATTGAGTTATGAGTAATAAACCATGTGAAAATTGCCAAAAGCTGTTGGATGGCGAAACGAATAGAAGGCACGATGGGCTTCAGCGTGGTGGCCTCTATCAAAGTGTCGGCTATCATGGAAATCGTGACGACGAACACTATTACAGTTGCAAGGTGTGCGGCACTCGTTTCGTTGGGGACAGTTGCGGCACATGGCCAGACAGAGATTAATCTGAGCGGTTTGTCTTTCAGCCTCATGGTTGCTGTCTATTGGAGCGCTGGGGCCAGCGCTGGCATTCAAGCTTAGTTAATAAGGCAATTAAATTTGTTCCGGCCTTCGCCCCCCCACCGGAGGCCCTTTTTAGGGCGCCGTTTATTGCGGGCGTTAGGCGCAAGGAGGAATCGTGACTGAAACTGAGAAAATGGTGGAAAAGTTCGTCAGCGGTTTTGGCGGGCAGAGATACCGAGAGATTTTTGAAGTCCTCGCATCAAATAACCTTCGCCCGCTGGGTAAGCCAAACACTGAAACATTACTATTTCAGTTCAGGGGGCCTGATAGTGAAGTGCTAGATGTTTTTGCGTTTCGCTTGGGACCGCCGCCAGTAATTTCGTTTCCAAAATCATATTGGCTAGTTCGCTCCAGTGAATTAAGCGCTCATCTATCAAATTTTTCGTACTCGGAAAAACCAGTCATAACAGGCCCGGTGTCTGACTCACAGTATTCGGCAGGCCAGGTGGAAATCACCCGCTCTACTCATGAGAGGATTATTGAGGTTTGCAACCGTGTCTGTGCTTTCCTGTAATAAGCGTTTAGCTGTGCAGATCAATATTCAACTGATACCGACCCCACTCCGTGGCTAAGCCAGCAGTGCTTTCCCTTTCTGGTTCCAGCCGTTCCCCGATCCCGTGCTGACCTACCGACTCCGTCTCACCGTCTCCGACGGATTCTCCCCAAACAACGCTTTGTAATCCCGCGCAAACTGCCCCGGATGCCAAAAGCCGCTGTCGGCGGCGATGTTGGCGATGGGGCTGGTTTGTTGCGGGTCGCTGAGGGCGCGGCGGACCTGGTTGAGGCGGGCGCTGCGCAGGAACTGCAGTGGGCTGATGCCGAGGATGCTTTCGAAGCTGTATTGCAGGGTGCGGCGGCTGACGTGCACGCGTTCGCAGAGTTCGGGAATGCTCAGTGGCGCTTCCGGGTGTTCGGCCAGATAGGCTTTGACCTGTTCGACTACCTTGCGCCGATGCGCGTAACTGGGTGCGGCCGTCGGTTGCGCAGCGTTGGCGACCAGTTCCAGCAGGGCCTGGCTGGCGAGTTGCTGCTGGTGTTCGCTGTCCAGCCCTATGGCGCCGCGGTAGAGCACTTGCTCCAGCAGGCCGCGGACCTGGTCGAGCTGCTCTTGCGGTACGGTCAGGCAAGGGCTGTGCTCCAGTGATTGCAGGTCGAGCGAGCGTTCTTCGCGCTCGGCGGCGCGCAGTAGCATTTCTTCCTTGATGACGATGCCGTAGATGTCGAAGGCATCGGGGGTCATCAATTCAAAGTCGCGGCTGCCGGGGCGGCACATCAGCTGATTGCTGCCGACCTCAAGGCCGTTAATGCGGCAGTCCGCTGCGCGCGCGGGTATGCCGAGCCAGAGTGCGTCTTTCCAGACGTTGCACTGTTGGCGCAGGGAGCGGTTGGTGTGTTCCTTGAACAGCTGGCAGCCGTCGAGCGCAACTTCATCGATACGCCCATAGAAACGCCCGCCGCCCAACTGGTCGTATTCCTGCTGCCAGTTGGTCAGGTTGTGGGCGTGTTCGTCGGCGTCCTGTGCCTCACGTGTGCTCCTTGCTGGTGCGTTGTGCTCCGTTATGGGCTGCATTGGCGAGCGCTCGCGTGTTCGATTGACGGCATCCTAGCGCAGGATTTGCGGGCGGAATATGGCACGAAGGGCGTAAATCGGCTGCCTTCAGCACTTTTGCCAAATCTTGATAGTCCGCTGGAACGGGTATGGCTTGTATTTCAGGCATCTGTCGCTGCTTCGCGCGTGTTGCGCGACATTCGCAGCAATTTATATGCCTGAGGTAACACGATGACGCATTCTTACCGCTACACGTTGGGTAGCCGAACATTCGGCTTTCGCGACCTGGCCGAGCTGATGGCCAAGGCCACACCGCAGCGCTCCGGTGATCGGCTGGCTGGCGTGATTGCGCTGTCTGCAGAGGAGCGCGCGGTCGCTCAGATGGCGCTGGCCGAGGTACCGCTGAAGACCTTCCTGAACGAGGCGCTGGTGCCCTACGAGGCAGATGAAATCACCCGTTTGATCATCGACGAGCACGACCCGGCGGCGTTTGCGCCCATATCGCATCTGACCGTCGGGGATTTTCGCAATTGGCTGCTGAGCGACCACGCGACCCCTGAAGTGTTACTGGCAATCCGGGCGGGTGTTACCCCGGAGATGGCGGCGGCAGTGAGCAAGATCATGCGCAACCAGGATCTGATTCTGGTGGCCAAGAAGTGTCATGTGACCACGGCGTTCCGCAACACCATCGGCTTGCCGGGCAGATTGTCGACCCGTTTGCAGCCGAATCACCCGACTGACGACGTGAACGGTATCGCTGCCAGCATCCTCGATGGGTTGCTCTACGGTAACGGTGATGCGGTGATCGGTATCAACCCTGCCACCGACAACGTGGCGCAGGCGATCAAATTGATGAAGCTGATGGGCGAGGTGATCGAGAAGTACGAGATCCCGACCCAGTCCTGCGTGCTGACTCACGTGACCAATACCATCGAGTGCATCGAGGCCGGGGCGCCGGTGGATCTGGTGTTTCAGTCGATTGGTGGTACCGAAGCGACCAACAGCAGCTTCGGTTTTAACCTCGCTACCCTGGCCGAAGCGCAGCAGGCGGCGCTCAGTCTGGGCCGCGGTACCGTGGGTAACAACGTGATGTATTTCGAGACGGGGCAGGGTAGCGCGCTGTCGGCCAACGCCCATCACGGCCTGGATCAGCAGACCTGCGAGACCCGTGCCTACGCGGTGGCGCGCAAGTTCAAGCCGCTGCTGGTGAACACCGTGGTCGGCTTTATTGGCCCGGAGTACCTGTTCGACGGCAAGGAAATCATTCGGGCCGGGCTGGAAGATCACTTCTGCGCCAAGCTGCTCGGCGTGCCGATGGGCTGCGACGTCTGCTACACCAACCACGCTGAAGCCGATCAGAACGACATGGACAACCTGTTGACCCTGCTGGGCGTGGCGGGCTGCTCCTTCGTGATGGGGATCCCCGGCTCGGACGACATCATGCTCAATTACCAGACCACGTCTTTCCACGACGCGCTCTATGCGCGCCGCGCGCTGGGGCTGAAGCCGTCGCCGGAGTTTGAACAGTGGCTGACGCGCATGCAGATCATGCGTGATACAGATCGCTACATTCTGCACGACGCTTTGCCGGAACCCTTCGCCCGCTCACTCAAGGCGCTGCCGGGAGGCCGGGCATGAGCACATCCAACGACAAAACCCCTAACCAGCCGGGCGCGGTAGTCGAGAACCCCTGGCGTCGGCTGCGTGAGTTTACCGATGCGCGTATCGGCCTGGGGCGTGCCGGGATCAGCCTGCCGACCAGCGAGTTGCTGGCGTTCCAACTGTCACACGCGCAGGCCAGAGACGCCGTGCATCTGCCGCTGGATATCGACGCGCTCTGCGCTGAGCTGGCGGCTGACGCGCAGCTTACAGCGCTGGGCGAGCCGCTTCGTCTGCACAGTCAGGCGGTCGACCGCATGACCTATCTGCAGCGCCCGGATCTGGGGCGGCTTCTGGACGATGGCTCGCGTGAGCAGCTGGTCGAATTGGGCTGCGACAAGCCGAGCGATCTGGCCATCGTGATTGTCGACGGCCTGTCATCCCGCGCGATTGCGCAGAACGCAGTGCCGTTTCTGCAGCGCTTTATGGGCTTGCTCGCCAGCGAGTTGCCGGAGTGCTCGCTGGCACCGCTGACCATCGTTGAGCAGGGCCGGGTTGCCATCGGTGACGACGTGGGCGCGCTGTTGAACGCCCGGGCGGTGTTGTTGCTGATCGGTGAACGCCCCGGTTTGAGCTCGCCGGACAGCCTTGGGCTGTATCTGACCTGGGCACCCAAACCGGGTCTGACCGATGCCGCGCGCAACTGCATTTCCAACGTGCGGCCCGCTGGGCTGCCGCATGTTGAAGGCGCTAAACGGGCGCTTTATCTGCTGCGCGAGGCACAGCGGCTGAAGCTCTCGGGAGTAAACCTCAAGGATCGCACCGAAGACGCGGTCATTGAGCACGACGGTAGCGGTCGCAATTTTCTGGTTTCCGAGTGACGTCGGGGAGGCGTCACTTTTACGCAGCACTTTCATAAAACAGCATCGAGGAATACTCATGTCTACTGAACATCAGGCGTACCTTGCCAAACGGCAACTCAAGCGCGGGACGGCGGGCTGGATTCTGCTCGCAGGTCTTGGCGTGTCTTACGTAATCTCTGGCGATTTCGCCGGCTGGAACTTCGGCATCGCTCAGGCGGGCTGGGCGGGCTTTGCGATTGCCGCTGTGCTTATGGGGTTGATGTATCTGACGCTGGTGCTGTCGCTGGCGGAAATGTCCGCGGCCATTCCGGCTGCGGGTGGCGGTTACAGCTTTGCCCGTCAGGCGATGGGGCCGACCGGTGGCTTTTTGACTGGCCTTGCGGTGCTGATTGAGTACGCGCTGGCCCCGGCGGCCATCGTCATCTTTATCGGTTCGGCGGTTGAAGCGTTGCTAGGCTTCAACGGTCCGTGGGTCTACGCGATCTTCTATCTGGTGTTCGTCGGTATTCACCTGGCGGGTGTGGGTGAAGCGCTGAAGGTGATGATGGTGATCAGCGGTCTGGCGGTCTTCGCCATCGTGGCTACTGGTGTAGCGCTGGTCATGCACTTCGACATCAACAACCTGTTCGACATCGCCATGACCGATGCTGCCGGTGCCAGCGAGATGCTGCCGCTGGGCTGGTACGGCGTGTGGGCGGCGTTGCCGTTTGCCATGTGGCTGTTCCTGGCTGTTGAAGGTGTGCCGCTGGCCGCTGAAGAAGCCAAGGACCCGGGCAAGGATGTGCCGAAGGGCATTATCGGTGCCATGGTCTTCCTGCTGTTTACTGCGCTGATGGTGGTTGTGCTGGTGCCGGGTGCCGCAGGGGCGCAAGCCATGGGCGAAAGCGCCGTTCCGCTGGTGGATGCGCTGAACGCAACCGGTAACGCCAGCCTGGCGACGCTGGTTAACGTGCTGGGTCTGGCCGGTCTGGTTGCCTCGTTCTTCTCGATCATCTACGGCTACAGCCGCCTGGTGTTTGCACTGTCTCGCGCTGGTTATCTGCCCAAGTCGCTGTCGCTGACCACTGAGCGCAAGGTGCCCGCGCGTGCGTTGATCGTCCCGGGTGTCTTTGGTTTTATCGCATCCTTGAGCGGTGAGGGTGATCTGATGCTGGCGATGGCAGTAGTTGGTGCGACTGTCTCCTACGCCCTGATGGCGCTCAGTCACATCCTGCTGCGCGTTAAACAGCCTGACCTGCCGCGCCCGTACAAGACCCCGGGCGGTGTGGTGACATCGGGTGTCGCGCTGGTGCTGTCACTGATTGCGCTGACCGGCGTGTATGCCTTCGACCCGCGCGCGTTCTTCTTCACCATGGGCCTATTCGTGATCGGTGCGGCCTACTACTTCGGCTACAGCCGCAAGCATCTGGTCGCCAAGTCGGCTGACGAAGAGTTCGCCATGCTGGCGGAAGCGGAGTCGGATCTGGCTGCTGCCTGATACGTCTGTTGTGCGCAAAAGGCCGGGTTCTATCCCGGCCTTTTGCGTTGCAGGTCGGGCCGATGGCCGAGCGGGAGCTCGGCCTTCCCGGTGGTGGCGCTGGCGGATTGGTGCTTGAGGTGCGCGCCGGTGCGGTGTTGCTGGCGGGAAGGCCGAGTTCCGACTCGGCCTTTTGCGTTGCAGGTTGGTGCGATGGCCGAGCGGGAGCTCGGCCTTCCCGGGGTGGCGCTAGCGGAATGGTGTTTGAGCGGGATATGCGCGCGGTGTTGCTGTCGGGATGGCCGAGTTCCAACTCGGCCTTTTGCGTTGCAGGTTGGCTCGTTGGCCGAGCGGGAGCTCGGCCTTCCCGGGGTGGCGCTGGCGGATTGGTGCTTGAGCTGCGCGCACATTACCGCGCGCAGTCGATAGCCTAACTGAACAGCGCCAGGCCTCCGGGCGGCTTTTGTGCGCTTTTGGATAGCGCTGTTTGCAGAACGGAACGAGCGGTAGCGCACATCTCGTCGACGGCATGAAAGCACGCTTGTGCATCGCCACTGTATACAGGCCGTCACAGCGGGCAGGGCGGCCTTGCCCCTGGATCAGCCAAGGAGGCGAGATGTTCCCGATGGGTAGAGTGGTGTTGATCGTGTGTGCGCTGGGGTTGTCAGGGTGTGTTACCGATGCGCTGTATCGCAACGGCGCCACGTCCTACCAGGAATCGATAGATCAGGTGCTGGTGTCTGCCGATGGGCAATGGCTGGTGGTGATGACTGGGCGTTATCACTATGTCTTCCCGATGCCAGAGGTGCTTGGTCGTACATTGGGAGCTGATTTTCAGCCGGCAGTGCAGGCGAGCTTTGCCAGCTTCAAGGTCAAATCGCTGGGGCGGGTGTCGGGCACGTACCGCTTGCAACTGACTGCGCAGGCCAGTCCGCAGCAGCAGAGTGCAGCGCTGAGCGCCGGCTATCAGCAGAAGCAGCGCCAGGTCTTCTATGAGGGTGGGCTGCACGGCAAGCGATATCCGGCGGGTGACATCGTGGCAGGTGAAGACGGTCGGTATCAGCGGTTGAACCAGCGCTATTACGTCTATGTCACCGAGACGATGTCACCTCCAGCGCTGGCTGCGCGTACGCTGGTCACGCCACTGGCGGTGATGGCAGACGGTGCGTTGGTGATTGTTTCGATTCCGCTGGTGGTGGTGATCGGCGCTGACATCGCCATCAACGGCATGCCGTCGCTGCATAGCCCGTGATAACCGACGCCATGCAGCAGCGCGCCTGCACCGATATGCGCAACGGCGAGCTGATTGCAGACGCCGGGCACTGGCTTGAGCAGGAGCAGCCCGCGGTGGTCGTCGACAGGCTGCTGGTGTTTCTGGCGGGTCAGGGCAGCGCCGGCTCGGCAAAGAACTGATGACACTGGCCGCCGCTGCGCTTGGCTGAGTACATGGCGTCGTCGGCGCGGCGAATCAGGTGCAGCTCGTTCTGGCCGTGCTCTGGATAGATCGCAATGCCGATGCTGGGAGTGTTGGTCAGGGTGTGGCCTTCCAGCTGGCAGGGTGCGCTGAGCGCGGCCAATATCTTTTCCGCAACCACCACGGCATCTTCGGGTTTGCTGATGTTGTCTACCAGCACGGCGAATTCGTCGCCGCCGAGGCGTCCGACGCTGTCGGATTCGCGCACACTGCGGCGCAGTCGCCGCGCGGCTTCCTGCAGCACCAGATCGCCGACTGCATGGCCGTGGTTGTCGTTGATCTGTTTGAAGTTGTCCAAGTCGAGATAGAGCACCGCCAGACGCTGGTCGTTGCGTTGTGCGCGCAGCACGGCGCTTTGCAATTGGTCAAGGAAGCGCGCGCGGTTCGCCAGCTGGGTCAACTGGTCGTGCTGGGCCAGAAAAGACAGGCTGGCATGGGTACGCTGACGGTTGATTGCGGTGGCCAGCTGATCGGCAACAAAGTGCAGGAACTCTTCATCCTGCTGACTGAAGGGCGGCGCATCGGCCTGATGGCGTGCAACCAGCGCGCCGAGCGGCTGGGTATCGTATACCAGAGGCACGCCCAGCCAGTGCGGTTGAGCAGCGCCACTGCCGATCTGCCTGAGCGGGCTTTGCTGCAAAATGACGTGCGCCAGCGGGCTTTCGGCTGGCAGGGCCTTGGGTAACGGCTCGCTGTCGGGCGCACTGTGGAACGGGTAGTCCAGCAGGTTGCTTGCCGGGTCATGCAGCACCACCGCGAAGCTGGTCATCGGCAGCTGGGCCGCGATCAGCTCATGCAGGCGCGGGTACAGCGAGGTCAGGTCCTGGGTGAGATGCGCTGCTTCGGATATGGCGTAAATCGCGGCTTGTCTGGCCTCTGCCAGTTTGCGGGCTGTGATGTCTCGGGCAACCCCGACGCGCACCTGTTCCTCTTCCAGCCACTGGGTGGACCACATGATGTGGACGACCTGACCGCTCTTGTGGATGTAGCGGTTTTCGTGATCCGGGGCGGGCTCACCGGAGCTGATGCGCGCTGCACGTGCCTTGGTGGCTTGCCGGTCTTCAGGGTGGACAAAATCAAAGGCGGTACGGCCAATCATCTCCTCTGGCAAATAACCAAAAACCCGTTCGCTTGCTGCGCTGACGGATAAGAAGCGCCCATCCTTGTTAACGACGCAAACGACATCCAGCAGCAGATCCAGCAGCCTGTCGTGGGGAATATTCGGGGCGGTTGTCATGCTGCTCAATATAGTGGCAGATGGCCGTTTCTTGCTACCGCGGCAGCGTGAATTTTTGCGCCGAACTGCTGGTCTGTCGGCGCTCGCATGACATTCTCGACAAAAGCCGGATAATGGCGGGCTATTCACTCTGCCCCCCGGTTCTGGTGCCCGCAATGGAAATCAAGGTCAACTTTCTCGATAACCTCCGACTTGAAGCCAAGTTCGACGACTTCACGGTGGTGGCTGACCAGCCGATTCGCTACAAGGGCGACGGTTCGGCGCCGGGGCCGTTTGATTACTTCCTTGCATCCTCTGCGCTATGCGCAGCGTATTTCGTCAAGCTGTACTGCAATACCCGCAATATACCGACCGACAACATCCGGCTGTCGCAGAACAACATCGTTGACCCGGAAGACCGCTACAAGCAGATCTTCAAGATTCAGGTCGAGCTGCCTGCCGATATTTCCGAGAAGGATCGTCTCGGTATTCTGCGCTCGATTGAGCGTTGCACGGTCAAGAAGGTGGTACAGACCGGCCCCGAGTTCGTCATCGAAGAAGTAGAGAACCTGGACGCCGACGCCCAGTCGCTGCTGATGCCGGTGCAGACCGAAGGCGAGGGCACGCGGATTCTTGGCAAGGACCTGCCGCTGGAGCAGACCATCGCCAACATGTCCGGCATCCTCGCCGGGCTCGGTATGAAGATCGAGATCGCCTCCTGGCGCAATATCGTGCCCAATGTCTGGTCGCTGCATATTCGCGACGCGCAGTCGCCGCTGTGCTTCACCAACGGCAAGGGCGCAACCAAGGAAGCGGCGCTGGCCTCAGCGCTGGGTGAGTTTATCGAGCGCCTTAACTGCAACTTCTTCTACAACGACCAGTTCTGGGGCGAGGACATTGCCAACGCCGAGTTCGTGCATTACCCGAACGAGCGCTGGTTCAAGGCGGGGCGCGATGACGCGTTGCCGCTGGGCCTGCTCGATGGCTACTGCCTGGCGATCTACAACCCGGAAGGTGATCTACGCGCCTCGCATCTGATCGACACCAACTCCGGCAACGCCGAGCGCGGTATTTGTGCGCTGCCCTATGTGCGCCAGTCCGACGGCAAGGAGGTTTTCTTCCCTTCCAACCTGATCGAAAACCTGTTCCTCAGCAACGGCATGAGCGCGGGCAATACCCTCGCCGAAGCGCAGGTGCAGTGTTTGTCGGAGATTTTCGAGCGGGCGGTCAAACGCGAGATTCTGGAGGGCGAGCTGGCGCTGCCGGATGTGCCGGATGAGGTGCTGGCGAAGTATCCGGGGATTGTTGCCGGTATCAAGGGGCTGGAAGAGCAGGGCTTCCCGGTACTGGTGAAAGACGCCTCGCTTGGCGGCCGCTTCCCGGTCATGTGCGTGACCCTGATGAACCCGCGCACCGGCGGCGTGTTCGCCTCATTTGGCGCGCATCCGAGCCTGGAAGTAGCGCTGGAGCGGAGCCTGACTGAACTGCTGCAGGGCCGTAGCTTCGAGGGCCTGAACGACCTGCCGCAGCCAACCTTTGAAAGCCAGGCGGTAACTGAGCCGAACAACTTTGTTGAGCACTTTATCGACTCCAGCGGTGTGGTGTCCTGGCGCTTCTTTAGCGCCAAGTCGGACTACGACTTTGTCGAGTGGGACTTCTCTGGCGAGGGCGCCGACTCCAACCAGCAGGAAGCGGACACCCTGTTCGGCATCCTCAAGGACATCGGCAAGGAAGCCTATATGGCGACCTACACCGACCTTGGCGCCAACGCCTGCCGGATTCTGGTGCCGGACTACTCCGAGATCTATCCGGTCGAGGATCTGATCTGGGATAACACCAATAAGGCGCTGGATTTCCGTGCCGACATTCTCAACCTGCATCGCCTCGACGATGATCAGCTTGCGGCGCTGGTCGAGCGGCTGGAAGAAAGCGGGTTGGATGATTACACCGATATCAAGACGCTGATCGGTATCGAGTTTGACGACAACACCACCTGGGGCCAGCTGACCATTCTGGAACTGAAGCTGCTGATCTGCCTGGCGCTGGAACGTTTTGAAGAGGCCAAGGAGCAGGTTGAGGCCTTCCTGCAATTCAACGACAACACCGTTGAGCGCGGACTGTTCTATCAGGCGGTTAACGTAGTGCTGGAAGTGTTGCTGGACGAAGAGCTGGAGCTGGCCGATTTTGAGCCCAACTTCCGCCGCATGTTCGGCAATGAGCGGATGGACGCGGTGATCGGCTCGGTTGACGGCAGCGTGCGCTTCCACGGCCTGACGCCAACCAGCATGAAACTGGAAGGGCTGGACCGTCACCTGCGCCTGATCGACAGCTACAAGAAACTGCACGCCGCACGGGCCAGGGCTGCCGCCAGTGTCGTGCGCGACGAAAGCAAGGCCGAAGGCCAAGCCCTGCTGCAACCTGCACGCACGCGCTCTGCTGCCTGGCGCAAAAAATCGTAGGGCGGAGAACGCCGCAGGCTTCTCCGCGTGGTTGCGGCGCGGCGGCTCTGGCGGAGAACGCTGCGCGGTTCTCCACGCTACGGGGTAGGGCGGAGAACGCCGCAGGCTTCTCCGCGTGGTGGCGGTGTGGTGG
>JAYNRF010000032.1:0-13078 GCA_038114645.1 Pseudomonadaceae bacterium | reverse complement strand
AGGCTTCTCCGCGTGGTGGCGGTGTGGTGGTTCTGGCGGAGAACACTACGCGGTTCTCCACGCTACGGTGTAGGGCGGAGAACGCCGCAGGCTTCTCCGCCGTCAAAGACACACCTTACTCACCCAATCTCAACGCCTTGTCATCCGGCGCGTCACCCCAATCGGCTGGATACAGCCCCGCAGCCACCGCGCGATGAAAGCTGGAATAGGGCCAGTCGGCCAATCGCGCCACATGTCCATGCTTGATCGGGTTGTAGTGGATGTAGTCCAGGTGGTGCCGGTAGTCGTTCTCGTCACGAATCAGGTGTTCCCAGTAGCGACGTTGCCAGATACCGCGTTCGCCGCGCCGTTGCTGTGTCGTGGTGCGTGGTTCAGTGACTGGCAGGCGCTTTGAGAAGCTGTGCTTGATCACTTGCCAGCGCAGCGAGTAGTCAGCATCGCCGGGCGGCAGGGTCCAGATGCAGTGCATGTGGTCGGGCAGCACAACCCAGGCGTCGATGTGAAAAGGGTGACGCTCGCGCGCTGCGCGCACGCAGCGGCGCAGCAGGTCGATCTCGCGCACCAGCAGGTCGCTCTTGCGGTCGTGCAGGGTGACGGTGAAGAAATAGCTCGCGCCAGGGGCGCGTGCGCGGCGGTAGCGGGACATGCGCTGAAGGTTCCCTGATGGCGACGCTGCACCATGGGCCAGCGTTGCTCAGCGGCCAATCAGTTCAGGGCGGGGATGTGATGCGTTCGGGGTTTGCCGGGGCGAATTTTACAGCCTGTTGTGCAGGCTTCAGGGCGAGAGGTAGCGGGCTACGATGCGCTGGTAGCTGCCGTCACTTACCAGATCACGGATGGCTGCGGCGTAGGCGTTGACGAAGTCCTGGTCATTGGTGCGCTTGCTGAACGCCACTTCCGCGGCTTCGGTGGAGACCACCACGTCGGTGGCTTTGATCAGGCGGCTCAGGCCTAGTTGGCTGATCTCCCAGGCGCCAGTGTGTTCGTCGGCAATGGCGCCGTCGATGCGGTCCTTCTCGATCATGTTCCACAGGCTCGGGCGGCTGTTGACCATGAATACCCTATCGGCGTAGTCGGCGTTGCTCATCAATTGCTGATAGTCAGGGCCGTATTGCACGTTTATTTGGGCGCCTAGACGAAAGGGTAGATCGGCAAGGTCGGTCAGGCGACGGATTGGCCAGCTGTCGATGGCCTGCTGGCTGGCAAACAGGATATTGCGTGAGGGCGGGAGCACCTTGCCGGAGAAGTGCGCGTACTCTTCGCGCTCGGGTCGGCGGAAGGCGCCGGGCAGCACGTCGAGACGGCCGAGCTTCAATTCTTCCAGCGCCCGCGCCCAGGGCAATTTGCGCATGATCGGGCGACAGCCAAGGCGCTCAAGTACTGCCTGGTTTACCTCGACGTAGATGCCGACAATGCTGCCGTCGGCCAGCTCCATACTAAACGGCGGATCATCGTTCCAGCGCAGTGTTTTCTCGCAGCGCGCCTGCGCCGGCAGCGAGCAGCTGAGCAGCAACAGCAGGGTGATTAGCAGCGCAGGTCTGTTTGCTTGGGGTGTGCACTGCCTGGCTGGAATTCGTTGCATTCACTGCTCGCTGCCAAGGGTCGGGTCTCTGGAGTCTAACAGCAGCGCCCCCCGGATCGAAAAGGGGGCTAAGCGGACATTTGTCCGCGCATTACCGCTGCCGGTAGTCAGAGGGCGCGACACCTTCCCACTGGCGAAACGCCCGCCGAAAATTGGCGACATCGCTGTACCCCAGCGCCCAGGCAATCTCCTCGACTGACAGCCGCCCGGATTTCAGGTGTTCGATTGCCAGCGCATGCCGCACATCTCGCAGTATCTGCTTGTAGCTGGTGTGCTCACTCAACAGCCGACGATGCAGGGTGCGCGGGGTCATGTAGAGCAGGCGGGCGGTGGTTTCCAGACTGGGGAAGCTGCTTTGGCGTTCCAGCAGCAGACGCTGCACACGGTCGCCCAGACTGTTCCGGTTGCTCAGTTTCGCCAACTCGCGCCGGCAGATCTGCTCCGCATCGCGGAAGGCGTCCGGGTCGGCCATACGCAGGGGCTTGTCCAGCGTCTCGCTGCTGAGCGTGAAGGCTGCGCCGGGCTGGTCGTACACGACCGGGCTGGCAAACAGACTGCCGGCAAGGCGGGTATCGCCGGGGGGCGGGAATGGCATGCTGACCTGCAGTATGCCGCTGTCACCCAGGCTGGCGTCGAGGATATTTTTTACCGCCAGCATGATGGCTTCGATGAGGGTGCGCTCGGCCGCGCCCAAGGCGTAGGCGGGGACGAAGCGTAGCTGCTCAATCGACGGCTCTGCGGATGGTGCCAGTTGCACGCTGAGCAGTGTGGTACGCACGGGCAGATACTGCTCCAGTAGCTCGATTACCTGACGCAACGAGCCTGCCTGCAGTGCGGCAAAACCGAGTGCTCCGTGGGTGCCGACCACCAGTCGCTCGCCCAGCAGCAGCCCGAACGCGGGTTCGTTGCTGAGGGTGGTGGCACGTTCGACGAGCCGGATCAACAGGGTGATATCAGGCTGAAAATCCGGGTTGGTCAGTTGCTCCGGTGCCACGCCGCAGCTGTGTAACCACTGCTCAGGCGCAAGCCCCATCACACGCAGCTGCTCGGCGATCTGGCGCAGGTACTGCACAGGTAACAGGAAGTCGGACATTGGGTTCGGCCTGGCAATCATGGTGTGCGCCAATGTCAGTTAATGACCCCCTTGTTGTCAATTGCTGATCTCTCACCCGCACGCTGCCGACCCCTAGCATGAAGTCGCTCCCGATCCGAACGATCCTGACAGGAGGACGCATGTTTTCATTGTTTCGCAAAAAACCACCAGTGCTGGCGCGTATCAACGGCGAGTCGGTTGCTGTGCAGTCGGGTGAGACTTTGCTGCACGCGGCGCTGCGCCACGGCATCGACTTTCCAAACAGCTGCCGGGTGGGCGGCTGCGCCAGTTGCAAATGTCGACTGGTGTCCGGGCAGGTCAGGGAGTTGACCGAAACAGGTTACATCCTGAGTGACGAGGAGCTGGATGCCGGCTTCATCCTGGCTTGCCAGAGCGTTCCCAGGGGCGAGGTCGAGATTGAGGTGAATCTGGCGGCGCAGCAGGCTCGTCAGCGAGTACGCGGTCGGGTGGTCGAGCAGCAGCCGTTGACTCACGACATCACCCGCTTGGTCGTTCAGTTGGAGCAGAGCCTGCCGTACAAGGCCGGCCAGTACGCCGATCTGAGTTTTGATCTGCTGCCGCAGCATGCGCGCAGTTTCTCGTTTGCAACCCGCCAGCAGCCGGACGCCCAGGTCAGCTTTTTCATTCGCAAGGTGCAGGGCGGTGTGCTCACGTCCGCGGTGCACAGCCGCACTCTGGTGGACGAGAGCGTGACGCTGGATGGCCCGCTCGGCGACTTCTATCTGCGCCCGGCCAGTGCGCCGCTGTTGCTGGTTGCCGGCGGTAGCGGGCTGGCGCCAATTCTTGCCTTGCTGGAAGAGGCGTTGGCGGCCGGTGGCGAGCGGCCGGTGACGCTGCTGTTTGGCGCGCGAACGCAGAGCGATCTCTATGCGCTCGAGCAGATCAGCAACTTGGCCGGACAGTGGAATGCCCCGTTCAACTTCATTCCGGTGTTGTCTGACGCGGCGTTTGATCACAGCTGGCGGGGCGTGCGTGGACGGGTGACTGAGTTGATCGACCAGTGCCTGAGCACGGGGGCGCACGCCTACCTATGCGGCCCGCCGGGGATGATCGACAGCGCGATCAAGGTGCTGCTGACCGCAGGCGTTGCTCGCGAACACATTCATTTCGACCGTTTCACCACCTTGCCTGCGCCAGCCACGGTCAGCGCCTGAGCAATAACACCCACAACAAAAAGAGAGGTGCATTCATGAACATCCTGCATTACCTGAAGTTCTTCCTGTTTCACGCCGTTGGCTTGCTGGCGGTGGTCTCCATTCTGGCCGGTGGCGGCTGGACCAGTCTTGGCCTGCTGGCGGTGCTGGCGATCTACATCGGCGGCGATGCGATTGGCGGCAACGACACCAGTACGCCGCCGTTCCACTACCCGATGATTCTGACCGTGCAGCTGTGGATGGCACTGCCGCTGCTGGCGTTTATTGTGTTTTCTGCCGTGTGGAGCGCCAGCGATACGGATGTGCTGGGCTTTGGCGCGGCACTGACGCAGCTGAGCGGCTACGACTTGCTGGCCGCCCGCGAGGCGACGGCAACCCTGCATCATGTGTCGGCGATCGTGCTCACCGGGCTGATGATTGGTTTGCTTGGCACCATCGCGGGCCATGAATTGACTCACCGCACCTGGGATCCGGTTTCGATGCTGATCGGTCGCTGGCTGCTGGCGTTCAGCTTGGACACAGTATTTTCCATCGAGCATGTCTACGGTCATCACCGTTATGTCTCGACCACCGAAGACCCGGCTACCGCGCCCCGTGGCCGCAACGTGTACTTTCATGTGCTGGCATCAACCATCAAGGGCAATCTGAGTGCCTGGAAAATTGAAAAGCGTCGGCTTGCGCGCAAGGGCCAGGGGGTGATCAGCATCCACAACGCGGTCATTCGTGGGCATCTGATGAGTCTCTTGCTGGTGGCTGTGGCGTATGCGATGGGCGGCTGGCAGGCGGCACTGTTCTTCATTGCCTGTGCGTTGGTCGGCAAGGCGTTGCTGGAAATCGTCAATTACATGGAACACTATGGGATGGTGCGCAATCCCGCCACGCCGGTGCAGCCGCGCCATTCGTGGAACACCAACCGACGCATCAGTTCCTGGGCCATGTTCAACCTGACCCGTCACTCGCATCACCACGCGCAAGGGGAGGTACCGTATCAGGATCTGCGACCGTTCCCGGATGCACCGATGATGATTGGTGGTTATCTCACCACCGTCGTCGTGGCGATGATCCCGCCGCTGTGGCATCACCTGATGACACCCAAAGTGTTGGCCTGGGACCGTGACTACGCGACCGCTGAGGAGCGCGAACTGGCTGCCGAGGCTAACCGCCGCAGCGGCATAGCGGCGATGCAGGCGGCCTGGGCAGAAGGTGAGCGGGTGCGAGGCTGATACCGCGCTAACGGGTGGGTTGGCGCAACTGGCCAGCCCCCCCGTTGTCTGACAGTCACGCAGGCTCGGCTACTTGCGCGTGTTCCAGTTGTCGCTGCAGTTGCGGCACCAGCGCGTCGATCTGATTCTCTGCCGACGCAACCGAATTGGCGAGGATTTCGCCGCCGATTTCCTGTCCTTCAATGGCGATCTGATGGACCTCGGTGATGCCGATAAAACCGAGTGCGGTGATCAGCGCCGGTTCCAGATGATTGAGCGCTTCCAGCTCGCCGCCGGGGCCGAAGCCAACACCACCACGGGCGGTCAGAATGATCGCCTGCCGCGGGCGGTCCGCGAGGAGCGGGGTGTAAGGATCAGCGGGGTTGCTGGTGTCGATATCCACTGTCTTGCCGGGGCGCACGATCTGGTCGATCCAGGCCTTCAGTGCGGCCGGCATGCCGAAGTTGTACAGCGGCACGCCAATCACCAGCACATCCGCCGCAATCAGCTCGTCGGCCAGCTGTTCACTTTCGGCCAGGGTGTCGTGCATCCATGGCTCGCGCTGGTCCGGCGCGGTGAAACTGGCGGCAATCCAGTCGTGGCTGATGCAGGCCGGTGGGTTCTGGCCGATGTCGCGGTAGGTGGCGGTGTCCTGCGGGCGGCGTTTCAGCCACTGGCTGACAAAGCGCTGGCTGAGGTTGCGGCTGTGGGAGCCGTGCAGGTCCTTGCCGGCAAAGCCGGGGCGGGCGCTAACATCGAGTTGCAGAATGTGCGGCATGGTGAGTCTCCTGAAGTTGAATTCATCTGAAAATCGCAGCAGACTCAGCCTAAATTCGCCCTGAAGCGGCGACAAACGATCAATATTTTCAGATACAGGTGAAAGGAATTCATCTATGGCTCAGCGCAAACTGCCATCCCTTTCGGCCCTGCGCGCCTTTGAGGCGGCGGCCCGTCACGAGAGCGCGAAACAGGCCGCTCAGGAGTTGTCGGTCACTGCTACGGCAATCAGTCATCAGGTGCGCGGGCTGGAGGAGGCGCTGGGCGTGTCGCTGTTCGTGCGCAAGCCGCGGCAGCTGAAGTTGACCGCTCAGGGGCGTGAGCTGCAGGACGTGCTCAGCAGCGCCTTCGACAGCATCAGCGCGGCAGTGGAGCGGCTCAGCGATACGCCGGTGCGGCAGGCCATAACCCTCAGCACGACGCCGGTGATTGCCGCGCGCTGGCTGCTGTCCTGGGTCTGCATGTTGCGCGAAACGCACCCGCACATCGACCTGCGTATTCACGCTTCCCACGAGGCAGTGGCACTGGATGGCGTGACGGCGGATATCGCCATTCGCTACGGCGACGGTCGCTGGCCCGGCATGGTCGCGGAGAAGTTACTGGACAACACCTTTGTGCCGGCCTGCAGCCCGCTGCTGGGGCTCAAGAGCCAGGCCGACCTGCCCAAGTACCCGCTGCTTCACTTCCGCAGTTCATCAACCGGATCGGCACCGGCTGACTGGGCCGGTTGGCAGAAGCTGGCCAAGGTGCCGGGGCTGGATGTGGTGGCCGGGCTGGTGTTTTCCGATGAAACCCACGCGGTGTCCGCGGCGGTTGGCGCGCAGGGGGTGGCGCTGATGAGTCGGGAACTGATCGAGGATGAGCTGAGGGAAGGGCGACTGGTTCAGCCGTTCGGGCCAGAGATCGAAGGCAAGCCGTTCTATCTGGTTTATCCGGAAAGTCGCAAACATGACCCAACCATTCTGGCAGTGCGTGATTGGGTCATGGCGGTGCCGGGCGGGGTCTGCACGCTGTGAAAACTGCCTGCGTCGCGCTCTTTGTTGAAGGGTGAGAGCCGCTCGTCGGAGCGGCTCTTGAGCGGTGCGGTTACAGCCCGAGCTTCGCCGCGACGTAATCGGCGTCCTTGTCGCCACGGCCAGACAGGTTCACCAGAATGTGGCTGTCCTGCGGCAGCTTGGGCGCCTCACGCATGGCCCAGGCGACCGCGTGGGCACTTTCCAGCGCCGGGATAATGCCTTCGGTGCGCGACAGGGTCATGAAGGCATCGAGGCATTCCTGATCGGTTACGGATTGGTAATCAACGCGGCCGATATCCTTCAGGTAACTGTGCTGCGGGCCAACCCCGGGGTAATCCAGGCCGGATGCAATCGAGTGCACGGCAGACGGATTGCCTTGCGCGTCTTCCAGCACGTAGCAGGCCATGCCGTGCAGTTCACCCGGCTTGCCGACCGACAGGGTGGCGGCATGGCGGCCAACCTTGTCGACACCTTCACCCGCCGGTTCAACACCCACCAGATGGACCGACTCATCGTTCAGAAATGCGGTGAACATGCCCATCGCATTGGAACCACCCCCAACGCAGGCCACGGTGTGGTCGGGCAGGCGGTTGTATTTGGCGAGGAATTGCTCGCGTGACTCGTTACCGATGATCGACTGGAAGTCGCGGACCATCTTCGGGAACGGGTGCGGGCCGACCACCGAGCCGATGGCGTAGATATAGTCCGTCGGGTTTTTCAGGTATTCCTCAAAGGCGCTGTCTACCGCTTCTTTCAGCGTGGCTGCACCGCGGGTAACCGGCACCAGCTTGCAGCCGAGAATGCGCATCTTGGTGACGTTCGGGTGTTCCTTTTCAATATCCACCTGACCCATGTGAATTTCACAGGGAATACCCACCAGCGCACAGGCTGTTGCCAGTGCCACGCCATGCTGACCGGCACCGGTCTCGGCGATCACTTTCTTCTTGCCCATGAACTTGGCCAGCAGCGCCTCGCCCAGGCAGTGATTGATCTTGTGCGCGCCGGTGTGGTTCAGGTCTTCGCGCTTCAGGTGAATCTGTGCACCACCGAGCTTTTCCGACAGACGCTTGGCGTGGAAGATCGGGCTAGGGCGGCCAACATAATCGGCAAACAGACTGGCCAGCTCCTGCTGGAAATCCTCACGCTGGCGAATCTCTTCGTACGCCGCGTCGATATCATCCATCGCCTGCTTCAGCTCCGGCGGCACCAGTTGGCCACCGTAGGGGCCGAAGTAACCGTTGGCATCGGGCATGGCGGCAAAGCGCGGGTCTTGGGTCATGGTCTGGGTGTCCTTGCAGATTAAAGGGGTATTCGGGCAGGGGCGTAGTGTAACCAGTGATGCTGAGTGCTGCATCCTGAGTGCAGAGCGGTATTTGCTGCGTATGGAGGAGCGAGAGAGGGCGTGTGTGGCCCGGAATTTCGAAGCAACAGGCCCGAGTTGGCTCGGGCCTGTCCGGGATTACTGGGCTGAACGGGCCAGCTTCGTTTCCTGCACGCCGCGTTTGCCGACCGCTTCTGAAACGATACGCAGGTTCGCTCCACCAACGAAGGCACCAAACTTGATGTACTGCTGTACAAAGTGGTTTTGCCCCGCCTGCGCGTTGAGTACCAGGCTGTTGTCACCAAACTCGGACTCGGTAGCGATGGTGTGTTCGCCCGGAGTGAGCAGCTGATAGAAATATGTTTTGTGGCCTGACTCGCCGATGGTGCGACCGTCGATGCGGACGTCCTTCTTGAGAGCTGCACCGACTGCGCTGTCGCGATAAATGTAAACAGCAGACATATCTGCGGGAGGCGGAGCGAACGTCTTGCGTTCAGCGTCGACGCTTGCAGGCTCCATGCCTACAGTGGCGCATCCTGTCAGCAGGGAGGCTCCAATTACCAGACAGGCCAGCAGCAGTTCTTTAGTACGTATCATCGTTGTATTTCCTTCAATGGAATTAGGTATCCAGCACTCGGGGGCAAGAGTGTCTGCTGAATCATGGCTTTCCCTAGCAGGTATCCGCATGATCAACAGTGCGGCCCCCGCGCATTTATACCATCAGCTCCAGGGTTGTCGTAATGGCTATTTGAAATTGCCGGATTGGCTGAATGCTCTGTGAGAAAACCTGGTGATTGTTGTAGAGCCCTTGATCTGATTGTGTGCAGATCTTGGAGTGCTTTTCACCGCGCCGATATATGATGCGCCACCGCAACTGACGCTTCAGGTCATCATGTCTCACAACGCCATTTATACCGACCTGTCCGGTTACTACGACCTGATGTGCGCGGACATCGACTATCAGGCGCAAAGCCACTGTGTGCAGCGCATCCATCAGCTGTTTGGCAATGGCGGCAAGCGCCATCTGGATCTGGCCTGCGGCACTGGCCCGCATGTGCGCCACTTTCTTGATGCGGGGTTTCAGAGCAGCGGGTTGGACATCAATCAGCCGATGCTCGACCTGGCACAGCAGCGCTGCCCCGAGGCGACGTTCTCGCAACAGGACATGTGCGGTTTCAGCGCCAATCAGCCGCTCGACCTGATTACCTGCTTTCTCTACTCGATCCATTACAGCGGCAGCATTGAGCGTCTTCGCGCGTGCATCGCCAGTGTCCACACCGCGCTGGCCGACGGCGGGGTGTTCTGCTTCAACGCGGTGGACAAGAGCCAGATCGACAACAGCTCCTTCGTCTCACACACCGCCCATCAGGACGGCGCCGAGTTTCGTTTCAGCTCCGGCTGGTATTACCCAGGAGAGGGCGAGCAGCAACGCCTGCGCCTGCGTATCGAACGCACCGATGGTAACGGCACCCAGTTGTGGAAAGACGAGCACCCAATGGTGGCGGTGACCTTCGCTGAGCTGATTGACCTGCTTGAACCGTACTTCGAGGTACAGGTGCTGGAGCATGACTATCAGCGATTGGTGCCGTGGAACGAGGTGTCAGGGAATGCGTTGGTGGTGGGGGTGAAGCGAGCAGTATGATGATCGCTCTCGCGCTGGCAGTTCCTCACAGGCCAGCGCGGGCCTGATGTACATTTGGTGGAGACGCCGTCGGCTTACTCCACCCTACAGCACTGGAGCACATGCGGCATGGCCACGGCATGCCGTGGCCCTACGCCAGGGGACGTCGGCACCCACCGCGACCGCCCGCACCACCTCAACCGTAGGGACGCGACATGTCGCGTCCGCAAGGGGCAGGGATGCAATATGCCAGGCCTGCCGCAGTAGCCCGTAGGGCGGAGTAAGCGCAGCGTCTCCGCCGGCGCTGCGCGTACGAGAGGGGCCGGAAGTACTGATCAATCCCAGCTCAACGCCCCACCAGTCTGATACTCGATCACGCGGGTTTCGAAGAAGTTTTTCTCTTTCTTCAGGTCCATGATCTCACTCATCCAGGGGAACGGGTTGCTGGTGCCGGGGTACTGTTCCTTAAGGCCGATCTGGGTCAGGCGGCGGTTGGCGATGAACTTGAGGTAGTCCTCCATCATCGCGGCGTTCATGCCGAGTACGCCGCGGGGCATGGTGTCGCGGGCGTATTCGATTTCCAGCTGCGCGCCTTGCAGAATCATCTGGGTTGCTTCGTCCTTCATGGCGTCGTCCCACAGGTGCGGGTTTTCGATCTTGATCTGGTTGATCACGTCGATGCCGAAGTTCAGGTGCATGGATTCGTCGCGTAGGATGTACTGGAACTGCTCGGCGGTGCCGGTCATCTTGTTGCGGCGGCCCATGGACAGAATCTGGGTGAAGCCGCAGTAGAAGAAGATGCCTTCCAGAACGCAGTAGTAGGCGATCAGGTTGCGCAGCAGTTCCTTGTCGGTCTCGACGGTGCCGGTGGTGAAGGTCGGGTCGGAGATGGAGCGGGTATATTTCAGGCCCCAGCTGGCCTTTTTCGCGACGCTCGGAATCTCGTGGTACATGTTGAAGATCTCGCCTTCATCCATGCCCAGTGACTCGATGCAGTACTGGTAGGCGTGGGTGTGGATCGCCTCTTCGAAGGCCTGACGCAGGATGTACTGGCGGCATTCGGGGTTGGTGATCAGGCGGTATACGGCCAGCACCAGGTTGTTGGCAACCAGGCTGTCGGCGGTGGAGAAGAAGCCGAGGTTGCGTTTGACGATGCGGCGCTCGTCTTCGGTCAGGCCGTCTGCGCTTTTCCACAGGGCGATGTCGGCGGTCATGTTGACCTCTTGCGGCATCCAGTGGTTGGCGCAGCCGTCGAGGTACTTCTGCCAGGCCCATTCGTATTTGAACGGCACCAGCTGGTTGAGGTCGGCGCGGGCGTTGATCATCTGCTTGTCGCCAACCTGCACACGGGCGGCGGAGCCTTCCAGGTCATCCAGACCTTCCTGAATGTCCAGCTCATCCAGCGCGGCCTTGGCGCGGGCGATGGCGTCGGAGTCGTCGGCGCTGATCTGGCGCGCGTCTTCTACGGCGTACTCGGCGACGTTCTCCATCACGGGGGTGTCGGCGGTCGGCGTGGTTGGGCGGGCCGGTGCAGCTTTGGCTACCGGCGTGGTGTCTTCGCTATCGAATTCGTCCCAGCTGAGCATGGGGAGTCTCCCTTTGGTCGACAGCTTGAAGCTGGAGGCTTGAAGCTGGAGGTTGTTCTGTTTGGCGGCGGCGAGTGGTGTGAGCTACCTGCTCGGCGCGGCTATTGGGCTTTCTGGGTTCCCGCTTTCGCGGGAATGACGCTGTTTTTCTGCGGCCTGAGCGCTGTTGCTGGTGGAGATCTGGAAGCAGCTACGGGCGATGCCGCAGACTGCTTCCAGCTTCTAGCCTCCAGCTTTCAGCCAGCTTTTATTGGCAGGCCTCGCAGTCCGGGTCATCAATGGAACACGCCTTCGGCACCGGCGCCGGGCCTGCCGGTGCTGCACTCAGGGCCGTTTCCGCACCGCTGGCGACGGCGTTCAGCTTGCCGGTGTTGACGGTAGACTTCTCGGTGCTGGTGGCGGCCAGGGCACGCAGGTAGTAGGTGGTTTTCAAGCCACGGAACCAGGCCATGCGGTAGGTCACGTCCAGCTTCTTGCCGCTGGCGCCAGAGATGTACAGGTTCAGCGACTGGGCCTGATCGATCCATTTCTGGCGACGGCTGGCGGCCTCCACGATCCACTTGGTTTCCACTTCAAAGGCGGTGGCGTACAGCGCCTTGAGGTCGTCCGGGATGCGATCGATCTGCTGTACGGAGCCGTCGTAGTACTTGAGGTCGTTGACCATGACCGAGTCCCACATGCCGCGGGCCTTGAGGTCGCGCACCAGATAGGGATTGATCACGGTGAACTCGCCGGACAGGTTCGATTTGACGTACAGGTTCTGGTACGTCGGCTCGATCGACTGCGATACACCGGTGATGTTGGCGATGGTCGCGGTCGGCGCGATGGCCATGATGTTGGAGTTGCGAATGCCTTTCTTGACCCGCTCGCGCACCGGTTCCCAGTCGAGGGTGACGCTGCGGTCCACTTCCATGTACTTGGCGCCGCGCTGCTCCGCGAGGATGTCCAGCGAGTCGTAGGGCAGAATACCTTGCGACCACAGCGAGCCGTCGAAGCTGGAGTAGCTACCGCGTTCGTCGGCCAGATCGCAAGAGGCCTGGATGGCGAAGTAGCTGATGGCTTCCATCGACTGGTCTGCGAACGCCACGGCTTCGTTGGAGCCGTAGGCGATGTGCTGCAGGTACAGGGCGTCCTGGAAGCCCATCAGACCCAGACCGACCGGGCGGTGCTTGAGGTTGGAGTTACGCGCCTGCGGTACCGAGTAGTAGTTGATGTCGATGACGTTATCGAGCATGCGTACCGCTGTGCGTACGGTGCGCTCCAGCTTGGCGGTGTCCAGCTTGCCATCGACGATGTGATTGACCAGGTTGACCGAGCCCAGGTTACAGACGGCGATTTCGTCCGCGCTGGTGTTCAGGGTGATCTCGGTGCACAGGTTGGAGCTGTGAACCACGCCAGCGTGCTGCTGCGGGCTGCGCAGGT
This sequence comes from Pseudomonadaceae bacterium, assembly GCA_038114645.1. Taxonomy (GTDB): domain Bacteria; phylum Pseudomonadota; class Gammaproteobacteria; order Pseudomonadales; family Pseudomonadaceae; genus Halopseudomonas. The sequence goes on along the minus strand of JAYNRF010000032.1, from coordinate 283 downwards.
TGCAAGCGTCCTTGAAGGTCAGCCACGGGTGGCCGGTCTCGAACAGCATGCTGAGCATCTTGCGCCAGAGGTCGGCAGCACGCACTTTCTTGTGCAGTTTCAGCTTGCCGTATTCGGTCAGTGCTTCGTAGTACTCGTAGCGTTCTTCAAACGCCTTGCCGGTCAGGTCGTGCAGGTCTGGCACGTCGGAGGGTGAGAACAGTGTCCACTGGCCGTCTTCGAACACGCGCTTCATGAACAGGTCCGGAATCCAGTTGGCGGTGTTCATGTCGTGGGTGCGGCG
>JAYNRF010000031.1:12411-40089 GCA_038114645.1 Pseudomonadaceae bacterium | reverse complement strand
TCGGAGCGACAGTGTCGCTCATTAGCCGGTTACACAAAAATTCGTACACCCCCGACTACGCATATCCATCAGCGCCTCGGAGTAGCCCTTCTCGAACTCGGGGTGGCACTGCACGCTGAGGAAATGATCGCCATACTGCAACAGGTAGTTGGGGCAGAAGTCGCTGCTGGCAACAACTTGCGCCTGTGGCGGCAGTTCGATCACCTGATCCTGATGGCTGACGATCAGATCGACCTTGTCCTGCGCCGGCTGCATCCAGGGTTTAGGTTCGATGATCTGGTTGAAAGAGACACCCACGCCCCAGCCACGATCCGATTTTTTCACCTCACCGCCCATCGCCTTCGCCATCACCTGATGGCCGAAGCAGACTCCGACCAGCGGTTTGCGTGCATCCCACAAATTGGCAATAAAGCGCTCCAGGTCACGAATCCATTCGAACTCCTCGTACACGCCGTGCTTGCTGCCGGTAATCACATAGAGATCGCATTCATGCGGGTCGGCAGGCAGTTCGCCCCGGTGCGCGGGATAGATGCGGTAGTCCATCTGCGGCAAGCGCTTGCGCAGCGCAAGTTCAAACATATCGGGATAGTTGCCGTGCGTGGGTAGCAGGCTTTCGTTCACGTCATCACACTGCAACAGACCTACTTTCATACCTGTTCCTTTCCTCAAAACGGCGCTGTCGCGCCTGCTGCCTGATCCGGGCGTCCTGCCTGTTGCTCATCCTCACAGCCCGGCACGCCCTTGCGGATGCAGGCTGAAAAATCCTCGTTGTCCGTGACCGCCCTCGCCCGTTCGGTGATCCGCCCGAGCCGCTTCAACTCAGACAGCGAATGGCCCGGCTGCAAGCCGCCCTGGTGGTAAACGTAGCTGTCCAGAAAACCGCTCAGCAACAGCCGAATATCAGAGCGCAAATCAGGACGAATACGCTGCATCAGTCGGAACACCACGTTGGTGCAGTTGGCGTGCAGCGTGTGATAGAAGCGCGGCGCCACCGCCAGCCGGTTGGCGACCTCGACATAGCCCAGCAGCAGCGCGCGGCCAGCCGCGGGCGTCAATCGGGTGCGGTACAGATACATGTCTTCGTCCCGATGATTGGTGCGGACCTTGACGATGTCCTGCTCTTCGCTGGCAACGATGTTGAGTTCAAAGTGCTTGAAGAAGCCTGCAATCGCCGAGTAATCACCACCGCGGGCGCGGCGAATCTCGACCGACCAGGTCGAATAGCGGCCATCGGCGAAACCGAAGGACACTAGCATGTGAGCGATCGAGCGGTGGCCCCAAAACGACAACAGCATATCCACCGACTGCAGGGTGGAAAGTCGATACTCCCGGCTCTGCCAGCGAATGTCGTAATCCTGATCACTGCGCCAGTTAAAGCAGCGCACACGTTGCAGGCGCAGAATGTCGCCATCCACCGTGCCTGTGGTGGTGTAGGCCATGTCATCGGCCCAATCGCAGTCGCCTTTGGGCAGCACGCCCCGCCACCACAGCAGCAAGGGGCCGAAAGCAGCAAGAAAACACAGCAGCGCGTCGAGCAACTCGCCGCGGGAGGTCAGGCTAAGCACTACGGCCATGACCAGCAGCCAGCAGCCCAGCGGCACATAGCGCAACCACAGACGACGCGGGCGATGGAACCACAGCGCCGGGATCGCCCAAAGCGATACCAGCACCACCATCAGAACCTGCACAGTCTCCAGCATGACGCCTCCCAACGGATCGCCGTTGAATACAGCGCCCTACAGGCTCGCAGTCTACACCCTTGCCGCGTCGGTGCCATCAGTTCAAGCGGCTATACTCTGCTACGGGGAAAGGAGAAACAGCATGAGCAGACATCTCTTTGCGTTGATGTTGCTGTTGACTGCCAGCACCGCAACTGCCGATCAGAACGACGACTCCGATCTGGCCCCCTGGGCCATCGACACCGTCACTCCCATCCACGACAGCGTCACCCGCTGGGTCGACAACACCGCACGCAATATCGACGGTTTTTTCGGCACCATCGACAGCGACAGCGTCGACAACGAGTCCTACCTGCGCCTCAGTACCGACTTTGACTGGGCCGAGTCGGAGGACTTCGACATTGATCCGGGCATCCGCTTCAAGCTCGATGTGCCTACCACCGAAGAACGGCTACGGCTGATCATCGAAAGTGACCCGGAGGAAAGCCGCGGCACCCTGGAAGAACAAGGCGCCGAGCGACTGCGTAACGACACCGATGACCTGGGCAACACCGTTGCGGGCCTCAGCAGGCTGGGTAGCCGCGACAAACGCGAAGGCTGGCAGACCCGCCTCGGCGCGGGCGTCAAACTGCACTGGCCGGTTAACCCCTACCTGCGCTACAGCGCCGAACGGCTGTGGCAACTCGGTGATGGGCCGTGGCAGCTGTCCAGCTACAACCGCGCCTCCTGGTTTGAGCACGACGGCTACTCCGCCCGCTCGCGCTGGGATATCGGCCGCCCGCTGGATAGCATCCGGCATCTGCGTTTCATCAGCCAACTGCAGTGGCAGGAAGACTACGACACCCTGGAGTTCTCGCAGAGCGCGCAACTCAACAAGGTGCTCGGCAAGCGCAGCGCCATTCGCTATGCCGCCGTCATGGTTGGCAACAGCGGGTCGAATCCACGCATGAACAACTACTATCTGCAGGCGGACTACCGCCGCGACATACACCGGCAGTACCTGTTCTGGGACGTCGTGCCGGAACTGCACTTCCCGCGCGAGGCGGACTTCAAGCCCCGCTGGGCGATCAGCCTGCGACTGGAGATGCTGTTTCGTGCCGAGCTGACCCGCGATTGAAATAACACAAAACCGGACGGCGCCTATACTGAGGTCCTGACCGTCGAGAACGGTATCACCGTGCCACAAGGACGACGACACAATGCCAGTCAACTCGCCACCGGGCAGAAACGTACTGCTGTACTTTTTCCTGATTTGGCTGCCCCTCACCCTGCTTACCGTCGCGGTAACGGCGGCGCTTCTGCATAACCACCGCGTCGGCTTGCGTGAGGCAGCGGCGCTTGAACAGAAGGCACAGGTACAGGCGGCCAAAAGCTTGCTGAGTGACCGGCTGAACGGCATTCAGGCCGATATTCTCTACCTCGCAGGCCAGCTCCAGTTGCTCGATACCCCGGAGCAAGCTGCTGCTACCTTCACCACCTTTCAGCAATACCACGGCCAGTATTATCAGATTCGCCTGCTCGACATTGCAGGCCAGGAGCAAGTACGGGTCCAGCTGCTTGACGGCCAGCCGCAGGTCATCCCGGCCAGCAAGCTGCAGGACAAGAGCCACCGCTACTACTTCCAGCTGGGATTGGCTCAGCCAGCGGGGAGCGTGTACCTCTCACCATTTGACCTGAACATGGAGCACGGCGATATCCAGCGCCCGTTCCAACCCACCATTCGCATTGCCACCCCGATTGCCGATGTCGATGGCAACACCAGCGCCCTGCTGGTCATCAATTATCGCGGCCAAGGCCTGCTCGATGCACTGGCCGAGCTGGATAAGCCGAACGGCGCATCACTGTGGCTGGTCAACGCCAACGGCTACTGGCTCAAGGGTGATTCGGCAGAGCAGACCTGGGGGTTCATGCTCCCCGAGCGCAGCAACGCCAACCTGTCGCAGCAGCAGGTCACGCTGTGGAGCCAGATGATCAGGGCCGACAGTGAGGGAGCCGCGCAGACTGACAGCGCCAGCTACCGCTTCGCCAGCGTTGATTTCGATCCGCGCAGCGATGCTCCGCTAAGCGAATCACTCGGCACCCTGTATCTCGTCTCGCAGCTGACCGACGCTCAACTCGACGGCGCCAACCTCCCCGCTCGCCTGGCGTTCTGGCAAGCAGCCTGTTTCATCATCCTGTTGCTGGCCTTGCTGGCGCTGCTGCTCGCACGCGCCGTTGCCCAGCGACGGGCCAGTGAATCCAGCCTGATCAGCAGCGAGTCCCTGTTCCGGGCGATGATCGAAGCCGCACCTGACGCCATCGTCATCACTGACTCCAACGGCAACATAACGCTGCTCAATGAACAGGCCATGGTCATGTTCGACTACTCCCAGCAGGAGCTGCTTGGGCAGAAGGTCGAGGTGCTGATCCCGACCCAGGCTGCCAAGCGTCACGTCAAGCACCGGGAGGGCTACGTCAGAGAGGCTCAGCCAAGGCCCATGGGTATGGGCCTGAGCCTCAGTGCGCAGCGCAAGGACGGCAGCCAGCTGCCGGTCGAGATCAGTCTTAGTCCGATCCACACACCCGATGGGCAACTGGTCTTCTGCGCCATTCGCGATGCAACCGAACGTCGCGCCGCCGAGCGCAAGATTCGCCAGTTGAACGAGGGGCTGGCGCGGCAGAATACCGAGCTGCAGGCAGTCAACCGAGAGCTGGAGGCCTTCAGCTACTCGGTATCCCACGACCTGCGTGCCCCGCTCCGGGCGATTGACGGCTTCAGCAAGATCCTGCAAGGCAGTCTTGAAGGTCAGCTCAGCGCTCAGGACGACGACTATTTCAACCGCATTCGCAAGGCCGCTCAGAACATGAGCAAGCTGATTGACGACCTGTTGATGCTCGCCCGCGTCACCCGGGCCGACGTCACCCTGGCCAACCTCGACCTCACCCGTATGGCCACAGGCGTGGTCGAGCGGCTGCGCGAAAGCCATCCAGAGCGCAGCATTGAGGTCAGCATCGAGCCGAACCTGCGGGTGTCGGCTGACCCGGCATTGCTGCAGGTCGCCTTGGAGAACCTCCTGAGCAACGCCTTCAAGTTCACCGGCACAACCGAAAATCCGCGCATCGAGGTCGGCCGGCTGGCCGAACAGCAGGAAGACATCATTTACGTCAGGGACAACGGTGTCGGCTTTGACATGAGCTATGCTGACAAGCTGTTCACCCCCTTTCAGCGGCTGCACAGTGCACGCGACTTTCCCGGTACCGGCATCGGTCTGGCCTCGATCGGCCGCATCATGAGCAAACTCGGCGGCCGCGTCTGGGCAGAGTCCGTCGTAGGGCAAGGAGCGACCTTCTACCTGCAGTTCAAACGCCTGGAGACTGAGTCTTGATCGAGCAACCAATTCTGCTGGTGGAAGATAACCCGGACGACATCGCACTGATGCTGCACGCGCTCAAAACCAATGCCATCAGCAACCCCGTCATCATCGCCGAGGACGGTGAACAGGCGCTGGATCGGCTGTTCGGCGCGACTGATGTGCCGCAGCCGCCGCCGGCGCTGATCCTGCTGGATTTGAACCTTCCCAAGCTCAACGGACTCGAAGTTTTGCGCCAATTGCGAACCAACGACAGTACCCGGCTGGTCCCGGTGGTGATACTGACCTCCTCGCTTGAGCAGACCGACCGCCTGCATGCCTACGAGTCTGGCGCCAACAGCTACGTGCGCAAACCCGTAGACTTTGAGGAGTTCGTCAGTGTTGCCAGCCAGCTGGGAAGCTATTGGCTTGGGCTTAACCAGCCCGCAATAGATACCTGAACGGAGCAACAACATGAGCCAGGACGCCCACGGTAACAATTGGAAAGTCCTCATGCTGGAGGACAACGAAGACGACGCACTGCTGATCATCAACCACCTTGAAACCCACGGTTGCGAGATCCATTGGGACCGCGTAGAGACCGAGCCAGACCTGCGAGAACGTCTCGCTGCCAGCGAATGGGACGTCGTGCTGTCTGACTACACCATGCCCCTTTTCGATGGCGCCAATGCCCTGCGGGTGGTACGCGAACTGGATCCCGACCTGCCCTTTGTCTTCGTCTCCGGCACCCTTGGCGAGAAAGCCGCGGTGGCAGCGATCAAGGCCGGTGCGCAGGATTTCATCGTCAAGCACGACCTCACCCGCCTGACGCCTGCCGTGGAGCGCGCCATCGCTGAACAGTCGCTGCAAAAGCAACACAGAGCAGCCCAAGATGTCCTGCGCAAGCTTTCCCAGGCAGTGGAACAGGCCGCAGACAGCATTTTCATCACCAACCGCGACGGTGAATTCGAATACGTGAACCCCGCATTCGAGCAGATGACCGGATATAACGCTGACGACGCCGCAGGCCGCACACCGGCCCTGCTCAAGGCCGCAGAACAGGACCCTTCGGCCTACTCGGAACTGTGGCAAACCATCCTCAGCAAGCAGGTCTACCGCGGCACACTGATCAATCGGAAACAAAATGGCGCGACGTTCTTTGAAGAGAAGGTCATCACACCACTGGTTAACCCCGCAGGGCAGATCACCCACTTTGTCTCCACCGGGCGCGACATTACCGAGCGGATGCATGCCGACGAAGACCGGGCGCGGCTGAATGCCATTCTTGAGGCCACCACAGACGTTGTTGCGATCGCCAACGCAGAAGGCACCGTTGTCTACCTGAACAAGGCCGGACACCACCTGCTGGCCACCGACCAACCCGCGCGCTCAGCGATGCGGGCGGCCCAGGAGTTGATTCGCGGCGCGTTGGGGCAGGCGGAAAAGCACGGTGTGTGGGAGCGCGAATCAATGCTCAAGGCCTCCGATGGACACGATATTTACCTGCACCAGGTAATCATGGCGCACCGCGACCAGACCGGGCGAACCGCCTACTTCTCGACCATCGCGCGTAACATCAGCGAGCGCAAACAGTTCGAAGCCGAACTGCAGCATCAGGCCACCCACGATACCCTGACCGGACTGGCGAACCGTATTCTGCTCGCCGAACAACTGCAGACCGAGATGAACCGTTCTACCCGACTGGGCTGCCTTACCGCCGTCATTTTCCTCGACATGGACAATTTCAAGCGGGTCAACGACAGTCTCGGCCACAGCGTCGGCGATCAGTTGCTGCAACAGGTCAGCGTGCGTCTTGGCCGCTACATTCGCCCCAACGATATTCTCGCGCGCTACGGCGGCGACGAATTCGTCATCGTCGCCAGTGACCTGCAGGACGCCGACGCCATCCCGGCCATTCTGGACAAGCTGAAACGGGCCTTCGAGCAGCCCGTGCGCATCGCCCAGCAGGACATTTTCGTCAGTTTCAGCGCGGGCATTGCGGTCTATCCAAGCGATGGGGACACCGTCGAGACCCTGCTGCGCAACGCCGATTCGGCCATGTACCAGAGCAAGGCAATCGGCGGCCGCGCCTTCCACTTCTACGCTCCAGCGATGAACGCGCGCCAGCAACGTCTGCTCACACTGGAGTCAGAGCTTCACCATGCTTTGGAGCGCAACGAATTCGTGCTGCACTACCAGCCCCAGGCAGACCTGCAGAGCGGCAAAGTAACCGGGGTTGAAGCCCTGATCCGCTGGAACCACCCCAAACACGGGCTGGTAGCCCCAAATGACTTCATTCCCTTGCTGGAAGAAACCGGGCTGATCAACGAGGTCGGGCTGTGGGTCCTGCGCCAAGCCTGCGCGGATATGCTCCACCTGCAGGCCACACATGGGCAGTCTCCTCGCGTATCGGTCAACCTGTCTGCGCGGCAGTTCCTCTCCCGCCGTCTGGCCGAACAGGTAGCGCAGGTGTTGCAAGACAGCGGCTTGCCTGCGCAGCAGCTCGAACTGGAAATCACCGAACAAATGCTGATCAGCGACCTGGACGCATCCCGCAAGACGCTAGAGTCGCTGCACGCGCTCGGCGTGACGGTGGCCATTGATGACTTCGGCACGGGCTACTGCTCATTGGCCTACCTAAAGCGCCTGCCGCTGCATGTGTTGAAAATTGACCGAACCTTCGTCTCAGGGCTGCCCGCCGACCCCAACGATCTGGCCATTGTCGAGGCAATTACCCTGCTCGCCCACAAATTGGACCTGCAGGTAATCGCCGAGGGTGTGGAGTCCGCAGAGCAGTTGGCGACTTTACGCGCGCTGGGCTGCGATATGGTTCAGGGCTACCATCTGAGCAAACCAGTGCCGTTGCAAGGGCTGGCCGATGCGGTTGCGCTGACACTCTGAAGAGGGTGCCAGCGCCGTCGGCTACTCCTCGTCGTGCAGCATGCGGTAGACCTCGCCCGCATCCAGCTCGTTCAGCTCTTCGCTTTCAAGCGGCCCCTCCCAATGGCTATGCGGCGGGTCCAGCTCTGGCAACGGCAGATGCGGCAGGTTGTTTTCGCCCGGGTGGCGTTGATCAAATGACATGCGAACCTCCTGACTGAATCAGCGTGTTATTCACTGAATCAGTCAAGCAGAGCCGCGCCGAGGTTCCAACCCGAGGGGATGAGCGGTAGGCCCTCCCTCTCCAGCCCTTACAGCCAACTCCAGGAGAAGCCGGTGTAGACGCCAAACCCTTCACCCGGCGTCAGGCGCGCCGCTTCTGCGCCATTGTCGTTATAGCCAGGGGTCACGGTCGCCGCGTAGTGCTCGTCGGTCAGGTTGCGCAGATCCAGCCACGCCTGCCAGTCACCCTCGGGCGCGTCGTAACCCAGCGTGGCACCAAAAATGGTGTAGGTATCGGCATTCCAGGAGTTGGCGTAATCCACCGGCACCTTGGATGCGTACTGGGTATTCAGCCCCACGTAGACGCCCGCCGGGTGCTGATAGCGCAGCTCGCCCTGGTAGTAGTGACGCGGCAAACCGGGCAGCGCATTGCTGCCAAAGGTGTCGTCATCACGGTAATGTAAGTCACTGAAGGTATACGCCTGACGCAGCGCCAGCGCGCCCAGCTCATCGCCCTGCCACAGGGTGCTGGTCAGTCCGGCTTCAATGCCTTGGTGCACGGTGGCGCTGGCATTGGATTCGGCAAAGATGTTGGGCTCGATCTCGATGGTCAGCAGCTCGTGATTGACCCGCGAGTAATACCAGGCCAGATCCCACAGGCCGACGACCGAATCACCACGGGCGCCGACTTCAAAGGTCGTCGCAGTCTGGTTATCCAGGCTGACCGGCGTGCTCTGGCGGTTGCTCCAGGGCTGATTGCTGGCCGGGAAACGGGTCGGCGAACCCCAGATCATCGACCACGGGTGCGGCGGCTCTACGGAACGGGAGAGGTTGCCGTAGACCTCGGTGCCGGATTCCAGCTGATAACGCAGGCCCAAGCGCGGGGCGTAATCCCAGGTCCCTTCGTTGAGCTTCTCATCGGTATCCGGCCAGGTCACCTCGACCTCACGCTGGGTATAGATCAGCGCCAGCCCGCTGCTCAGCCAAAGGCGTGGAGCCAGCTCCAACTCGTTGCTGACATGCAATACGTTGTCCGAGCCCTGATGGGTGTACTCGCGCATCAGCGTACCGACCGGGTAGATCGTGCCGCTGGCATTAAGCGGCTGGTATGCGTTCTCCTTCGCATCGCTGCTGGGCAGATTGGTGGTGGTGCGCCAGCCGACGGTGGTGTTTGAGTTCAGGCCAAACAGCTCGTGTTCGCGCTTGTAGTTCAGCGTCGCGCTGACATCGCTGTAATCCACCCGAATGCGATACGGGCTTTCCATCAGGTCCATCGGGTAGTGGTGATAAACCAGCCCCATTTCCAGCGTGCTGACGTCATCCAGGCGCAGCGTGGTCTTGTTTGCCAGCCAGGTACTGCCCGGCTGCTCACGCTTGGCATCGCGGCCGATGTTGCCAGCGTTGGCCTGAGTCGGGTCGTCGTCGATCTGCGATTGGGTCAGGCGACCCGGCGTCTGATGCTCGGTTTCCCGGTAGCGGAGGTAGAAGCGCGTCTCCAGATCCGGTGTCAGCTGCAGGCCGACGTTGGCGACCACGCCCTTACCGCTACCGGCGGCGTGATCCTGCTGGCCGTCGTAGTGCAGATCAGTCACGCCGATGTAGTAATCCAGATCACCGATCACCTGACCGGACGCGATGTGGCGCTTGAGGTAGCCGTCGCTGCCCGCCTCCATGCGCAGCTGCAGACGCGGCGCATCAAAGCCGCTGCGGGTGATGTAGTCCACCGCCCCGCCGAGCGCCAGCGCACCGCGCTCAAACCCGTTGGCACCGCGCAGCACTTCTGCACGGTTCAGCCACAGCGGTTCCAGCAGCTCGTAGGGCGTACCACCAGACCCGGTCAGTGGCAGACCGTCCAGAAGAATATGGTTGCCGGACGCATGCGCACCCGGCCCACGGTTGATGCCAGAACCACGAATGCTGATCTTCACGCCCTCGTTACCCGGTGACTGGGCATATACGCCCGGCTGGTAGGCCAGCACGTCGGCCACGCCAGCCACCCGCCCCTGCTCGACCTGCCGCATGCCGACCACGTTGGTGCCACCCGGCACCTTAGTCAGCTCCTCACGCGCGCTGACAACCGCATCAAACTTTTTACCGGTTACCGTGACGGCATCCAGTTCAGTGACTTCTTCTGCCAGCGCAAACGCAGGTGAGCCCAGCAGGCAGGCCAGACACAGCGGCGCCAGACGCGCCGGCGGGGTGATCAGGTTGGACATGCAGCAACTCCAGCAACAGACAAGAAAAATGCGAACGGCGCATTCTACTGGTTTCCCCGACACGAACAACCGAGCGTAAACGCCGCCCAGCGGCTGCTCGACAAGGATTAGTGCGCCTGCTGACAAGAGTGGTTTTCCCTGCCGTCACATAATCCGTGCAGAGGCCGCAGGCTAGAGCGGTCGACCTACGACATGGGGAACCAACATGAGCGATCACATCTGTACACCGGGCTGCACCCACGGCATCACCGAAGAAAACCGCAAGGACGTGCTGGAGGAGTTTGACACCGCGCGCCGCTCCTTCTTGCGCAACACCCTGGTCGGCGGCGGAGCCATAGGGCTCGGTGCGATGGGGATTGGCATGACGCCGATGGCGCAGGCTGCCAGTGGCCTTACCGGCAGTGACCCAGACGCGCCCGGCCCACGCCACTATTACATCCCGGCCACCCCGGACACCGTGCTCTGGGGTTATTTCAGCAAGGTCGCCAAGCCGGTTCTGGAAATCGAATCCGGTGACTACGTCACCATGGAAACCCTCACCCACCACGCCAACGACGACGCCGATCGTATGGTCAAAGGCGATCCGGGTGCCGAAGCGGTGTTCTATTGGGACGCCAAGCGCAAGGGCGTAGATCGCCGCGGCGCAGGCCCGATGGACGCAGCCATCGGCGCGGGTGGCGGCGCCGGTGTACACATCTGTACCGGCCCGGTGCGCATCAAGGGCGCACAGCCCGGTGACATTCTGGAAGTGCGCATTGCGGACGTCGTCGCGCGTCCGAGCGGTAACCCCTCCTTCAAGGGCAAGTCGTTCGGCAGCAACGCGGCCGCCAACTGGGGCTTTCAGTACGGTGACCTGCTCAGCGAGCCGAAAAAGCGCGAGGTCGTCACCATTTACGAAGTCGACGCTACTGGCGAGCGCAACTGGGCGCAGGCGGTCTACAACTTCCGCTGGACCCCGCAGACCGACCCGTTCGGCGTGGTGCATCCGACCATCGACTACCCGGGCATTCCGGTCAATCACTCGACCGTGACCCACAACGAGAACATCCTGCGCGACATCCGTATTCCGATCCGTCCGCACTTCGGCACCATCGGCGTGGCGCCGGCCGAAGTCGACATGGTCAGCACGATTCCGCCCAACCACACCGGCGGCAACATCGACAACTGGCGTATCGGCAAGGGTGCCAAGATCTACTTTCCGGTGGCGGTGGAAGGGGCCAACTTCTCGGTCGGAGACCCCCATGCCTCGCAAGGTGACTCGGAGATGTGCGGCACCGCCATCGAGTGCTCTCTGACCGGCACCTTCCAGTTCATCCTGCACAAGAAGGCAGACCTGCCCGGCACCGCGCTGGCCGAGCTGAACTACCCGCTGCTGGAAACCCAGGACGACTGGGTACTGCACGGCTTCAGCTATGCCAACTACCTGGCGGAACTGGGCCCGAACGCGCAGAACGACATCTACAGCAAATCCTCGGTTGATCTGGCCATGCGCGACGCCTTCCACAAGATGCGCCACTTCCTGATGACCACGCAGAACCTGGGCGAGGATGAGGCCATCTCGCTGATGTCAGTCGCGGTGGATTTCGGTATCACCCAGGTAGTGGACGGTAACTGGGGCGTGCACGCGGTACTGAAGAAGTCGATGTTCCCGGCCCGCCGGAGCTAAACCAATGGCACAACACTTGCTGCGCAGGGGAACACCCCAGATACAACGGACACCCACGTGACCGATCTCAAGCGCTTCTCTGCCAACAGTGTGCCAGCGGCGCTGCGCCAGCCAGCCTGGAATGACATGCTCACCCAGGTTGGCCTGGCCAGCCGCGTCGCCGCGCCCGCCCTGCGGGACAACAAGGATCATGTAGCCCTGTGCGCCTCGGCGCACAGCTCGGTGTTCGTTCACATGAACGCTGCACCACAAAGTTTCACGCCGCTGCCAGCCAACCCCGGCAGCAGTCGTAATTCGGTACTGGTCGTCGCGCTGCTCAGCGGCAGCGCCCACCTGCTCGCCAGTGACCAGCCACTGGCGCTGGCACCCGGCGACATCATGCTGCTTGACCCAGCCCAGCATTGGCAGCTGGTGCTGCAGACCGACTTTCGCGCCATGTTGGTGCGTCTCGAATCCTCAAGTTTTCTGCTGCGTCTGGTGCGTAACGGCCAGCTGTCAGCCAATCGAATCAGCGCAACCCGCGGCATGGGCGCCCTGTGTCTGCGCATGTTCGAATCGCTGGCCGAGCAGCTGCAGCACCTCGACAGCATCGAGTTGCCTGCGCTGGAAGCCACCCTGAGCGAGTTGCTGGTTGCCAGCCTGTCGCAGCCGCAAACCAGCAACAGCGACGAGACCACCGACGTGCAGCTGGCGCACCTGCGCCGGGTCTGCCGTACCATCGACGCCCGGCTGGAAGACCCGGAGCTGAACATCGAGCAGATTGCCGAGCAGGAAGGCCTTTCAGCGCGCTACGTGCAAAAGCTGTTCAAGAACAGCGGCACCACCTTCAGTGAATACCTCAAGGGCCGGCGCATTCAGCACTGCTGTCTGGATCTGGCCAACCCGGCGCTGGCGCAGTTCAGTATTGCCCAGCTGTGTTATCGCTGGGGTTTTAACGATGCGGCCAACTTCAGTCGCAGCTTTTCCCAGTACGTCGGCATGTCGCCCAAGGCCTATCGGGCCGCGCCACCCAGCGATCTGCAGGCACAGCTGCAGCGCGGCCGCCCACAGGTGGCGCCGGCGGTGCGCTCGTCGGTCAACCCGGCGCAGGAACAGCGTGAAGACGACCTGCAGAAGCACCGCCGCTCCTTCGTCGAGGTGCTGGATGAGCACGCCCGCTACGCCCAGTCACTGCGGCTTGCGCCCAAGCGACATCCGTTGCCGGCCAACGAAAACCGCTTTGCCGGGGCAAGCCAGTATTACCTGCCTGCCTCTGACAAAACCGTGCACTGGGGCTACTTCAGCCGCGATATCAAGCCAGCGCTGAGCGTGCGCTCCGGCGACATCGTCACTATCGAGACTCTGTCTCAGCACGCCACCGACGACTGCGAACGGATGGTCGCTGGCGACCCCGGCGCCGAAAGCGTCTTTCACTGGACCCGCGACAAGAAGAATGTCGACCGCCGTGGAGCCGGCCCGGCCGACGCCAGCATCTTTGGCCGCGGCTGCGGTGAGGGCTTTGGCGTGCATATCTGCACTGGCCCTGTGTACGTGCGCGATGCCGAACCCGGCGACGTGCTGGAAGTGCGCATTCTGGATATTCTGCCGCGGCCCAGCTGCCACCCCGAACACGAAGGCCGCCACTTCGGCAGCAACGCCGCGACCTGGTGGGGCTTTCAGTACGACGACCTGCTGACCGAGCCGCGCAAGCGAGAAGTGGTCACCGTGTACGAGGTGCATCAGCACACGCAGCCACCCCACGCCAAGGCGGTTTACAGCTTCCGCTGGACACCGCAGACCGACCCGTTCGGCGTGGTGCATCCGACCATCGACTATCCGGGCGTACCGGTTGACCACAGCACCATCGACAAGCAGTTTGGCGTGCTGGCAAAGGCGCAGATTCCGGTGCGCCCGCACTTTGGCGTTATGGCCGTCGCACCGCGCGAGTCCGGCATGGTCGACTCCATCCCGCCCAGCTACTTCGGCGGCAATATGGACAACTGGCGCGCTGGCAAAGGTGCCCGTCTGTTCCTGCCGGTGTCAGTCGCTGGCGCGCTGTTCTCGGTCGGCGACCCGCACGCCTCGCAAGGGGATTCGGAGCTGTGCGGCACTGCCATTGAGTGCTCGCTGACTGGCGTATTTCAGCTGGTGCTGCACAAGCAGCGCGATCTGGAAGGACAGTTTCTCGGCAACCTCAGCCACCCGTTTCTGGAGACCGACAACGAGTGGGTGCTGCAGGGCATGAGCTTTGCCGACTACCAGAGCGAACTCGGCCCCGGCGCGCAGACGCAGGTGTATAAAAGCTCCTCGCTGGAAGCGGCGATGCGCGACGCCTTCCGCAAGACCCGCAACTACCTGATGACCGAACACGCGCTCAGCGAAGACGAAGCCATCTCCCTGATCTCGGTCGCGGTGGACTTTGGTATCACTCAGGTGGTGGACGGCAACCTTGGCGTGCACGCGATTATTCGCAAGGCGGTATTCCCGGATTACCAGCGCCAGCAAACTTGACGCGGCGGCGCCGCTTGCCGTAACAAGGACGTCCAACAACAATCGCCCGCCGTTGCCGCGTGCCCCCGAAATGGACGCCCACATGCCTGCTCAAGAACACGCCCGCCACCCCGTCAGCCAGCGCGACTTCGGTCGCGTGTCCATCTACTTTGGCGAGCGCAGCGGCAAGTATCCGGACGGTAACCAGGTGCTGATTCGCGGCAGCGAGACCCGCGCCGCGTTCGATACCCCGCTGGTCTCCAACCATATCGGTGCCGCCTTCGACGACAGCGAACTGGTGGTGCTCGGGCACGTTCACGAAGACCACATCGCCGGCCTGCATCGACTGCCCAATGCGCCGGTCCACGCCCATGTCAACGACTTGCCGACGGTGCAAAGCTGGGCGGGCATGATGGCGGCCTACGGCGACATGGACCCGCGCCAGGCAGCCGAGATGCGCGCCAACTTCGAACGCAAATTCCATTACACCCCACGCCCGGACGCCATCGGCTATGAGGACGGCGCGGTCTGGGATCTGGGTAGCAACCGCATCACCGCCTTCCACCTGCCGGGCCACACCGCAGGCCACTGCGCGCTGCTGATCGAGCCTGAAGATGTGCTGTTCATTGGTGACATCGACCTCACCGGCTTTGGCCCCTACTACGGCGACGCCTGCTCCAACCTTGCGGACTTTCGCCGCAGTCTGGAAGCGGTCGCGCAGATCCCCGCCAAGGTCTGGGTTACGTCGCACCATCGCGGCATCTACACCGACCGCGAGCACTTTCTGCGAGACCTTGCGACCTTTACCGGCAAGCTCGATGAGCGCGAACAGAAACTCTGCGGCATGCTAAAGAACGGCCCCCGTACACTGGCTGAACTGGTAGAACAGCGCCTGCTCTACCCGCCGGGTTACGACGCCGCCTGGGTCGAAGGTGCCGAGCGACGAACCATCAGTCAGCATCTGCAGGAACTGATCGCCCGTGAGCGCGTCCGGCAAACAGAGCCTGACCGCTATCAACTCGCCTAAAAACCGGCTTGCAGGATGGCGTGATCCGCACTTGTGGTCGCTGCGCAAGCTGACGACACTGGGGCAACGCAATCCAACCGGTTCCTGCCCGTGACACCAACGTCAGTTCCCAGCGCGTCAGCCGAGCATCTGGACAAGATCATCAAGGGTCTTGGACAGTGTGTGCCGCCAGCAACGCTGCAGCCGGCGTTACAGCGGCATCAACTGCTCGGCCACGGCTACGGCAGCCGCGTGCCGCTCGCGGCGATTGCCGAGCTGCTGGACGAGCTCAGTGTGGAACAGCATGAACCCTGGCTGCTGGTGCACGCGTTCAGTTTTCTCAACTACACCCCGCGTTTTCTGGCCACAACCTATCTGGGCAACGCCCGTACACTGCGCGAGGCAATTTGCCTTAGTCGTCGCTATTTCCAGCAACACAGCGATCTGGCGTATCTGACTCTGAGCCATGAAGGCCCGCAGGCTGCTGTCATCGTTACCCCCAACCCACAAGCAAACGCCAGCAGCCAACAGCTGCTGGCCGCCCTCTATGGCGTACTGCGTACCTGCCAGGGTCTGGGTCTGCAGCAACCTCAGGCAGGGCTGGCCGGACTGTCCGACGATTGCCTGCACGCTGCCCGCCGGCTGCTGCGCATTCCGGTTGCACAGCTCGATGGTGAGCAGCGACTGGAACTGCGTTTTCCGGCCATGGAACTGGCCCGCGCGCTAAATACCAGTCAACCAAACATTACCCGTCTGGCACGCCGTGAGCGGCGTCTGATCCGCGGTTCAGCCAACCACTGCTGGAGTGAGTCGGTCGAATTACTGCTCAGCGCTCTGCTGGCCCGTGGCGAACCGCGCCTGGCCCGCTGCGCGAGTCTGCTGGCCGTTGCGCCACGCACCCTGCAACGCCGCCTCACCGCCGAGCAGCGCCCGTTCAGCGAATTGTTGGGTGGCGTACGCCAGCAGCGCTGTCTTGAGTACCTGCCAAGTGAGCATGCCGACGATACCCTCGCGCTACTGCTTGGCTATCGCCAGACCAGTCAGTTCTACCGCCAATTCCGCCTCTGGTTCGGCTGCTCACCGAGCCAGCTGCGCTCACGCCTTGCACCTGAAATAGCAATAACAACCAAAACAAGAGGACGCATCCATGCGCCGCTACACCCTGCTTCCCACCCTGCTCCTGCCCTTGGCTCTGGCAGCCAACGCCGCTGACGACTCACTCGATGAGCGCCTGGCGACCAGCGCTGAGGCCATTCAGCCCAAAGCCGTCGCCTGGCGTCACGACATCCACCAGCACCCTGAACTGGGCAATCAGGAGCAGCGCACCGCCGCCCTGATCGCCGAGCACCTGCGCAAGCTGGGTATGGAAGTTCAGACTGGCGTCGGAACCACCGGCGTCGTCGGGTTGCTGAAAGGCGGCAAGCCAGGCCCCGTAGTTGCCCTGCGGGCCGACATGGATGCGCTGCCAGTATTGGAGGCGACCGGCCTGCCCTTCGCATCTGAAGCGCGTCAGCAGTATCTGGGTGAAGAACGTCCAGTCATGCATGCCTGCGGCCATGACGCCCACGTCGCCATTCTGATGGCAACCGCGGAAGTACTGGCCAGCGTGAAGGCAGATCTGCCTGGCAGCGTGAAATTCATCTTCCAGCCAGCGGAAGAAGGCCCGAGTGACTACGCCTATGACGGGGAGCGACAGTTCGGCGCACGGCAGATGGTTGAAGCAGGCGTGATGAAGAACCCGGAGGTTGCAGCGGTGTTTGGCCTGCACGTCAGCTCCGCGCTGCCAACGGGTCTGATTGGCTACCGCAGCGGCCCGGTAATGGCCAGCTCCGCCGATCTGCATATCCGCGTACACGGCAAGCAGACGCACGGCGCCCAGCCATGGGATGGCATCGACCCGATCGTCACCAGCGCACAGATCATCAACGGCCTGCAAACCGTGGTCAGCCGCCAGACCAATATCATGCCAGCCCCTGCGGTGGTCACGATCGGCACCATCAATGGCGGTACCCGCCACAACATCATTCCAGACGAAGTCGTCATGACCGGGACGGTGCGTACCTTTGGCGATGACGTGCAGCAACAGGTCAACCAGCGTATCGAACGCACGGCCAAAGGCATCGCCGAAGCAGCTGGCGCCAGCGCCGATGTGAAGATCATCGACAGCTACCTGACCACGACCAACAATCCAGCGCTGACCGAGCGCATGGTCCCCACGCTGCGTCGTGCTGCGCATGATCGTGTGGTGGTCTCGCCGATGGTGACGGGCGCCGAGGACTTCTCGTTCTACGCCAATGAAGCGCCGGGGCTATTCGTCTTTCTGGGCGTAACGCCGATGGAGCAGATGGGTAAAGCGGCGCCCAACCACTCGCCTGAGTTCGTGATTGATGATGCGGCGCTGGTTACCGGCGTGCGTGCACTGAGCATGCTGGCAACTGACTATCTGCAGCAGGCCCAGACCGCGAACTGACCAGGCTCTGCCCGGCACCGGGTATACCGGGCCGGGCACCGCACTCAAGCGTAGGTACACTCCCCCGCGCGCAGGAACTTGCCGTAGCCCTGCATCTTGCCAAGCTCTGCCACAGGCTCACCGCCCTCCACCGAGACCTTCCCATTGATCAGCACGTTGCGGACGATTCCGGGATTGCGGTTAACCATGCGCTCCATATTGAAGCCCTCCATGTCTGCCCAACACTGAGCATCCAACTGCTGATCCAGATGTGCCGGATCGATCACCACCACATCAGCGCGGTCCCCAACGCGCAGCGTACCGGCATCAACACCCAGCCAGCGCGCCTGCTCGCCGGTCAGGCGATGCACTGCGCGCTCCATCGTCATCACCGGCTTGCCCTCGTCAATCGACTGCTTGATCAATTGCAGGAAGCGCAGTGGCAGGTTGTAGAACGACATGTTGCGAATATGAGCGCCGGCATCTGAGAAGGTAATCAGGGTATCGGGGTTGCTCACCATCCGACGCAACTTGTCGCGACGGTCATTGCCAAGCACCGTAAACCAGCGCAGCTTGCGACCGTACTCGACCATCAGATCCAGGAACAGGTCGACAACGTGTACGCCCTTCTCTTTGGCGATATCGGCGAAGTCCCGGCCAACATAGCTCGGCTCAGGGCAATCCAGAATGATCGCGTCGCCGAAATCGCGCTGCCATACGCGCGGTGAAAACTTCTCCGCGTAGAACTTGCGGAACTGGCGGCGATACGCTTCGTCCTGAAACAGCGCGTTCTGCTCGACTTCAGTCTTGAGGTTACGCGCCATCTCGCCAGCACCGAACTCCTCAAAGACCACGTGATCGATTCCATCGGCGTAGATCGCAAACGGCGTGGGCAGTACCTGCCAACGGAAGTCCCCACCGAGCAGGTTGGTCATCCGGGCCGCCAAACCCGCCAGAGGCGCCATTGTGCGATTACCCTTGAGGTCAAGCATGGAGATCAGTGTGGTTTTCAGCGGCTTGCGCAGCAGCCCGACGGCCTGTTCCAGATACTGGAAGATCTGCAGGGGGTTTGCCGCGTTCGGCGCGCCCTGGTGCACCCGGCCACGACGGCGCAGGTGCTTGTTCAGGCGACGCATCTCGCTCCAGCGCGCGTAGGTGCTAGGCAAACTCTTGGACCATTCGCGGTCGCCATCAATCTTGTCCCACTTCAGGCACATGCTGGACATACCGAGGAAACCCTCGTCCAGCGCCTCTTCCAGCAGGTCTTCCATCCGCTGCAGCTCAGCCTCGCTCGGACGGATCGCTCGATCAGTAGAACGGTGCAGCCCCATGACCGATACCCGCAGGTCGCTGTGCCCAAGAAAGCTGATCACGTTAGGTCCGAGTGGTTGCTGCTCAATAAACCGAACCCACTCCGACGGACGATTCCAGGTCTTGTTTTGCTGCAGAATCGGCAGCACCTTTTCACGTGGTACTGTCTCAACGCGAGTGAAGATGTCGGAGGCATCCTCGGCTTCGGAGCAGACCATGCTCAGCGAGCAGCTGCCTACCAGAACGGTGGTCACGCCATGACGAACAGACTCTGACAAGCTGGGCGCAACGATCAGCTCAGCGTCGTAATGGGTGTGGGTATCGACAAAGCCTGGCGTGACCCAGCAGCCCTCGGCATCAATGACCCGAGCCCCGGATTCGTCCAGCGCACGGGCGCTGATTTCAGCGACCACCCCTTCACGAATACCCAGGTTGCAGATACGCGACGCTGCGCCCGTGCCGTCGAACAGGCGACCGTTGTTGATGACCACGTCAAACATGGTTAAGACCCTCTGTTGTTTTTATTGAGCTGCAGAGGCTAGAAGCGAAAACGGCAACTGACTTGACATTTTACGACGCAGGTTTAGCCTGAGCGACGACTGGCATCAGGTCTCGGAGAGTTCATGACGATTGAATACGTGGTGCGTAGCGGCGCCATTACCGGCTTTATGGCGGAGGCTGGCGACGCCGCACAAACCCTGCTGCGCGAGGCGGGGCTGCCTCCCGCATTGCTGGAGCAGGCCGATAGCCGGGTCGAGATATCCCGTCTGCACCAACTGCTCGCCAACGCCGCAGCACAGCTCGAACGGCCGGATTTCGGCCTGTGTGTTGCGAGCCATCAGGGCATCGAAATGCTCGGCCTGCTCGGACAGGTACTTAGCAGCAGCGAAACCCTGCAAGACGCCATGACCACCGCACAGCGCTACATGAGCCTGCACAGCACCGCCGATCACTGGTATGCGCAGCGTTACTCCGGTGTGGTCCAGATTATTCGTATCGAACACAGCGCTGCGGATGCACAGGCACAGCAATTTCGAGAAATGGCTGTTGGCGCCTTTCACCAGTTCGCCCAGCTGATCAGCGGCCAGCCCCAACGGCCGCTGCGGGTCACCTTTGCCCACAGCCGGATCAGTCCGCTGAAACGCTACCTGCAGTATTTTGGTTGCGACGTGCTGTTTGACCAGGAGCACGACAGCCTGACCTACCCTGACAGCTTCTTCACCCAGCCGCTGCCCCGGCAACACGCAGCCGAGGCCGAAGCACAGCGCTACCTCGCCGCTGCCCGCGAACGGGTTGAGGACAACCTGGAGCTGCAACTGCGCACCCTGATCAGCGACTGCATGGGGCTGCATGAGCCCAGCATCGACAACATCGCCGCCCTGCTGAACCTGCATCCGCGCAGCCTGCAACGCAAGCTCAAGGCAGAAAGCCTGGTGTTTCGCGACCTGGTGCAGGACGTGCGTATCACCTTCGCCTGCTGGCACCTGCAGGCGTCCCGCTTCGATATCACCAGCTTGTCCGACATGCTTGGCTACAGCGATCTGTCATCGTTCAGCCGGGCATTCAAGCGGCGTATGGGGGTGTCGCCGGCTGCGTGGCGCAAGCGAATAGATCGCTAGACCAGTGGACACAAAAAAGCCATCTCGAAAGATGGCTTTTCATAGTCAGACTGCCGTGTTGATCGGCATGTCCGGGTACCACGCGTCCTGCAGCGGGCCAACTTCACAAACGGCCAGTTCGCTGCGCGCCTTGAGCCAGCGCTCGACCGCCTGACGCTGCTCTTCGCTGACCGAACCGCGCTCGGCCAGGCAGACCAGGCCGAAACCTTCGCCACCAACGTAGTCCAGGTTGTTCGCGTCCATCGCCTCGGTCAGGAACGCGTCCAGAAACGCATCGATTGCTTCAATGGACAGATCGCTCTTGAACTCCAGATTCAGCTCGAAACCCAGCTCCTGAAACTCATCCACACACAGTTTTTTGCGCAGACGACGGGAACGGTTGGTAGCCATAAGTATTCCTCTTGGGTGATTTCAGCGCGGATTGTAGCAGTGTAAGGACGGCTAGTGCTCAACACATTCCCCCTATCCGACCGAGTGCTACCATTGCTTGCGCGGCAATCGCGTTCTCACGCTCTCAAACTCACCTCGTGCTGACATTCAGTGCTGATTCGGGCGAACTATAGGGCATTTCATCCTGCGACCTGCTGTCACGGCATTGTGCTATATACACACACAAAGCATGGTGGCAAACTGACACCCGCGCCACTCATTCACACCGCACGTCACGGAATTGGCGCCAATAATAAGACACCTTATCGCAGCTTAAGCTCACCTTAAGAGTGCTTTGAAAGAATAAGAAAAACGGTGAAGTACAGCTTGATGATCATGATGTTCCAAGTTGGCATGAATGAACACATAACTGCGGATCAGCACCTTGTCGCGTCGATTGCAGCCCAGCCCAGATTTTTGTCCCGCCAGACGCTGCCCTCTGCCGCGTCCGCGCAGCCATCTCTTCTGTGCCGTGTTCCCTCCAGCAATAGCATTCATTTCGTCTTGACCAAGCCGATAACCAAGTACATACCCGGTCAAGCTCGCCCGTCCTGACCTCATAATCAACCGCTGCGCCAAAGGAGTCGAATTTTGTCGACAGACCGCGTAAAGCCGAGCGCAATCATTGCGCCCTCCCGCACTTGCCTGCACAAGCTGGAAGAACGATTCATGTTCGACGGCGCCGGCATGATCGATGCCGTGGACACGGTAGCGGACGACTCCAGCAGTGATACATCCAGCAGTCAGCAGACTAGTCTTGCCGATCTCGCCGCGATTACCGGAAGCAACGCCGACTCGCTGCTGCAGCTCGATGGGTCCTCTGCCGATCTGATCGATCCAGCCGCAGCGGCATCGGATCTGGTCAGCGATTACATCCTGAATCATTCGCAGGAAGAGCTGTTTGCCCTGTTCAACGGTGGCCTGTCTTCTCCTGACGCCGAGTGGCTGCAAGGCTACGAGCAACTGCTCAAGCAAGTTACCGAAGGTACCTTTTCGGTCAGTGTGACGTCGGTCGACAGTAGCGTCCTCGGCAATTCACTCGCAGCCTTCCTGGCCGAAGGCCCGGATGGCAGCTCAACCATCCTGATCAACCGCGACTGGTTCAGCCTGTTCGACTCGCCGGATGCCACCCGTATCCTGGTCGAAGAAATGGGCCACGCCATCGACTACCAACTCAACGGCGCACGTGACACCGCGGGCGACGAAGGCGAGCGCTTCGCCCGTTTGCTGACCGGCCAGAACCTGTCGCAGGAGCAGATGGATGCGATCTCTTACGAATATGATCACAAGACTATCGAGCTGGACGGCGTCCTGTTCGAGGTAGAGACCGCGGCATTCAACTTCTCCAACGCCTACGAAGTGCTGACCGACCGCACCGAAGCCGGCAAGGAATCCAATACCCACGATTTCGACATCTCCGATGCCCTGGGTATCGTTGAAGTTACCGACGATGTGAATAGCCGCTATTTCAGCGGCAACGACGTCTCGGCCATCGGCGTAGTCATCAATGGCGAAACCCTGTATGGCTGGATCAGCCGTCCAATCAAGGATCAGGGTATCGTTCGCGGTTTCTATTTCTGGACCGACGCAGACTTCGTCGACCTCGCTACCGCGCAGGCGGACGGCAATACCGACGGCGACCGCAATGTAACCGACAACCGCGGTTTCATTCTGGTAGTCGACCAAGCCTGGTTCGACGGCTTGTCGACCTACTCCGGCACTACAATCGCCAACGTCGGATCATCCTCTGACCGGGTCGACAGTGCGATGAACTCGCTGATCGTGCCCAACAGCGCGCCGGTCGCCCAGAATGACCTGCTGACCCTCTCCCAGGGCAGCAGTAGCGGCGGCAACCTGCTGAGCAATGACTCCGACCCAAACAACGACCCGCTGACGCTGACCAGTTTCACCGTTGGCGGAACCACCTATGGCCCGGGCGATACGGTCAATCTGGCATCAGGCACACTGACCATCAATGGTGACGGCTCATACACCTTCATCGCCGCCCCCGGATACAGTGGCCCGGTTGCACCCGTCACCTACACCGTGTCCGACGGCAACGGCGGCACCGCGGCGGCATCGCTGTCGATCACCGTCGTTGAGGTCAACGAAGCACCCATTTCAACCGATGATGCCGTCACCACCGACGAAGACACCCCCATCACCCTGGGCCTGAGCGACTTCGGCGACTTCAGCGATGCCGACGGTGACAACCTTACAGCGGTCAAGATCACCAGCCTGCCCGGCGACGGCACCCTGCAGTACCTGAGCGGTTCAACCTGGGTTGCCGTTACCAGTGGTCAGGTAATCAGCAGCAACGATCTGGTCGCAGGTCGGGTGCGTTTTGTACCCGGGGCTGATGAGTCTGGCTCGCCCTACACGTCCCTGACGTTCCAGGTCAGCGATGGCATCGACTGGAGTGTGGCCAGCTACACCCTGACCGTGAACGTAGTGCCGGTCGCCGAAGCCCCGGTTGCCGGGGCCGACACAGGCCCGAATGCAGTGGAAGCTGGTTGCGACGTCGCAGGCAACGGCAGCAACGGTAACCTGCTCGACAACGACAGCGGCGACGGCCTAAGCGTCACCCAGATCAGCAACGCCGGAGCCAACACCACCAGCGCCGTAACCACAGACAGCAGTATTACCGGCAAGTACGGCACGCTGGTACTGAGCAGCGACGGTACCTACGCCTACACCATCAATGACGCACTGGCCGAAGTCGATGCGCTGAATGTCGGCGATACCCTGACCGAGCTGTTTACCTACACCCTGACCAACAGCGATGGCGTCACCACCACTGGCACGCTGACCATCACCATCAACGGCAGCAACGATGCGCCGGTGGCAGTGGATGACTATGACGCTGTTCAGGAGCGCGCCCTCAGCGGCGGCAACTACGGCACCACCTCCGGCAACGTGCTGGACAACGACAGCGATGTCGACTCACCAATTGGCGTGGTTACCGAGATTACCGGGCCGTCCTCTACCACGCTGGTAATCAACTTCGGCGGCAACGCCAACAGCATCAAGAGCAAGGCAGCTGAGGTCACCGCGGTTCAGGTCTCTGACGGTGCCGGCGGCTGGATTACGCTGACCTCGGCCGGCCAGAACGTGTTGGTAGAAAGCTTTACCGGCTCAGGAAGCTCGCTCTCCGTGATCCTCAGCGATCCGACCGCTTTGCAGGATTACACCCCACCGCTGGATATGCGGCTGGTGCTGAACAACGACCTGAACCAAACCTATACGGGCTCCTACACCTCGTCGACGACCACACCCGGCTCGAGCGATGGCGTATCCGGCGTCAGTGCAGGTACCGTCGCCGGCCGTTATGGTGAGCTGATTATCAATGCCGACGGCAGCTACACCTACAACCTCACCAGCAACGGCCTGGCCAGTGGTCAGCGCTACGTCGAGCAATTCACTTACACCCTGACCGATGATCAGGGCTGTACCGACACGGCGACGCTGTACATCCTGTTGAACGGCACCACCTCGGTGATCATGGACAGTGAGTCCGTCACCACCGCCGAAGATACCCCGCTGAACGTCGCCGCCGGTGACGCCAATGGATTGTTGCAAGGCGACTCCGGTGTAGACCGCGTCACCTCCTTCACCTGGGGCGGCCAGAGTGCCAATGCCGGCAGCACTATTACCCTTGATGGTAAAGGCGCGTTGACCATCAACAGCAACGGCTCCTACAGTTTTACTCCGGCTGCCGACTACAGCGGCACCCTGCCGACCGTTTTGTACAACGCCGACCTGACGTCGGACCCGACAAAAACCGGCAGCGCCACCCTGACCATCGAAGTGCTGCCCGGCAACGACCTGCCGTCCGCCACCGATGACAGCGTGACGACTGCTGAAGATACCCCCATCGTGCTTGGCGTAGACGACTTCGGCGTGTTCTCCGACCCGGATGGCGACGCACTCGCCGCTGTGCGTATTACCGATATTGGCAGTAACGGCACGCTTGAGTACTACAACGGCAGCTGGTCTGCAGTGGCGCCCAATCAGATGATCAGCGTAGCCGACATCCTGGCCGGCAACGTGCGATTCGTACCCGACGCAGGCGAAAGCGGCAGCAGCTACAGCACCATTGGTTTTCAGGTGTCCGACGGCACCGCGTGGAGCACCGACAGCTACGATCTGGTAGTCAATGTCACGCCGGTGTACGAAGCGCCAGTCAACACCCTGCCCGCCCCCCAGACGATGAACGACTACGACGGCTCGCTGAGCATCAGCGGCGTCGACGTCAATGATGGCGACAACGACCTCACCAGTGTCACTCTGCAGGCGGGCTTCGGCACGCTGGCAGTCACCCCTGCTGGCGGCACCTCGGGTATCACCGGCACCGGCACACTGTCTGACCCGCTCGTCCTTACCGGTTCGCTGACTGAAATCCAGGCCATGCTGGCGTCGCTTGAATACCAACCCAACGACGGGTTCAGCGGCGAAGACAGCATCCGCATGGTATCCGTCGATGATCAAGGGCTTAGCGATACCGACTACTTGTCGATTGACGTACAAGCGGACAACCGGCCGGTCAGTGTCAGCGGCTCGACCGTTAACGAAGCCTCCCCTTACGTGCTGTTTGAAGTGACCGGCACCGAGGGCCAGATGGTTACCCTCACGCTGGGCAACACTGCCGATGCCGGCGACCAGGACGCCAGCATCGGCCTCGACCTGCTGCCGAACCTCGAATATTTCGACGGCCTTGACTGGGTCAGCTACACCGGCGGCAAGGTAGCCATCCCAACGGGAGGCGCCTTGCTGGTACGCAGCGCGGTGCTCAACGACACGCTGGATGAAGGCGCCGAAACAGTCACGCTAACTGCAACCAATGTTGCCGGCACCGCAGCTATAGGCACCTCAACCATCATTGACGATGGTACCGGCGCGATCTTCCTTGAAGATAACGACAGCTTCACGCCCAACAACTCGGGCGACACCGGTTATCCGGACTACCTGGACGATGATCGGCCGATTGCGGTCGACAATCTGGTGCTCAATGAAGCGTCACCCTATGCCGTGTTTACCATCAGCGGCAACGCGGGTCAGGTCATTCGACTCGATTTGGTTGAAGGTTCTGCTCTGCTAGAGGACGGCAGCGCGCCCATCGCAACCGACGGCAGCGAAGACTTTGGCCCGGGACTGCAGTACTTCGACGGTATCGACTGGGTCGACTACGTACCGGGCAGCGACCTGACCATGAGCGGCAGTACCTTGCTGGTGCGCACCACGCTGGTCAACGACAGCAGTTTCGAAGGCCAGGAAGCGTTCTCCCTGTCGGTTACCCGCGCCGCTGACAACAGCACCGTTTACGGCATTGCCAACATCTATGATGACGGTACCGGCATCATCCACACCGGCGATCTATCTGGCGGCACGCCCGTAACCTCAACCAGCAACCTCGATGACGATCGCAGCCTCACCGTGAGCAGCCCTACCGTCAACGAAGCTTCCGACTACGTCGTCTTCACGCTGACCGGCAACTCCGGACAGACCGTCACCCTTGGCCTGGTGGATTCCAGCGTCAACGGCACCGTCGACGGGTTCGCCAATATCAACGAATTGCAAACCGTGCAGATCTGGGACGGTCTGGACTGGGTCGACTACTCCGCCAGCGAACTGCCAACCTTCGATGCCGATGGCAAGATCTTCGTTCGCGTCAATATCGTCGCCGAGCAGGATACGCCATACGAAGGGCCAGAGACGTTCCAACTGCAAGCCACTCTCAGCGGCCAAAGCACCCCGGTGACAGGCACTGCCACCATCATCGACGATGGCACCAGCGTCATCCACACCGGCAACCTCGATGGTGGTGGCCCTGAAACGTCCACCACAGGCCTGGATGATGACCGGCCGGTGATCACCGACAACACGCCGCCGACCGTCGACGCTGACCAAAGCTTCACCTATGCCGAGAACCGAGCCAGCGACTATGAAATCGGCACAGTGAGCGCTGCTGATGATGTGGCCGTCACTGACTTCGAGATTGTGTCCGGTAACGATAACGGCTACTTCGCCATTGATGCCGACGGCAAGATCACGCTGACCGCCGCCGGTGCAGCGGCGGCCGCCAACGATTACGAGTCGCTGCCCAACGGCTTTACCCTGAACGTCCGTGCCCGCGATGCAGCGGGTAACTGGTCGACTGGCGTCGACGTGTCAATCACGGTCACCGATCTGGACGAAGTCGCACCCACAATCACCGGCGGTCAGGCGTTCACCTACGCCGAGAACCAGAGCAGCGGTTATGAAATCGGCACCGTCGCGGCCAGCGATAACGTCGCGGTTACCGACTTCGAGATTGTGTCCGGTAACGATAACGGCTACTTCGCCATTGATGCCGACGGCAAGATCACGCTGACCGCCGCCGGTGCAGCGGCGGCCGCCAACGATT
>JAYNRF010000031.1:0-12311 GCA_038114645.1 Pseudomonadaceae bacterium | reverse complement strand
GAGAACCAGAGCAGCGGTTATGAAATCGGCACCGTCGCGGCCAGCGATAACGTCGACGTGACCGGTTTCGAGATCGTTTCCGGTAACGACAACGGCTACTTCGCCATCGACGCCGACGGCAAGATCACGCTGACCGCCGCCGGTGCAGCGGCGGCCGCCAACGATTACGAGTCGCTGCCCAACGGCTTTACCCTGAACGTCCGTGCCCGCGATGCAGCGGGTAACTGGTCGACTGGCGTCGACGTGTCAATCACGGTCACCGATCTGGACGAAGTCGCACCCACAATCACCGGCGGTCAGGCGTTCACCTACGCCGAGAACCAGAGCAGCGGTTATGAAATCGGCACCGTCGCGGCCAGCGATAACGTCGACGTGACCGGTTTCGAGATCGTTTCCGGTAACGACAACGGCTACTTCGCCATCGACGCCGACGGCAAGATCACGCTGACCGCCGCCGGTGCAGCGGCGGCCGCCAACGATTACGAGTCGCTGCCCAACGGCTTTACCCTGAACGTCCGTGCCCGCGATGCAGCGGGTAACTGGTCGACTGGCGTCGACGTGTCAATCACGGTCACCGATCTGGACGAAGTCGCACCCACAATCACCGGCGGTCAGGCGTTCACCTACGCCGAGAACCAGAGCAGCGGTTATGAAATCGGCACCGTCGCGGCCAGCGATAACGTCGACGTGACCGGTTTCGAGATCGTTTCCGGTAACGACAACGGCTACTTCGCGATCGATGCCAACGGCAGGATCACCCTCACGGCGGCAGGTGCGGCAGCAGCGGCAAACGATTTTGAAACCCAGCCCAATAGCTTCACCCTGAACGTGCGGGCCCGCGACGCAGCAGGTAATGGCTCCACGGTTACCGCCGTCACCATCAACGTGACCAATCAGGACGACCAGCCCCCGTTCAACGGCACCGACTCAAGCCCGAGACCGGTTGGCCCCAGTACGCCGGTCAGCAACCAGACTACCGGCGACATGACGCCGGAACTGCACGTTCTGGAAACGATTGAACAGGCACAGAACAACAACGGCGAAACCGGCGATAACTCCCAGATCGGCGCGCAATTGCTCGCCAGCGGCTACGACCTCCACGTGCTGCCTGCGGTTCAGGGGGCAGCCCGCGACTTGCAGGCGCTGTCGTCTGAAATTGATCGCCTGCAGGCCAGCCTGGGCAGCGGAATAAGCTCAAGCCCTGCTGCCAGTTTCTCGGTCAGCCGAGCAACCGACGTCGACCTGGAGGAGATCGAAGAGCTCCTGCAGGAAGCGCTTCGCCAGCTGCAATCAGCGGACAGCGACGCCTCCGAGCAACAGACGCCACTGGCACAAGTGCGAAGCGAAGACTCCGCGCCGGCTCGCCATAAGCCCTTCACCGATCAGCTCAGTCAGGCCGCAGCCGTCAGACAGGGTTGGGCAGAGCAACAGAACACTGCATCTGATGGCAGCCGGCAACAGGCTACTTCAGCGTGACATTTACCCGTGAATGCGCCGTTACCGGCAACCGACTTGAGACAACGGACCTAAAAAGAATGAAAGAGCGCTCATCTATCCGCTATTTGGCCACCATCGGCATGGTTACCCTGTTAAGTGGCTGCGCGGTGAAACCGGACCCGATCACCGAGGATGAAGCGCGTGCGCGAGTCATGGAAGATCAGCAACGGATCTACGCCGACCAGGAGCTGGTCTTCAAGCCAATCGGCTTTCACGAAGCAGTCGCCCGGGCGCTGAAGTACAACCTCGATTACCGCCTCAAGGCAATGGAGTCGGCGCTGAGCTACGGCCTGTTCGAGGTAGCCGGTTACGACATGCTGCCGAGCCTGGTCGCCAGCGCCGGTTACAGCTCGCGCAACAATGACTCCGGTGGCAACAGCGTGAACATCGATACCGGTGACATCTCCCTGTTCAACTCGACCTCTCAGGAGCGTCGCCACTCTACCGGGTCAATTGCATTCACCTGGAACATGCTGGATTTCGGCATGAGCTATTACGGCGCCCGTCAGCGCTCGAACGAATTCCTGATTGCCGAGGAGCGTCGTCAGCGTGTAATTCAGAACATCCTGCAGGATGTGCGTGCTTCCTACTGGCGCGCCGTTGGCGCCCAGCGACTGGCTGACCGCGCGCAGCAGCTGTCGATTGATGCCCGCAAGGCACTGGAACTGTCCCGCGCCGCGGAGGCGCAGGGGCTGGTACCCGCAAAAGACGCGCTCACCTATCAGCGCATGCTGCTGGATGCCGTCGCCCTGCTGACCGCCCGTCAGCAAGAGCTGGACTATGCCAAGCGCGAACTCGCCGCGCTGCTGAATATCACCCCCGGCACGCCCTTCACCGTCGCCGACGAAGCCCTGCCGGAGCTTCCTCCTGTGCCATACAACCTGAGTGAGCTGGAGGAGCTTGCGCTGATCAAGCGCCCGGAACTGCGCGAGGAAGATTACCGAAAACGCATTACCGCCGATGAAGCCCGCCGCCAGCTGACCTCAATGCTGCCCGGTCTGCGCTTTGACGTCGGTGCCAGCTACGATTCCAACAAGTACCTCTACAACAACGACTGGACCGACGCCGGCGTGCAGCTGAGCATGAATCTGCTGCGCCCGCTGTCTCTGCCGGCGATGAAGCGCATGCAATCCGCGCGCGAGGGCAACGACGAAGCACGCCGCCTGTCACTGTCGATGGCGGTTATCACGCAGGTGCGGCTATCGGTTGAGCGCTACAAGATGTCGCTGCAGGATCTGAATGTGATGGACGAATCCAATCAGGTTGATCAGAAGCTGGTGGCGTTGGCTGAGGCTGAAGCCACCAGTCGTACCGGTAACGAACTGGAACTGATCCGCACCCAGACCCGTGCACTCAACTCCGAGTATCAGCGCTACGCAGCCTACGCTGCGGCACAGGCCGCCTATGGCCGGATTTACAACTCAATTGGCCTGTCGGTGCTGCCGGACAACATCAGCGACATGTCGGTTCAGGAGCTGGCTGAGACCCTGCGCACCCACCTGGAAGATGTCCAGAGCAACACCTTCCCCCATTGGCAAACCAGCGCTGCAGTGCCGACCTTCACCGCAGAACAGGCAGCCAGTTTGTGAGCATCAGGCCCGTGCGTGCAATCAGCTACCCCTGGCGCAAGACAGCCGCGTTGCTCACCCTGGCGGCAGTCGCTGCGAACGCCAGCGCTGAAGACGCCAGCATTCGTGTACTGCTGGCACCGGCACAGGAAACGGTGCTCGCAAGTCCGATTGCCGCCAGGATCACTGCACTGAACGCCTCGCTGGGCAGCACCTTCAAGGCCGGAGACAATCTTGTGCTGCTGGAATGCGGTGAACAGAAAGCCAGACTCGACATGGCCCGCGCCGAACTGGCCACCGCCCGTGAGCAGCACCAGGCCCAGCTGCGACTTAAGGAACTGCGTCAGGCCAGCGACGTTGAAGTTGCCCTTGCTGCCCACGCGGTGACCCGCGGACAGGCACAGGTACAGCTCAATCAGGTCCAATTGGCCCAATGCAACATCACCGCACCGTTCAACGGCCGGGTGGTACAGCTCAATGCCAAGCCGTTCCAATCCGTTAAGCCGGCCGAACCGCTGCTGGAGATCATCAGCAGTGGCGCACTCAAACTTCGACTCAATGCCCCCGCGCTGTGGGTCAGCTGGCTACGGGAAGGAACGGCGTTTGAAGTCAGCATCGACGAAACCGGTAAGCGCTATCCGGCCAGCGTGTCGGCACTCAATGCGCGCATAGACCCGATCAGCCAGACCATCGAGCTGGAAGCGACGCTCGATGACAGCGCCGGCGAACTCTTGCCGGGGATGAGCGGTACCGCCTACTTCACCCTGCCCAGCGACGAGCCCTGATCTGCGATGAGTCGCTCAACGGACCGGTTATCGACCCTGCTCGGCGTTCAGCAACGCGCGATCGAAGCAGAGGACCGCAATACCCTCTCCTTCCTGATTGCTAACGACACCTGGCATCTGATTCCCTACCGCCAGGCCGTCGTGTTCACGGAAGAAGCCGCTCAGCGCACGAAGCTGCGCGCTATTACCGGGCTCGTCTCCACCCTGACCGACACACCCTACAACCTCTGGCTGAAACAACTCGAAGCGCTGCTCAGGCCAACCCACAAGCTGACCGCGCACACCTTCACTGCACAAGAGCTGCCGGAGCAGTTGCGTGAGCAATGGCAGGAATGGTGGCCGGAGTTCGCCCTGCGTCTGCCTCTGACAACGCCGGGCGGCCAGTACCAGGGCTGCGTCTATTACGTACGTGAACAACGTTGGCACGATGCCGAGATCCAGTTTCTTGATCGCGTACATCGCCACTACGCCTACTGCATGGCGTCACTGAGTCCACATCGCAAACTGATGCGTCGACTGCTGCCAAGCGGACGCTTGCGCTGGATCGCCGGCGCTGCCCTCGCCACGGTTATCGCGCTGTCTATGATCCCTGTGCGCCTGTCGGTACTGGCGCCTGCCGAGGTCATTTCGCTCAAATCCGAGCTGGTGTCTTCGCCGATGGAAGGCGTGGTTAAGGCGTTCCACGTTGAGCCCAACAGCGAGGTCAAGGCCGGCCAGTTACTGTTCACCCTTGACGACACCACACTGCGCAATCGACGTGATGTCGCGGCTCAAGCACTTGCTGTCGCGCGTACCGAGGCGCTGGCGATGGATCAACGCGCCTTCGACAGCCAGAAGAGCCGCGCCGATCTGGCTGCGCTCAAAGGCCGTGTTCAGGAAAAGGAAAGCGAGCTGGCCTACCTGACCGAGCTGCTGTCCCGCGTCGAAGTGCGCGCCGCACAGGATGGCGTGTTCATTTTCGGCAGCAAGGATGAATGGCTGGGCAAACCGGTCGCGACCGGCGAGCGTATCGGGATGCTGGCCGAGCCGGGCAACCTCGGGGTGCAGGTTTGGGTGCCGGTTGCCGATGCCATCTCGCTGGAGCCGGGCGCAGAGATGCGCGTGTATCTGCAGACCGCTCCGCTCGACTCGCTCGGCGCCGAGCTGACCGAGACCAGCTATCAGGCCAGCCTGTCGCCAGACAACATTGCCTCCTATCGGATTCGCGGCACCTTGACCGAGCCCGCCACGGTGCATATCGGTCTGCGTGGTGTCGCCAAGGTCTACGGAGAACGCAAGCCGATCCTGTACTGGATACTGCGCCGCCCGCTCGGCACCCTGCGGCAGTGGACCGGGTTATGACCGCGGCGCCCTTTCAACTGCCAGCGCTATTGCCGCCGCTACGCCAGAACCTGCAGCTATTCCCGGCGGCACCGGAACGCAGCGGCGCACCGACGTGGGTCATTCAGGATCCGATCAGCAACCGCTTCTACCGCATCGGCTGGCTAGAGTTCGAGCTGCTGTCACGCTGGCGAGGACAATCGCCTGAACAGTTGCTCGACAGCGTGCGCGACGAGACACCACTGCATGCCGACGAGAGCGAGCTGACCGAGCTGCTGCGCTTCCTGCAGGAAGGGCAGCTACTCGATCAGCGCAACCCCGCGCAAACTGACCGTTTGATTCAGCACTATCGCAAGAGCCGCAGCAACCCATTCAAACAACTGCTGCACAACTATCTTTTTTTCCGCCTGCCGCTGGTGCGCCCAACCCGCTTTCTGCAATCGCTCGCAGCGCACACCGGCTGGCTCTATCAGCCTGCAACCCTCTGGGTGCTTGGCTGCATTGCCCTGCTCGGGCTGGGACTCACTTTCCGCGAGTGGGATCAGTTTGTTGCCAGCTTTCAGGCCAGCCTGTCGCCAGCCGGCCTGATCGGCTATCTGCTGGCGATCATGCTGGTCAAAAGTATTCACGAGCTTGGTCATGCACTCACCGCAACACGCTATGGGCTGCGCGTCTCCCACATGGGAATCGCCTTCGTCGTGCTCTGGCCGATGCTCTACACCGACACCAGCGAAGCCTGGCGACTGCAGAGTCGCCGCCAGCGGCTGGCAGTCGATTCGGCGGGCATAATTGCTGAATTGGGCGTAGCCGCTATCGCTACCCTCGCATGGCATCTGACCGCCAACAGCGATCTGAAACAGATCTTTTTCTTCCTCGCGACTACCTCCTGGGTCCTGACCCTGGCAATCAACACCAGCCCCTTCATGCGCTTTGACGGCTACTTCATTGCCTCCGACTTTCTCGAATTGCCGAACCTGCATCAACGTTCCTTCGCCGTGGCTCGCACCGTCATCCGCAGACGATTGCTTGGATTGAACGAAGCCGATCCAGAACCGTTGTCCCCGGCACTGAAACGCTTCCTGTTCATATTCGCCCTGATCACCTGGGTATACCGTCTGGTGGTCTTCATAGGTATCGCTGTTGCGGTGTATTACCTGTTCTTCAAGCTGCTCGGCATCCTGCTGTTCATCGTCGAGATCACCTGGTTTGTCTTGCGCCCGGTATGGGGCGAGCTGAAGGTTTGGTACGCACGACGGAGCGAAGTTAAACACTGGCGCAAACGCCTGGCATGGGCATGCCTGTTAGGCCTGCTGGTACTGGCGGCGTTGCCACTGCCCTATCGAGTCGAGGCCTACGGTGTCATGCTGCCAGTGCGTAGCCATACCTTCTACAGCCCGATTGCCGCTCAGCTGCAACAGTTACCTGCGCCTGGCCGCGGCATTGTCGAACAGGACGAGACCGTCTTTCAGCTAAGCCAGCCGGAGTTACAGCACCAGCTGGAATTGGCTCGTATCGAAGACGCCGCAGTTCAGGCACAGCTGCAGGGGCTGCTCGGCTTCACCGACGGCGAGCAGCAACGGCGCAGCCTGCAGTCCCGTCGAGCAGTCCACGCCAGCGATATCGAAGGCTACAGCCAGGAGCTGGCGCGACTGACCCTGAAGGCACCCTTCGCCGGCGTGCTGACCGATCTGGACCCGCACCTCTCTAACGGGGTCTGGGTCGATAGCCGCACACCGCTCGCCACCCTGATCGACCCCAGCGAGTGGATCGCCGAGGTGTTTGTCGAGCAGTCAGCGGTCGGCCGAGTTCAGCTCGGCGCGCAACTCCGCTTCTACCCGTCTATCCAGTCAACGTTGCCTCTGAGCGGCAGCGTTGTGGCAATTGACCCCAGCCTGTCCAAGCAATTACCGCACCCAATGCTGTCTGCCCGCTTTGGCGGCCCAATCGCCAT
Organism: Pseudomonadaceae bacterium; assembly: GCA_038114645.1. Taxonomy (GTDB): domain Bacteria; phylum Pseudomonadota; class Gammaproteobacteria; order Pseudomonadales; family Pseudomonadaceae; genus Halopseudomonas. Next base: position 5,190 of record JAYNRF010000031.1, on the reverse strand, counting down.
TATCGAATCCGGCAACGGCCTGCAGCCGCGCGACCCGTTGTACCGGGTCCGGGTAAAGCTCAACGGCAGCCCCGTCAGCCTGGAGCAACAGACAGGCAAAGCGCTGATCGACGGTACGCCCACCAGTTGGTTGGCAGACGCATTCAAGCCAGCCCTGATCGTACTGATCCGCGAATCAGGGTTTTGACACCAAGGAATCTATCGCAGGAGCCTATGATGAAACGCAGTCTTCCCTTTTTGACCGTCAGCGCGCTGATCACACTACTGCCACTGAGCAGCCAGGCCGACACCTTTGCCAATCGACTGGATCGCATCCAACAGACTGGCGTACTGGTTGCCGGTTACCGTGAAACCTCGGTGCCGTTCAGCTACCTGAGCCCTGATCAGCCAGTGGGCTTCGGTGTGGCGATGACCAAGCGCGTCGCAACCGCCATTCAACACAAGCTGCAAATGCCCGCACTGGAGCTACGCTGGAACGCCGCGACCCTGAGCACGCGCATACCGCTGGTGACCACCGGGACATTGGATATCCTCTGTGCGACCGACACCCACACCAAGGCACGGGAATCTCAAGTCGCCTTCTCATCGACCTTCTACGTCTCCGAATCAGGTGCGCTGGTTGCCGCCAACTCGACCATCTCCCAGCTGTCGGACCTGCAGGGTAAGCGGGTCGCAGTGCCTGCCGCCTCCACCATGGAAACGCTGTTCACCCAAATGCAGCAGGAGCAGGGCCTGAATGTTGATCTGATCAAAACCCAGACCAACCGCGCCGCGCTGCAACTGGTTCGCGACGGACAGGCCGACGCCTACATCAACAGCATGGCGATTATGGCCGGCGAAGCCCTCAAGGAAGGCAACACTGGCAGCTACAAAATGATCAACCTCGGGCTTAACCCTGAAGCCTTCGGTTGCATGCTGCCAGCCAACGAGCCGGAGCTGAAACAACTGGTCGACGCAACCCTGAGCGAGATGATGCAAAGCGGCGAGCTGGAGCAGATCTACAACCAATGGTTTAACAACCCGATTGCACCCTTCGGCCGCGCCATGAACCTGCCGCTCAACGACAAGACCAGAGCTGTCTACGCCATTCCGAACGACCAACCATTGCAGTAGCAATGAGCCGCCTGCGCGCTACCGCAACATGCTGCGCGCAGGCCGCGTTCCCACCGGCAGAGCGTCACAAATCCGAAGCTAGCGCCAATCTTCCTTTGCCAACACGCCTCGATATCGGCAAGTATCCCCTCGAGATACCAGCCTTTGTGGAGAACGAATGAAAGGACTAACCTGGCTCTGGCAGAACGCCTCGGCATTGGCAGCATTGGCCACCCTGCTCACCCTGCTGCTTACCCTTGCCCTCTGGACCCGACTGCTGCGCAATCGTGCCAGGCCGTTCGTAGTGACAGCTGCCAATTTCCACCCCTCCCTGCTTCCCGGCGACTGGACTACGTACATTCGCGTCAAGAACCGGAGTGACCAGCCGCTGACCATTCTGCGCATCGACATCTGGGGCCCGCGCAAACACTACGTCCGCAGCATCGCCGGTGAACTCATCGAAGGGAAGAACGTGCATACGGTGCTCGCCGTTTTCAGCCAGGACAGCGCCACCCTCGCACCCGGCGGCACCTTCTCCACCTCCAACCACGAGCTCGATCACGAAGCCGCCACGGACCTGTTCAGCAGTGGCAACCAGCTGGGTGTGATAACAGATCGCGGCGACTACGCACTCAAGCTGCCAAAGCTGCAGGTTCGGCCGATGCTCGCCAGCGCCCTGGATTTCGAGCTGGAGACATCCAGCTACTGGCTGCACCGCTGGAACACGTTCAGGGTATGGCTGGCCTGCAAAATTTCTCACCGGGCAACCCGGCGGTGGCTACTGGGCGTAACGGACGACTAGCCGCCAACGTCGCTTACGACCTGACTTGGCAGCCGGGCAAGCGCAAAAGCGATGTACAGACACATCACAAAATACGATCAAATACTGTACACACAGATTATTTTGTATAGGATTTTACAAGCCTCCTGACGAAGGATGGCCGATAAAATCGACGTCAGCCGTTCCCACCGGGTTGATCCTGTACAAACGCGCTTATGAGGTGGCCATGAAACGACTACTGTTGCTGTGTTGCTGCATCCTGCTTGTGAGCTGCGGCAGCGCCTCCATTGACGATTACGCAGCAGAACAACCAGTCCTCGATCTAAAGCAATTTTTCAGCCGTCCGGTGCAGGCCTGGGGGATCTTCCAGGATCGCTCAGGCAAGGTGATCAAACGCTTCCATGTCGACATCAATAGCCGCGAGGAAGGCAGCCACCTGATCCTGGATGAGCACTTCGTTTACAGCGACGGCAGCACCCAGCAGCGCGTATGGACACTCACCCCTGACGGCGAAAACCGATGGCGCGGTACCGCTGATGACGTTGTCGGCGAGGCCATTGGCGAACTGGCCGGTAACGCGTTGCGCTGGCGCTATGAGCTTAATCTTCCGGTCGATGACAAAACCTATGTTGTCACCTTCGATGACTGGATGTACCTGATGGACGAGAACACCCTGATCAATCGCTCAAAGATGCTCAAGTTTGGTGTCGAACTTGGTCAGGTCACGCTGTTCTTCCGCAGAGCCCCATAATGCTCCGCCTCAGCTCATTCGGCAGTGACTATCGCGCCCTGGTTATCGGCAACAGCGGCGCTCTGGGTCAGGCGTTCTGCCAAAACCTGCGCAGCGACCCTGCCTGCAGTCTGGTCAGCGAGCTGGGGCGTGGCACCGAGGTGCCGATCGACCTGGAGAACCCAGGCAGCATCGTCTCGGCCGCAGCCTCTCTGCGCAATCAGGCCCCCTATCACCTTATCCTGCTGGCGACCGGCTTGCTGCACCGCGCAGATGCAGCGCCGGAAAAGAGCCTCAGCGCCATTGACCCCAACGCCTTGCAAGTAGTGTTTCAGGTCAACGCCCTCGGCCCCGCCATCGTCCTGCGCGAGTTCCTGCCGTTGCTGGATCGTCAAGGCGCCATGGCCGTAATGTCGGCCAGGGTAGGAAGTATCGGCGACAATCGACTGGGCGGCTGGTACGCCTATAGAGCATCCAAGGCGGCGTTGAACATGCTGGTAAAAACAGCTGCCATCGAGCTAGCCCGGAAGTCTCCTAAAGCCCGCCTGCTGAGCCTCCACCCTGGCACCGTGCAATCCGACCTGTCGAAGCCCTTCCGCAGCGCTGCGGCGGCCCGGCCGGCGGCGCAGGCAGCAGAAGAATTACTGGGCGTGATTGATCGCAGCCTGCCGAGCGACAGCGGCGGATTCTTCGCATACGACGGTAAGCGGGTCGAGTGGTAACCAGCGATACGGTGAGGCGACCCGCGACCTTTGCTTAGACCAGTCCAAGCGCAGGATAGAAATGCCGACACCACGGACGCCGGGCCGCCAACACAAACAGCTGACATAAAAAAAGGACCAAACCGCTAAGCTTGATCCTTTCTCTGTAATTTGGTCGGGACGGAGTGATTCTAACACTCGACCCCTTGCACCCCATGCGATTTTTTGGTGGATTTCCATGAATCTCCATAGACGTCACCGGACAGCAAAAACCCTAGTAAATACGCGGTATACAGGCTAGATTAGCATCCACAGACGTCCACCACCATCCACCGACAGCCACGCGATTCGGTGGGGCAAAAGTGGGGCAAAATTCTAAGCCACCGTTTCATACAAGGGGTAGAGAGTGGCCAAAATCACCGCCAAGCAGCTTGAAGCACTCACCACGACTGACGACGGAAAAACCCTCCGGGAAGATGGCGGATTGGTTGGTAAAGTACGTGCCGGTGTCCGCGGGATCACCGTACTCTTCCGCTACGAATTCAAGCTCGATGGCAAGAAAGGTGACCACCGACTGGGTAGCTGGCCGAAGAAGTCTCTAGCCCAAATTCGTGCTGAACGTGATGACGTACGTGCAACAGTCAGCAAAGGCGTTGACCCAACCTCCGCCCGCAAGGCAGCCAAGATCGAAGCGCAAGCCGCCATCGCTGCCACAATCGCTGAAGCCGAGCGCCAGGCCAGTGAGAGCAAGACCGTTCAGGATCTCTTCGATACCTGGCTGGCTGACGGTGTGGCCCGTCAAGACGGCAATGCCGAACTGCAGCGCAGATTCAAGAAAGACGTGCTCCCCTTCATCGGCAAGACTCAGATCCGCAATCTGACAGACAAAGACCTACTCAGCGTCCTGCGTAAAGTCAAAGCACGCGGGCTCAACCGCTCTGTTGTGATCCTGAACAACGACCTAGGCCAGATGCTGCGCTGGGCCGAGAAACGCAAACCCTGGCGCCCGCTGATGGCTGACGGCAACCCAGCCGACCTGATCGACGTGAAGAAACTGCTTGATCACGACTACCAGGAAGAACGGGACCGCGTCCTGTCAGCCGACGAAATTCGCGAGCTCTGGAACATCTTCATCAAGCTGGAAGAGGACTACACCGCCCTGCCCGCCGGCAGCAAGTACAGCGGCATTCGACCAGTCAACGAGCGTGTGCAACGTGCCGTCTGGATTTGCCTTAGCACCTTGTGTCGCATAGGTGAACTGCTCAAGGCCGAATGGAAGCACGTCGATTTGGAGGCCGGACGCTGGTTTATTCCAGCCGAAAACACCAAAGGCCAGCGAGGCAAACGCCAGGATCACCACGTTTTTCTCTCTGACTTTGCAAAAGAACAGTTCCAACGCCTGCAGCACGAAACCGGCTCTACACCATTCGTGTTTCCAAACCGCTCCGGCGATGCCCACGTCAACACCAAAACCGTCAGCAAGCTTATTGGCGACCGTCAGTGCATGTTCAAAGACCGCAGCAAGCCTCTAGCTGGCAGGCATCACGACGACAGCCTAGTGCTGGCAAAAGGCGCGAATGGCGAGTGGACGCCACACGACATGCGCAGAACCGGCGCAACCATGATGCAAGCGCTGGGAGTCCCCCTCGACATCATCGACCGCTGCCAGAACCACCTTTTGGGCGGTTCCAAGGTCAGACGGCATTACCTGTTGCACGATTATGCTGAGGAAAAGCGGCAGGCTTGGGAGATTCTTGGTAAGGAGCTGAAAATGATTTTGAGCTTGCCAGCTAATCAATAAACGTTGTTTAGCCAGGAGCGTATACCAAACGTAAGCGTCCGGTGAACACACCTTTTGAACTCCAGCTTTAAGGGCGATGGTGTCC
>JAYNRF010000030.1:0-43659 GCA_038114645.1 Pseudomonadaceae bacterium | reverse complement strand
CCAGCTTCCAGCTTCCAGCTTCCAGCTTCCAGCTTCCAGCTTCCAGCTTCCAGCCCCAAAAAACAAACCCGGCACCAAGGCCGGGTTTGCTTATAGCTTGAGGCTTGCAGCTGGCGGCTGCCCAGGCCGTTAGGCCGCCCGGGCCCGCCGTGCTTTCCACCCCTCCAGCAGCGACAGCAGCGCGGGTACAACCAGCAGCACCAGCAGGGTCGAGAAGCCGAGGCCGAAGGCGATGGAGGTGGCCATCGGGATCAGGAACTGGGCCTGCAGTGAGGTCTCGAACAACAGCGGTAACAGGCCGCCGATGGTGGTCAGTGAGGTCAGCAGCACCGCGCGCAGGCGCTGCACCACTGCTTCGTTCAGGGCGTCGTTGACCTCCAGCCCACGGGTGCGCTGCTCCTGATAGAAGCTGACCAGAATGATCGAGTTGTTGACCACAATGCCGGACAGGCCAAACAGGCCGAACAGCGACAGGATGGTCAGATTCAGCCCCATCACCCAGTGGCCGAGCAGGGCGCCAACCAGCGCCAGCGGGATAACCGACATGACGATCAGCGGCGTGGTCCACGAGGAGAAAACCCAGACCAGCACCGCGTACATCAGCAGCAGCCCGATGATCAGGCCGTCACGCATGTCGCCGAGGGTTTCCTGCTGGTCGACCGAGCGCCCTTCGAAGCTGTAGCGGACGTTGTAGCGGCTGGCGAGTGCCGGCAGTTCCAGCGCGTCGGCCTTGAGCACTACCCCGGCGGTGGTCTGGCTGCTGTCGATGTCGGCGGTCACATCGGTGGCCAGTTGCGCATCGGCATGACGCAGGGATGAGAAGCCCTGATTGCTGCTGAAGGTAACCACCTGACGCAGTGGCACGAAACGGCCATCGTCGAGGCGAATACTCAGGTCGCCGAGGCTGGCCAGGCTCTCGCGCTCAGACCGTGGCAGCTGGACCCGAACCTCGATTTCATCGCGCTTGTCCTGATAAATCTGCGCCAGTCGGCCGTCGTAGGCGGCGCGCAGCTGGCTGCCGACGCTTTCGATGCTCAGGCCGAGCGCCTGGCCATAGGGTGTCAGGCTGTAGACCAGTTGCTCGCGCCCCCAGGTCATATCGTCGTCAGTGCTCACTACCCCTTCGATCCCGGCGAGGATAACCGTAAGCGCGTCTGCCGCGTCTTTCAACTGCTGCGGGTCGGAGCCGGTCAGACGGATATCAACGTCTTTGCCGGGCGGGCCGCTCTGCTGTTCGGTGATGTTGATGCGGTCGATGCCGGGCGGGCGCTGAATGCGTTGCTGCCATTCGCGGATAAAGGTCTTGTTGCGCACGTCGCGGTGGTCGGGCGACACCAGCTCGACCATCAGCGAGCCCAGGTTGTCACCCTTGCGCGCAACACCGTTGTCGCCGAGCACCTCACCTTCACGGGTCAGCGCAGTCTGGATCAGCTCGCCGCCCAGGGCCTGCTCGGTATCGCTCAGGCTCTGCTCCAGCTCGCGCATGAACGCGACCATGCTGGCGCGCGGTGTGCCGGCGACGAAGCTGACATTGGCGTACAGCACCTGTGGCTCTGGCGTCGGGAAAAAGCTGAAGCCGATACGACCGCTGCTGAGCAGACCAATGGTGATGATCACGCTGACCAGAGCGCAGGCCAGCGTGGTGCCGCGGTTGGCGAGTGCGGCCTGCGACAGGCGCCGGAAACGGCCATCGCGGAAGCGATTGAAGGCGCGGTCAAAGCGGCCACGAATGTCGTCCAGGCGATTGCCAACCGAGGCGAGAACGCCGCTGCGGGGCTTGGCCGGACGGAAGGCTTCGCGCAGGTGATGCGGCAGGACCACGAAGCACTCCAGCAGCGAGGCGATCAGCACGCAGATCATCACCACCGGAATGTCGCCGAGGATGTTGCCGAAGATGCCGCCGACCATCAGCAGCGGCATGAACGCGGCGATGGTGGTCAGCGAGGAGGCAACCACCGGCCAGAGCATGCGCTTGGCGGCCCCCTCGGAGGCGCGCTCGGAGGCTTCGCCACTGCGATGGTGGGCATCGGCGTCTTCGCCGACCACGATGGCGTCGTCGACGATCACCCCGAGTGCCATGATCAGCGCGAACAGCGAGATCATGTTGATCGAGCCGCCGATGACCCAGAACACCGCCATGGCAGCGAGGAAGGCGGTCGGAATGCCGACGGCAACCCACAACGCCACGCGGGCTGGCAGGAACAGGTAGAGCAGGATCAGCACCAGTACCAGACCGCTGAGGCCGTTGTTGACCAGCAGGCGGATACGGTCATCGATCAGTTGCCAGGCCTGGTCGTATACGTGCACGTTCAACTGCGGGGGCAGTGTCGGGCGAATGTCTGCCAGCCAGTCGTTGAGAATCTTCGCCGACTCCAGCGAGTCGCCATCCTCACTGCGCTCCAGCTGCAGCTCGACTGCCGGCTGGCCGTCGTAACGCAGCAGCACCTGATTGCGGCGCGGCTCCTGGTGGATGTCGGCGATGTCACCGAGGCGCAGGTGGCTGTCACCTTCGGGTTGCAGAGCAATGCTGCCGAACGCCTGCGGGTCGCGGCGTTGCTCGATGGCGCGCAGCTCGCGGGCGGAGTCCTGCTCGCCGGCCTGACCGGCAGGCAGGTCGCGGGATTCGGCGTTGATGCGGTTGGCCAGTTGATCAAGCGACATACCCAGGCGGCGCAGCTCGGCGTTGGGTACTTCGATGCTGATCTGCTGCTCTGGAACGCCGTTGATGACGATGCGGTCGATGCCGTGGTTGAGCAGGTCGTCTTCCATGCGGTTGGCGATGCTGCGCAGTTCGTGCGGCTCGAATGGGCCGTACAGCAGCAGGTTGGCAATCGGGTCGTAGCGAGCGACGCGGACGACTTCCGGCTTCTCTGCGGCGGTTGGCAGGTTGCGGAACTCGTCGACCTGCTGGCGCGCGTCATCCAGCGCGACAATCGGGTCGGTGCCCTCGCGGAACTCCAGCGTAATGCTGGAGACGCCCTGCGCCGAGGTCGAGGTCATGTTCTTCAGGTTCTGGATGCTGCGCAGGCGCTGCTCCAGCGGAATAGTGATGGCCTGCTCGACGTCTTCCGCCGCAGCGCCGTTCCAGACTACGCGCACGGTGACAAAATCGAGCGCGAAGGTCGGGAAGAACTGAATGTTCATGCGCGACAGGCCAATTACGCCACCCATCAGCATGACCAGCATCAGCAGGTTGGCGGCAACCTTGTGACGAACAAAGAAGCCTAGCGGTCCGGTGTTGCTCATTCGGTCGGCTCCGCTGCCGGTTCGCCGGTATCCACCTTCAGGCCAGACATGGCATTGGGCAGATGGGTGGTGACAATCGGCATGCCGCTCTGCAGCGCTTCCGAGCGTACCAGCACCCGGCGTTGCCCCTGTTCGTCCAGTGTTTCGCCAACCCGTTCTACCGCGAGGGCTTGCAGGCGGCTGTCCTTGACGGTGTAGACAGTGTTGTTGCCGTACAGCGCGCTGTACGGCAGGGCAACGCTGTTGTCATGGGCCGGACGGGCAACGCTGATCGCCAGCAGGTTACCCAGCCGCAGCTCGCTACTGGGGTTCTCGACGCGGAATATGGCTTCGATGCCGCGGGCATCAGCCTTGCCAGCGATACGGGTCAGGGTCAGTTTAATCTCGGGGGAGCTGTCCAGACTGTAGGCGTCGAGCTGTTTGCCTGCGCTCAGCGCTGCGATGAAGTCCTGACTGTGAATCTGCGGCACCAGTGCGCGCAGTTCCATGCCCTCGAGCGGATAGAAGTCGAGCAGGGCGGCGTTGGTATTGACCTGGTCGCCGACGGCAACCTGCACGGCGCCGACCACACCGTCGAACGGCGCGGTAAAGCGGCTGCGTTCGGCGTCGCGCTGCATGCTGTCATACGCAGCGCTGGCGCGCTCGACGCGGGCTTGCTGGGCGGCCAGCCGGGAGGGGTAGGTCGACAAGCTGCGCTTGCGGTTGGCGACAGTCAGGGCGGCACGGTCGACGGCGTCCTGGGCGTTGTCTACTTCGACCGTTGAGACCATCTGGCGAGCAACCAGTTGCTGCATGCGCTCAAGCGTCTTGCGGGCGTTGTCTTCCAGTCGCTGCTCCATGCGCAGGGCCTGCTGGTCGGCGTCGTGGGCCAGCTTTTCGCTTTCCAGCTGCGCCTTGGCATCGGCCAGCTCGGCCTTGGACTGCTCCAGGCGTGGCTTGATGTCAGCCTCGTCGAGCGCAACGACCAGTTCGCCTTGCTTCAACTGGCTGCCGTCAGTGGCGGGCAGGGCAGCGATGCGACCAGACAGCGGCGCGACCACCGTAAAGCGGCGCGGTGATTCCAGCTGCCCATACAGGGTCAGGCGCGGCTGGAAGGCGTCGGGTGCGATGGTCTCGGTGGCGACGCGCCAGGAGCGTTCCTGCACGCCCAGCGGCTCGGGTTGATCTCGGGTAGCACGCAGCAGGATGAAGATGATGATGCCGACGACCACAATCAACAGCGGGGTAAGACGTTTACGCATTCCTTTTCTCTTGTTCTGTCCTGACGGTGCGGGGTGTACCTGTATAGCCCGTGCGCGTGGCTGCCGCAATAGCAGCCTGGGTCGCGGCAGTGTCCTTGCGGCCACCGAGGTCTCAGTGTCCGTGGACGATTTCCCGTTCAAGGCGGTCCAGCTGCTGGGCGACCTGAACGCTGGCCTGTTCCATTTGCAGCAGCAACTTGTGTACCCGGGTATTGTCGCCCTTGAGTGCCGCCTCGCGGGCCTGCAGGCCGTGTTCATGGACCTGACGGTGGGCTGATTCAAGCTGGCGGAACGCCGGCAGGTGGCTGTACAGCTCGGCGCCCTGACCCTGGTAGTACCACTGACCAAGACGGCAGTCATGGTGACTGCTCATGGTCTGGCTGAGATTGCCGGCGGCAATGCGCTGATACAGATCCATCTTCCAGACCACATGATCGAGCTTAACCGCAGAGAGAAAACTGTGGGTGGCGGAACGGTTGATCACCTGTTTCATCTGGTCGGCACGCTGGATGACCTGGTCGGTCACCTGATCGATCTGCTGCGCCGAGGCGGCGATGTCCAGACTGCTCTGCATGGATTCTTCGGCGACGCTGGAGATCGTCTGACTCTTGTCGATCACCTGTGACACCAGACCCTCAATGTTTTCGCTGGCGTGCTGGGCCTTTTCGGCGAGGCTGCGCACCTCGTCGGCTACTACGGCAAAGCCGCGGCCAACTTCACCGGCGCGCGCGGCCTCAATGGCTGCGTTGAGGGCGAGCAGGCTGGTCTGCTTGGATATGTCCTGAATGACGGCGACGAAGGCGCGGATGCGTCCGGCGGTTTCATCCAGGCTGCCGGCAGACTCGGCGTTGCGCTCGGCGTGGCTGCCGATAGTATCGGAGCGCGCGTGCAGATTGCGCACGGCCTGTCGGGTCTGGGCGAAGATGTCGGCGAGCGCGCTCAGGGTCTGCTGCTCATCGATCAGCCGAGTGGCGCCATTGACCACCGACTCGCGCACGTCCTGAACCAGCGAATCGCCCATCTCGCGGCAGCTGAGCAGGCGCTGGGACAGGGTCTGCTCGCCTTCGGCGATGCCAAGGCGAGCGTCAAACTGGCGCTGGCGCTCATCCAGTTGCGCGGCGAGCTCGCCGAGCTGACCCTGCAACTGCTGATTGAGATGCTGGCTCTGCTGCAGTTCGGCGCGCAATTGGCGGGATTTGAACACGGTGCTGCTCCTCGGGAACGTGGTCGAAAGTCGGTCGCTATGCGCAATGTCGGCGTGGCGCCGCGGAAGTTTAATGATTCCCCATTCTTTTCGACAGAGTATTGACGTTGGGCAAGGCGGGGAGAGTCTGCCGCCGGTTGGTCGACGCGCAAGCGTTGGCTATGGGCAAACATATCTGCGGTCGATCAAGCTTCTCGGACTGCCTGGTTGGGCATAGGGTTGGGCAAAACAAGAAAGGGCCTTGCGCCGAAAGTGCTGAGGCTGGCTATGGAGAACTGCTGTGGACACCGAACTGCGCTGGTTGAAATCGTATCCCTCGGATGTGAGCTGGGAGCTCGCTCATACGCCGGAGGCCATTCCCGCTCTGCTGGATGCGGCCGTCGCCGAATTTCCGGATAACCCGGCAATTGATTTCTTCGGTCACAAGCTTACCTATCGTGAGCTGGACGTGCTGGTGTCCCGCGCGGCCGCCGGCCTGCAGCAGCTCGGCGTTGGCCCCGGCGTCCACGTCGGCCTGTATCTGCCCAACTGCCCGCATTATTTCATCGGCTTTCTCGGCGTGCTGCGCGCCGGCGGCACCGTGGTGAACTATTCCCCGCTAGATGCCGAGCGCACCCTCGAACACAAGATCGAAGACAGCCAGACCGATATCATGCTGACCCTCGATCTGGACGCGTTCTACCCCCGTATGGCAACGCTGATGGCGCGCACCCGCCTGCGTCAGCTGGTGGTGGGTGATCTGGTCGAGTTCTGTGGTGAGGTGAGCGACGAGCAGCGTTATCTGCTGGGTAAGCCTGCTGCGGTCGAGTGGAATGCACAGTGCTGCAGCTTTGCCCAGTTGCTCGACAACGCCGGCGACTATCAGGTGCATGCTCTGGCCGACCCGGCCAACACCCTGGCAGTACTGCAGTACACCGGCGGTACTACGGGCGTGCCCAAGGGTGCGATGCTGACCCACGGCAATATCACCGCCTCGTGCGCGCAGCTGCGAGAAGTGCTTAGCTCAGCCATTGTGCCGGGCCAGGAGCGAGTGCTGGCGGTGCTGCCGCCGTTCCATATCTACGCCTTGATGGTGAACATGATCTTTGGTCTGCGCGCCGCGGCGGAAATTTACCTGCACCCGCGTTTTGACGTGCTCACCGTGCTGCGCGAGATCAGCCAGAGCAAGATCACCACCTTCCCCGGCGTGCCGACCATGTTTATTGGCCTGCTCAGCCACCCGCAGACCAGCGAGTACGACCTGTCCTCGCTGAAAATGTCCAACTCCGGTGGCGCGCCGCTGCCGGTGGAAGTGCAGCAGCAGTATTTCTCCCGCTCTGGCTGCGCCCTGCGCGAGGGCTGGGGCATGACCGAGACCACCACCAGCGGCACCTTTACGCCGCGTGATGCCCGTCCGCGTCCCGGTTCCTGCGGGGTTCCGGTACCGGGCAGCGAGATTCGCATCCTGCCGCTGGATGGCGGCGAAACCGAGCTGCCGCTCGGTGAGCGGGGCGAGGTCTGCATCAAGGGGCCGAACATCACGGCCGGGTACTGGAAGCGTCCGGATGCCACTGCCGAGGCAATGACCTCCGAAGGTTTTCTGCGCACCGGGGATGTTGGCTACATGGACGAGGATGGTTACGTCTACATTGTTGACCGCACCAAGGACATGATTCTGTGCAGCGGCTACAACGTCTATCCGCGGGTGATCGAAGAAGCAATTTACGAGTACCCGGGCGTTGAGGAAGTGTCGGTCATCGGGATCGATGATCCGTATCGTGGTCAGGCGCCGAAGGCATTCATCAAGCTGCGCACTGGCGTTCAGCCCTTCGACTTCGAGACGCTGCAGGCGTTTCTGGCGTCGCGCCTGGGCAAGCACGAGCGCTTGAGTGCGATGGAAATTCGCGCAGAGCTGCCGAAGACCCCGGTTGGCAAGCTGTCGAAGAAAGAACTGTACGAAGAAGAGCGCCAGCGTCAGGCCGCCGTAGCGACGGCCTGACGCCGCAGGCCCTGACTCAGGCCGACAGGCGCTGGGTCAGGGTACTTAGCTCGCCGGACAGGCCGTGCAGTGACTGGCTGGCGCGCGCGGTGTTGTCCACCTCGCTCTGGTTGGCCGCCGCAATGTCGGTGATCTCGGTGATATTGCGGGTAATGTCCTCGGCGACGCTGGTCTGCTCGTCTGCCGCGGTGGAGATCTGGCGGTTCATGTCGCGGATCGACTCGATGGAAATCGTGATCTGGCTGAGCCGCTCGCCGGCCAGATTGACCTGCTGCATGCCCGCTTCGCTGCGGGTTTGACCCACGGCAATCGCCTTGACCGCTTCGCCCGCGCCAGACTGAACGTCGTGGATGATCTGCTGAATTTCGGCGGTCGATTCGGCCGTGCGCTTGGCCAGCGTGCGGACTTCGTCAGCCACCACCGCAAACCCGCGACCCGCTTCACCGGCCCGTGCAGCCTCAATCGCGGCGTTGAGAGCCAGCAGGTTGGTCTGCTCGGCGATCCCCTGAATCACGTCCAGTACTTTGCCGATGCGATTGCTGTCGCCTTCCAGGCGACGAATCACCTCGGTGGTCTGGGTGATCTGCGCTAGCATGTCCCGCATGGCGTGGATGGTGTCCTGCATCACCCGCCCACCTTCCTGTGCGTTGTTGTCGGCGTCGTCTGCGGCGCGGGCGGCTTCGGCGGCGTGCTGGGCCACCTCTGCCGCGGCGGCGGACATTTCCTGCATGGCAGTCGCCACCTGGTCGGTGCGCGAGAACTGCTCACGGCTGCCGTGCGCCATGCGGGTGGCAATGGTGTTCAGCTCGCCGCTGGCACGGTCCAGCTCGCTGGTGCTGCGTTGCAGCTGGCCAAAGGTATCTTCGAGAAAACTGCGTAACTGGTTCGCCGCGCGGGCCAGCGTACCCAGTTCATCCGCGCGCTGCAGGCTGATGGGTTGGCCCAGCCGACCTTGGCTAAGCCGCTCGATCTGGGTGATCAGCTGAGTGATCGGAGTGACCAGCCTGCTGTTGACCAGCCACTGACTGAGTACGCCGATCACCAGTGCCGCGATGACCAGCACGGCCAGCCCGATCCAGATGGTGCTGGCGGCCGTCGCGTTAATCTCGCTGCTGTGCTTAAGCGCGGCTTCGTTCAGGTGGTTGGAGAGTTGGTCCATGTGCTCGCTGACCTGGCGGTCGATGCCGCGCGCGGCGCGGTCACCCGCCGTTGGGTCCATGCCTGCCGCCTCGTAGGCTTTCAGGCTGTCACGGTAGCGTGCGCCGAGCTGGCGGTGCTCGTCGGCGAGCGCCCGTACCTCGGTGAGTACATCCGACGCCAGCGCAAGTGTTCCGATCTGCTGCAAGGTGTTCTGCACTGCCTGCTCGGACGCCTCAAACTGGGCCCAGTATTTCTGTTTGTCGGCGGGTGCCGCGCCGCGCAGCAGGACATTCTTCCATTCCTGTACCTGAGTCTTGAATTCCAGGTTGGCGCGGTTGATCAGTGTGGCGCTGGTCAGCGGGCGCTCCAGCAGGTCGCGGTAGCCGCTGACACTGTTGGCCAGTGACAGGGTGATCGCCAACGATACCAGCAGCATGAGCGCCAGGCTGCCGGCCATGAGTACGAGGGTTTGCAGTCGCAATGAGCGATTGAAGGCCATCTGGGGCACCTTGATTGGTCAGGGTTGACTGGTAGCCCTTCACCTCGGGGCAAAGGGGATGAAGAATGTATCGGCAGCCGCGGCGCGGGCTGAATTTTTTTGTTACGGCTGCTTCGGCCTGCCTCTGTCTACCTGCTGTGCTTTCATTGATAATGGACGCCGTTTTCAATTTGGCACAGGAATCTGATGATGTTGTTGGCATTGGCTGCGGTTGTTATGGGCTTGGCTCTGCTGGTCTGGAGCGCGGATCGCTTTGTCGATGGCGCATCGGCGACCGCCAGTCATGCGGGTATGCCGCCGCTGCTGATCGGCATGTTGATCATTGGTTTTGGCACCTCGGCGCCGGAGATGGTGGTGTCGGCGCTGGCCGCCGGGCAGGGCAATCCGGGCTTGGCTCTGGGTAATGCCTATGGCTCTAACATCACCAATATTGCGTTGATCATCGGTCTTGTTGCGGTGATCAGCCCGATCAAGGTGCACTCGCAGGTGATTCGCAAGGAACTGCCGATTCTGCTCGGCATCACCTTGCTGGCGGGCTACCAGCTGCTGGACGGCCAACTGAGCCGTAACGATGCCTGGGCGCTGCTCGGGGTGTTTTTTGTACTTATGGGCTGGTCCATCGTGCAGGGCATGCGCAGCAAGGACGACGCACTGTCCAGCGAAGCCGCCGAAGAAGTGGCCGCGCACGCGATGCCGCTGCCCAAAGCGCTGTTCTGGCTGGTGCTGGGTCTGGTGCTGCTGATCGTCAGCTCGCGGGTGCTGGTCTGGGGTGCGGTGTTTATTGCCGAAAGCCTGGGCGTGAGCGACCTGATCATCGGCCTGACTATTGTGGCTATTGGCACATCGTTGCCGGAGCTGGCGTCGTCGTTGGCGGCGATTCGTCGTAACGAGCACGATCTGGCGCTGGGTAACGTGATTGGCTCTGGCCTGTTCAATACCCTGGCTGTGGTCGGTATCGCCGCCGGTATCGCGCCGCTGGCGGTTGATCCGGTAGTGCTGCAGCGCGACTGGGTGATCATGTTTGTGCTGACGGCGGTATTGCTGGTCATGGGCATCGGCCGCTTTGGCAAACAGGGTGAGGTGACCCGCTTCAACGGAATCTTGCTGCTGCTGACCTACGTGGGCTACACCGGTTGGCTGGTGAGCACCATGCTGCGTTGACCGGTCAGCGGTTGGGTGGCTCGCGTAGCTATGCGAGCCGCTCAGCCAGTGTATGATGGCCCCTCTTCATTCCGCCCGAGACTCTCTGTTCTGCCATGTCTGACGCGAAAACCGCCCCTGCACAGCACAAGCCGCGCCCGCTGATCGACCTGCTGGTCAGCATCATCCTGCCTTCGATCATCCTTATGAAACTCAGTGGTGACGACAATCTGGGCGCGACCAATGCGCTGATTGTGGCGTTGGCGCTGCCGGTTGGCTGGGGGCTGTTCGAATTGGTGCAGTACCGCAAGTTCAACTTCATCGCGCTGCTCGGCGTGGTCAGCGTGTTGCTGACCGGCGGGATTGGCGTGCTGCAGCTCGACACTAAATGGCTGGCGATCAAGGAAGCAGCGGTGCCCGGCGTGCTTGGGCTGGCGGTGCTGATCTCGACCCGGACCCGTTATCCGTTGATTCGCACCATGCTCTACAACGAGAAGGTGATCAACGTCGCGCTGGTGCAGGAGCGTCTGAGCGAGCGCGGGCTAGTGGATATCTTCAACCTGCGTCTGTTGCGTGCGACGTACTTTCTGGCTGGTACTTTCTTCTTTTCTTCGGTGATGAACTACATCGTGGCCAAGTGGATCGTCGTCAGCCCAGCCGGTACCGAGGCCTTCAACGAGGAGCTGGGGCAAATGACCCTGGTCAGCTATCCGATGATCGCGATCCCGTCGATGGTCATGATGATGGCGATCCTGTTCTATCTCTGGCGCACCATCCACGGCCTGACGGGTCTGAGCATGGAAGAGATCATGGCGCAGCAGCCGAAAAAGCTGTAGCCAGCCGTTGGCTGGCTATAGCTGGCTTGAAGCCTGAGGCTGGAAGCTTGAAGTAGTCTGAGTCGTTGCGGGTAGCCGCGTTTTGTTCATGCTCCGCAAATTCTGCTTGGCAGGAATTAAACCGGTTTCATCCTGATGGGCCTCCAGCCTCCAGCCTCCAGCCTCCAGCCTCCAGCCTCCAGCCTCCAGCCTCCAGCTTCCAGCTTCCAGCTTCCAGCTTCCAGCTTCTTTTGCTGCGCCTACAACGCAGCAAAAGCCTCCCGCAGCGTGGCGACGGTGCGCTCGGGGTTGTGCAGTTTGTCGAGGCCGAACAGGCCCAGACGGAAGGTCTTGAAGCCGTCTGGCTCGTCGCACATCAACGGCACGCCGGCGGCGGTTTGCAACCCAAGCGGAGCGAACGCCTTGCCGCTCTGGATGCCGTCGTTGTCGGTGTAGCTGACCACTACGCCGGGCGCACCGAAACCGTCGGCAGCAACGCTCTTGTAACCCAGCTCCTGCATCAGTTCGCGCACGGCACTGCCGAGGGCCAGTTGCTCCTGTTTGACCTTGTCGAAGCCGTAGTCGCGGGTTTCCAGCATGGTGTCGCGGAAGGCCTTGAGCGCATCGGTTGGCATGGTGGCGTGGTAGGCGTGGCCGCCGTTCTCGTACGCCTGCATGATCTGGCGCCATTTCTTCAGATCGGCGGCAAAGCTGGTGCTGGTGGTCTGCTCCAGTACCTTCTCGGCAGCTTCGCTGAACATCACCAGTGCGCTGCACGGGGACGCGCTCCAGCCCTTCTGCGGTGCGCTGATCAGTACGTCGATACCGCAGGCCTGCATGTCGACCCAGACGGTGCCAGACGCGATGCAGTCGAGGACGAACAGGCCGCCGACTTCGTGCACGGCGTCAGCAACAGCGCGCAGGTAGTCGTCGGGCAGGATGATGCCGGCGGCGGTTTCAACGTGCGGGGCGAACACCAGATCGGGTTTGCTGGCGCGGATTTCGGCGACAACCTGTTCAATCGGCGCAGGCGAAAAGGCCGGCTGGTTGCCGGCGTCTGACTTGACTGCCTTGAGCACGGTTTCGCTGGCCGGGATGCGGGCCATCTCGAAAATCTGGCTCCAGCGATAGCTGAACCAGCCGTTACGGATCACCAGGCACTTCTTGTCCTGGGCAAACTGGCGGGCAACCGCCTCCATACCGTAGGTACCACCACCGGGAACCACCGCGACTGCATGGGCGTTGTACACGCTCTTCAGCGTGTCGGAAATGTCGCGCATGACCTGCTGGAAGGTCTGAGACATGTGATTGAGTGAGCGATCGGTAAATACGACCGAGTATTCCAGCAGACCTTCGGGGTCGATGGCAGGGACCAGTTTGGACACGGGGTTTCTCCAGACGGGTGACAGGAAAACGCCGGCGAGGCCGGCGTTGATGTGCTGTCATCCTACCCCGATTCGGCGCCCCGCGCAGTGCTGAAAAGCGGCGTTTTGTTATGCTTCGGGCGCAGGCGAGCGCTACTTGTCACGGCTCAGGTGAAAGAAGAACTCCAGTGGCTTGCCCTTGATGTCGCCCAGGCCGATGACAACGTCGTCGTTGACCTTGCGGAAGTAGTCGATGATCGGTTGCTGATCGTAGATCAGCGCGGCCGATACGGTGCCATCGAATACCATCTCGCGGATCTGTGCGCGGCCGAGCTTGTCGTAGTTTTGCAGCGCGCCATCAGGGCCCGGATAGAGGATAGGCTCGACGTCATTGACGCTGGTAAAACGCTTGCCGTACCAGTTCAGCGGGTCGGGTTCGGCGCCGCCGTCGAACTTGCCACCGCGCCAGGTGCCGAGCATGAACTCCAGGCTGACCGGCTCAAGCTGCTTGAACAGTGGCATCAGCGTCTCCGCCGATTGGGCCTCGCCGCTCTCGATCATCTGCAGGAAACGCTCTTCTGCTTCGCCCGCTACTGCACCTGCGCTCAGCGCTGCGGTCAAACCGAGTGCGCTGAAGGACTTTACTGTCTTGCTCATTGTCGCTGCCTCTTTGTTGTTGGTCTGGCAGCAAGGTGCTGGTCAGCCGGTGCACATGCTCCAGCAGGCGTTGAACGCGGCGTCCACATCCTGCTGGTGCAGGGTCAGGTGGCCATCGCGTTCTGCTCTGACGAGATTGACGAAGGCGCCCCATACCATGCTCATGAGTACTTCTGCGCGCACATCGGACCGAAACACGCCCTGCTGTTGAAGCAGTTGGTAGCGCTCGACAATCGGTTTCAGCACGGACTTCTCCAGTGCCTGGCTCTCTGCGTCGAGGTAGGGCCGATGATCCTGCAGCTCCATGAACAGATACGCATCTGGCTCGCTACGACTGAACTCCGCCATGCGTTGCCAGACGATGGCAAACAGCTCACGGGGTGGCAGACTCAAATCGAGTCCGCTGTACAGTCGTTTGCTGGCGGCACGCTTCTGCTCGCGGAACAGCTCGTTGACCAATACTTCCTTGCTGCTGAAGTAGCGATAGATGGTGCCGGTACCAACCTGAGCCTGTTCCGCCAGGGCGGGCATCGGAACACCGTTAACACCGCCTGCGGCAAAGACCTTCAGGGCCGCGTCGAGAATGGCCTGACGTTTGTCCTTGATGCGCGGGCGGGGTGCTTTTTCGGTAATAGAATGAGTGTTCATTCGCGCATTCTAGTCACTATCGCTGTTTTGTGCAGCGTCCGTTCGGCTGCCTTGGTGCGGCGCTTTGCGTTCACTGCAAATATGAATGAATGTTCATTCATATTTGCAGGCTAAACCGAATTCAGGCAAAAGCCAACTGCTTTTTCAGTGCATGGAGATGGGAAGTGGATAACGCTGGAGGGGAATGCAGGGCAGCGAGTGCTGCCCTGCACCTGATCTGCGGGATCAGTTACGACGGCTTTCGATGACCGCCTGCCAGGTAATGACGTCTTCGTCTTCCGGCGGTTGCGCGCGGCGCTTGTCGGCGCTGCGAGCGATCAGCCAGCCGATCAGGGTGAAGATCGACACGGCGAGCAGGATCAGGCTCGCGACCGCGTTGATTTCCGGCTTCACGCCCAGACGCACGGCGGAGAAGACTTCCATCGGCAGGGTCGTCGAGCCCGGGCCGGATACGAAGCTGGCCAGTACCAGGTCATCCAGCGACAGGGTAAAGGACAGCAGCCAGCCGGCGGCGATCGACGGTGCGATCATTGGTACGGTGATCAGCAGGAAGGTCTTCCACGGGCGCGCGCCCAGGTCCATCGCTGCCTCTTCGATCGATTGATCCAGTTCACTGAGACGACCGCTGACAACCACCGCGACATACGCCGTACAGAAGGTCACGTGGGCGATCCAGATGGTCACCATACCGCGCTCTGCGGGCCAGCCGACCATCTGCGCCATCGCGACGAACAGCAGCAGCAGCGACAGGCCGGTGATGACCTCCGGCATGACCAGCGGCGCGGTAACCAGACCAGAAAACAGGGTACGGCCCTTGAAGCGCTTGATGCGGGTCATGACGAAGGCGGCGAGGGTGCCGAGGCAGACGGCGGCGCAGGCGGTGAAGAAGGCGATCTGCAGGCTGCGCTTGACCGCGTTCATCAGCTGGGTGTTGTCCAGCAGACCGACATACCAGTGCACGGACCAGCCGCCCCAGACGGTAACCAGGCGGGAGGCGTTGAACGAATAGATCACCAGAATGATCATCGGCAGATAGATGAACGCGAGCCCGAGCCAAAGCATCAGGGTGGAGAAGGTGGGGCGCTTGCTCATGCTTTTTTCTCCATTTCCTTGGCCTGGTTGTAGTGGAACAGGGCGAGCGGGACGATCAGGATCACCAGCATGACGATTGCCAGCGCTGAGGCCACCGGCCAGTCACGGTTGTTGAAGAACTCCTGCCAGAGCACCTTGCCGATCATCAGGGTTTCCGGGCCGCCGAGCAGTTCGGGGATGACGAACTCACCCACCACCGGAATGAACACCAGCATGGAGCCGGCAATGATCCCGGTTTTCGACAGTGGCACGGTCACGCTCCAGAATGCCTTGATGCGGCCAGCGCCGAGGTCCATGGCGGCCTCCAGCAGGCTGTGGTCGTGCTTGACCAGGTTGGCGTACAGCGGCAACACCATGAACGGCAGGTAGGCGTAGACCACGCCGATGTAGACCGCCGTGTTGGTGTTGAGGATCTGCATCGGCTCGCTGATCAGTCCAAGGCTCATCAGCGTGCTGTTGAGCAGGCCGTTGTTGCTGAGAATGCCCATCCAGGCATACACGCGGATCAGGATCGCAGTCCAGGTCGGCATCATCACCAGCAACAGGTAGACCAGCTGCTTTTCCTTCGGCGCGCGGGCGATGGCGTAGGCCATTGGATAGCCGACCAGCAGACAGATCAGGGTCGAGAAGAAGGCGATCTTCAGCGAGCCCAGATAGGCCGACAGGTAGAGGCCGTCCTGGCTGAGAAAAATGTAGTTGCCGAGGTTCAGGGCGACATTGAGCTTCTGCTCGACGTACTGAAAGATCGGCTGATAGGGCGGAATGGCGATTGCTGCTTCCGAGAAGCTGATCTTCAGCACGATGGCGAAGGGCATCAGGAAGAACAGGAACAGCCATAGATAGGGGACGCTGATGACCCAGAAGCGCCCCGGCGGTGTCAGGCGTGGCATTTTCATGAGTGCAGAATGACCCCGCTGTCGTCTTCCCAGCTAATGTATACCTCGTCTTCCCAGGTCGGACGCGGCAGTCGGCGCTCGGAGTTGGCAAAGAAAGCCTGCACCATCTTGCCGTTGTCGAGCTTGATGTAATACACCGAGTGGCCACCGAGGTAGGCGATGTCGTGTACCACACCGTGGGAGCTGTTGTACTCGCCCTCCGGCTTCTCGGTGCTGACCATGACCTTCTCCGGGCGCAGGGCGTAGATGATGTTCTTGTCCTGAGCGCGGGTGGTGATGCCGTGGCCGACGTAGATCGGCTTGTCCAGGCAGTCGCACTGAATGATGGCGTGGTCTTCCATGTCGGCGCTGATTGCACCTTCGAAGATGTTCACGCTGCCGATGAACTCGGCGACGTGACGGCTGACCGGACTTTCATAGATATCCATGGGTGTGCCGACCTGGGCAATCCAGCCCTGGTGCATGATCGCGATGCGTTGAGCCATGGTCATGGCTTCTTCCTGATCGTGGGTCACCATGATGCAGGTTACGCCGACGCGCTCGATGATCTCGACCAGCTCCAGTTGCATCTGGGTACGCAGTTTTTTGTCCAGAGCGCCCATTGGCTCGTCGAGCAGCAGGACCTTCGGCCGCTTGGCCAGCGAGCGGGCCAGTGCTACACGCTGACGCTGGCCGCCGGACAGCTGGTCCGGCTTGCGGCGGGCGTACTCGGTCATGTGCACGAGCTTGAGCATCTCTTTGACGCGCTCTTTAATCTCGGCCTTGGGCAGCTTGTCCTGCTTGAGGCCAAAGGCAATGTTCTGTTCGACCGTCATGTGCGGGAACAGCGCGTAGGACTGGAACATCATGTTGATTGGGCGCTCGTAGGGCGGCAGGTCGGTGATGTCCTGACCGTCGAGCAGTACGCGACCCTCGGTGGGCCGCTCGAATCCGGCGAGAATACGCAGCAGCGTCGACTTGCCCGAACCCGAGCCGCCGAGCAGGGCGAAGATTTCACCGCGATTGATGCTCAGACTGACGTCGTCAACGGCCAGCGACTCATCAAATCGCTTGCTGACCCGCTCAATCTTCACAAAGTCATTGGGTTCGGCCTTGGCCATGGCCTGTTTCATGGCTCCTGCTGCACCAACCATATTCGTCTCCGGATCTTTCCACCTGTGCAGCGCGGCCGCACACAAAGCTATTGGCAGGTCGCCGAAGCGGTACCTGATGTGTTTGTTCTGTTGATTCAATAAGGGGCTACCGGTTGGCAGCCCCTTATGTGTGTTACCGACCGGACTTGATGCGGCTCCAGGTGCGGGTCATCAGTCGCTGTGCGGCCATGGGGCGCGGCACGTTGACGTAGAGCAGGCTCATTACCTCGTCACTGGGGTAGATCGCCGGGTCATTGCGGACCTCGGGGTCGACCAGTTCGTCAGATGCCTTGTTCGGGTTGGCGTAGGCGACGTAGTCGGTGATCGGTGCGATTACGTCCGGACGCAGGATGTAGTTGATGAAGGCGTGGGCCTCTTCCGGGTTCGGGGCATCTTTCGGGATGGCCATCATGTCGAACCAAAGGGCAGTACCTTCCTTCGGAATGATGTACTTGATCTCGACGCCGTTCTCGGCTTCCTCGGCGCGGTAGGCAGCCTGGAATACGTCGCCGGAATAGCCGGCAGCGACACAGATGTCACCGTTGGCCAGATCGGAGATGTAGCGTGAGGAGTGGAAGTAGGTGATGTACGGGCGAACCGCCAGCATC
The DNA here is from genome assembly GCA_038114645.1 of Pseudomonadaceae bacterium. Lineage (GTDB taxonomy): Bacteria > Pseudomonadota > Gammaproteobacteria > Pseudomonadales > Pseudomonadaceae > Halopseudomonas. Next base: position 25,998 of record JAYNRF010000030.1, on the reverse strand, counting down.
AGCTCTTCCGCCTTTTTCAGGTCGTCGGCGTTGCTGCTGTTCGGGTCCAGGCCCAGGTAGCTCAGTGCAGAAGGCAGCATCTCATCTGCCGAGTCGAGCACGCTCACACCGCAGCTGGCCAGCTTGCTGGCGTATTGCGGGTCGAAGATCAGGGCCCAGGAGTCCAGCGGGGCATCGTCGCCCAGCGCGGCCTTTACTTTCTCGACGTTGTAGCCAATGCCGTTGGTGCCCCACAGGTAAGGAATGGAGTGCTGGCTGCCAGCATCAATGCTCTCCATCTGCTTCATCAGCTCAGGATTGAGGTTGACCATGTTGGGCAGCTTGCTGTGATCGAGTTCGAGGTAGACACCCGCCTTGATCTGCTTGGTCAGAAAGTTGTTCGACGGCACGACGATGTCGAAGCCCGAGCGGCCGGTCAGCAGCTTGGCATCAAGCACCTCGTTGGAGTCGTAGACGTCGTAGGTCACCTTGATGCCGGTTTCTTTTTCGAAGTTGGCAATGGTGTCTTCGGCGATGTAGTCCGACCAGTTGTAGATGTTCAGCTGTCCTGCGGCATGGGTGACACCGGTACCGCCCAGCAGGGCGGCAGTGGTCAGTGCCAACAGCGACTTTTGCATTGCATGCTTCATGGTGTCTCCTGATTCAGACGCCAGCGATCGCCGGGTCTGCTTTGGTTCTGGTCGGTGCAGGGAGAGAGCCCTGCAGCCGACCGTTTCTTGTTACCGTCTTTTTCTGGATTACTGACCGGATTTCACACGCGTCCAGACACGGGTCCGGGTGCGTTCGATGTTGGCCGGCAGCTCTGCCAGAGTAAAGAGTTTGGCCAGGGTTTCGTCACTGGGATAAACGCCCGGATCGGTCAGCACGCTTTCATCGACCATCGGCTTGGAGGCCGCGTTGCCATTGGCGTAGGCAACGTAGTTGGAGATGCCGGCGATCACGTCGGGGCGCAGAATATAATCCATAAACGCGTAGGCGTTATCGACATTTTTTGCGTCCTTCGGAATAGCCATCATGTCGAACCACATGGCCGCCCCTTCCTTCGGAATCACGTACTTCACTTCAACGCCGCTTTCGGCTTCATCAGCCCGCGCAGCGGCTTGCAGAATGTCGCCGGACCAGCCCACCGCAACACAGATATCGCCGTTGGCCAGGTCGGTAATGAACTTGGAAGAGTGGAAGTAGGTGATGTGCGGACGCACGCTCATCAGCAGCTCCTGCGCCTTCGGATAATCCGCTGCGTCGGTGCTGTTCGGGTTCAGGCCCAGATAGAACAGGGCGGACGGAATGATTTCGGCCGGCGCGTCGAGGAAGGCAACGCCGCAAGAGGCCAGCTTTTCCATGTTCTCAGGCTTGAACACCAGGTCCCAGGAGTTGACCGGGGCGTCTTCACCCAGCACGGCCTTGACCTTGGCTTCGTTGTAGCCGATGCCGGTAGTGCCCCACAGATACGGGAAGGCGTACTGGTTGCCCGGATCGTTGTTCTCCAGCGCTTTCAGCAGCGTCGGGTCCAGGTTTTCCCAGTTTGGCAGCTTGCTGCGATCCAGCGGCAGGAAGGCGCCGGCCTTGATCTGCTTGCCGAGGAACTGGTTGGACGGCACAACAATGTCGAATCCGGAGCTGCCGGACAGCAGCTTGGCTTCCAGCACTTCGTTGCTGTCGAAGACGTCGTAGATCGGGCGAATGCCGGTCTCTTTCTGGAAGTTGTCGAGGGTGTCCTCGGCGATGTAGTCCGACCAGTTGTAGACGTTTACCACTTCCTCTGCGGTGACTGCGGTGCTGATGGATACAGCAGTGGCCGTTGCCAGCAGGGTCTTGCCCAGATGTTTCATCATCGTTTCAACTCTCCATCCATTGTTTGGAAACGCAGTGTCGGCGTGGACGCACCCCGGTGATCAGGGGAGTGCGTCCACTGGCCAGCATAGCCGCTGGTCGGACGCCGTGCGATCAGACGCCCAGCTGTTCGGCCACCAGATCGAGCACTTTCCAGGCCTTCTCGACGAGCTCGTCGATTTCGTCGCGGCTGATGATCAGCGGCGGCGACATGATCATGGTGTCACCGACCGCGCGCATCACCAGACCGTTGGCGACACAGAGGTCACGGCACAATGTGCCGACGGTACCCTTGTCCGGGAAGCGCTCGCGGGTTGCCTTGTCCTTGACCAGCTCAATGGCACCGAGCAGGCCCACACCGCGAACTTCGCCAACCAGGCGATGAGCCGCCAGGCCGGCGATCTTGTCCTGCAAATACGGTGCCGCTTCGTCGCGAACGTACTCGACAATCTTCTCATCGCGCATGATGCGCAGGTTTTCCAGGCCAACTGCCGCCGACGCGGGGTGACCGGAATAGGTGTAGCCGTGGTAGAACTCGCCGCCGTGCTCAAGCATGGTTTCCACCATGCGGTCACTGACAATGACGCCGCCCATTGGCAGATAGCCCGAGGTCATGCCCTTGGCGATCGGCATCAGGTCGGGCTTCAGATCGTAGTGCTGGCTGGCGAACCACTGGCCGGTGCGGCCGAAACCGCAGATGACTTCGTCAATGACCAGCAGGATGTCGTACTTGGCGAGAATGCGCTTGATCTCCGGCCAGTAGGTATCCGGCGGAATGATCACGCCACCGGCGCCCTGAATCGGTTCGGCGATGAACGCGGCAACCTGATCCTCACCCAGTTCAAGAATCTTGGCTTCAAGCTGTTGTGCGGCCCAGATGCCGAACTCGTCCGGCGACATGTCGCCACCTTCGCCATACCAGTACGGCTGCGGGATGTGGACGATGCCGGGAATCGGCAGGTCGCCTTGCTCGTGCATCACCGACATGCCGCCGAGGCTGGCGCCGGCAACGGTAGAACCGTGGTAGCCGTTGATGCGGCCGATGATGGTTTTCTTGGTCGGCTTGCCCTTGAGATCCCAGTGACGGCGAACCATGCGCAGCACGGTGTCGTTGGACTCGGAACCTGAACCGGTAAAAAACACATGGTTCATGTGTTCGGGAGCCACCTCGGCGATGGCCTTGGCGAGCTCAATGGCTGGTGGGTTGGCGCACTGGAAGAAGCTGTTGTAGTAGGGCAGCTTGAGCATCTGCTGATAGGCAGCCTCAGCCAGCTCCTTGCGGCCATAGCCGACATTTACGCACCACAGGCCGGCCATACCGTCGAGCACCTTGTTACCTTCGCTGTCCCACAGATACACGCCTTCGGCACGCTCGATGATGCGCGTGCCGCGCTCACCCAGCTCCTTGTGATCGGTGAAGGGGTGCAGGTAGTGGGCGGCGTCCATGGCCTGCAGTTCGGCGGTATTGAGTTTGCTCATACGGTACTCCGGTTTCCGTGGTGTCGCTGCCCCTCGGCAGCGACCGTTACAAGGTTGTGAGATCAGACAGACAGCAGCAGGAACTCGCGCTCCCAGGAGCTGATCACCCGTTTGTAGTTCTCGTGTTCGGCGCGTTTTACGGCAACGTAGCCACGGCAGAACTTGCTGCCGAGCACGGCTTCAACATCTTTGCACTGCTCCATGCGCTCCAGTGCCGATTCAATGGTCAGCGGCAGGCGCAGGTTGCGACGCTCGTAGGCGCGGCCCTTGACCGGCGCAGACGGTGCGATCTTGTTTTCCATGCCGAGGTAACCACACAGCAGGCTGGCGGCGATGGCAATGTAGGGGTTGGCGTCGGCGCCGGGCAGGCGGTTCTCGACCCGGCGGTTCTGCGGGTTGGAGTCAGGCACGCGCAAGCCGGCGGTGCGGTTCTCTTCACCCCACTCGACGTTTACCGGTGCCGAGGTGTCTGGCAGGAAGCGGCGGAACGAGTTGACGTTCGGGGCGAACAGCGGCAGAACCTCAGGGATATAGCGCTGCAGACCGCCGATGTGGTGCAGGAACAGTTCGCTCATGCTGCCGTCATCATTGGAGAAAATGTTCTTGCCGGTCTTGGCATCAACAATGCTCTGGTGCAGGTGCATCGCGCTGCCCGGCTCATTGGTGATCGGCTTGGCCATAAAGGTGGCCGTCATATCGTGCTTGAGTGCCGCCTCGCGCATGGTGCGCTTGAACACCTGAATCTGGTCGGCCAGATGCAGCGGGTCGCCGTGACGGAAGTTGATTTCCATCTGGGCGGTGCCTTCCTCGTGGATCAGGGTGTCCAGATCCAGGCCCTGCGCTTCGCACCAGTCGTACATGTCTTCGAACAGCGGGTCGAATTCGTTAGCCGCGTCAATCGAGAATGACTGGCGCCCGGTTTCCTGACGGCCGGAACGACCGATCGGCGGCTGTAGCGGCAGATCCGGGTCCTCGTTGCGGCGGGTCAGGTAGAACTCCATCTCAGGAGCGACTACCGGTTTCCAGCCTTTCTTTTCATACAGCTTGAGCACGGTCTTGAGGACGTTGCGCGGTGCCATTTCGATGGGGTTGCCCATCTTGTCGAAACAGTCGTGGATGATCTGCGCTGTCGGTTCCAGCGCCCACGGCACCATGAACATGGCGGTCTCGTCGGGCTTGCAGATCATATCGATGTCGGCCGGGTCGAGCAGGTCGTAATAGATGTCGTCTTCGACGTAGTCACCGGTAACCGATTGCAGCAGGATGCTTTCGGGCAGGCGCATGCCTTTTTCCGAAATGAACTTCATGGTGGGCGCAATCTTGCCCCGCGCAATGCCGGTCAGGTCGCCGACCATGCATTCCACTTCAGTAATCTTGTTTTCTTTCAGCCAGTTTTCAATCTTGTTCATAACTGCCTCAGGAGTGCCGCAACGCACGGGCCCGGCAGGCGTTTCCGAACGCCTGGAAGATGGACAGGTAGAAGGGGTTGTTACGTACCTGCCATTCGGGGTGCCACTGTACGCCGAGGGCGAATTGGGTTGCCTGACTGACCGAGAATGCCTCGATCAGTCCATCGGGTGCTGTCGCTTCAGGCTGCAGACCGGGTGCCAGTGTAGCTACTCCCTGGGTATGCAGGGAATTGACCTGGGCCGAACTGCAGCCTGAAATTTCGTAGAGCAACCCCCCGGGCTCAAGCCTTACTTCGTGAGCTGGTCCATACTGGATGTCGACCGGCTGATCCTTGTCTTCGCGGTGTTCTATATAGCCGCCGACTTCGTACAGCCGCTGGTGCAGTGTGCCGCCGAAAGCGACGTTCATTTCCTGGAAGCCGCGGCAGATGCCGAGTACCGGTACGCCCTGGTCGATGGCCGCGCGAATCAGCGGCAGCGTGGTGGCATCGCGCTTGGGGTCGTGCTTGGTGCCTTCGGCACTGCTCTGGCCCTTATAATGGTGTGGTTCAACGTTGGACGGTGAGCCGGTAAACAGAATGCCGTCCAGCATGTCGAGCAGTTGCTCGCTGTCCAGTCGCTCGCCCAGGGCTGGAATCAGCAGTGGCAGGCCGTCGGCGCCATCAACAACGCCGAGAATGTATTTCTCGCCGACAATGTTGAAAGGGTGCAGGCCAAGCTGTTCTGAGCAGCAGACGATACCGATGACGGGTTTGCGGACGACGGACATTAGATGTTCCAGCAAGTCAGTTACAAGGTGAACGCGAAATCATTGTTGTTCGATTTTTCGTACAATAGCAATAAAAAATAATTAACACAAAGAGCAAAAATAACGAACAGAAGGGCCTGCGGTTTTCGTCAAAAGTCGCCGTGCGTGGCCTTTTATAGTGCAGTGCGCACCACGTTTGTGCGGTATCGGTTCTATTGACTCCGAAGGGCCTTTCGGATTAACTCACAGCTGGTAAGTTCTGTGATTGATATATTTTACAAATAACAGGTGAAATCCCATGCAGCCCCAAGCCGGAGCGGATGCTGTAACCGCCGTCGACGCCACCCTCAGTGAGCCGGTAGGCATCCAGGAAGCGGAGGCCTTTCTGGCCGCGCATCCGGAAACTCATTTTATTGACCTTCTTATTGCCGACATGAACGGCATCGTGCGCGGCAAGCGCATTGATCGTTCGGCGCTGGCCAAGGCGTTCGAGAAGGGCATCGCATTGCCGGCATCGGTCTTTGCGCTCAATATTCAAGGTACAACCGTAGAAGAGACCGGGCTCGGTCTGGAGATTGGCGACGCGGACCGCATCTGTTTGCCGATCCCCGGAACGCTGACGGTGGAGCCATGGCAGAAGCGTCCAACCGGACAGTTGCTGATGACCATGTACGAGCTGGACCGCAAGACCCCCTTCTTCGCCGACCCCCGCTATGTTCTGCAACGCATCGTAGAGCGCTTCAAGGATCTCAAGCTGACCCCGGTTTCTGCCTTCGAGCTGGAGTTCTACCTGATTGACCAGGAGAACATCACCGGCCGTCCGCAGCCGCCGCGCTCGCCCATGTCCGGCAAGCGTCCGAACTCGGTCCAGGTCTACTCCATGGATGACCTGGACGAATACGCCGAATTTCTTGAGGACGTCATCGAAGCTGCCCACGAGCAGGGCATCCCCGCTGACGCCATCGTGGCCGAGTCGGCTCCGGGGCAGTTCGAGGTCAACCTGCATCACGTAGATGATCCGGTAGTTGCCTGCGATTACAACGTATTGCTCAAGCGGGTCATCAAGAACGTGGCGTACGACCATGAAATGGACACGACGTTCATGGCCAAGCCTTACTACGATCAGGCCGGTAATGGCATGCACGTGCACATCAGTTTGATGGATGAGGCAGGCCACAACATTTTTGCGCCGAACCCGGATGGCAGCCTGAGCGACACCCTGCGCTGGGCGATTGGTGGCTTGCTGGAAACCCTGCCGCAGTACATGGCGTTCCTCTGCCCCAACGTCAACTCCTACCGCCGCTTCAGCCCGAGCTTCTTCGTGCCGTGTGCTCCGACCTGGGGTATCGATAACCGCACCGTGGCTGTGCGCGTGCCTGGCGGCGAGCCTGAGGCAATGCGTATCGAGCACCGTTTGGCGGGGGCGGATGCCAACCCGTATCTGCTGATGGCAGCCTTGCTGTCGGCGATTCACTACGGCATCAGCAACAAGGTCGAGCCGCCGGAGATGACCGAGGGTAACGCCTACGATCAGCACGAGCCGTCGCTGCCGACCAACCTGCGCGATGCGTTGCGTGAGCTGGAAGGGTCCGAGGTGATGAAGGAGTACATCGGCGAGGAGTATCTGGACGTCTTTGTACTGTGCAAGGAAAGCGAGATGGAGGAGTTCGAAAAGACCATTTCCGATCTTGAGTACATGTGGTACCTGCACACGGTCTGAGTACGACCTTGTCCACACAATCCCGCCTTCCGGCGGGATTGTTCGTTATGCGAGAGCCTTTGTGATGAATGATTCCTGGTATCGGGCCAGTGTGCCGGTGGTGTCGCCGCGCGCCCAGCTGGCGGGCGTGCTGGATGCGGACGTATGTATTGTCGGTGCGGGTTTCACCGGGCTGTCGGCGGCGCTGGCGCTGGCCGAGGCCGGGCGCAGTGTGGTCGTGCTGGAGGCGGAGGACGTCGGTTGGGGCTGCTCCGGTCGTAACGGCGGGCAGATTAATCCGGGTGTCGCCTGCGATCACGCGCGAGTGGTGCGCGAGCTGGGGCAGGAGGACGCTCGGCGCGTTTGGCAGCTGGGGCTGGATGGCGTTGACCTGCTGCGCGACCGGGTCGAGCGTCATGCGATAGATTGCGATCTGAAATGGGGGATTCTGCTGGTTGCCAACAAGGCGCGTCAGGTGCCGGAGTTGCACGCCTGGCAGGAGGAGCTGGCAACGCTCGGTTATGACCGCCTCGAGTTTCATGATCGAGCTGCGCTGCAGGGGTTGCTGCGGGCGGACTATCAGGCCGGTGTGATGGACCGGGGTGGCGGTGATCTGCATCCGCTCAAGTACGTGCAAGGTCTGGCGCGGGCGGCCGAGCAGGCTGGCGTGCGCATCTACGAGCGGTCCATGGTGCTCGACTACCGGGAGCAGCGCGGCGTGGTGCAGGTGTGTACGGCGGGTGGCGCTGTGCGTGCCGGCCATCTGCTGCTGGCCGGCAATGCCTATCTGGGCAAGTTACTGCCGTGGTATCGCAAGGGCTTCATGCCGATCGGCAGCTACATCGGTGCGACCCGGCCGCTGGGTGATCTGGCAGAGGAGCTGATCCCGTCGCGGGCGGCGGTTTGCGACATGAATACGCTGATCGACTACTATCGCCTCACTGCGGACAACCGCCTGCTGTTCGGTGGCCGTGCCAGCGCCCGATCAGCGCGGCCAGACGCCTTGCGCCAGACCATGCGTCAGCGCATGGCGCAGGTGTTCCCGCAATTGGCGAGTGAGGACTTCGAGTACCTGTGGGGCGGGCAGGTGGCGATGACCATGAGCAAGGCGCCGGTCTTCGGTCGGCTTGGTCAGCGGGTGCTGTTCACCCAGGGCTACTCCGGGCAAGGCGTGGCGCTGGCCGGATTGGCCGGGAAGCTCATGGCGGAAACCGTTTTGGGTGATGCGCGCAACTTCGACCTGATGGCGCGCTGGCGGCACCTTCCAGTGCCGCCTGGTGCACCGCTGCAGACGGCTATCCGGGCGCTGGCGCTGCTGTGGTATCGTCTGCAGGACAGTCGCTGATACGGAACCTTTTATGAGTCGAGCCGCCCCGAAACGCCGCGCCAGCAGTCAGGAGCGGATCGACCGTATTCTTGAAGCCACCACCACGCTGCTCGATCAAGGCGGGCTCAGCGAGCTATCGATCTATGCCATTGCCGAGCAAGCGGCCATCCCGCCGTCCTCGGTGTATCACTTCTTTCCTCAAGTCAGCGATGTGCTGGCGGCGCTGGCCGAACGGCTGTTCCTTGAGCTGGATGCCGTCTTGCAGGTGCCCCCTGCTGCCCGCCCTGCCAGCTGGGTGGCACTGGTGGCGGATATCGAACAGCGCTTTCAGGATTACTATCGCAGCAACCCGGCTGCCCGGGAGCTGCTGCTTGCCGGACACGATCTGGCCGCGATTCGTCAGGCCGACCAGCAACACGATCAACTGCTGGGGCGGCGTTTTCAGCAGTGCTTGGCCGATGTCTTCGTGTTGCCGCCATTGCCGGACGACGTGGATATCTTTGCGCTGGCGATGCAGGCTGCAGACAAGCTGCTTGCCGTCGGTTATCAGCAGTCGGGCGAGCTATCCGATCCGATCTGCCGTGAGGCAACGCGGCTGATGACGGCGTATCTCGGCGTCTATCTGCCGCCGGTGCTCGCGCGGGTCGAAGGCGTCTGACGTGGGTGTATTGCGCTGGTGGCGCGCCCGCCGCGAACAGCGTCGGCTCGATCGCGTGCTGGACGAGCTGGATCCGGGCTTATGGCAGGCCGCGCTGGGCGATTGGCCGAGTTACCGAAATTTGGCTGCGCCGCAGCGCGAGCGTCTGCATGACACTGCGCTGCGGTTTCTGCTGCGCAAACACCTGCATCCGCTCGAGGGTGTGGAGCTGGATGATGCGTTACGGCTGCGGGTAGCTGGCATGGCAGCCTTGCCGGTGCTGGAGATTGGTCTGGACTGGTATGACGGCTGGCGGACGCTGGTGCTGTACGACGGCCCGTTCCGCACGCGTCAGCAATGGCGTGATGAAGCCGGCGTGGTGCATGAAGAGGTCCGGGAGTTGAGCGGCGAGGCGTGGTTACGCGGTCCTGTCGTGCTGTCGCTGGAAGATGTCCGTCGGGCCGGGCGGGCCGATGGCTTCAATGTCGTTATCCACGAGCTGGCCCATACGCTGGACATGCGCTCCTCTTCCGCCAACGGTTCACCGCCCCTGCATCGCGGGATGAGTCAGGCGGACTGGGCGCGCGATATGCAGGCTGCGTGGGACGATCTTGGGCGGCGCGCCGAGCGCGGAGAGCATCTGCCGCTGGATGCCTACGCGCTGGAGGCGCCGGCTGAGTTCTTTGCCGTGTTATCGGAAAGTTTCTTCGAGTGCCCGCAGGTGCTGCATGCGACCTGGCCGGCGGTCTATCGGCATTTGACCGATTTTTATCGACAAGATCCCTTGCGTCGCCATGCCTGACCTGCGGTGCGGCCTCGGCAGAGCTATGCTTTTTAGCGCGTTACTGCAATCGATGTGGTTAAATATCGGCTGATATTGGTTCTGCGCGTTGCGGAGAGGGTTTTTATTGGGTATAAGTCGATAAATATCGATTTTAATCGTTTTCACCTTACAGGAGTGCGTCATGACCCGTACCGTTACCGTAGCTGCAACCCAGATGGGCTGTTCCTGGGATCGTCAGGCCAATATTGCGCAGGCAGAGCAACTGGTGCGTGAAGCCGCTGCCAAGGGCGCGCAGGTCATCCTGATTCAGGAGCTGTTTGAAACGCCGTACTTCTGTCAGAAGCCGAATCCGGACTATCTGCAGCTGGCAACGCGGGTCGAAGATAATCCGGCAATCCAGCACTTCCAGGCGCTGGCCAAGGAGCTGTCGGTGGTGCTGCCGATCAGCTTCTTCGAGCTGGCCGGCCGCGCACGTTTCAACAGCATCGCGATCATTGATGCCGATGGCAGCAACCTCGGCATTTACCGCAAGAGCCACATTCCCGATGGCCCCGGCTATCACGAGAAGTACTACTTCAATCCGGGCGATACCGGATTCAAGGTCTGGCAAACCCGCTACGCCAAGATTGGCGTCGGTATCTGCTGGGATCAGTGGTTCCCCGAGTGCGCGCGCAGCATGGCGCTGATGGGGGCTGAGCTGCTGTTCTACCCGACGGCGATCGGCAGCGAGCCGCACGACAGCAGCATTAGCTCCCGTGACCACTGGCAGCGTGTGCAGCAGGGCCACGCGGGTGCCAACCTGATGCCGCTGATTGCCAGCAACCGCATTGGTCGTGAAGAGCAAGATGGCTATGACATCACCTTCTACGGCTCGTCCTTTATCGCCAATCAGTTCGGCGAAAAGGTGCAGGAGCTGAACGAAACTGAAACGGGGGTGCTGGTGCAGTCCTTTGATCTGGACGAGCTGGAGCATATCCGCAGCGCCTGGGGTGTGTTCCGCGACCGTCGCCCGAATCTGTACGGCCCGGTCAAAACCCTGGATGGCGAACTGGAGTCCTGAGTCGATGTTCAACCTGCATACCACGCCGCGCCACGATGGTTACTTCATGCCTGCCGAATGGGCGCCGCACAGCCAGACCTGGATGGTCTGGCCCGAGCGGCCGGATAACTGGCGGCAGCAGGCCGTGCCGGCACAGGCTGCGTTCGCTGCGGTGGCGCAGGCGATTGCCGGGTTCGAGCCGGTTACGGTCGGAGTTTCGGCGGCGCAGTACGCCAACGCCTGTGCCCAGCTGGATCACCCGGGCATTCGGGTGGTCGAGCTGAGCAGCAATGACGCCTGGGTGCGCGACACGGGGCCGACCTTTGTGGTCAACGGCCAGGGCGGATTGCGCGGTGTCGACTGGGCGTTCAATGCCTGGGGCGGCGAGTTGGGCGGCTTGTATGCGGATTGGGCGCTGGATGACCAGGTGGCCAGCAAGATTCTGTCGATGGAGCGTTGTCCGCGTTACCGTACCGAGGGCTTCGTGCTCGAAGGCGGTTCGATTCATGTCGATGGTGAAGGGACGCTGCTGACCACCGAGGAATGCCTGCTCAACCCCAACCGCAACCCGCATCTGCAACGCGAGGAAATCGAGCTGCAGCTGGCGGAGCACTTGGGTATCAGCAAGGTCATCTGGTTGCCGGACGGCCTGTTCAATGATGAAACGGATGGGCATGTCGACAACTTCTGCTGCTTCGTCCGGCCGGGTGAGGTGCTGCTGGCCTGGACTGATGATCCGCAGGACCCGAACTACCCGCGCTGTCAGGCAGCGGCTGCGGTGCTGGCTGCCGAGCGCGACGCGCAGGGACGTGAGCTGATCGTGCATCGGATTCCGATCCCGGGGCCGATTCACGCGACCGCCGAGGAGTGTGCGGATGTGCTCGAGGTGGATGGCAGCCAGGCCCGCGACCCTGCCATTCGTCTGGCCGGCTCCTACGTGAACTTCCTGATCGTCAACGACGGCATCGTCGCTCCCAGCTTCGATGATCCGCGCGACGCCGAGGCACTGGCGGTTCTGCAGCAGGTGTTTCCGGAGCGTCGGGTGGTAACCGTACCCGGGCGTGAAATCTTGCTTGGCGGTGGCAATATCCACTGCATCACCCAGCAGCAACCGTTGGTCGGATGACTGGGCCAGACCCAGTTCACATACCGAACTTGAGTACTGGAGACTGCCAGTGCCAGAAGGCATAATCGGCGTGCACCAATACGGAGCCGGGCGCTCAAGCTCGGCGGTTTCAGGATGTAATCCGTCCAGAAGGAATTTCCATGTCGTTTATCAAGACTCTTCCCTTCCCGCTTGCCCGTGGCGCCGTGGCGCTGGGCATGGCGGTTACGCTTGCAGGTTGTGCCGCCACGCAAAGCACCAGCGGTTTTGACGCAGCCGGTCAGGCTCGTCTGCAGGGCGAAATCACCAGCAGCAGTCCGGTGAACTTCAGCGATGGTTCGCACCACCAGGTGTTCGCGCTCAAGCTCAAGCAGGGTGATCTGGTGCGTGTGCAGCAGAGCGGTGCGCTTGACGGTGCGGTACTCACCCTCGTCGACGAGCGCAATCAACTGGTCAATGGTCCTAACCAGGGCGCATTGCACCTGACGCCCGAAGCAGATGGTACCTATCGTCTGGGTGTCAGTGGCGGCAGCCCGAGCACCTTTGGCCCATTCCAGCTGACGCTGGAGAAGGTCACGCCGCGCAACAGCGGCGCGCTGGAGCTGGATCAGTCGGTCTTTGGCCTGCTGACCCGCAACGGTAATGCCAACACCTATACCCTCAATGTTGCCGAGGCCGGCCTGTACGAAATTCTGATGACCTCTGACGAGCTGGACACCGTCCTCAAGCTCAACGGCGGCTCGGTGTCGGCAGAAGACGACGACAGCGGCGGCGGCACCAACTCGCGTCTGACCGTGCAGCTGGAGCCCGGCAGCTATCAGGTGACGGCCACCGCGCTGGACGATCCGGCTGAAGGTGCCTATGACCTGAACGTCACCAGCCGGCCGCTGCCGGAAGGCGTCGAGTTGGTTAACGGTGGCGAGATTGCGTTGGGCACCAGCATCACCGGCCTGGCCGACAGCAGCCCGAAGGTGTACACCATCAACATTGCCGAGCGTTCGCTGCTGCGTCTGGTGATGAGCTCGCCGGTAGTCGACAGCTACCTGAGTCTGCAAGGTCCGGGAGTTGACGTCACTGACGACGATGGCGCCGGCGACAATCTGGATGCGGCCATTACCACTCTGGTCAGCCCCGGCAGCTACCGGGTCAGCGCATCGACTGCCGATGGCAGTGCTGGCCTGTTTACCCTGACCAGTGCGACCCAGCCGATCAGTGGCTCGGGCTCCAGCCTGCGTCCGGGCGAGGCGGTTTCTGGCTCGCTGTCAGGTGCCAGTACCGAGAAGACGCTGGTAATCAGCGAAGCGGGCGCCTACAAGGTGGAGCTGTATGCCGGCGATTTCGATGCCATGCTCAAGCTGAGCGGCAACGGTGTCGAGCTGGAAGATGATGATGGCGCGGGCGGTACCAACTCGCGTATCAGCAGCTATCTGGAAGCTGGTCGCTACACCCTGACCGCGAGCAGCTACGACAACAACGGTCGTGGCAGCTTCGTGATCAGCGCCGAGCGCGAGCAGTAAGAGGTAAGGCCGGCAGCCCGATGGGCTGCCGGTTATCAACGGCAGATCAGCCGTTGAGCAGGGCGCGGCCGCGCTGGACGGCTGCCAGCACCTGAGCCGGTGCAGTGCCACCGATATGGTCGCGGGCGTTGACCGAACCCTCCAGTGTCAGCACGTCAAATACATCCTGTTCGATCTGGTCGCTGAAGCGGCGCAGCTCGTCCAGCGACATTTCTGCCAGGTCCTTCCCTGAGTCCACACCGTACTTGACCGCGTGTCCGACGATTTCGTGGCAGTCGCGGAACGGGATGCCCTTGCGTACCAGATAGTCGGCCAGGTCGGTCGCGGTGGAGAAACCGCGCAGGGCCGCTTCGCGCATGACGTCGATGCGAGGCTCGATCGCCGGAATCATGTCGGCGAAGGCGCGCAGGCTGTCACGCAGGGTGTCGACTGCGTCAAACAGCGGTTCCTTGTCTTCCTGATTGTCCTTGTTGTATGCCAGCGGCTGGCTCTTCATCAGGGTCAGCAGGCCCATCAGGTGGCCGTAGACGCGGCCGGACTTGCCGCGTACCAGCTCAGGTACGTCCGGGTTCTTCTTCTGCGGCATGATCGAGGAGCCGGTGCAGAAGCGGTCAGGCAGGGCGATGAAGTTGAACTGGGCGCTGGTCCACAGCACCAGTTCTTCGGAGAAGCGCGACAGGTGCATCATCGCCAGCGAGGCGGCAGCGCAGAACTCGATGGCGAAGTCACGGTCGGAGACGCCGTCCAGCGAGTTGCCGGAAATGGCCTCGAAGCCGAGCAGCTCGCAGGTCACGCTGCGGTCGATCGGGTAGGTAGTGCCGGCCAGCGCCGCGCTGCCCAGCGGCATGCGGTTGACCCGCTTGCGGCAGTCGATGAGGCGTTCGCGGTCACGCTGCAGCATTTCGAACCAGGCCAGCAGGTGGTGGCCGAAGGTGACCGGCTGGGCGGTCTGCAGGTGGGTGAAGCCGGGCATGATTACCGCATTGTGACGCTCGGCCTGGTCGAGCAGGCCGGTCTGCAGGCGGATCAGCTCGGCGACGATGACGTCGATTTCCTCGCGCAGCCAGAGGCGGATATCGGTCGCCACCTGATCGTTGCGTGAGCGGCCGGTGTGCAGCTTCTTGCCAGTGATGCCGATACGGTCGGTCAGGCGTGCCTCGATGTTCATGTGCACGTCTTCAAGGTCGACGCGCCACTCGAACTGGCCGGCTTCGATTTCACCGCGGATGGCGTTCAGGCCATCGATGATGGTGTCGCGCTCGGCGTCGGTCAGCACGCCAACCTTGGCCAGCATGGTGGCGTGGGCGATGGAGCCCTGGATGTCGTGCTTGTACAGACGCTTGTCGAAATCCACCGAGGCGGTGAAACGGGCAACGAAGGCGTCGACCGGTTCGCTGAACCGGCCACCCCAGGATTGGTTGGTTGTCTTGTCTTGGCTCATGTCTCGGATGGGTCCGCTGCGTATAGAAGGCGCATAGCATAGCATTTCACGCTTGCGCGATGGCGTTCGGCTGGCAGACACTGGCGCGATGAAGAACGGATTCTGGACGTTGCTCAAACAACCCTACGACGGAGAGGACTTTTTTCTCCCCGATCTGTGCTCGTCCGTGGCTGTTTTTACCCTCGTTGTCCTGGCGCAGCTGGTGGTGCTGGTGTGGGTGCTGGCGCAGCCGGTGGTTGGCGTATTCGACTGGATCCAGCTGGCGATGGCGTCGCTGTTCGTGCAGTGGATCGTGCTGCTGTCGGCGGGGCTGTTGTGCCGTCTGCGCGGCTGGATGCAGCGTCGCCCGCTGGTGGTTGCGGTGGCGGTCTGCTACGCGGTGGTCATTGCGCCGACGCTGTTGTTTACCGTGCTGGGAGACTGGGTTGTCTACCGCGGCATGACCGGGGCGCTGCACTGGGAGTCCGAGCAGTTACTGCGTCATGGCCTGATTGCCTTGATCATGACCAGTCTGTTGCTGCGTTATTTCTATCTGCAACAGCAATGGCAGCGCCAGCATCAGGCAGAGTTGCGCTCGCGCCTGCAGGCGTTGCAGTCACGCATTCGTCCGCATTTTCTATTCAACAGCCTCAACAGTATTGCCAGCCTGATCGAGATCGAGCCGGCCAAGGCCGAGCAGGCGGTGCTGGATCTGTCTGACCTGTTTCGGGCCAACCTCGCCAGCCCCGATACGCTGTCCAGCTGGGGGGAGGAACGCACGCTCTGCGAAGGGTATTTGCGGATTGAACAGTATCGCCTGGGTGAGCGCATGCGCGTGCATTGGGCGGTTGAGCAGCTGCCGGATGAGACGCCGATGCCGCTGCTGACGCTGCAGCCGCTGCTGGAGAACGCTATCCTGCATGGATTGCAGCCGCGGGTGGATGGCGGCGATATGTATATTGAAGGCCGCTTGAACAACGGTATGGTTGAACTTGTGGTGCGTAACACCTGTCCTGAGCAGACAGACTCGCATCAAGGCGCACACATGGCGATGGGGAATATTCGTGCCCGCCTGCAGGCGCTGTTTGGTGAGCAGTCGAAACTGGAAGGCTGGCGGGATGGGGAATGCTTCTTCAGCAGGCTGGTCTATCCTGTTAGACAACGTCCAACAATGGCAGAGAAGTCATTATCGAATGAAAGTACTGATCGCTGATGATGAACCGCTGGCCCGCGAGCGGCTGGCGCGACTGGTCGGATCACTGCCGGGGTACAAGGCATTACCGGAGATGGCCAGCAACGGTCATGAGGCACTGCAACTGGTGGAAGAACACCACCCGGATATTGTTCTGCTGGACATCCGCATGCCTGGGCTGGACGGTCTGCAGACCGCCGCCAAACTCTGTGAGAACGCCGAGGCGCCAGCGGTCGTGTTCTGCACCGCACATGGTGAATACGCCCTGGATGCATTCGCGGTCAGTGCGGTGGGCTATCTGCTCAAGCCGGTGCGCAGTGAGGCGCTGGCCGAGGCGCTGTCCAAGGCGCAGCGACCCAATCGCATGCAGCTGGCCAATCTGGGCAAGGCCAGTGCGCCGGCCGAGGGTGCGCAGGCGCGCAGCCATATCAGCGCGCGTACCCGTAAGGGCATTGAGTTGATTCCCATCGAGGATGTTCTGTATTTCATTGCTGACCACAAGTACGTGACCCTGCGTCACGTGCATGGTGAGGTGTTGCTGGACGAGCCGTTGAAGGCGCTGGAAGAAGAGTTCGGCGACCGGTTTGTGCGTATCCACCGCAATGCGTTGGTGGCCCGCGCCCGCATCGAGTGCCTGCAGCGTACCTCCATGGGGCACTTTGAGTTGTGCCTGAAAGATCTGGAAGACGAGACGCTGACGGTGAGCCGCCGCCACGTGCCGGGCGTGCGGCGCTTGATGGAGCGTCTGTGAAGAGCCTGCGACACCCGCCCGCGTGGATGCCCGTCTGACCATGGCGTATGATGCGACCTGGTTTGAAGCGAGAGTCCCATGAGTCGACATCTGCGAATTGCCACCCGCAAGAGCGCCCTGGCCCTGTGGCAGGCCGAATACGTAAAGGCGCGCCTTGAACAGCTTGATCCGGCGCTCAGCGTCAGTCTGGTACCGATGGTCAGCCGCGGCGACCAATTGCTGGATTCCCCGCTGGCCAAGATCGGCGGCAAGGGCCTGTTCGTCAAGGAGCTGGAAACCGCCATGCTCAACGACGAGGCCGATCTGGCAGTGCACTCCATGAAGGACGTGCCGATGCAGTTTCCCGATGGCCTCGGGCTGTATGCCATCTGCGAGCGTGAAGACCCGCGCGACGCTTTTGTCTCCAACCGTTTTGATCACCTCGACAACCTGCCAGCGGGTGCCGTGGTAGGCACCTCCAGTCTGCGCCGCCAGGCGCAGATCATGGCGCGCCGGCCCGATCTGCAGATTCGGTTCCTGCGCGGCAACGTCAATACCCGTCTGGCCAAGCTGGACGCCGCTGAGTACGACGCGATCATCCTCGCAACGGCGGGCCTGGTGCGGCTTGGCTTCGGCGAGCGCATCCGTTACTCGATGCCGCCTGAAGAAAGCCTGCCGGCTGGCGGCCAAGGTGCCGTTGGTATCGAGTGCCGCAGCGGTGATACCGAGCTGCAGGCACTGCTGAGCAAACTCAACGACGAAGACAGCGCGCTGCGTGTGCGTGCCGAACGGGCGCTCAACACCCGTTTGAACGGCGGTTGTCAGGTGCCGATTGCCTGCTACGCCGAGCGTGAAAACGGTCAGCTCTGGTTGCGCGGGCTGGTTGGCGATCCGGACGGTCAGCGCCTGCTGCGTGCAGAAGCGCGCGGCCCGGAGAGCGACCCGGAAACCTTGGGTATTGCCGTTGCTGAGGATCTGCTGGCGCAGGGCGCGCAGGCGATTCTCGATGCTGTGTACGAGGAGGCGCCCACGCGGTGAGCGGGAGCCTGCTGCTGACCCGTCAGGCGGCGGACAATCAGCGTCTGGCTGCACGCTTTGCAGCCGAAGGGATCGAGACCTGCAGCGTGCCGCTGCTGGAGCTGGTGGCTACCGCTGAGGGCGCGGTTGAGCGCCAGCGCATGCTGGACCTGGACCGCTATCACGCGGTGGTTGTGGTCAGCCCGACCGCCGCCCGCCTGGGGCTGGAGCGTCTTGATCATTACTGGCCGCAGCCGCCGGTGGGGATCGATTGGCTGGCCGTCGGTGCCGGAACCGCGCAGGTCCTGCGCGATTATGGCCTGCCGGCCCAGTGCCCGGAGCAGGGCCAGGACAGCGAGGCGCTGCTGGCATTGCCGCTCTGGCGAGCTCACTTTGCTCGACCGGACCTGCGCGTGCTGATCTGGCGAGGCGAGGACGGTCGAGAGCATCTGGCCGAGCAGATACGCGCGGCTGGCGGTACGGTGGATTACCTGCCGCTCTACGCCCGTCGCGCGCCGGACACGCTGCCCGAGCGCTTGGCGGAAGTTGCACCACGGGTGGACAGGCTGGTGGTCCTCAGCGTTCAGGCGTTGAGCAACTGGCGTGATGCGGCCGGGTCAGACTGGGAGCGTCAGCGTCGCTGGCGCTGCTGGGTGCCGAGTGAACGGATTGCGGCCCAGGCCGCGGCCTGGGGCTGTACGGATGTAGTAACCTGTCGAGGTGCGGATGATGCCGCGCTGGTCGAGGCCGTGCTGACCGGCTCGTCGGGATGACAAAGGGGATGCGTGTGGAACCGAGCGAAGCGAACAACAAGACTGAACAGCCGCAGACTGTGGCCAAGCCCGAAACCGCCAAGGTTGAGCCGAGTAAACCGGCGGCTGCCAGCCGTAAGCCAGCGCGTAGCGGTGGCGGCGGGCGCGGTGTCAGTTGGTTGGCACTGCTGATCGCTGCCGCTGCGCTGGGGTTGTCCGGCTGGCAGTGGCAACAGGCGCAGCAGCAACAGCAGGCGCAGCGCGAATTGCTGGAGCAACAGGTCAGCCAGCTGAGCGGTGCTCGCGCCCAGCTTGATCAGCGCTTGAGCGGTGTGCCGCAGGGCAGTGACTGGCAGGCTGCCCAGAGCCTGATCGCCGAAATGCAGCGTGGTCAGCAAGCGTTGGCTGACCGTTTGAAAGTGCTGCAAGGTGATGGTCGTGACGAGTGGAAACTGGCTGAAGCTCAGTATCTGCTGCGACTGGCTTCGTTGCGCCTGCTGGCCGTACAGGACGTGGCGGCGGCGCGTGAACTGCTGGAGACCGTCGACGGTATTCTCAAATCCATGCCCGACAGCGGCCTGTATGGTGTGCGCGAGCAGCTGGCTAATTATCAGGCTGAACTGGAAAGCTTGCCCGAACTCGATCGTGCCGGCGTGTTCCTGCGCCTTGGTGCGTTGCGTGATCAGGCCGAAACCCTCGCCGCATTGCCGGTCCCCGAGTTTGACCCGGATGAAGTCAGCACCGAAGAAGAGTACGCAGACCGTCTGCAGCGGCGTGATCGTTGGGACCGGGTGTTGATGCGTCTTGAGCGTTATGTGCGAGTCGACTTCCAGCGTGGCAAGGTGATTACGCCGCTATTGGACGACGCTGAATTGCAGCGTGTGCGCCGCACACTGCAGCTGACGCTGGAGCAGGCCCAGTGGGCCGCTCTACGGGGCGAAGACGAGGTTTATCAGGCCAGCCTGACGCAGGCAGAGAAACTGCTGGCTCAGTACTTTGAACTGGAAAACCCCAAGGTCCAGGCGATGCAGGCGCAGCTGCAGACCCTGCATGAACGCGCTGTAGCCCTGTCGCCGCCGGATCTGGCGCCGCTGCAGCAGAGTCTGGCCAACTACCTGCAATCGCGCGGGACGCCGCAGGGGGAGGAGCCAGCCGATGAGTAAGAGCTATGTCGCCATCCTGGTGGTGGTGCTGGTTGCCGCGCTGCTCGGCATGGCTATTGCGCAAGACCCGGGGTATTTGCTGATTGCCTGGCGCAATGTCTCGATTGAAACCAGCATCTGGGTCGGGATCGGCTTTCTCTTGGCGTGCTGGCTGCTGCTGTGGCTGGCTCGCTCGCTTTGGCGTTTGCTGACGGCGTCCGGTCGTCGCATTAACCCCTGGTCCAAGCGCAACCAGCAACAGCGCGCCAGCGCGCTGGCGACCCGCGGGCTCCTTGAGTTTGCTGAAGGTCACTGGCAGCAGTCGGTGCGTTTGCTCAAGCGCTCGGCGCCGCATTCAGAGCTGCCGCTGATCAACTATCTGGCAGCGGCCCGGGCGGCCAACGAACTGGAAGACTACGCCGAATCTGATGCGCTGCTGCGTGAAGCCTATGAAACAACGCCCAAGGCAGATGTGGCGATCGCCGTCACCCAGGCGCAGATGCAGATTGCTCGGGGGCAGCTGGAGCAGGCGCTGGCGACCCTGACCCGCCTGCGCAAGGATCACCCCAAACACCTGTACGCACTCAAGCTGATGAGCCAGGTCTACCTGCGCCTCGAAGATTGGGGCCGCTTGCTCGAGTTGTTGCCGGAGCTGCGCAAGCAAAAGGTATTGCGCGAGGATGAACAGCAGGGGCTGGAACATCGGGTTCATGCCGCGCTGCTGGCGCAAGCCGGGCAGCGTTCCGCTGCGGCGGATGCGGATCCGGCCAGTCTGGTCATCGCGGCCTGGGAGCGCATGCCCAAGCGGCTGCGTGAAGACCCGGAGCTGATCGAGGCCTATGCCCTGCAACTACGTGGCCGTGGCCGCGAAGAAATGGCCGAGGAGGCGCTGCGCGCGGGTCTGCAGCAGCAGTTCCACGAGCGTCTGGCGAACCTCTATGGGCTGGTCAAGGGTAAGGACTGCGCCCGTCAGTTGGTGCATGTTGAGCAGTGGCTGACCCAGCATCCGCATAACGCGACCCTGCTGCTGGCTGCGGGTCGACTCGCTCAACGCAACAGTCTGTGGGGCAAGGCGCGGGACTACCTTGAAGCCAGCTTTGCCAGTCGCCGGGATATTCAGACCTGTGCCGAGCTGGCTCGCCTGCTTGATCGCATGGGCGACATCAGTGGCTCTCAGCGCACCATTCGTGATGGCTTTGACATGCTGGAAGATCATCTGCCGGCGCTGCCACTGCCGAGCGAGCGTTAGGGGTTGTTGCCGTTTTGGCAGGCGGGTGAGCGAAACGACAACCGGCCCTAGGGGGCGATCTGGTGCAGGCCGCGGTTGAGCAGCTGCCGCGCCTGCTCGCCAGTGTCGCCCGGGGCAAAGCAGACATGCAGGCTAAGCTCGCCCAGCAGCTGTGGCGCAAAGGTCAGTCGCGTGGCATGGTTGCGTAATGACGGTTCTTGCTGCAGCCAGTACTGCATCACCTGTTCGTCGATCACCACCAAATCCAGCCGCCCATACAATAGCTTGAGCAGGTTCAGTTCATCGCTGACGGCGGCTTCCACCTTCAGCTTGCCTGCGGCAACCAGTGCGTCGAACTCGGGCGAGTTGCGATAGCCGCTGACCACGCCGATGCGATAACGCGCCAGTTCTTCCAGTTGCTCCCACTTAAGTGTCATATCGCTGCGGTGGGCCAGACCAAGGCGGCTGGTGCCAATGCTGTCGGAGTACAGGCATGGCAGGTCCGCTGCCTTGTACTCAGGAAAATAGCCGACCACGAATGGGTCGTCGCTGGCTGATTTCACTGCCCGATTCCACGGCTGAAAGCGGATCAGCAGGGCTTCGCTCTGGCTGCCTAGCGCCTGCCGCAGCAGTTGTGGCAGCGCGCCTTGGCCGGGCAGCTCGGCGCCACTGTATGGTGGCCACTCAAGGCTGCTGAGTTCGATTGCCGCTGCTGGATTGCAGAACCACTGCAGCGCTGTCAATGCGACCGCTAACAGCGCTTTATGTCGCCGTATGGCGCGACGCGGGGGGGGATGCATGAGTCAGCTCAGATACGTCCGCGTCGAGGGTCATGGTGTCGTCTACCGGGGAGCGTAGGCGAAGGCGTCGGCGAGCATCCGATCGGCCGGCATGCCGGCAGCGACCAGCGCGTCCAGCGTGCCGTAGACCATGCCCGGTGAGCCGCTGACGACGAAACGGTAGTCGGCCAGATCGGCGAGATCTTCGCAGACCGCCTGATGCAGCATGCCTTGCCGTTCCGGCCAGTCCGGCTGATCGCTGACTACCCGGTGCAGGTAGACATTGGCTGCTTGCTGCCAGCGCTGCCAGTGCGGGGCGTCGTAGAGATCGTCACTGTGACGCACGCCCCAGTAAAGATGGATCGGCTGGGTAAATCCTTGCTGCAGGCATTGTTCGACGATGCTCTGCATCTGCGCCAGTCCGGTACCGGCGGCGATCAGTACCAGCGGCTGATCCGGCAGGCTCGGCAGGCAGGCTTCACCGAAGGGCGCCTGAATGCGGGCGACCTTGTGTTGTTGCAGATAGTCGATGACCGCCTGGGTAACCGAGTCGCGGGTCAGTATATGTAGCTCGAGCATGCGCTCTTCGCTGGGCGCGGAGGCGATCGAAAACGCGGCGGGCTCGGCGCCGTCACGTTCCAGTAGCAGGTACTGGCCGGGATGGTAGCGCAGTGGCTTGCCGGCCGGAGTGCGCAGGCGCACGCGCCAGACGTCGCCGCCGATCGGGCTGCACTCGACCACCTGACACGCCAGTTTACGCACCGGCAGCTGCCCCGGCGCGAGGATGCCTTCCCAGTGCAGGGCGCAGTCTTCCAGTGGTTCGGCGACACAGGTGAATACCTCTTCACCCGGGCCTGCCTTGCGGTTGTCCGGCAGGCTCACGTGACCGTGCAGCAGTACCGCCTCACAGACATGGCAATTGCCGTTGCGACAGCTGCTGGGCGCATCAAAGCCCTGCCGGCGCGCCGCATCGAGGATGGTTTCGCCGGCTTCGGTCTGCAGCTCAAGGCCGCCCGGCTCAAGTGTCACTCTCATCAATCAATACCCAATTCTGCCCAGAGCGCATCGACACGCTGGCGAACCTGCGCGTCCTGCTCGATCGCCACGCCCCACTCGCGGGTAGTTTCCCCCGGCCACTTGTTGGTCGCGTCCAGGCCCATCTTGCTGCCGAGTCCGGAGATCGGCGAGGCAAAGTCGAGATAGTCGATTGGCGTGTTGTCGATCATCACAGTGTCGCGCTTGGGGTCCATGCGCGTGGTGATGGCCCAGATGATATCGTTCCAGTCGCGGATGTTGATGTCGTCATCCACCACGATCACGTACTTGGTGTACATGAACTGGCGCAGGAAGCTCCAGACACCCAACATCACGCGCTTGGCATGGCCGGGGTACTGTTTCTTCATCGACACCACGGCCATCCGGTAGGAACAGCCTTCCGGCGGCAGGTAGAAGTCGGTGATCTCCGGGAACTGCTTCTGCAGCAGCGGGACGAACACTTCGTTCAGTGCCACGCCCAGTACTGCCGGCTCATCCGGTGGGCGGCCGGTGTAGGTGCTGTGGTAGATCGGCTTCTCGCGTTGGGTGATGCGCTCGATGGTAAAAACCGGGAAGCGATCAACCTCGTTGTAGTAACCGGTGTGGTCGCCGAACGGACCCTCATCGGCCATTTCGCCCGGGTGGATCACCCCTTCAAGCACAATCTCGGCGCTGGATGGCACCTGCAGGTTGGAGCCGCGGCATTTGATCAGCTCGGTACGCTGGCCGCGCAGCAAGCCGGCGAAGGCGTATTCGGACAGGCTATCGGGCACCGGAGTTACGGCACCGAGAATGGTGGCCGGGTCGGCGCCAAGTACCACGGCAACCGGGAAAGGTTCTCCCGGGTGTGCTTTTTGCCATTCATGGAAATCCAGTGCGCCGCCGCGGTGGCTCAGCCAGCGCATGATCACCTTGTTGCGGCCGATGACCTGCTGACGGTAGATGCCGAGGTTCTGCCGCTCCTTGTGCGGGCCACGAGTGACGACCAGACCCCAGGTGATGAGCGGGCCGGCGTCCCCGGGCCAGCAGGTTTGCACCGGGATGCGTGAGAGGTCGACGTCGTCACCCTCGAAGACCTGCGCCTGACACGGGGCGTCCTTGACGACCTTGGGCGCCATGTTGATGACTTTCTTGAAGATCGGCAGCTTCGACCAGGCGTCTTTCAGGCCCTTTGGCGGATCGGGTTCTTTCAGGAAGGCCAGCAGCTTGCCGATTTCACGCAGCTCGCTGATGCTCTCGGCGCCCATGCCCATGGCGACGCGCTCAGGCGTGCCGAACAGGTTGCCGAGCACGGGCATGTCAAAACCGGTGGGGTTTTCAAACAACAGGGCGGGGCCACCCTTGCGCAGGGTGCGGTCGCAGACTTCGGTCATCTCCAGTACCGGAGAGATGGGTGTCTGGATGCGCTTCAATTCGCCGCGCTGTTCCAGGCCCTTGATGAAATCGCGTAGATCGGAGTATTGCATCTAGCTTCAAGCCTCAAGCTGCAAGCGGCAAGCTGGACGAGGCATGCATGCCGCTTGGGAGTTTGACCCGCCCGCCGGGCTGGCAGCGGGGCGGCGGGCCCAGCGCGCAGCGGCAAGCCCGCGCGGAAAGCATGCCGCTTGAGGCTTGCAGCTTGCAGCTGGGTTTTAGTTTTTGCTGCGCTTCATCGACAGGAAGAACTCGTCGTTGGTCTTGGTATCTTTCAGACGATCCAGCAGGAACTCGATCGCGGCGATCTCGTCCATCGAGTGCAGAATCTTGCGCAGAATCCACATGCGCTGAAGTTCGTCTTCGCTGGTCAACAGCTCTTCGCGACGGGTGCCGGAGCGGTTGATGTTGATGGCCGGGAAGGTGCGCTTCTCGGCAATCTTGCGATCCAGATGGATCTCCATGTTACCGGTGCCCTTGAACTCCTCGTAGATCACCTCGTCCATCTTCGAGCCGGTATCAACCAGCGCAGTGGCGATGATGGTCAGGCTGCCGCCTTCTTCGATGTTGCGCGCGGCGCCGAAGAAACGCTTGGGCTTTTCCAGCGCATGGGCGTCGACACCACCGGTCAGCACCTTGCCGGAGCTCGGGATCACGGTGTTGTAGGCACGGGCCAGACGGGTGATGGAGTCGAGCAGGATGATCACGTCTTTCTTGTGCTCAACCAGGCGCTTGGCCTTCTCGATCACCATTTCGGCGACCTGAACGTGACGGGCCGGCGGCTCGTCGAAGGTAGAAGCAACCACTTCGCCGCGCACGGTGCGCTGCATTTCGGTTACTTCTTCCGGGCGCTCGTCGATCAGCAGCACGATCAGGTGGCACTCGGGGTTGTTGCGTGCGATGTTCGAGGCGATGTTCTGCAGCATCAGCGTCTTACCGGCCTTCGGCGGCGCAACCAGCAGGCCGCGCTGGCCTTTGCCGATTGGGGCGCAGAGGTCGATGATGCGGGCCATCAGGTCTTCGGTGGAGCCGTTGCCGGCTTCCATGACCAGGCGCTCATCGGGGAACAGCGGGGTAAGGTTTTCGAACAGAATCTTGTTCTTGGTGTTTTCCGGCTTGTCGAAGTTGATCGAATCAACTTTCAGCAGGGCAAAGTAGCGTTCGCCGTCTTTCGGTGGGCGAATCTTGCCGGAAATGGTGTCACCGGTGCGCAGGTTGAAGCGACGAATCTGGCTGGGGGAGACGTAGATGTCATCCGGGCCGGCCAGGTAGGACGAGTCTGCCGAACGCAGGAAGCCGAAACCGTCCTGCAGGATCTCGAGAACGCCATCACCGAGAATGTCTTCGCCGCCTTTGGCGTGTTTCTTCAGAATGCCGAAGATCACATCCTGTTTTCGCGATCGGCCCATGTTCTCGAGGCCCATCTGGTTGGCGATTTCCAACAGTTCGGTAATAGGTTTTTGTTTGAGGTCGGTCAGGTTCATAGGTTCGGAGAGTGCTGTCAGGGGTTCGGCAGGAAAGGTTTGTTTCGGCCGCCATGGAACATGGGGCGATCAGCTTGGCTGCGGTGTGTTTTGAGAAGCCGCTGCGCAGGGTGCGTCAGGGCGTTGGAAGCCAAATCTAGCACCGCGTGCAGGTGACGTCCAGCGTTGCGGCCGCAAAAAAAAGGTTCTTCACGGAATCCCGGGAAAGACAGAAACAAGAACGCCGGTT
>JAYNRF010000029.1:0-48588 GCA_038114645.1 Pseudomonadaceae bacterium | reverse complement strand
TTCGGAGCGACAGTGTCGCTCATTAGCCGGTTACACAAAAATTCGTACACCCCCCTACCAGTTTGCACAGCTAGACATCTGCGATCACGCCGGCATGAGCCGGGTATTCGCGGAGTTTCAGCCCGACATCGTCATGCATCTTGCTGCCGAAACTCACGTTGATCGGTCCATCAACGGCCCGGCCGCGTTCATCCAAACCAATCTGGTGGGCACTTTCACGCTGCTGGAGGTGGCACGTGACTACTGGGAGAAACTGCCTGAGAAGCGTCAACGCAGGTTCCGCTTTCATCACATTTCCACCGACGAGGTGTATGGCGATCTGCCCCACCCCGACGAGAATCCTGACGCAGCACATCAGCGTTTCGATGAAGAGAGCGCTTACGCTCCCAGCTCTCCCTACTCCGCCAGCAAAGCAGGCTCCGACCACCTGGTACGAGCGTGGCTGCGCACATACGGTTTGCCGACTGTCATAAGCAACTGCTCGAACAACTACGGCCCATGCCAGTTTCCGGAAAAGCTAATCCCTTTGATGCTGTTCAACGCCCTGGCCGGCAAGCCGTTGCCTGTCTATGGCGCTGGTGACCAGATACGCGATTGGCTGTATGTCGAGGATCACGCGCGCGCCCTGCTCACTGTTGCGCGCGAGGGGAAACCCGGCGACACCTACGCCATTGGCGGGGGGAACGAATTGCGCAACCGGGACCTGGTACTCCAGCTGTGTGAACTTCTACAAGAACTGCGCCCTGCGGCAAAAAGCTACGCTGACCTCATCACCTCGGTGCCCGACCGGCCCGGGCATGACCGCCGATACGCAATCGATAACAGTAAAATCACGCGAGAACTGGGCTGGCAGCCGCAAGAGGACTTTCACAGTGGTCTGCGCAAGACTGTCCAGTGGTACCTGAATAACACCGAGTGGTGCGAACGCGTTCGCAGTGGAGCTTACCGCTCAGCATCTCAGGAGAGTAAATAATGAAGGGCATCATTCTCGCTGGCGGATCCGGCACTCGCCTGCATCCGATCACACTCGGTGTATCCAAGCAGTTGCTGCCGGTCTACGACAAGCCGATGATCTACTACCCGCTGTCGGTGCTGATGCTCGCCGGAATTCGTGAGGTGCTGATCATCACCACGGCAGACGATCTGGCCGGATTCCAGCGCACGCTTGGTGATGGCTCGGACCTCGGCATCCAGCTCAGCTATGCAGTACAGCCTCGTCCTGAAGGGCTGGCACAAGCGTTCATCATTGGCGAACAGTTCATCGCCGACAGCCCTGTGTGCCTTGTGCTGGGCGACAATATCTTCTACGGCCAGGGCTTCAGTCCCAAGCTGCGCCAGGCCGCGGCGCGTCAGACCGGTGCGACCGTCTTCGGCTACCAGGTGAAGGACCCCGAACGCTTCGGCGTGGTTGAGTTTGACAAGCAAAGGCGCGCCGTTTCCATTGAAGAAAAGCCTGCCAACCCCAAGTCGCACTTTGCCGTCACAGGGCTGTATTTCTACGACAACCAGGTTGTTGAGCTGGCCCACAACGTCAAGCCCAGTGCGCGTGGCGAGCTGGAAATTACCGACATCAACCGAGCCTACCTCGAGCAGGGAAACCTCAACGTAGAAGTGCTCGGTCGAGGCTTTGCCTGGCTGGACACCGGCACCCACGAGAGTCTGCTGGAAGCAGCGCAGTTTGTCGAAACGGTGGAGAAGCGCCAGGGCTACAAGATTGCCTGCCTTGAGGAAATCGCCTTCAATCAGGGCTGGATGTCTCGAGCCGACCTGATGCGCAAGGCTGATCGATTGAGCAAAAGTGGCTATGGCGACTACCTGCGCGCGCTGGCAGAAGAACACCCATGATTCCGGTTACACGCCCATGGTTACCGGCACGAGCGAGCCTGGACAAGTATATTGACGGCATCTACGAGCGCCGCTGGCTGACCAACAACGGTCCGCTGGTACAAACCCTGACCGAGCGCTTGCAGCAGTGGCTTGGTGTCGACAACCTGCTACTGGTAGGCAATGGAACGCTGGCGCTGCAGATTGCCTACCGCGCACTCGGTGTCACTCCGCCAGACCGACAACCCGTCGAAGCGGTCACCACTCCGTTTAGTTTCATCGCAACCGCCAGCTCGCTGCGCTGGGAAGGTATTGACCCGGTATTTGCCGACATCGACTCACACACCTGGTGCCTGGATCCCGAGCAGGCTGCCAAAGCCATTACCCCTGCTACCCGCGCGATTGTCCCGGTCCACGTGTTCGGCAACGCATGCGACGTAGCCGCCTTTGATCAACTGGCACGCGCGCATCAGATCAGACTGATCTATGACGGCGCACACGCCTTTGGGGTTCAGCACGCAGGGAAAAGCCTGCTCAGCTACGGCGATGCATGTACCTTGAGCTTCCACGCTACCAAGCTGTTTCACAGTATCGAAGGCGGCGCCATCATCTTCAGACACGAGGAAGACCTGCACACGGCGAGGCAGATGATCAACTTCGGCATCACCGGACCCGACAGCATCGGCAGCCTGGGCATCAATGCCAAAATGAACGAATTTCAGGCCGCTATGGGGCTGTGCGTTCTCGACGAACTCGACCAACAGCAACCAGCGCGGGCAGAAACCTGGAACAGCTACCACGCCGCGCTCAAGGGTAAGCTGACGCTACAGCGGCAAACACCGCAATCCACCTGCAATCACGCCTACTTCCCACTGCTGCTGGACAGCGAGGCAGAGCTCCTCCACTGCATGCAGGCCTTGACCGAGCATGGAATCCAGACCCGACGCTATTTCCACCCGTCGCTGGACAGCCTGGACTGGTTGAACCCCGGGCCGGCACTACCGGTCAGCAGAGACGTTAGCTCCCGCGTGCTCTGCCTCCCTCTCTTTGCAGATCTGCCCCCGGAACAGGCAGAAACCATCGCCCGCCTGCTGCTGACGAGCAGAGCAGACTTTCACAGAGCGCGCTGATGGATTACTCCGAAGAAAAAAACAACCCGCCTCGTCAGGCCGCATCGGAGTCCCTGGTGCTTGAGCAGGTTCAGGCACGCAAACAGGACTTTCAGCCAAACCCGCAACTGGACGGGCTGATTGGGCAACTGCAGCAATTGCTGGCACCAGTACAGCAGCTAGTAAACACCCAGTACACAACACCGCGTCTTCCTGTGATCGGCCTGGTCGGCAGTCCGCGCTCAGGCATCACCTTTGCCAGCCAGCTGTTGGCGGCCAGCGGCGCCGTTTCATGGCCCAGCAACCTGCTGTCCCGTTTCGCCCACATGCCTTATCTGGGCGCCCTGATCCAGGAGCTGCTGTTCAATCCCGCATTCGACCTTGGTGATGAATTCGCCGAGCTGCATCGCGCGCCACAGATGCTGTCGCGACTAGGCAAGACCCAGGGCCCGCTGGGCGTCAGCGAATTTTTCCACTTCTGGCGCAGATTCATGCCGCACCATGAACCAGAGAGGCTGACGCCGGCACAACTCCAGCAAGTCAGCATCGACGAGCTGCGTCGAGAGCTCGCCGGCATTGAGGCAGCATTTGGCAAACCGTTCATGTCCAAGGCAAAAATGCTGCAATTCAATCTGGACTATTTCATGCACGCACTCCCGGAGCTCAGGATCATTCACATCCAGCGCGCACCTGAACACGTCATGCCATCGATTCTCAGGGCACGCCGCACCTACTACCAGGACGAACGGCTCTGGTGGTCAGTCAAACCGGCAGAGTACGAAGAACTGAAGAACCAGGACCCGATCACCCAGATCGCCGGCCAGGTGTACTACACCGACCGCAGCATCAGCAGGCAGCTGGCTGACATCGCACCGGAGCGCTGGATAAAACTCGACTACGAAGAGTTGTGTGCCGACCCGCATGGATGCCTGCAGCACCTGGCAAGGCACTTTCAAATACCGGGCCTTGCCGAGAACCTTGACGCCATTGCGACATCATTCCCCTGTGGCAACGCGCTGCAGGGCAACGAAGAGGAACAGCTGCTGGCTGCTCGCTATCGGGCAATCGCAGAGGCAGATGCTGCGCGAGCAACAATGACATGAACGTCCTGCTTACCAGCGTTGGCCAGCGCAGCTACCTGGTCGACTATTTTCGAGCCGCCCTCAAAGGCAGCGGGCGCGTTGTGGCGGTTAACACCACCCCTGACACGCCTGGCATGTATGCTGCCGACATCGCCCTGGTAAGTCCTCCGGCCAGCAGCGATGAGTACATACCCTTCATTCTGGAGCTGTGCCGCCTTAACCACGTGGGCCTGCTCTGCGCTCTCCACGATCTTGATGTATTCCATCTAAGCCAGCAGCGCGAGCTGCTTGATGCCGCAGGTATCACCAATACGCTGCCCGACGCCTACTGGGGACGTCTGTGTCTGGACAAGTACGCAAGCACTCAAGTGTTGTCGGCCGCGGGTCTCGCCACCCCCTGGACCGGGTGCTCATTGGCAGAGGCGCTGAACGCACTGGACGAGGGCATCATCCGTTTCCCGCTCATAGTAAAAGCCAGATTTGGCTTCGGCTCACTCGGGCTTCATCTCTGCCACAGTAACGAGCAGTTGCAGCAGGCCTGCCGCGATGTCGGTAGCCAGGTTGCAGCATCGCTGGGTCACTGGGGGCGCCTGCCAGGCATTGAGGCCGGCGAGATCGTTATCCAACCCGCACTCGAGGGTCGGGAGATCTGTACCGGAGTAATCAACGACCTCAACGGTAACTATCAAGGCCATGTTTCCTGCCATGTTCGCAGCATGCGTCATGGCGAAAGCCACCAAGCGGTAAGCCTGCCAGCCGAATGTACTGAAACCTTCGCAAGAACCCTGAGCTCCCTCAGCCAGCACCGGGGCATCTGGGGCGTCGACTGCATCGAAAGCGCGGGCAAGCTGCACGCAATAGACATCAACCCCCGCTTCAGCGGAGACTACCCCTTTCACCACCTGAGTGGAGCGGATGTACCCTCAGCGCTTGTAGCGTGGGCTCGCGGCCAGAGCGCACCGCCTGACAGTCTGACGAATACCCCCGATATACATATCTTCAAGGATCTGACCCCCAGACTGGTAGCCGGCAGAAATTCAGCAGCACAGCTACCCGATAGCAAGCAGGAATAATTTCGTGAAAAAGAAACTCTCGATTGGAAAGCGTATCCGCGCCGCTATTAAACGCTGGAAGGTCGCAGGTAAAACCAAGTACTTCTGTATAGGCAAAAACAAGACCGGGACGACGTCCCTTGAGCGCGCGTTCAGCGACCTGGGCTTCATAGTCGGACGCCAGGTTGATGCGGAGCGCCTTACCATGGCGCACTACTTTGACGGGCGCTTCGACCCCATCATTGAATATTGCCGCAGCGCCCAGGTTTTCCAGGATGTGCCGTTCAGCTACCCGGAAACCTACAAACATCTGGACAAGGCCTACCCCGGCAGCAAGTTCATACTCAGTGTGCGCGACGATGCCGAGCAATGGTACCGCTCCCTTACACGCTTCCACGCCAAGCGGTTTGGCACCGACGGCAAGCTGCCAACAGCCCAACAACTGAAGGACGCGACATACGTCCAGCCCGGACGCATGTACAGCATGTTGCGACTCAATGGCACCACGGACGAAGACCCGTACAACAAGGACATTCTGATCGCCAACTACGAGCGCTATAACCGTGAAGTCATCGAGTACTTCAAGGACCGTCCCGATGATCTGCTGATCATTAACGTCAGCAAACCCGGAGACTATCAGCGCTTCATCGACTTCATCGGTGCCAGCAGCCCTCACTCAGAGTTTCCGTGGGAAAACCGCACATGAGCCGACAACCAGACGCATTGGCCAGCATGCTGAATGCATTTGTGCAACAACCCTGGCCGGACCAGCAAGAGGTCATCGACCACTGGGAAGACCCGGACGCACCGCCACTGGTCAGCGTGTTCTGTGCAACCTACAACCACGAGGCCTGGATTAGCGATGCGATCAAAGGCTTCGTGCTGCAGCAGACACCCTTTGCGTTCGAGATCATCATCCACGACGATGCGTCGACGGATAACACGGCAGGCATCATCTCCGCCCTGGCTGAACGCTATCCGAAGCTGATCAAACCGATTCTCCAGCGTGACAACCAGCGCAGCCTCGGCAACCGCCCCTCCAAAGCCATGGTACCCGCCTCACGGGGGGCCTTTATCGCCATGTGCGAGGGTGATGACCATTGGATTGATGCCCATAAACTGGCGTTACAGGCGACACGACTGATGGCCCAGCCGGAACTATCCTTCATCACCCACAACGCCATCAGCATGAAGGGCAGCAGGTTGAAGCTGTTCCGCCGCATCGATCAGGAACATGGGTTCGGCGCGAAAGACATCATTGACTGTGATCGCCAGTTCGCGCCCACGGCCTCCTACATGTTCAAACGCGAGTTGTACGACGTACTCCCAAACTGGTTCGGCAAAGCACCGGTGGGCGATTTCTACATGGAACTCTACAGCCAAAAACTCGGCAGCGGACTCTACCTGCCCAACTGCATGTCAGTGTATCGCCAGAACCTGCCTGGGTCTTGGAGTGCCGGCTTTGCTGCAGACAGAAAGAAGAAACTGAAATTCTTGCGTGAGAACCTACCCTGTCTGGCGCAGGTGCAAAACGACTTTCCCGAAGAATCCGCAGCAATCGAAGCCAAAATCCGACGCAGTCGCTGGAAACTGTTGGAGCAGCTTCTGCACCTCGGAGATCAGCACCAGCTGCTTGAAGCACTACAAGAGCACCCTGTCCCGGGCGCTGCATTTCACCGCTGGGCGCTAGAAAACATCGGACAACGAGGACTGCGCAGCAGCCTTTGGCTAGCCCGCAAACTTGCAGGCTAGCCGCATCAATGCGGGCGGATCTTGAGGACTCGCCCCGGATTCCCGGCAACCACAGCATAATCCGGGACATCCTCTCGGACGACGGCGTTCGCCCCAATAACGGCGTGCCGTCCTATTTGAATACGCGGCAGAATCGCCGCGCCGAGGCCGATAAAAACCCCATCACCGATGCAGCACTTGCCGCCCGTGTGCACACCCGGTGCCAGTTGGGAAAATGCGCCCATACTGGATTCATGGCCCAGATTGCTCTGCGGCTGAATGATACAGCCTTCGCCAACACTGCAGTCAGCGCCAACCAGAGAGAGCGAGTGAAGAAAAGAGCCATCGCCGTACTCGCTTTGCGGCAGGACATGCGCCGTTGGGCTGCGCACCGATACCAGCTCAAACCCCATCGCCTTGAGCTTGCTACTGGCCTCGGCGCGCTCCTGATTATCGCCAATGCTGACATGGATACGCCTGATCCCCTGCAGCAACAGCTGCTCAAGCTGCTCGTCTCCGCCAAGCACGGGGCAACCAAGCACCCGCTCGGGGCAAAACTGGGGGTGGGTATTAATCAGGCCATGAACATCCCATTCTCCGCCCTGTAAGAGAGTGCCAAGTACCGACCGGCAATGACCGCCCGCGCCGTACAGCACGATAGACGGCCTTGGTTCAGATTTATTTGCTGCTTCCACGCCCAGCTCTCCAATAAGCCCTGTACCAAGTGACAGGGCGACTACCAATTAACAAAGCCGCCTGGCTCAGCGAGGCTTGCGCGCAACAATAGCTGCCAGCCCCCAAGGCACGCGGCATGCGGCTTGCTCGGCCACCCAGCCCAACAGCCGCCAGGCATCGCGCATGACGTCCGATGACGGGCCCTTATCGAGCCCGAACAGATCTCGCATGTATCGATGCAGGCTCACCTCGGAGCTGGCATTCCATGCGTAACGCAGTTGATGCAGCTGCAACTGGGAGAACCCCACACTTTCCAGCGCCTGCAAATCACCTTCAGACAGACAATCACCACAATGACCCTGAGAGCTCCAGGTATCGACAAAGCCATTGAGAAAACGGCCTACCTCGCTTTTATCCCAGACGTCGACGAGAACCAGTCGTCCGCCAGGCTTCAGCACCCGCCACCATTGGCGTATAACGCCCTGCGCTGAGCTTCATGATGTACTCCTGCAAGGCTGCCCTCCACGTCGAAGTAAGCGCTTTGCAATGGGGTCGCACGCATATCACCTAGGACCGCAGGAATACCAGTTGCCGAGCAGGCACCCATAAAGTCAGGTGCAGGACCCAGCCCCAGATACGCAACCTTATCTGGTAGCCAGAGGTGTGCCTGCCCGGAACCGCAGGGGGCATCGAGAAAGCGCTCGCTCGGCCGTAACTGCAGACAATCGACGTACGCTGCGAACTCTGCTGCTCGAATAGTTGGGGCGGAGGTTGAGGCCCTGACGTAGTCAGCCGCCCGCGCGGCAAAGATGCTGCTGTAATCCATTTCCGCCTGTCCTTGCGATACGTTTTCCCTCTCTGCGCGGACACCCGGCAGTCCGTCAGTCTCAGGCAACAATCCTGCTGCAGCCCCCCTTTCACAGGGTAATCAGGCCGCTGTCACCGTTGGTAAGTGCTCATCCAGCCAGCTAGCAAGCGGACTGTCCGCCGGCCAGTTACGAATAAACCGTTGGCGATCACGCTCCCAGGCCAGCGTCCATGCCCTCTCACTGCGGTGTGCCTGCATTGCGTCCAGATCGATCAATACCACCCGGTCGCGGTGCCAGAGCAGGTTGGTCGCCTTGAAATCACCGTGGCTAATCTTCGCCTGTACCAGCTGCCTGAATATCTGTTGCAGCGCTGTCGCCGTCGCCGCATCCGGCAGTTGCTGCCCATCTCCCCCGAGATGGCGCAGCAGGTCGACCCCATCACAATATTCGGTGACCAGCCAGGCTCGTCGACGCAGCGGCCCAAAGCGCTGTTCGATCATCGCCAGCGGCGCTGGCGTGGCAATGCCCAGAAACTGCAGCCGGTGGGCGGCGAGCCAGGAGTGCCATGCCCTGCTCGGTCGCCAGAAGCGGCTCAGCCAGTGACCAAAGCTCTTGATGTTGTAGCGTTTGATGACCACCGCTTCGCCACCCAGGATGGCACGACCCACAGTGCTGCTGCCGCCGTCCTTGAGCAGCGGCTGTGCTGCCAGTGCGGTGTCCGGGGCGCTGAGCACTGCAGCCAGGCGCTGGCATTCACCGCGCACGACCGCGGCAAATCGGGTCCAGCTGCGCTTGACCGAGAACTGGGTGCAATCACGCAGAGTCTTGTCGAGAAAGTCGTCGAGCCGGCGCTGACGAACACGTCGAATCTGCTCGGCCAGCCGATCCGGATTGAGCGCCAGCGCATTGTGCTGCAGGTAGCTGATCAACAGCAGTTCGCACAACTCGTCCCACTCGGGGTCAAGCTGGGCGAAGAAGATGGCCAGATTGTCCTCTGCCTGGGCCGCGGACAGTGGCGTGCCCGGGGTCAGGGCCTCGACCGCATCGCCATCAATGACGTACAGCTGCGCCTCGTGCAACAGGAAGTTGCCGAGATGCAGATCGGTCTGCACCAACCCCCGGTTGTGCATCATCGCAATCAAACCGAGCGCCTGCCCCAGCAGCGCCAACGCGTCTGCCTCGCCGGGCACGCGGCTGTCGAGCGCTTCCCAGCGCTGCTGCAGCGTCTCTGCGCCGTCCAGGTAGTCGCTCAGCAGATAGCGACCGCCACCGTCAATCTCACCCTCCGCGAGCAATGCCGGGGTAGCCACTCCCTGCGCTTGCAGGGCACGAATGCCGGATGCTTCACGCGCGCAGTGGCGCTCGGCTCCGCCGGCAATAAACAGCTTGAGCAGCTGCGGACGACCTTGCAGATCAACCTGCGCAACGAGGCGCTTGCCCGGCAATACCCGTAACCAGCGCAGCACGCTGGCGTCTCCCTGTGCCAACGGCAGGGTTAGCGGTGAGGGCGGCTCTCGGCCTGCGCTGCGCAGCTCGGCGCTGAGGCTCATCTTCCTTTGCCTTTGCCCGCAGTACGGCGCAGCAGAGCGCCGATAAACGCCCGCGCCTCGGCGTCCATGCGGGTCTTACCCATATACGCAAGCACGAAGCGTAAACGCTGACTGCGACTCGGCTCGACGCTGCGCCGATGCAAGGTTT
This sequence comes from Pseudomonadaceae bacterium, assembly GCA_038114645.1. GTDB lineage: Bacteria > Pseudomonadota > Gammaproteobacteria > Pseudomonadales > Pseudomonadaceae > Halopseudomonas. The sequence goes on along the minus strand of JAYNRF010000029.1, from coordinate 38,608 downwards.
CCAGGTCGCGAATCAGATCGCGTTGGCCGAAAACCGCCCGCCGCGTCTTTTCCAGATCAATAAAGCGCGCACCCGCGCCATCGCCATGCAACTTGAGAAACACATGCTTTGGATACAGACAGTTGTGAATGCGATCCGCGTTGTGCAGCGCACGCACCAGCGCAGCCGCAGACTGGATCAAGGTACGAATGTCGGCGGACGACAGCTGGTCCCAGCGCTCGAACCACTCATCCAGCGGTGCGTAGTCATCCAGCGCACGGGTCAGCAATACCGCCTGCGCGTGGCCTTGCTCATTACGCTGGGCGAAAAACGCCGCTTCCAGCGCAGGAATGCCCTGCTTGGCATAGGTCTGAATAGCGCGAAACTCGCGGGCGAAGGTGGGCTCGCCGAGAGGGCTGTGAAACGTACGAGTACGGTGGTTGTCCTGCCGCTTCAGAAAAAAGCTCTGCTGCTGACCGTTCGCGTCTTCAAGTTCAAGGCGATAGACACTGCTCCAGCCGCCGCGACCAGTGTTCGGCGCATCGACAGCGTCGATCTTCAGCGCCCACAGCGCTTCGAAACTATCGAGCCCATGACGGGCCAGCACATCGCGTGCGTTGACGGCGATAAAGGGGTTGCGTGTCATTCTCGGCCCTTGAAGAAATTCAATATAGCGCGCGCCTGCTTGCGGTCCGCGCTGTCGAGCTGCGTTTTGCCAAGATACTGCTTGAAGAACGCCAGGCGCTGGCTGCGGCTCAGATGGTACTTGGCAAGCTTGTCGAGACAGGCCAGATCCTTGATGACGCGATAGCTCAGCATGGGGCCCCACCAGAAGCTGCCACCGGGGCAGTCAATCAGGTAGACGTTGGCAAGCGGCTGGTCATCGACCAGCAGGTTGCGCCACTTCAGATCGTTATGGGTAAAGCCCTGATCGTGCATCATCCGCGTCGCCCAGGCGACCTGGCGTGAAACGTGGGCCACCCAGGCGCGGTCGCGCAATCGAGGATCGCCTTTTTTGGCCAGATTGGCCAGATCGCGGGTGTCGCGCAACTCTTGAGTGATCAGCGCGCCACGGACAAAGGCGCCGTTGTCGCGCTCCTGGCCAAAGCCAACCACCGTTGCCGAGGGAATGCCCCAGGCATGAAAGTTCAGCAGGTTTTCCCACTCGGCCTGAATGCGCGATCGGCCGAGATAGCGGCGCAGATTCTTGCCCGCGCCGGTGTAGCGCTTGACGTAGTAGTAACGGTCAGCAACCCAGATACGGTGCACTGTACTGAGCGGGTCCTGAGTGATCTGTTCGCCCTCGAGCGCAAATACCGCATCCAGATCAGCGAACAGCCGGCCGCTCTCCCCGGTCGCATACTCGGGGTTCAGGGTCCAGCGCTTCATTCATTCGCCCCCGGTGCGTACTTGCGCTCGAAACGGGCCTGCAGTTTCTGTGCCTTGCGCTCCAGCAACGCCAGCAACGGCGCCTCGATACGCAGGGTTTCGCGCAGCGGGGCCGCAAAGTAGGCGCGCAGAAAGCGCAGCTTGTCGCGTCGGGTCAGGCCGATCTCGAGCGCGGAGAAGTAAAGGCCCGCCAGATCCTTGTCACGCCAGCGGCGCGGTACCGTCGGTCGAATCTGTGCGCGATGCAGGTCGATGATCGACAGCTTGAAGTCCTGCATATGCATCGGCTTGTCGGTATGCAACAGGAAGTGGCAGATATAGCAGTCACGATGATTGACGCCGGCCCGGTGCATGGCCGCAGTCATTTCGGCGACGCGACGAATCAGGGCCCACTTGATCTCGGCTGGCGGCGGCTGGCTCAGCCAGTCGCGGCTGTAATCTTCCAGGCTGATAGTGGGCGCCAGCTCTTCGGTGATGATGAACGAGTGCTGCGCTGCCGGGTTGCTGCCGCGCTCGCCAAAAGCTACTGCCGTCATGGTATTGATACCGGCAGCAGTCAGCGCCTGAATCGCCTGCCACTCCTGGCCAGCGCCCAGCACTGGCCGCTTGAACGTGGACCAGTTCTTGAAAATCTCGCCCCAGCCGACGCCACGGTGAATCTTGACGAAATACCCATGGCCGCCCACTTCGGTGCGCAGCGTGCGACGGGCCTCCAGTTCGCGAAATACCTCACCTTGCAGCGCTTCGACCGCATCGAAGGCGTCGCGATCAGCCCACAGACTGAGGAAGGGCTCGCGCAGCACAAGGGTGTTGCTCACGCGCTGGCCCCCAGAATCACGTCCGCCGCGTGCTCCGGCAGGCTGTAGAGATCAGCCTGATCGGCAAACCGCAGGGCATTGGCTTGCCACTCCTTGCGCAGCGCACCGTCGTTCAGCATATCCGCCAGCATCTGATCCAACTGGCTCTGTTTGAAGGGCGACGGCACTACCAGGCCGCAATCGGCTTCGCTGATGTAATGGGCATAACCGCAGACATCGGTGACCAGCACCGGCAGGCCAGCGACCAGCGCCTCAAGCAGCACAGTACCGGTGTTCTCGTTATAGGCCGGGTGAATCAACAGATCAGCGCCCAGCAAAAACCGCGGTACATCGCTGCGGCCCTTCATGAAGATCACTCGATCATCCACCGCCAGCGAGCGAGCAATCCGCTGAAATGTGCTCGGATCATCCTGACCGATGACCATCAGCTTGGTGCGCTTGCGCAGTTCTGCGGGCAAGCCTGCGACCGCGCGAATCGAGCGATCAACCCCCTTGGTGATAAAGCCAGAGCCGATCTGTACCAACAACAATTCATCATCAGCCAGCCCGAACTCGGCACGAAACTCGGCGCGAATCTCGGCTGCGTTAGCGGGTGCCCGGCGATCCGGCGCAATACCCGGCGGCAGCAGGTGAAAGCGGTCCAGCGGCGTTTTGTAGTGCTTGGTGAACAGCGGTTGCTGCACCTCGGAAATCATCAAAATCTGGGTTTTGCCGGCCGGCGAGAACACCGCATTTTCGTATTCGGCAAAGTGGCGATACCGACTGGAGATACGGTACAGCGGATTGCGCAGCGTCTGCGCCTTGTCTTCGAAGCACGGGTCGGCGGCGTAGTAGACGTCCAGCCCCGGCATCTTGTTGAAGCCAACCACCCGATCAACCGGACGCTTGGCCAGGTCCGCCTCTACCCAGGCAGTAAACTTTTCATTGCGCCGATGGTTGCTCAGCGCCTTGACCGGCGCTACCAGCACCTCAAAACCTTCTGGAATATCGCCTTCCCAGATCAGGGTGTAGACGCGAATGCTGTGTCCGCGATCCTGACAGACCTTGGCGATACGCATGAAATCACGCTGCAGACCGCCGAAGGGGAAATACTTGTAAAGCACAAAGGCCAGCTGCATCAGACGATTCTCTTATTGGACAGCAGCGGTTGCAGGTGCTGCATAACCCGTTCCGGGTCAAGTCGAGTAAAGCACAGTGGTTGCTCGCGGGTCAGATCGAACCGCGCGGCGTCGTCCGGCGTGGGCTGGTAGGTGCACTGCTTGCGCAGGCAGGGTGCGCAGGCAAAGTCACTTGCCAAGTGCTGCTGAACACGACCATAGGCGCCGGTGAATCCGGGGTTGGTTGGTCCGAACAGCGACAACGTCGGCACATCCAGCGCAGCGGCCAGATGACCAAGCCCGGTATCGACTGCCACACAGGCGCTGGCACCGGCCAGCTGGCGGGCAACATCACGCAGCGGCAGCCGGGGCAGCACGATAGCGCCTTCAAGTCCCTCGGCGATGCGCAGCGCACGCGCCTGCTCGTCCAGACTGCCCCACGGCAGGCGAACTTCGACGCCAGTAGCGACCAACTGTTCAGCCAACGTGCGCCAGTAGACCTCAGGCCAATGTTTGGTTACCCAGGTGGTACCGTGCAGCAACACCACGTAAGGCGTAGCTGCAGACTCCGCACCCAGCGCCGCGCGATCCAGACCGTAATCTCCGAGCCCTTCCTCCAGCGTGTAGCCCAGCGCCTGAGCGAACAATTGGCGAGTGCGCTCAACCGCGTGCTGGCCCCACGGCACTGGCAGCCGACGCTGATAAAACCGTGCGGCGAGCGGCTCACGCGCAGAGTCCCGGTCCAGACCAACTACCTCGGCACGAGCATAGCGCGTCAACCAGGCGCTCTTGAGTAGACCCTGCGCGTCAATCACCAAATCGTATTGAGTGTCGCGCAGACGGCGCTTGAAGTTGCCCCACTCCCCGCTGCGCACGGCCTGAAACGGCTTCTTGCGCCAGCGGCGAATGGCAACCGGGATCACCTTGTCGACCGCCGGGTGCCAGGCCGGAATCTCGGCAAAACCCTCCTCCACCACCCAGTCAAAGCGAATACCGGGAATGGCGTTGGCAGCATCGGTCAATGCCGGCAGGGTATGGATGACATCCCCGAGCGAGGAGGTCTTGATCAACAGCACGCGCATGTGGCTTACACGTCCTGCGGATCGGTCAAAACGTCACCGACCAGTCGGTCCAGCGCCGCATTCACCTGCGCCGGCGCCAGATCGCGCAGACAGTTGTAATGGCCAAATCGACAGGTGCGGTCAAAACAGGGACTGCAATCCAGCCCCAGCCGCACCATCTCGACCTGATCGGCCAGCGGCGGAGTGAAGCCGGGCGAGGTAGAACCGTAGACTGCAACCAGCGGGCGGTTCAGCGCGGCCGCAACGTGCATCAGGCCGGAGTCATTACTGACAACCGCATCGGCACACGAGAGCAGGTCGATCGCCTGCGCGAGACTGGTATCGCCACAGAGGTTGGTCGACTCTTCGCGCAGACCCGGAATCAGTCGAGCGCGGATCTGCTCGGCCACCGCGTGGTCGTTCTTCGAACCGAACAGCCAGACCTGCCAGCCCTGCCGAATGCGCGCCTCGGCCACCGCAGCATAATGCTCTATCGGCCAGCGCTTGGCCTCACCAAACTCGGCGCCAGGACACAGCGCCAGTACTGGACGATCCCGTTCCAAAGAAAAGTGCCGCAGCGCGTCGTCACGTGACGCAGCGTCAATCACCAGCGAAGGACGCGGATAAGGCTTAGGCAGTTCGGCACCTGGCTCGTAACCCAACGCCATAAAGCGCTCGATCATCAGCGGATAGGCATCCTTGTCCAGTTTGCGTACGTCGTTGAGCAGACCGTAGCGCATCTCACCACGCCAGCCCGTGCGCAACGGAATACCGGCAAAGAACGGAACCAGCGCTGATTTGAGAGAATTGGGCAGCAGAATGGCCTGGTCGTACTGACCGGCCAGGCTGCGACCGATACGCCGCCGGGTAGCCAGCTCCAGCGCGCCATGTCCGAGCGGAAAGCTCAGCGCACTGCGCACTTCCGGCATGCGTTCAAGAATCGGCCGGCTCCAGTCAGGAGCCAGCACGTCGATCATGCAGTCGTCACCGTGTCGCTGCTTCAGGCAGGTGAATAGCGTTTGCGCCATCACCATGTCGCCGACCCAGCTGGGACCGATAATCAGGATATTCATAAAATGCCGCTCTAGGCTGGAGGCTAAAGGCTAGAAGCTGAACGCGGAAGCTGACCTTCCAGCGTTCAGCCTAAAGCCTTCAGCGGTCCTTAACCCACCAGCGTCCGCCATTCGGCGTGCTCTGCGGTCTGGCCGGTAACCAGATCGAAGTACGCCTTCTGCAGTTTTTCAGTGATCGGACCACGACGACCCGCACCGATCTGACGGTTATCCAGCTCGCGAATCGGTGTTACTTCAGCAGCAGTACCAGTGAAGAAGGCTTCATCAGCGATGTAGACCTCGTCACGGGTGATGCGCTTCTCAACCACCGGGATGTTGAATTGGGACGCCAGCGCCAGCACGGTTGCACGGGTGATGCCGTTCAGGCAGGCGGTTACTTCTGGCGTGTAGATGACACCGTTCTTGACGATGAAAACGTTCTCACCGGAACCTTCCGCTACGTAACCTTCCGGATCCAGCAGCAGCGCCTCGTCAGCACCGGCAGACACGGCTTCCTGCAATGCCAGCATGGAGTTCATGTAGGCACCGCTGGCCTTGGCACGGGTCATGGTGATGTTGACGTGGTGACGGGTGAAGGAACTGGTGCGGATCTTGATGCCGCGCTCCAGTGCTTCTTCGCCCATATAGGCACCCCAGTGCCATGCTGCGATAACAACGTGCACTTTCAGGTTGTCAGCACGGATACCCATGCCTTCAGATCCGTAGAACACCAGCGGACGGATGTAGGCAGTGTCCAGCTTGTTCTCACGAACCACGGCGCGCTGAGCTTCGTTCAGCTGCTCTTTGGTAAAGGGAATCTTCATGCCCATGATGTGGGCGGAATCGAACAGGCGATCAGTGTGGGCATCCAGACGGAAGATGGCAGTACCATCCGGAGTCTTGTAGGCACGGACGCCTTCAAATACGCCCATGCCGTAGTGCAGGGAGTGCGTGAGCACGTGAACATTGGCTTCACGCCAGGGAATCATTTCACCATCAAACCAGATTAGACCATCACGATCGGCCATCGACATAGCAGCCAGCTCCATACGTATCTATTCAATCAGTCTTGCGTTCTTGGTTTCTGCCTGAGCGCGCCCTAGCCGATCATACCCGTGTATCGGGGATCGGCTCCTGGGGTGGCAGCACCTGCTGCCAGAGCTTGATGACCCCGTGTCGGAAATCATGAAACTGGTCGCCGCTTACTTTGCCCGGCTGATTCTGTAGAGCCAGGCGATGAGCTGCAGCCCGGTAGGCCTTGTAAGCCTCCTGCAGGCTGGTGACGTCCTCACCGGCGATCAGACCGGCGTTTTGCAGCTCATCAAGAATCCTGATGTTGTCGGTATAGCGCAGTAATTCGGGGTACCGGCACGACCAGGCAAGAACCGCATATTGCACCATAAATTCGATGTCGACGATACCACCTGCGTCCTGCTTGAGATCAAACAGTTGTGCGGCGGTAAACGCCTGCGCTGTTGTGCCGGCCTTGGTAGCCGGTGTCCCGAGGTTATCGCGCATCTTCTGACGCATGTCGCTGACCTCGCGCAGCAGCAGTTGCTCATCGCGCTCACGGCCCAACACCTGAGCCCGCAATGCCTGAAACCGCTCTGCAAGATTGGCGCAACCAACCAGCGCCCGCGCCCGCACCAGCGCCTGATGCTCCCATGTCCAGGCCTCTTCCAGCTGGTAGCGCGAGAAAGACGCCAGCGAGCTGACCAGCAGGCCGGAATCGCCGGACGGTCGCAGTCGCATATCCACTTCGTAGAGCGCCCCGGAAACCGTTTGCGTATTGAGCATGTGAATCACCCGCTGCCCCAGCCGGGTGAAAAACTTGCTGCCCTCTATCGGTCGCTCGCCGTCGGTATCGGCCTGCGGATCGCCGTCATGGATAAACACCAGATCCAGATCAGAGCCGTGCCCCAGTTCGATCCCGCCGACCTTGCCGTAGCCGACGATGATGAAGTCCAGCTCGCAGCGCGAACCGTCGACGCGCGCCGGGCGACCGTGGCGAGCAACCAGTTCGCGCCAGGCCAGGATCAGCACCTGCTGCAGGATGGCTTCGGCCATCCAGGTCAGGTAGTCGCTGACCTTCATCAGCGGCAGGGTTCCGGCGATTTCCGACGCAGCAATGCGCAGCACATGGGCACGCTTGAAGTAGCGCAGAGTTTCCATCTGCTGCTCCAGGTCGTCCTCGGGAATGCGCAGCAACTGCTGACGCAGCTCGTCGGCCAGCTCGTCCGCGACCGGTGGTCGATACAGTCGCCCTGCGTTGAGCAACTCATCCAGCACCACCGGGTAGCGAGCGATCTGCTCTGCGATCCAGGGGCTGGCGGCACACAGCACCAGCAGCTCACGCAACGCACCGGGGTTCTCGGTAAGCAGCACAAGGTAGGCCGAGCGCCGCGCTACCGCTTCAATTAACGGCAACACCCGCTCCAGCGCCAGATCCGGGCTATCCTGCTCGCAGGCCATCGCCAACAGGCGCGGCATAAAGATATCCAGTCGCTCGCGCCCTGCCCGCTGCATGGCCCGCACTCGGGCCGAACCTTGCAAGTCCTGCAGCCGCTTCCAGGCAGCCGCCGCATCGAGGTAACCGGCCTCGGCAAGCTGCTCCAGCGCCTGCGGCTCATCCAGCGTGCCATCCCACAGCGGCACCCAATCACCCAGTGCCGACAGCGGTTCGTTCTCATCCTCATCCGGGTCGGCAATCACCCCGGCAAAATGTCGCGCTACGCGGCCTCGTTCGGCATCCAGCCTGACCCGAAAAGCCTGCCAGTCGGCAAAGCCGAGCATCCAGGCGATCCGTGCCTGCCCCTGCGGGTCGATCGGCAGCATCTGCGTCTGCCGGTCATCCACCGCTTGCAAGGCATGCTCGGTGTCACGCAGGAAACAGTAGGCTTCGGTCAGCTCCTGCACGGCCTCGACCGGCAGATAGTTGTTGTCGGCCAGCGTCTGCAACACGCCAAGAATCGGCCGCTGCTGCAAACTGCGGTCGCGACCGCCGTGAATCAGCTGGAACGCCTGGCCGATGAACTCGACCTCGCGAATACCACCAGAACCCAGCTTGACGTTGTCCTGCAAGCCCTTGCGCTGCACCTCGCGCTGGATCATCTGCTTGAGCGAACGCAGTGCATCAATGGCAGCAAAATCGAGATAGCGGCGATAGACAAACGGCCGCAACATCGCCAGCAACTCGGCCCCCGCCTGCTGATCGCCGGCCACCACTCGCGCCTTGATCATGGCGTAGCGTTCCCAGTCGCGCCCCTGACTCTGGTAGTACTGCTCCAGCGCATCAAAGCTGAACACCAGCGCGCCGCTGTCGCCGTAGGGACGCAGGCGCATATCAACGCGGAATACGAAGCCGTCTACCGTCGGCGCATCCAGCGCCTTGATCAGTTTCTGACCAAGACGGATAAAAAACTCCTGATTCGACAGGCTGCGCCGTCCACCGCGGGTTTCGCCGGCCTCCGGGTAGGCAAAGATCAGGTCGATATCGGAAGACAGATTAAGTTCAACCGCACCCAGCTTGCCCATGCCCAGCACCACCATATGCTGCGGCACACCGTCTCCGTTGACCGGCTCACCGAAGCTCACGCAACACTGTTGGTAGAGCCACTGGTACGCCTCATCGATACAGGCGTCAGCCATATCCGACAGGTCACGGGTGGTTTCCTGCAGCGCTGCCCGGCGGGTCAGATCACGCCAGATAATGCGCACCTGCTGCCACTGACGAAAACGGCGCAGGCGCTGCGCCAGCTGCTCTTCAGTGCCGGTATCTGCCAGCGCCTGCTGCAGCAGCGCGCGCAGCTCTCCCTCCGCCAACGAGCGGGTCAGCCGCCCGTCCTCAACCAGTCGCCACGCCAGCAGCGGATCACGACGCAGCTGCTCGGCGACGAAATCACTGGCCGCCAGCACCTGAGCCAGCTCCGCTTCAAACTCGGCGCCAAGTTCTGACCGGCGTTCTGCAAGCCCGGCTTGCTCCAGCGCGGCAAGCCACTGCAGCAAATGGTGATCACGAAGTGCCTGAAGGGACTGGGGCAGCGGGGGCAGTGTGGATGGCATGGTCTATCCTGTTCATGAACCGAGACAGCAGCTTGCCATGATGCCCTGCAACGGGGAAGCAGTGGCGAATGACCATATAGTCTAAATGTAGTTCGACTACAAATTAGACCATTAAACGACTAGATAAAGCGGATTTTATGTAGTAAAACTACACAGACAATTCAACCCACCTGTCACAACACCCACAGGTGTTTGGCAAGCCCTGATCGCTAACGCCCCCTATCAGCAGGCGAGCGACCGCTTCCGGCACTTGCAGGACCCACAAGGTCTGGAGACCACAATGAAGCACGACGATATTGATCCGCTCGAAACCCAGGAATGGCTGGATGCCCTGGAGTCCGTCCTCGACAACGAAGGCGAAGACCGCGCGCACTACCTGATGACGCGCCTGAGTGAACTTGCCAGCCGCACCGGCACCCCACTGCCCTACGCCATCACTACGCCGTATCGCAATACCATCCCGGTCACCCACGAAGCCCGCATGCCCGGCGACCTGTTCATGGAACGCCGCATTCGCTCGCTGGTTCGCTGGAACGCTCTGGCCATGGTGATGCGCACCAACCAGCAAGACCCTGACCTGGGCGGCCACATTTCTACCTTCGCCTCCAGCGCGACGCTGTACGACATCGGCTTCAACTACTTCTTCAAGGCCCCGACCGACGAACACGGCGGCGACCTTGTATTCTTCCAGGGACACGCTTCCCCCGGCGTCTACGCCCGCGCCTTCATGGAAGGCCGCATCAGCGAAGAGCAGATGGAAAATTTCCGCCAGGAGGTCGACGGCAAAGGTCTGTCTTCCTACCCGCACCCCTGGCTGATGCCCGACTTCTGGCAGTTCCCGACCGTATCCATGGGTCTGGGCCCGATTCAGGCCATCTACCAGGCCCGCTTCATGAAGTACCTGGAGCACCGCGGCTATATCGAACCGGGCAAACAGAAAGTCTGGTGCTTCGTCGGTGACGGCGAAACCGACGAGCCGGAAACCCTCGGCGCCATCTCGCTGGCTGGTCGCGAGAAACTGGACAACCTGATCTTCGTAATCAACTGCAACCTGCAGCGCCTGGATGGCCCGGTGCGCGGCAACGGCAAGATCATTCAGGAACTGGAAGGCAGCTTCCGCGGCGCCGACTGGAACGTCATCAAGGTCATCTGGGGCCGCATGTGGGACCCGCTGTTTGCCAAAGACGACAACGGCCTGCTGCAGCAGCGTATGGAAGAAGCCGTCGACGGCGACTACCAGAACTACAAGGCCAAAGACGGCGCGTTCGTACGCGAACACTTCTTCGGCACCCGCCCAGAGCTGGAAGAGATGGTCAAAGACCTCTCCGACGAGGAAATCTGGAAGCTCAACCGCGGCGGCCACGACCCGTACAAGGTCTACGCGGCCTACCACGACGCGGTCAACCACGAAGGTCAGCCATCGGTCATTCTGGCCAAGACCATCAAGGGTTATGGCACTGGCGCAGGCCAGGGCCAGAACACCGCGCACAACACCAAGAAAGTCGATATCGACAGCTTGAAGAAATTCCGCGACCGCTTCGATATTCCGGTCAACGATGACGAGCTGGAAAAACTGCCGTTCTTCCGTCCAGAGGAAGGCAGCGCCGAATACAAATACCTGCACGCCCGCCGCGAAGCACTGGGTGGCTACATGCCCCAGCGCCGCGTCGAGAGCCAGCGCATCCCGGTCCCGCCACTGGACACCCTGAAGGCGATTCTGGACGGCACTGGCGATCGCGAAATTTCCACCACCATGGCCTTCGTGCGCATCCTGTCGCAGCTGGTCAAGGACAAGGAACTCGGCCCGCGCATCGTCCCCATCGTGCCGGACGAAGCCCGCACCTTCGGCATGGAAGGCATGTTCCGCCAGCTCGGCATCTACTCCTCGGTCGGCCAGCTGTATGAGCCGGTCGACAAGGATCAGGTGATGTTCTACCGCGAGGACAAGAAAGGTCAGATCCTCGAGGAAGGCATCAACGAAGCCGGCGCCATGTCCAGCTGGATCGCGGCCGGTACCGCCTACAGCACCCACAACCAGCCAATGCTGCCGTTCTACATCTTCTATTCGATGTTCGGCTTCCAGCGAATTGGTGATCTGGCCTGGGCAGCTGGCGACAGCCGCGCCAAGGGCTTTTTGATTGGCGGCACCGCCGGCCGCACCACCCTCAACGGTGAAGGTCTGCAACACGAAGACGGTCACAGCCACCTGCTGGCATCGACCATCCCGAACTGCCGCAGCTACGACCCGACCTACGGCTACGAACTGGCGGTAATCATCCGCGAAGGCGCGCGTCGCATGATGGAGGAACAGGAGAACATCTATTACTACCTGACCGTCATGAACGAAGCCTACAGCCAACCGGCCATGCCCAAGGGCAAGGATGTGGAAGAGGGCATCATGCGCGGCATGTATCTGCTCGACTCCACCGGCAAGCCGGGTGACTTGCACGTTCAACTGATGGGCTCCGGCACCATTTTGCGCGAAGTGCGCGAGGCGGCCGCCATCCTCAAGAACGATTTTGGCGTCAGCGCCGACATCTGGAGCGTCACCAGCTTCAACGAGCTGCGCCGCGATGGCCTGGCGGTCGAGCGCGACAACCGCCTGCACCCGACCCGCAAGCCCAAGGCCAGCTTCGTCGAGCAGTGCCTCGAAAAGCGTCAGGGCCCGGTGATCGCCGCTACCGACTACATGAAGCTGTTTGCCGATCAGATTCGCCAGTGGGTGCCTGCACCGTACAAGGTGCTGGGTACCGACGGCTTCGGTCGCAGCGACACCCGTCGCAAACTGCGTCATTTCTTTGAGGTTGATCGCTACTGGGTTGCCTACACCGCACTCAGTGCACTGGTCGAACAGGGCAAACTCAAGCCGAAGGTACTGACCGATGCGCTCAAGGCCTTTGGCCTGGATGCTGACAAACCCAACCCGCTGGACTGCTGAGGAGCGACGCCATGAGTGAACTCATCAAGGTGCCCGACCTCGGCGGAGCAGGCGAGGTCATTGAAATTCTGATCAAGGAAGGCGATCAGGTCGAAGTCGACCAGTCGCTGGCCGTCGTCGAGTCTGACAAGGCGAGTATGGAAATCCCCTCGCCCAAGGCCGGCAAGGTCAAAGCCATCAAGTTCAAGCTGGGCGATAGCCTGAAAGAAGGCGACCCGCTGATCGAACTGGAGCTGGACGGCGCAGAAACGCCAAAACCTGCCGCAGAAGCGCCCGCGCCTGAACCGGCCAAGGCCGAACAGCCAGCCGCCAGCGCACCGCAAGCTGCTGCCGAACAGGCCAGTGAAAGCCGTACTGAAGCGGTGAAGGTGCCGGACCTGGGGACCGACAGTGCTCGCGTGATCGAGATTCTGGTCAGCAAAGGCGATCAGGTCGAAGCCGACCAGTCGCTGCTGGTTCTCGAATCAGACAAGGCCAGCATGGAGCTGCCCGCGCCGTTCTCCGGCGTGATCGAGTCGATCGACGTCAAGCTTGAGCAAGACGTCAAGACCGGCGATGTCATCATGCACATGCAAGTCAGCGGTGGCGGTGCCAAACCCGCAGCCGCAGCGGCGCAAAGCACTGCCAGCGCAGCGGCGCCGGCCAGTGCGCCAGCACCCAGCGCCCAGACCACCAGCAGCGAATCGGCCACGCCGCCGCCCGTTGGCGGCCCCAGCCGCGAAGGGGCCAAGGTGCACGCAGGCCCGGCGGTACGCATGCTGGCCCGCGAGTTCGGGATTGATCTGACCGAGGTTAAACCGACTGGCCCGCGCGAGCGCATCCTCAAGGAAGATGTGCAGAAGCACGTGCAGGCGGTCATGCAGCAACGCAAGGCAGCGCCTACCGGCGCAACCGGTGGCAGCGGTATCCCGCCGGTGCCGGAAGTCGACTTCTCGCGCTTCGGCGAGATCGAAACCGTCGACATGACCCGCCTGCAGCAGGTAGGCGCCAGCAATCTGCACCGCAGCTGGCTCAACGTGCCGCACGTCACCCAGTTCGACCTGGCCGACATCAGCGCGCTGGAAGCTTTCCGCAAGGACCAGAAAGCCGCCGCCGACAAGGCCGGCGTCAAACTGACCGTGCTGCCCTTCCTGCTCAAGGCCTGTGCCCATTTGCTGCGTGAGCAGCCGAACTTCAATGTCTCGCTGGCGGCCAATGGCAAGCAGCTGATTCAGAAGAAGTACGTGCACATCGGCTTTGCCGTCGACACCCCGGACGGCCTGCTGGTACCGGTTATCCGCGATGTCGACAAGAAGAGTCTGCTGCAGCTGGCAGCCGAAGCGGCCGAGCTGGCCGACAAGGCGCGCAACAAGAAACTCGGAGCCGACGCCATGCAAGGCGCCTGCTTCACCATTTCCAGCTTGGGGCACATCGGCGGCACCTACTTCACGCCGATCGTCAACAGCCCGGAAGTGGCGATTCTTGGGGTCTCCAAGGCGACCATGCAGCCGGTCTGGGATGGCGCCAGCTTCCAGCCGCAGCTGATGCTGCCACTGTCCCTCTCCTACGACCACCGCGCCATCAACGGCGCAGCGGCCGCGCAGTTCACCAAGCGTCTGGGTGAGTTGCTGGGGGATATTCGGACGATGTTGCTGTAACAACCCGGCGGAGAACGCTGCGCGCTTCTCCGCCCTACATCACTTAGGCGCACGCAACGCAGGTGAGCCAAACTCCCAACGACAGCTGCACGCCGGGAGGGCCGAGTTCCAACTCGGCCTTGGCGTTGCTGCGCCGCTCGCTGGTCGAGCCGGAGCTCGACCTTCCCAAGGCACAAAAAACCCCGCACGGTTTCCCGTGCGGGGTTTTTCATCGCCACACCATCAATCAGACGGTAAACACAAACGCGTCGCCGTCGACCTTGGCGTGAATGGTCGCACCCGGAGCGAAGTCGCCAGCCAGAATACGCTGGGCCAGCGGGTTTTCGATCCAGCGCTGAATTGCGCGCTTGAGCGGCCGCGCACCATACACTGGGTCGTAACCGACCGAGATCAGCTTCTCCAGCGCCTCGTCGCTGAGCTGCAGGTCCAGCTCGCGCTCGGCCAAACGCTGACGCAGGCGGCTGAGCTGGATCTCGGCAATGCCGGCAATCTGGTCCTTACCCAGCGGCTCGAACACCACCACCTCATCGACCCGGTTGATGAACTCGGGTCGGAAGTGCTGAGTCAGCGCGTCCATCACCGCTGCGTGCTGAGCTTCACGGTCACCCACCAGCTCCTGGATCTGGGCTGAGCCCAGGTTGGAGGTCATCACCACCACGGTATTACGGAAGTCGACGGTGCGACCCTGACTGTCGGTCAGACGACCGTCTTCCAGCACCTGCAGCAGCACGTTGAACACGTCCGGATGCGCCTTCTCGACCTCATCCATCAAAATCACCGAGTACGGCTTGCGACGCACCGCTTCGGTCAGGTAACCGCCCTCTTCGTAACCGACGTAGCCCGGAGGCGCACCGATCAGGCGGGCAACCGAGTGCTTCTCCATGAACTCGGACATGTCGATCCGCACCATGGCGTCTTCGGTATCAAACAGGAACTCGGCCAGCGCCTTGCACAACTCGGTTTTACCGACACCGGTCGGGCCAAGGAACATGAACGAGCCACTTGGGCGGTTCGGATCCGCCAGTCCGGCACGGGAACGGCGCACCGCGTTGGAAACCGCCACCACCGCTTCGTTCTGACCGATAACCCGCTTGTGCAGGCCGTCTTCCATACGCAGCAGCTTGTCGCGCTCGCCTTCTAGCATCTTGGCTACCGGAATCCCGGTCCACTTGGAGACGACCTCGGCAATCTCCTCGTCGGTTACCTTGTTGCGTAGCAACTGGTTTTCCGGCTTGGTGTGCTGCTCAGCCATCTGCTGGCTGCGCTCCAGATCAGGGATCACGCCATATTGCAGCTCAGCCATGCGGTTCAGGTCACCCTTGCGACGAGCCTGATCCAGCTCGGCCTTGGCCTGCTCGATCTTCTCCTGAATCTGCGCCGAACCCTGCACATCAGCCTTCTCGGCCTTCCAGATTTCTTCCAGATCGGCGTACTCGCGTTCGAGCTTGACGATGTCTTCCTTCAGCTTCTCCAGCCGCTTGAGCGCCGCGTCGTCGTCTTCCTTCTTCAGCGCCTCGCGCTCCACCTTGAGCTGAATCAGGCGGCGCTCCAGGCGGTCCAGCGCCTCGGGTTTGGAATCAATCTCCATACGAATGCGGCTGGCTGCCTCGTCGATCAGATCGATGGCCTTGTCCGGCAGCTGGCGGTCGGTGATGTAACGATGCGACAGCTTGGCCGCCGCGATAATCGCGCCATCGGTGATGGTGATCTTGTGGTGCAGCTCGTAGCGCTCTTTCAGGCCACGCAGGATGGCGATGGTGTCCTCTTCGGACGGCTCATCAACCAGCACCTTCTGGAAGCGGCGCTCAAGCGCGGCATCCTTTTCGATGTACTGACGGTATTCATCCAACGTGGTCGCGCCAACGCAATGCAGCTCGCCACGCGCCAGCGCCGGCTTGAGCATATTGCCCGCATCCATGGAGCCTTCGGCCTTGCCGGCGCCGACCATGGTGTGCAGCTCGTCGATAAACAGAATGACGCGGCCTTCCTGCTTGGACAGCTCGTTGAGCACCGCCTTCAGGCGCTCTTCAAACTCACCACGGAACTTGGCACCGGCGATCAGCGCCCCCATGTCGAGCGACAGCAGACGCTTGTCTTTCAGACCATCCGGCACTTCGCCGTTGACGATACGCTGGGCCAGACCCTCGACAATCGCGGTCTTACCCACACCGGGTTCGCCGATCAGTACCGGGTTGTTCTTGGTACGACGTTGCAGCACCTGTACGGTACGACGGATTTCATCGTCACGGCCGATCACCGGGTCCAGCTTGCCTTCTTCGGCGCGCTTGGTCAGGTCGACGGTGTACTTGTCCAGCGCCTGACGGGCCTCTTCGGCATTCGGGTCATTGACCGACTCACCGCCACGCAGGTTGTTGATCGCGTTTTCCAGCGCTTTCTTGGACACGCCCTGACCAAGCAAAACCTTGCCTGCGGTGGTGCTGTCGTCCATCGCTGCCAGCAATACAAGCTCGCTGGAAATAAACTGATCGCCCTGCTTTTGCGCCAGACGGTCGGCCTGATTGAGCAGACGTGCCAGCTCGGTAGACAGGCTGACGTCACCGGTCGGATTGCTGACGGTAGCCAGTTTGTCGATGGCCTCGTTCAGGGCTGCACGCAGGGCGGCGATATCGAAGCCGACCTGCATCAGCAGCGGCTTGATCGAGCCATGCTGCTGCTCGATCAGCGCCAGCACCAGGTGCAGTGGGTCGATCTGGGAATGGTCGCGGCCGACGGCCATGGATTGAGCGTCGGACAGGGCGACCTGAAGCTTGCTGGTCATACGGTCAATGCGCATGAATAAACGTCCTCTAGTCTGAGCCCGGCCGAACAGTTCGTAGCGGGCCTTTCATCTGTGATGACAGAGTTATAGGGACGATTATTGCGCTTTCAAGTGACCCCATGATGACCGGGGTCAATTTTTTGTCACTCAGCGAGCCAAATCAGGGACGCAAGCCGCCCCGTTTGAGCATCGCGACGGTAGGAATAGAAGCGCTCGGCATCGGAAAAGGTGCACTCGCCACCGCCGAACACCCGCTGCACGCCAGCAGCTACAAGACGTTGACGCGCGAGCTGATAGATATCCGCCAGCCAGTGTCCATCACGCTCAGATGGAACAAACGCAGCAGCCGCTTGCGGATCAGCTTTGATAAAAGCCTCACGCACTTCGGCACCCACCTCAAAGGCCGCAGGGCCAATCGCAGGGCCCAACCAGACCAGTACATCGGTAGGCGAACAACCAAGCGTGCGAACCGTCTGTTCCAGCACGCCATCAAGCAATCCGCGCCAGCCCGCATGAGCGGCCGCAACGCGCTTGCCATCACCAGTACAGAACAACGCAGGCAAGCAGTCGGCCGTCATGATCGTGCAGGCAACGCCCGCCTCGTCCGTCCAGCTGGCGTCGGCTTCACATACTTGGGAGGGATCTGCGCGACAGACCTCTACGCCATGCACCTGCTTCAGCCAGGCTGGCCGGCAACCTAGAGCGCGCTCAAGCTCGGCACGGTTAGCAGCTACATGCGCCGGATCATCGCCGACGTGATCGCCAAGGTTGAGCCCGCGCCATACGCCATCACTGTGTCCACCCGCGCGCGTGGTGATACAGGTGCGTACGTTGGCCGGGGCTGGCCAGTCGGCGGTCAACCAGGGCGTATTCATTCGCCGATCTCACCGTCCTCACGCAGCAGCGCCAGCAGATGCTGCATGTCTTCCGGCAGCGGCACCTGCCAGCTCATATGGCGGCCATCGGTCGGATGCTCGAGCTCAAGGCGGCGGGCGTGCAACGCCTGACGCGGAAACTCGCGCAGCTCCTTGATCAGCTCCGGGCTGGCGCCCGGCGGAATGCGCAGACGGCCGCCGTAAACGGGGTCGCCCACCAGCGGGAAATGGATATAGCTCATGTGCACGCGAATCTGGTGCGTGCGTCCGGTCTCCAGCTTGACCTTGACGTGGGTATGCGCACGGAAACGGTTGATCACCCGGTAATGACTGATAGCGGTCTTGCCGCCGGCAACTACCGCCATCTTCTGGCGCTGGGTGCCGTGGCGGGCAATCGGCTGGTCCACCTTGCCACCGGAGGTCATCACCCCGACAACCACACACTCGTACTCGCGGCTAACGGTACGCGCTTGCAGCTGGGCGACCAGGTCGGTCTGCGACTCGATGGTTTTGGCGACCACCATCAGACCGGTAGTTTCCTTATCCAGGCGGTGCACAATACCCGCACGCGGCACCTTGGCCAGTTCCGGCGCGTGGTGCAACAGGGCATTGAGCAAAGTGCCGTCCTGGTGGCCGGCAGCCGGATGGACGACCAGACCGGCGGGTTTGTTGATCACCAGCAGCGCGTCATCTTCATAGACGATATCCAGATCGATGGCCTCGGCCTGCCATTCGCCCTGCACCTCGCGCTCGGCATCCAGCTCCAGTTGCTCACCGCCCAGCATGATGTCGCGGGTGCGCTTGCGCTCGCCGTCAACCAGCAGGCTACCGTCCTTGATCCAGCCCTGCAGACGGGAGCGGGAGTAGTCTGGGAACAATTGCGCGGCCACCTGGTCTAGGCGTTGACCACCCGACTCCGGGCTGACCTGTGCGGACAAACGAATACGATCTGACATGGGGAACTCACTGGAAGGCGTCGTGCGCCGGAACCGGCCGTAATCCCTTTTGGAATCGACCGGACGCTGTGGTTAAATACGGCTGGTCCGGGATGTCCGGACAAGGCTGCAAAGGCCCAAACTATAACAGGACGGCCGCACTGGAAACAGCGCATGCCAACCATTCGGATGTCATGATATGTCGATGAAACATCTGCTGCTGGTCGGAGTACTGGCACTGCTGGCCGCGTGCTCTTCCAACGCACCGGTGATTGACGAGTCGCTCAGCGAGTCGGAGCTGTACCGCAAAGCACAGACCGAGCTGGATGCAAAAAGCTATGGTTCTGCAGTAGAAACCCTGCGCGCCCTTGAAGCCCGCTACCCCTTCGGCCGCTACGCCGAGCAGGCTCAGCTGGAGCTGATCTACGCCTACTATCAGAATTTCGAGCCGGAGGCCGCCACCGCCTCGGCAGACCGCTTCATCCGTCTGCACCCGACTCATCAGAGCGTTGACTACGCCTACTACATCCGCGGTCTGGCTTCCTTCACCCGTGACCAGGGCATTCTGGAGCGCTTCCTGCCGCTGGACATGACCCGCCGTGATCCGGGCGCCGCGCGCGACTCTTTCAACGACTTCGCCCAGTTGATCAACCGCTTCCCGAACAGCCAGTACGCCCCTGACGCACGGGCGCGCATGATCTATCTGCGCAACCTGCTGGCTGCCTACGACGTTCATGTCGGCCACTACTACCTCAAGCGTGGCGCCTTCCTGGCTGCCGCCAACCGCGGCCGTTACGTCGTCGAGAACTATCAGCAGACCCCTTCCGTTGGCGATGGCCTGGCCCTGATGGTTGCCGGCTACTACCGCCTGGCCATGTATGACCTGGCCGACAGCGCACTGGAAACCCTGAAGCTCAACTACCCGGAACACCCGGCACTGGTAGACGGCAAGTTCAAGCACCACGTCGAACCAGCCGAAGCAGAGATGGACTGGCTGGAAGCCGCCTCGGTAGGCATGATCGATGCCGTCACCGCACCGCCGCCGCGCATGGCCAAGACCCAGATGGAACGCGAGATGGATCGTCAGTATCAGGATGCTGTTGCCGCGCTGCCACGCGAGATCCGCGTCAAGGCCAATGAAGAGCCGCACCGCAGTTTCTGGAACCGCATTACCTTCGGTCTGCTGGACTGAGGGCGGCCCGACTAAAACGCCCGCCACGGCATTCGCCATGGCGGGCTTTTTTGTGGGGAAGCTGGAAGCTGGAAGCTGGAAGCTGGAAGCTGGAAGCTCAATCAGGATGAGCTCCTAGCAAAGCGGATCAAGCAGGATTGGCGAGGTTCGAGTAAAAACTGCTACCTGCAACCACTCGGACTGCTTCAAGCTTCAAGCCTCCAGCTTCCAACCGCGCGGCTTGCCGCGCGTTAATCCTCCATCCCCCACCCTGAAGTAATCGGGTAACGGCGATCACGACCGAAGCCACGCTGGGTCACCCGCGCACCGACTGCCGCCTGACGGCGCTTGTATTCATTCAGGTCAACCAGGCGCACTACCCGCTTGACCTGATCCTCGTCGAAACCCGCAGCAATGATGGCGCTAGCCGACAGGTCGTGTTCGATGTACAGACGCAGAATCTCATCCAGTACCGGGTAAGGTGGCAGGGAGTCTTCATCCTTCTGATCTGGTGCCAGTTCGGCAGACGGCGGCCGGTCGATGACCCGCTGGGGAATCACCGCGCTCAGGGTATTGCGGTACTCGGCCAGACGGAACACCAGGGTCTTGGGCACATCCTTGAGCACATCGAAACCGCCGGCCATGTCGCCGTAGAGCGTGGCATAACCGACCGCCATCTCGCTCTTGTTGCCGGTGGTCAGTACCAGCGAGCCGGTCTTGTTCGACAGCGCCATCAGCAGGGTGCCACGGCAGCGGGCCTGCAGGTTCTCTTCGGTGGTATCACGTGGCATTCCGGCAAAGACCGGCTCCAGCGTTTGCATAAAGGCCTCGACCATCGGTGCAATCGGCAGCACCCGGTAGGTCACGTGCATCGTTCTGGCCTGCGCTTCGGCATCTTCCAGGCTCATGCCGGAGGTGTAGTGATACGGCATCATGACCGCCTCGACGCGATCAGCACCGAGCGCATCTACCGCGACCGCCAGCGTCAGCGCAGAGTCAATGCCACCAGACAAGCCCAGCACCACGCCCTTGAAGCGGTTCTTGTTAACGTAGTCGCGCACACCAGTCACCAGTGCCTGGTAGACGCTAGCCTCTACCTCGGGCATTGCCGCCAGAGCCCCCTGACGCAGCCGCACCTGCTGCTCGTCAAACTGCACATCAACCGGATACAACCCTTCAGCGAAGGGCGAAACCCGGCAGGCAATCTGGCCGTCGGTATCAACCGCTACCGAGCCGCCGTCAAACACCAGTTCATCCTGCCCGCCAACCTGATTGACATAGATGATCGGCATGCCGCCCTCTGCAGCCCGCTCAGCCAACATGGCCTCGCGCTCACGCTGCTTGTCCATGTGGAAAGGAGAGGCATTGAGGTTGAGCATCAAGCGCGCCCCCGCGTCACGGGCCTGCGCCATCGGCTGTGGATGCCAGATGTCTTCGCAGACGCTGAGCGCGACCGGCAAGCCATCTATTTCCAGGCAGCACGCCTCATGCCCCTCGGTGAAATAGCGCTTCTCGTCGAACACCCGGTAATTGGGCAACTGCTGCTTGGCGTAGGAGGCGAGAATACGGCCATCGGCGATGACTGCCGCCATGTTGTAGCAGTTGTCGTCATCCTGCCACGGGTAGCCGACGACAACGTAGATACCGCGCACTTCGGCGCACAGTGTGTCCAGCGCCCGACTGATACGCGCCTGCATGCTGGAGCGCAGCAGCAGATCCTCTGGCGGATAGCCGCACAGCGACAGCTCCGGGAAGACAATGACCCGAGCACCCAGCTCGTCGCGGGCGTGTCTGGATGCCTCGATGGTTCGCTCCAGATTGCCCGGGATGTCGCCCACCCGCATGTTCAGCTGGGCCATCACGATGCGCAAGGTTGCCGTCATGTCGTTTCTCCTGACTCAAGATGCGGCCTATTGTCCGGCAAGCGCCGGGACCTCGCAATCGCAACATCGCTTTGGTGCATCCCGGCCTTGGGCTACACTGGGGCACCTAGTATGGAACTCGCGACACCATGGGACTGATCAAACTGATAATTCTGGCCGCGCTGGTATGGGTTGGCCTGCGATTCTGGCGCGCCCTGCAACACCAACGCCCCTCACAACAGACATCCGACCAGACCCCGCCGGACGCCCCTGTAATGGTGCGTTGCGCGCAATGCCAGGTCCACCTGCCGCAGTCACGCGCCCTGCGTGCCGGCGATCAATGGTACTGCTGCGTGGAACATCGCGATGAACACAGCAGTCGCTGAGCGCATCGACTCGCAACGCCCGCGCATCCTGCGACTGTACAACCTGTATCGGGTCATTCTCGGCTTCGGCCTGACCCTGCTGACCAGCTCCGATCTGCGCCAGGGCATTCTTGCGCCCAGCAACCCCGAGGTCTACGCCCAGGCCTGCTGGATCTACCTGTTTATCAACGTGCTGATCGCGCTGTCGCTGCACAAGGGCCGGCGCGACGTTCACCTGTTCGTCCTGGCGGTACTGGATATCACCCTGCTGGGCGTGATCTTCTACGCCGCCGGAGGCATCGGCAGCGGCTTTGGCAATTTGCTGATCATTCCCGTGGCCATCGGTAACGTCATGCTGCACGGCCGTATCGGCCTCGTGCTGCCGGCGTTGTCCAGTCTGGTACTGATCTACCTGACCTTCTTTCTCAGTCTCACCCATCCCTTCATCGGCCAGAACTACCTGCAGGCCGGTGTACTGGGGGCCATCTATTTTGCCGTCGCCCTGTTCGTCCAGCGCGTGAGTCGCCGCCTGTACCTGTCGGAAACACTCGCCCGGGAGCAGGCCGCCAACCTCGCCAGCCTGGAACAGCTGAACCAGTTGATCATCCAGCGCATGCGTACCGGGATCATGGTGGTCAGCGCCGACAACCGGATCCTCACCAGCAACGAAGCCTGTGCGCAAATGCTTAACCGGGACGTGCCAGCGGGCGATCTGCTGGACCGCATCGCGCCGGAACTGGATCAGCGCCTGCGCCAATGGCAACGCAACCCGTCGGTGCGGGCCACGTCTTTCCACAGTTTCAGTGGCAGTGCCGAGCTGATGGCCAACTTCAAACCGCTCGGCGGCCAGGCGCAGGACAATATTCTGGTGTTTCTGGATGACAACACCCAGGTCGCGCAACAGGCGCAGCAACTCAAGCTGGCATCACTCGGCCGGCTGACCGCCAGCATCGCCCATGAGATCCGCAACCCGCTCGGCGCCATCAGCCACGCCGCCCAGCTGCTCAACGAGTCCGAGCAGCTATCGCGTCAGGATGTCCGCCTGACCGAAATCATTCAGCAGCATTCACAGCGCATGAACCGCGTCATCGAAACAGTACTGGAGCTGTCTCGCCGACGGCCGAGCGAACCACAACTGGTGGATCTGGCCCTCTGGGTATCGAACTTCCTGGTTGATTTTCGCGCCTCCCACCCGGCAACCGACAACATCGACTGCGAGATAGAGAAGGAAGGCATCCTCACTCGCATTGACCCGAACCAGATGACCCAGGTACTCACCAACCTGTGCAACAACGCCCTGCGTTACAGTGGCGAGCCAGGCAGCAACCGATCTATCGAGCTCAAGCTCTACATCCGGCCCGATACCGAACTTCCTATACTGGAGGTGATCGATCACGGCCCCGGCGTCGCCGAAGAGCATCTGGGTCACATTTTCGAACCGTTCTACACCACTGAAGCGACCGGAACCGGGCTGGGCCTGTATATTTCGCGCGAACTCTGCGAAAGCAACCAGGCCAGGCTGGAATGTGACAGCGCACAGCCGCAGGGGTGCTGCATGCGTATCACCTTTGCGCACCCCAAACGACTGGTATGAAGCCCCGCAATTGAAGGACAGGAGTCAAGCCGCAAGCCATGACGCAACCGACCGTGCTGATCATCGATGACGAGCCCGACATTCTCGAGCTGCTGGAACTCACGCTCGGACGCATGACCCTGCAGACCCGCAGCGCCAGCACGATGACCGAGGCGATGGCGCTGCTGCAGTCTCAGCGCTTTGATCTGTGCCTGACTGACATGCGCTTGCCGGATGGCGACGGCATGAGCATCGTGCGGCATATCCAGCAGCACTGCAGCAGCACACCCGTCGCCATGATTACCGCCTATGGCAGCCTTGATACCGCCATCAACGCCCTCAAGGCGGGCGCCTTCGACTTTCTGACCAAACCTGTTGACCTGACGCGACTGCGCGAGCTTGTCTCAACTGCCTTGCGCCTGAACCAACCACGAGCCGAAACCAATCAGCAGGCGCAGGACCCGATACTCGGTGTCTCGCCGCCCATCGAGCGCCTGCGCACCCAGATCAGCAAACTGGCGCGCAGCCAGGCCCCGCTATATATCAGCGGCGAGTCAGGCAGCGGCAAGGAACTGGTCGCACGCCGTATTCACGCCCTCAGCCCGCGCGCTGACCAGCCGTTTATCCCGGTCAACTGCGGCGCCATTCCCTCGGAGCTGATGGAAAGCGAGTTCTTTGGCCACCGCAAGGGCAGCTTCTCCGGCGCAGTAGCCGACAAGCCCGGGCTGTTTCAGGCGGCCAACCACGGCACCCTGTTTCTCGACGAAGTCGCCGACTTGCCAATGGCCATGCAGGTCAAGCTGCTGCGAGCGATCCAGGAGAAAGCGGTTCGCGCGGTCGGCAGCCTACGCGAGGAGCCCGTCGACGTGCGCCTGCTCTGCGCCACCCACAAGGATCTGGCCAACGAAGTCGCCCAGGGCCGCTTCCGTCAGGACCTGTTCTACCGTATCAACGTCATTGAGTTGCAGGTGCCGCCGCTGCGCGCCCGCCGTGAGGACCTTCCGTTACTGGTGCAGCATATTCTCGAGCGTCTGGCCGAGCGTGCCGGCCTGCGTGTGCCGCGCGTAACCGAAGCAGGTATGGAGCGACTGCTTAACTACCGTTTCCCGGGCAACGTGCGGGAGCTGGAAAACGCGCTGGAGCGCGCTTTCACACTATGCGAAGACCAACAGATCGACGCCAATGATCTGTGGCTCAGCGCCTGCCCGAGCGCCACCCAGGATGACGCGCCCGACTTCAGCCAGATCGACCATCTGGAAGACTATCTGGACAACATCGAACGCCAGGCGATTACCCAGGCGCTGGAAGAAACCCGTTGGAACAAAACCGCTGCCGCCAAACGGCTTGGCCTGTCCTTCCGCTCACTGCGCTACCGCCTGAAGAAGCTCGGACTCGACGACTGAGCCTCGCCATCTGAACTAGTTCAAGCGTGCATCCGGCAGATACGGCGCCGGGTTGATTACCGGCGCTCGCCCCAACATCAGATCCGCCAGCAATCGGCAGGATGCCGGCGCCAGCACCAGACCATTACGGAAATGCCCGGTATTCAGCCAAAGTCCGGGCATCGCGGTCAGCGGTCCGATAAACGGCACGCCATCCGGCGACCCCGGACGCAGCCCGGCCCACTGTGCTACCGGCGCCTGCCTTGCGAGATCTGGCAGCAACGCCTCGGCGCTGGCCTGCAACGAAGAGAGCGCCTGCTCGGTAGTGCGCTTATCGTACCCTTCGTACTCGAGCGTACTGCCAATCAGAATGTGACCATCGCGGCGGGGAATCGCATAGCGCCCCTGCGCCATGACAATCGACGGCAGCCAGCCCGGCGCCGTCTTGTAGAGCAGCATCTGCCCCTTAACTGGCTCGACCGGCAGGCTCAGCCCCGCCTGCGCCAGCCAATCACCGCTCCAGGCACCGGCGCAAAGCACCACCGCATCAGCCTCAATCCGCCCCGCCGCACACAGCACCCCGACCACCGCGTCAGCATCACGCAGCAGCGACTCCACAGCGCAATGCTCGTGCAGGGTGAAGTCATCGAACTGCAGAAGACGTGCGCGCAGCGCTTGCATCAAACGCGGGTTACGCACGTTCGCCAGCCCCTGCTGCCACAGCGCTCCACGAAACCCCGCGGCCAGCTGCGGGACCTGTTGATAGACAAAGTCGGCATCGACGGACTGCAGCGGCTTGTTATGCGCGCTCGCCCAGCTGAGGGCGCTATCCTGCTCCTCGTGATCCAGCCATAGCAGGCCACACGGATGAACCTCCGGATCCAGACCGGTCTGCAGCAGCAGCGTCTCAGCCAGCGGCGGGTAATAGCCCTGCGACCACTCGGCCAGTGCACTGACCGCGTCCGAGTACCGCCAGGGATACAACGGAGACACGATGCCGCCACCCGCCCAGGAAGCCTCGCGGCCCAGCTCGCCACGCTCCAGCAGCGTGACCCGACAGCCGGCCTGCAACAGCTCCAGCGCGCTCAGACACCCCATTACCCCGCCGCCAACCAGCACTACATCACGCATCCACTCGCCCCCAGCACGACCTGCCGTCAGGCCGCCGTCGTAAATTTTCGCGCAGGAGCTGCCCCCCTGCCGCGCGCAAGACTAACGCAGAATCCGCCCCATTTAGACCAAAGTCGGGCAAAAAGAGCGCCACAATGGCAGCATCGCCCCAATCTTCATCCTGTCACCGCTCTCGATAAACCGGTATGATACGCGTTCTCTGAACTACTCCAATGGCCGATCACCGTCAGACCATTGAGCCCCGGCAGGCAATTCCACACGAAAAGCCGCCCGCTTTCCCATCAGCCAACAACTGATACCTACGTACCGGGGCGTTCGGAGCAGACAGCACACATTGCTTGCCGCGCTCTCGACACAGCCAAAAGCGACCGTCGGGATCAAGCCCGTTTGCTAGCCGCCCCGACATTGGCCAGTATGATCACTGGAGAGCTCAAGAGGCTCCTTGATTTTTACCAAAGAGGCGACATGTAAATGACAGCAACGAATGTAGATGTATTGCTGGTCGGTGGTGGTGTCATGAGCGCTACGCTGGGAATGTTGCTCAAACAGTTGGATCCAGCCATGACCATTACCCTGGTCGAGCGTCTGGACCACGTGGCTCACGAAAGCACCGACGGCTGGAACAACGCCGGCACCGGCCACGCCGGCTACTGCGAGCTGAACTACACTCCCGAAGACCAGAATGGCAACGTCGCGATCGAACGCGCGCTGGCCATCAATGCATCCTTCGAAGTAACCCTGCAGTTCTGGAGCTACCTGGTAGAACAGGGCATCATCCAGAACCCTTCCGACTTCATCAACGCGACCGCACACCAGAGCTTTGTCTGGGGCGAGAAAGACGTAGCCTTCCTGCGCAAGCGTCATGAAATGCTGAGCCAGCATCATCTGTTCGCCGAGATGCAGTACAGCGAATCGCCCGAGCAACTGCGCGAGTGGATGCCGCTGATCATGTCCAGCCGCGACACCAAGCAACCGATCGCCGCCACCCGCGTCGACCATGGCTCGGATGTCGACTTCGGCTCGCTGACTCGCCGGATGATCGCACACCTTGAGCAACAGGACGGTTTTGAGCTGCGCCTGAGCCACTCGGTGAAGAGCCTGCGCAAGAGCAAGCGCGGACACTGGCGCGTTGTCGTCGAAGACGACAAGACCGGCAAGGACATCGAGTTCAACGCCAAGTTCGTATTCCTCGGAGCCGGTGGCGGTTCGCTGCCACTGCTGCAAAAGTCGAACATCGACGAAAGCCAGGGCTACGGCGGTTTCCCGGTCAGCGGCCAGTGGCTGGTCTGCCAGGACGAAAACGTGGTCAAGCGCCACAGCTCCAAGGTCTACGGCAAGGCACCGGTCGGCGCGCCGCCGATGTCCGTTCCGCACCTGGACACCCGCATCATCAACGGCAAACCGGCGCTGCTGTTTGGCCCGTTCGCTGGCTTTACCACCAAGTTCCTGAAAAAGGGCTCGGTGTTCGACCTGTTCTCCTCGGTCAAGCCGTACAACGTCGCACCGATGATGGCTGTCGGCCGCGACAACATGGACCTGACCAAGTACCTGATCGCCGAATCGTTCCAGTCGCACAAGGATCGCGTCGCCTCCCTGCGCAACTTCTTCCCGGATGCCCAGGAGAAGAACTGGAAGCTGCAGAACGCCGGCATGCGCGTACAGATCATCAAGAAGGACGCCAAAGGCCACGGCAAGCTGGAGTTCGGTACCGAGATCGTAGCGGCGAAGGACGGCACCCTGGCCGCTCTGCTCGGTGCCTCACCGGGTGCGTCGACCGCCGTACAGGCAATGATCGACGTGATTGAGCGCTGCTTCAAGGAGCGGATCGCCAACCCTGAATGGCAAGAGCGCATGAAGGTTCTGGTCCCGTCCTATGGTCAGTCGCTGATCAAGGAAGCCGAACTGCTCAAGCAGGTACGTCAGCGCACCCTGAGCACCCTCAAACTGGTCTAATGACCGGTTTGAAAGCGCTCAATACGCTCTGGTGTTGGCGGATGGGTTGAGAGAAAACCGCTCAACTCATCCCCTTCGCCCTCCTCCCCGGAGGGCGGATCCAGCCTGAGCATGATGGCGGCAAAACGCTGCGGCGAGATGTTCTGCTCCTGCAAAAAAGCCAACGCAAAGTCATCCGCCTCCTCTTCCATCCCCCGCCGATAGCTCAAGGTCGCCAACAGCGCCGGTACGCCCGTGACCAGATCCGAGGCGGCCGACACATCCCCCGTCAGCGACACCATCACAAACACCAGCAACGAGCCCTGCACCAGGTTCCGCATGCTGTGCCGATGAACCGCATGTCCTACCTCGTGGGCCAGCACCGCAACCAGCTCCTCGTCGTGCTCAGCCAACGCCACCATCTGGTCGGTAAACACCAGATTGCCGCCGGGCAGGGCAAAGGCATTGGCGCCCAGCTCGCCCCCATCCCGAAAGTGCACCTTCAATGCGTGTTCCGGATAGCGTTCACCCAAGGCGACAAGATAGGGCTGCATGCTCCGCAACAACGCCTGCTGACGCTCTTCCTCCAGCTCGCTGGGCGACAACCAGAACTGATCCAGCGTCGCCATCCCCTCTTCACCGGCACGCTGCTCCAGCGCCACTGGCACCAGGTAGGCCACGTTCTTCGAGAGCCAGGGCACGCCCCATAAGACACCGCCTACCAACATGCCAGCCACAACCAGCAACGAAACCAGCACCAGCGGAATATTCAGCTCCAGCCGGCGCAACCATACGGTGCCACCGTCTGCCGCGTTTAGGCCGGCGGCCAGGGCTTGCAGCCCCGCCACATCAGCCGACTCCAGCGCCGCCCGCTCGCCCAGATGCAGATAGCTGTTGGCACTCCCTACCTGCATCCCCAAGCGCACGTCCTGTGCGCAAAACCAGGCGACACTGCCGTCCACCAAGTCCAGCCTCAGCTGGTCGCCCTGCAACCGGGCGGTGGCCGCCTGGGCGCTGCTCGACTCCCCGTCAAAAAAGCGCCCGCTGACAAGTAAATCAACCGAAGGAGAAGCCAACATCGAACGCATCCCCCAGCTCCATGCCAATCGCGCCAGCCCGCTGCGCCTCGCCGGCAACAAAGCCGTCCAGATCACCGACAATCTCCATCTGCGTACAGCTGGCCCGATAGCGCGCCATACGCACCTTGGCCCACGCGGAATAGAAGCCCATGGTCAGCGCAATCAGCAACGAATTGGTCACAAAGATCCAGACCATACGACGCTTGCCCAGGGTAGAAACAAAGCCGTGCTGTTCCAGTCGGGTGGCGTTGGTGACCAGGTTGGTTACCCCGGCCATCATGTAGCCAAAGAGCGCCAGATAGGCGAGGAAAATACCGACCACCCCGAGCGCGGAATGCACGGTCGAAACAAGACCGCCAAGCAATGCAAAGCCGGCAAACACCAGAATCATGCGCAGGAAGAACAGATAGGTCTGCCCGACCGTCAGCGACAACTGGAAAGGACTGCTGCCAAAGCGGGTGTTTTCGACCAGAAAGCGATACCAGCGCTGCGCCGCGAACGGCAGCAACAAGCCCAGTGTCAGGATGCCAGCCAGGGGCCACAGATAGACCACCTGAAAGGCTGGCCAGTAGGAGCCGGCAAAATCGAAACGGATATTGCGATAGGCGCTATTGATCGCATGAAACTTCAACGAGCGCGTAATAATCCAGGGAATCAGCGGCAGGAACAATAACAGCAGGCCCATCGCGACCATCGGGAAAAAGCTCGACGCCACTGACCAGATAATGACCGCCACCAGCGCCACCAGACGCCCCCGGAAAATAACCCAAGGGTCTGCCAGATACTGGAAGCTATCGCCCTCCAGCACGGTGTGGCCGTAGAAGTATTGCAGGTTGCGCACCTTCGCCCAGGGCGCATAAAAACCGAGGGTCACGACCAACAGCAGAATATTGACGATCCAGATGCCGAAGTACTCACCACCAGTGCCGGTAAATTGCAGCTGTGACAGGCGCCGAACTGATCGAGCAGCAACAGCCGGCTCAGCCTCTGCCGCAGCGGCCGGATGCGCGGCGTCCAACTCACCGATGGTTGGCTCCTGCCGCTCGGCTGCCGCAGGTTGCGCCGCGGTCATGGCCTCCGGGTCCGCCTGAATTTCGGTAATCAGCCCGGCCCCTTCCAGACGCAGGCGATAACGCTCGGCAAGGGCGGCGGTCAGCCCTGACTTGATGGTGACGGAACGCCCGGCGAGCAACACTTCGACCTGCTGACTGCCGAATCCAAGTTGCAGCAGATTCTGTTTAAGCTGCTCCGGTTCGACCCCGGCAACCAGTTGCCCCTTAAAAACAACCTTGAATAGCTCTCGCATACCGTCACCATCCCTGTCTCAAATATCCTGTTACACCGTTTTTTTCCGGCCCGCCGGGCCGACGTCATTCAATCAACTACGATCGTTGCGTGCAAGCCGATATCCCGCCGCCACTCACAACTGCCGGCTCGCATTCATATCCACGCCCTCGCTGACCAGCGCTTCAAAAGCCTGATCCAGCGCGTCCATCAATACCGCAGCGTCCGCACGCTGGCGTGACACAAAAAGCCGCATCGGAGGCTCGTCTACCACAATATGCGGTAACGGTTCGATACCCAACTCCGCCATTGCGGAGACGGCCTGACCACGATAGTCGAGCAGATAATCACCTCGGCCTCGCATCATCATGCGAATAGCCCCGGTATGAGAGCTGCTGGAATGCGTCTGAATCCCCAACCGACTGTCCTGCAGCACTCGGGAGACCGGCAGGCTGTAGTTATAGTTGGTAATCAGGATCAGCGAGCGCCCCCGCATGCTCGATGGCCAGCTGGGCTCGGGCTGGCCCGGTAGATAGTAGAGATAAATCGGTGCCACACCGAGGATCGCCCGGCTCTGCACCGTGTAGGCCTCCAGTCCGAGCTGATTGTTCAGCCCGAGCCAGACATCCAGCTCCCCCGACACCAACCCGCGGTACACCCGGGCGATCGGAAGCAACTGGATCTGGTAGTCATAACCGGCACGAACAAGCAACTGCCGCAACACATCTGCGGCGCGACCAATCACCTGGCCCTGCTCATCGTATTCCGAGTAACCGGGATAAGGCAGCAACACAACCTTCAATGTCTGGTCCTCGGCCGCCGGAACCCGGGGGGCCACCAGCGACAGGGCCACCAGCAACGAGCAGACACACAGCCAAGGTACTGGCGTTATTCTTATTTTTCGCACTCTGACCTCTGCTGCCGACACTGCAACGGTCGGCACCGACTTCAATTGGGCATGAGTGACAGAATGCCATGCATCAATGGCAAAAAAAACCACGACGCGAGTCGTGGTTTTTTTCAACAGCAAATAGCGTCAGGCGCCATATACCGGCAGGCGTGCACAAACTGCCTTGACCTGCTCACGTACGCGGTCAATCACCGACTCATCGCCCATGTTGTCGAGGATGTCGCAGATCCAGCCAGCCAGTGCCTGGCAATCAGCTTCGACGAAGCCACGGGTAGTCACCGCCGGGGTACCGATGCGCAAGCCGGAGGTCACGAACGGAGAACGCGGATCGTTCGGAACGCTGTTCTTGTTGACGGTGATATAGGCACGACCCAGCGCAGCGTCTGCATCCTTGCCGGTGATGTCCTGCTTGATCAGCGACAGCAGGAACAGGTGGTTCTGAGTGCCGCCGGACACCACGTCGAAGCCACGCTCGATGAACACCTCAGCCATCGCCTGGGCGTTCTTCACAACCTGCTGCTGGTAGGCCTTGAACTCAGGCTGCAGCGCTTCCTTGAAGCAGATCGCCTTGGCCGCGATAACGTGCTCCAGCGGGCCGCCCTGGGCGCCCGGGAAAACCGCAGAGTTCAGCTTTTTCTCGATCTCTTCGTTGGCGCGCGCCAGGATCAGGCCACCACGCGGACCGCGCAGGGTTTTGTGGGTGGTAGTAGTCACTACGTCGGCGAACGGCACCGGGTTGGGGTACACACCCGCCGCGACCAGACCGGCAACGTGGGCCATGTCAACGAACAGATAGGCACCGACCTTGTCGGCAATCGCGCGGAAACGCGCGAAGTCCAGTACCTGAGAGTAGGCGCTGAAACCGGCAACGATCATCTTCGGCTTGTGCTCAACCGCCAGACGCTCGACTTCGTCGTAGTCGATCAGCCCCTGATCGTTGATGCCGTACTGGACAGCGTTGTACAGCTTGCCCGAGGAAGAAACAGAGGCACCGTGGGTCAAGTGGCCACCGTGTGCCAGGCTCATGCCCAGAATGGTGTCACCCGCCTGCAACAGCGCCAGATAAACAGCGGCGTTAGCCTGGGAGCCAGCATGCGGCTGGACGTTGGCGTAGTCGGCACCGAACAGTTCCTTGGCGCGGTCAATGGCCAGCTGTTCCACAACATCAACGTGCTCACAACCACCGTAGTAGCGCTTGCCCGGATAGCCTTCAGCGTACTTGTTGGTCAGTACCGAGCCCTGCGCCTGCATGACTGCCGGGCTGGTGTAGTTCTCAGAGGCAATCAGCTCGATGTGCTCTTCCTGACGCACCGCTTCCTGCTCCATGGCAGCCCAGAGATCAGCATCGAATTTGGCAATATCGTTGGAACGGCTAAACATGTAACGGCCCCCTGCTAGGTCGTTCGGATGAAAAAGAGGCGGCATTTTAACGCAAGCGCCAGACGCTGGCACTTGAAAAGCGCTCAGGTAGCGACAAAATGCATTCATTCAGCCCCGCGTAACCAGCGCTGCTCGAACTCCTCGGCGGTCACCGGACGACCGAGATGATAGCCCTGTACCTCGTCGCAACCGAAGCTGCGCACCAGCTGGTACTGCTCATCGGTCTCAATCCCCTCGGCAATCACCCGCAACTGCAGACTGCGCCCCATGGTAACGATCGCCTGCGCCAGCAGCGCATCACGACTGCCAGGCTGCATGCTCTGGATGAAGCCCCGATCGATCTTCAGGGTATCGATCGGCAGGTCGCGCAAATAATTCAGGGCGGAGTAACCTGTGCCGAAGTCATCGATCGCGATCTGCATACCCCGGCGCTTCAGCTCCTCCAGGGTACACATGGTGGCATCGATGTTGCGCAGCAGCGTGCTTTCGGTCAACTCCAGTTCCAACACGTCAGGCATCAGCCGGTGCCGCTCCAGAGCCGCTGTGATCTGCCCAACCAGGGCACCATCATCAAACTGCATCGCAGAAAGGTTGACCGCCAGACGCGGCATGCTCAAACCGGCATCACGCCAGCTGGACACCTGGCGACAGGCCTCTTCCAGCACCCACTCCCCAAGCCCGCGAATCAACCCCAGCTCTTCGGCAACGGGAATAAACTCCGCCGGCGACACGGCTCCACGCTCCGGGTCACGCCAGCGCAGCAGCGCTTCGGCGCCGGTCAGCCGGCCGTCCTGGCAACTGAACTGCGGCTGGTAAGCAAGCTCGAACGCCTGCTCCTGCAACGCTCGTCGCAAGTCGTTCTCCAGCGCCAGACGCTCCAGCGCCTTGGCATTCATATCCGCCTGGTAGAACTGGAAGGTTGCCTTGCCGGCCTCCTTGGCGTGATACATCGCCGTGTCGGCATTCTTCAGCAGCACACTGCTCTCGGCGCCATCCTGCGGATACAGGGCCATACCGATACTGGCAGTGACAAAGAAATCACGGCCTTGCAGCACAAACGCCGCGGCCAACGCGTTGAGTACCTTTTCGGCAACGTGCATGGCGGTCGACAATGCTGCCTCGCGGCTGGACATCCCGGCCAGCAACATGGTGAACTCGTCACCGCCCATCCGCGCCACGGTGTCGCTTTCACGCACACAGC
This sequence comes from Pseudomonadaceae bacterium, assembly GCA_038114645.1. Classification (GTDB taxonomy): domain Bacteria; phylum Pseudomonadota; class Gammaproteobacteria; order Pseudomonadales; family Pseudomonadaceae; genus Halopseudomonas. The sequence goes on along the minus strand of JAYNRF010000029.1, from coordinate 4,716 downwards.
CGCGCAGGCGCTGAGCCACTTCCTTGAGCACCTGATCACCCGCGGCATGGCCAAGGCTGTCATTGATCGGCTTGAACCGATCCAGGTCGAGAAACAGCACCGCCACCCACTCATCCTTGCGCGCGGCCATCTGCAGGGCAGCGTGCAGCCGGTCCTGAAACAATGTCCGGTTGGCCAGCCCGGTCAACACATCGTAATAGGCCAGACTCTGAATACGCTCTTCAGAGGCTTTGCGTTCACTGATGTCCACAAAGAAGCAGACGTAACTAACCAGATCGCCGTCGTTATCATGCACCGCGGTAATCCCCGCCCAGCTCGGGAACACCTCTGCCGACGCCCGCCGTTGCCAGACCTCGCCTTCCCAATGTCCCTGGTTTTGCAGCGTCGTCATAATGTCGCGGTAGAACTGGTGATCGACCCCGTGGGAAACCAGCATGGACGGCGTCTGGTCGATGACCTGATCCGCGGTATAGCCGGTAATGCGTGAGAAGTTCTCGTTTACCTGCACGATGTAACCCGCCGGGTCAGTGACCAGAATCCCGCCGGTGGTGTTCTCAAATACCGTGGCAGCCATACGCAGGCGGTTTTCCGTGCGGCGCTGCTCACTGACATCGCGCGCCAGCCCGAGCAGCCCAGGGAAGCGCCCCTGGGCCGACCACATCAAGGTAATGCGCACTTCCAGCGGACACTTGCGGCCGTCCGCCTTGATACCGTCGAAGGTAATCTGACGCTGGTAACCCTGCTCTCTCAATACGGCCGCGCGCTCGGGCACATGCACCTGATCGCGCAGCTCGGCGCGAATTCGCTCCATAAATTCGATAAAGCGCTGGTCCGCCAGACTTTCGACGTAGGACCTGCTGAGCATGAACTCCGGGCTGTAACCCAGCAGCCGCTGCACCGAAGGGCTGATGTAGTCCGTCACGAAGTCACTATTAGTCGACCAGACGATATCGCTGATGCTTTCTGTCAGCTGCCGATAACGCGCCTCGGAGCGCTGGATCTGCTCATTTGCCAACGTCTGTTCATGAATGTCCCGGACGAAACCGATCACCTGGACCACCCGACCGTCCGCCGCGCGCTTGAATACCTTTGAGCGCACACTGAACCAACGCCAGCCATCGACGCGATGACGCCAGCGAATGCGCCAATCGAGCACCTGGTCATCGCCGAGCGTCAGTTGCAGCCGGCGGTTGGTTTGCATGTATTCGAGGTCATCCGGGTGCAGCAGTCGGGTCCGGTAATCGGCCCCCATGCTCGACTCCTCCTCGGCACTGTAACCGAGCAGCTCTGCCAGCGTGCGGTTACTGAACAGAAAGTCGCCGGCACCCATCCACTTGGTATCGCGGATATAGATCAAATCCGGGACTGACCTGACGACCTCCGCCCAGAACTCACGGCTTTGGCGCAGGGTCAGCTCAGCCGCCCGGCGCTGACTAAGGTCGGTCACACTCACTGTGACTGCGTGCAGCGCATCCGTACTATCCGGCAGGCGCATCACGACCCAGACATAGATGGTGCTGCCATCCGCGCGGCGCAGCGGCGTCTCCAGTTCGAAGCGCTCATCACCATTCATCAGCGCCAGCAGCAAACGGTATCGCCCTCCCCCGGGCTGCAAATTTCGCTCGCCCTGAAAGATGTTCACCAACGCCGAGGCGTCCGACACACCAAATAAATCCAGCGCGACCTGATTGGCTTCCAGTATCCGCAGGGCTTGCAACAGCTCTTCCTGACGCCCGGGATTTTCCAGCAACCAGCGATCCAGCTGCTCGGCGTTGAAAATCCCCTCGCGCATCAGCACCTGTTTGATGTCGACCAGATCCACCTGGAACAACGCGATATCTACCCCTTGGAAGATATCGCGATACCGTCGCTCGGTATCCAGCAAATGACGAGTTGAGCGATCCTGATCGACCTGCAACAGGCGGTGCACACGGGCAAGACGCCCCATAAACCAGAGCGCGGCCAGCAGCACCAGCAGGCAGCCGCTCAGCAGCGCCGCCTTGCGCACCAGCAACGGTGCCAACTGGCTGGCGTAGTAATGCGGGTCAACCAGCCCACGCACCTGCCACAGCGTGCCCGACACCGGTGCACTGACCACCACCCGTCCACGCTCCTCGGCCGTCATTGCGTTACCACCGAGAAGCGCCATCCGATCCTGTTGCTGGCGAGCCAGCACCTGCCCGCGCCCCGTGTCCTCCAGCAACCACTGATAACCGCTGCCGCTGCGCGGCGGCACCACCACCGATAAAGCCCGGTCATCCATCTTCAGCACCCAATAACGGCCAGGCACTTGGCTGCTCAGCGTCCAGAACAGCAGGTTGTGCTCCGCATCCGACACCAGCGCAAAAGGCTCGCCACCCAGTTGCAATTGACGAACAGACTGGGGCCACAGTTCGTGGCTGCTGACTGACGGCTTACCCGGGTCCACCCGATGTAATTGATAAACGCCGGGAAGTAATGCTTGTGCCGCCCTGACTGCGTCAGCAGCGGGCTTGTCCGCCAGGCTATCGAGCAGCGCAGTGAGCGCCTGCGAGGTGGTGACCAGGTTAAGTTCCATCTCGTCGGCAGTGCGCCAGACAGCCTCCTCCACCGCCCCCTGGTGCTGGCGTTTGAGCAATTGAAAATCGAGGTAGGATTGCCAGCCAAGCAGCACCATCAACAGCCCGCTGGCCACGGCAAACATAGCGATACCCAGACGATTGAACGTGGGCTCCAGAATCTGTACACCTTCAGCAGATGCGTGCGGCGAAGTGCTCATATTGTTTTTATTCTTCTTCAAGGCGTATCGCTTTTTGGTTCGCAGTCAGCAAAAAATACCGTTTGGCAGCTCAAACAGAGCCGCTGTGGCAGCCTTCAAACGGTTTGCCCTCGCAGGCCAGTTGGGCTAGCCTTGCCACCACAATTCGCCGTGCTGGCGAAGACCTTTCGTACACTCCCATTCAACAGGTTCTGCCATCATGGCTCAATATGTTTATAGCATGCATCGGGTCGGTAAAGTCGTCCCCCCGAAGCGTCAGATTCTCAAGGACATCTCCCTGTCCTTCTTCCCCGGCGCCAAGATTGGCGTTCTGGGTCTCAACGGTGCGGGTAAATCTACCCTGCTGCGCATCATGGCCGGCGTTGACACCGAAATCGAAGGCGAAGCCCGCCCGATGCCGGGCATCAAGGTAGGTTACCTGCCGCAGGAACCGCAGCTGGACGACAGCAAGACGGTTCGCGACATCGTTGAAGAAGCCGTCAGCGAAATCAAGAACGCCCAGGCCAGACTGGACGAAGTCTACGCAGCCTATGCCGAGCCCGACGCCGACTTCGACGCTCTGGCTGCCGAGCAAGGCAAGCTGGAAGCCATCCTGCAGGCAGCCGACGGTCACAACCTGGAGCGCCAGCTGGAAGTCGCCGCCGACGCCCTGCGTCTGCCAGCATGGGACGCCAAGATCGAACACCTTTCCGGCGGTGAGAAGCGCCGCGTCGCGCTCTGCCGCCTGCTGCTGTCGGCCCCCGACATGCTGCTGCTGGACGAACCGACCAACCACCTGGACGCCGATTCCGTCGCCTGGCTGGAGCAGTTCCTGCACGACTTCCCGGGCACCGTGGTCGCCATTACCCACGACCGTTACTTCCTCGACAACGTCGCGGGCTGGATTCTCGAACTCGACCGCGGCCAAGGCATCCCGTTCGAAGGCAACTACTCCCAGTGGCTGGAATCCAAAGCCGCCCGTCTGGCTACCGAAGCCAAACAGGAAGCTTCCCACGCCAAGGCCATGAAGGCCGAACTGGAATGGGTACGCCAGGGCGCCAAGGGCCGTCAGGCCAAATCCAAGGCGCGTCTGCAACGCTTTGAAGAACTGCAATCGCAGGAATTCCAGAAGCGCAGCGAGACCAACGAGATTTACATCCCGGCAGGCCCGCGTCTGGGCGACAAGGTCATCGAGTTCAACGGCGTGAGCAAAGGCTATGGCGATCGCGTACTGATCGACAACCTGTCCTTCGCTGTGCCCAAGGGTGCAATCGTCGGCGTGATCGGTGGTAATGGCGCTGGTAAGTCGACCCTGTTCCGCATGATCACCGGCAAGGAGCAGCCGGACAGCGGCAGCATCGACATCGGTGAAACCGTGCAGATCGCCAGCGTCGATCAGAGCCGCGACAACCTGGACGGCAACAAGACCGTTTGGGAGCAGGTCTCCGATGGCTTCGATCAGATCAAGGTCGGCAACTACGAAATGCCGTCGCGCGGTTACGTCGGCCGTTTCAACTTCAAAGGCTCCGACCAGCAGAAGTTCGTCAAGGACCTGTCCGGTGGTGAACGCGGTCGCCTGCACCTGGCGCTGACCCTCAAACAGGGTGCCAACGTCCTGCTGCTTGACGAACCGTCCAACGACCTTGACGTGGAAACCCTGCGCGCGCTGGAAGAGGCGCTGCTCGACTTCCCGGGCTCGGCCATCGTCATCTCCCACGACCGCTGGTTCCTCGACCGTATCGCCACCCATATCCTGGCGTACGAGGACGACTCGCAGGTGACCTTCTTCGAAGGTAACTACACCGAGTACGAAGCCGATCGCAAGAAGCGTCTGGGGGAAGCTGCAGCGCAGCCCCACCGCGTGCGTTACAAGAAGCTGGCCTGACAACCAGCCACCAGAAAGCGGCCTGCGGGCCGCTTTTTTCAGGTTCATCACGGATTACCGGGAAAGTCATTCTTGATCTTCATGAAAAAGAATT
>JAYNRF010000028.1:0-48751 GCA_038114645.1 Pseudomonadaceae bacterium | reverse complement strand
CAAACCGGCGTTCTTGTTTCTGTCTTTCCCGGGATTCCGTGAAGAACCTTTTTTATTGCCTGATACTGACGCCGACAACGCACCTCGCGCGCCCTTCCGGGCCTGTTTATCGGGCCTGTATCCGGCGGAGATGTGCAAGTAACGCAGCGCTATCCAGGGGTTTCTTCATCATCGCCGCAAGCACGCCGCTTTCTCGCAGCTCAGACTCCGCAGCGACCAGATGCGCCGGCAGCAGCACCAGCGCTGGCAGCCGCGCCCAAGAGGTGTGCAACCGATTTAAACTGAGCTGGGAGACAGCCTGTTCCAGTGTTACCTGTTCAGCAAGGTCGAACACAATGAACGCTATATCTTCGTCCTGTTCAAGCAGGTGATGAGCCTGCTCCGCGCTGCCGGCGGTAACAACATAAATCCCCTCATCGGCCAGCGCCGTTTCAACCTGAACGCTCAAACCCGGCTGCGGTGTCACCAGCAATACCCCTTGCCCGGCCTTAAGTTGTCGCGGCTCCAGCGCTAGCGAATCGGCAAAACACACCGTGCCGTAATGCTCGGCCAGCTCGCCCCAGAACGCCGGCCCCACCACCGACATGACCTCGGATACCGTTGTGTCGCCGGAGATAATCCGCACGCTGCCTGAAGCCGCCAGCAGCCGCAACCCACCCTCTCGAAGCTGATTCAACTCCGCCAGCCGCGCCTCCCCCATCGCTACACCATCGCGCAGCCGCTTACTCATCTCGACGATTTCAACAACCGGCAGCCGCCCCAAATACCCGGTGTAGCGACAGACCTTGCAGCCAACCGCACGACAGCCAGGGCGATTATGCGTGGCTTCCAGGAAGCTTCGTTCCTCCTGACTTAGCGGCTCCACCACCGGAGCCTTGCAATGCGGGCAGAGCCGACGGCACAGACGCTGAGCAACCACCATCGCCAGCGAATCTGCCAGGATGCTTGGCTGAATACCCAGGTTGAGCAAGCGAGGTATCGCAGTCATGGCATCATTGGTATGCAGAGTCGATAGCACCAGGTGCCCGGTCAGCGCTGCCTGGGTTGCGATTTCGGCAGTTTCACGATCACGAATCTCGCCAATCAGGACGATGTCTGGATCTTGCCGCAAAATCGAGCGCAAGGCTGACAGGAACGTGCGTCCAACCTTGTCGTCAACCTCCACCTGTGAGATACCCGGTATGCGGTACTCGACCGGGTTTTCAACCGTGATGATGTTAACCGAACTGCGATTGAGTTCAGTCAACATGCCGTAGAGCGTCGAGGTTTTACCGCAGCCAGTCGGCCCGGTCATGATGACCAGTCCAGATGGCCTAATAAACCCCCGACGCAGCATTTGCAGGTCTGCGTGGGAAAATCCGGCGCCGGACAACCGTTGTACTCGCCCCTGCTCCAGAAAGCGGATAACCAAACGCTCGCCACGACTGGCAGGTAAGCTGGACACCCGCATATCAAACTCGCGGCCATCGATCACCATCGACATGCGACCGTCCTGCGGAACCCGGCTGTCTGTGACATCCATATTGCTGCGACTTTTCAAGTGGCGAACCAAGCTGGAGGCGACCGAGTCCTCCAACATCATCAGTCGCCGCAGCACACCATCCACCCGGATACGCACGACAAAGGCGCCGAGGAACGGCTGAATATGCAAGTCCGAGGCACGCTGTTTAACACTTTCAAGCAGCAGCATCCGTCCCAGTCGGACGATCGCATTATCAGAGGAGCCTGCTTCCTGTTCCTCTGCAGTCCCCTGCAACACCGTCGCATGCCGCGTGGCATCTCTGGCGTAGGCAAAAACAACGGCATCCTCAATGTCCTGCGGCGGCGCCAACAACCAGCGAATTGGTAGCTGTGCAAGAAAACTCGCTCGCTCCTGCACATTGAAGTCAAACGGGTTTGCGGTTGCGACCAACAGACAGCCGTCTTCCAACCGCAGAGGCAAAACGTTGTGCTCCTGACAGAAGCTCGCCGACAACCTCGCAAGATCCTCGTGCGAGGTTTGATCCAACTGATCTGCTACCGGCACATCAAACTGCGGCGCCACCGCCCGCGCCAGCTCGGTTAATGACACGCCCAACTGCCGCGAGTAGGTCTCCCAAGCCTGAGCCAGGGTCCCCTCAAACTCTGCATTAAGCAGCGCGCTGCGTCCCGGAAAGACCTTGCTGATCACCTGGTACAGGCTCACAACAGGTGAATTCAACGCAAAATCATACAAGCCCCGCATCAACCTGCTCCTCCGGCGCTGCTCCCCTCAGATGCTTCAGTACAGGGAAAGCGAAGTGCAAAGCGATTGCCGTCCGCACTTGAGGTCACCTCGAGTTGCCCGTCCATGCCGTCGGTTGCGAGTCGCATGGCCAGAGCGATGCCCTCCTCGTCGCCTTGCTGCGGCGTGACAGCGGCATCAAACAGCAGTATTTCCAGTTCATCGCTAGCCGAACCAGACGCCCAGCCAGCCGCGATACGAATGGTCTGCCCGGCCTGACTGCGCCCTACCGCGTCCTCCAGCAGGTGGTGCAGAATTTGCCCCAGCGTTCCCACGTCGGCGGTGACCGTCAGCGACGCAGAAATGGCATTTTCTACCTGACAGCCGTGACGACGCACCTTGGCCTGCAACAAGGCCAACACGTTGTCTACCGTCTCACGCGGGTAAAATGCCCGCGCTTTGTCCCGCGTCTGGTCCAACGCCATCTGACGAAAGCGTTGCAACAACAGGCTGGCATCCCCCAGTCGCCCGGCCATCATCTGGCTGCTGGCCTCAAGATGATCAACAAAAGCCGTCAGCTCCGCCCGCAACAAGCCGCGCTGCTGCTGCTCGCGAAACACCACAAGCCGCGCGGCGAGCTCCTCAAGGAGGCGTTCTCCTTGCTCAAGCGGCATCGACACCTCCCGCGTTACGCTGGCCACCAGCCCGCCAAGCGCTCCCAGTTTGTCCGAGCGCACCAGCGCCTGTCTGGCCTGCTCTAGGGACGCAGTAGTGGCCTGCAGGTGGGCGGACTGCTCGGCAACCCGCTGCTGCAAGTGCGCGGCCTCAGCCTGCGTGTGCTGCAGTAACGCCCGACGCTCGCGGGCCGCCGCCGCGACCCGCTCGAACAGCGGCCCCCAGACCCGAGGTAGGGACGGTGGCAGCGGATCTTCCAGCTCGTCCACCTTACTGACATGCTCCGCTAGCAACAGCGCGGGGCGGGCATAGCGGCGATGTTGAAACCAGACAATCGCCAGCAGGGCGAGAAACAGCGCCCCAGCCAGCACAACAGACGGCCCGAGCGCTCGGTAGCCGATGGCAGCCAATTCGTCGTCCGACAGATCCACGATCAGCGTCCAGTTGGTATCCTTCAGAGGGAATCGCAACTGCACAGCGTCACGGGTTGCCAGCCCGCCACCCGGCCATGGAGTGCCACTACGACTGTCGGCCACAACCGTCCCTTCCGCATCAACCAGCAATACACGCCCAGCCTCCGGCGCGTGCGCCTTCAGCACCTGGGAAACCTGCTCCAGCGTCACATCGGTGCCAACCGCGCCAATAAACTCGTCCGCCAAATAGACCGGGGCCAACAGCGTAATCATCGCCCCTCTGCCGCTGGCGTCGTCGTAGACGCGGGTCCAGCGCATGGCCCGCTCCGGGTTGTTTCGTGGCCCCACCAGATCCAGCGGCCGAGTGCCATCAGCGTCGAACACAGTCCTAAGTGCCATGCTCATGTCGCCGGTCCCGGTGGCGCGCAGCAGATCTTCACGCGGCAGGAACGGGTAGATCAGAAACCACTCTGCGCTGGCATCGTAAAAGTAGGTCCATTGGAAAATCCGGCTCCACTGGTGCGCCGCGGCGGCATCGGGCAACAGGGTGGCTGCGGCTGACAGGTTGCGATTGAAGCGACGCTGATCCATCTGCGCCGCCGGGTCGACATGCAGCGAGCCGGATTCGCTGATGATCAGCTCGGTCTCTTGCCGGTTCAACGCTTCGGAGCGCACCAGCGCATGCTCCACCATCCGCTGTGAGCTGTAGACATGGCTGCGCACGACCTCTGCCGCGTCCTCCAGCGACAGCGCCAGCTGCTTACCCTGCACTCGCACCAGGCTATGCAGAGCCGCACGGTCGGCCATGGCCGATATCCAGAGGTACGCCAGCAAGGCGACAAACATCAGTACAAAACTGGCGAACAGCGTCGCTCGATAGTGCTGCCGCAACGAGCGAATCGTATCCTTCATGGGTAACCTCTGGCGTGCGGTTTACTTCTACTTATAGCACTGCAGGGTAACCGCGGCCGGGCGATCAGCCGTCACGCGCCGAGCACAAAAGCCAATTCCACCAACTGATCCTCGTTAAAAACCCGCACGCCCGCCTGCCGCAGTGCTGCTGCAGTAACGCCCTCGCCCGGCACGCGTACGCCCCTGAAACTGCCATCATAGTTTTCGGTATTGCCGCAGGACGGGCTGCGCGCCTTGAGCAAGGCATAGCGAATGGCATGTTTGCGGACCAGCGCCAGCGCCTGCTCTGCGCCGCGAACAAAGGGCGCCGTCACGTCCTCACCCTGATCGGTGCGCACCGGCAATCGTCCCGCCAGCACTTCTGCGCCCTGCCCACTCGGAATTTCGGCAGGCGGGCGTGGCGTCGGCAGGCCGCCAGCCACCTCGGGGCACACCACAACCAGTCGTCCCTGCGCCTGCCAGTCGAGTAATTGCTGGAGCGGATCAAAACCGCCGCCGTCATACCGCACGCGCTGCCCAAGCAGGCAGGCGCTGACCAGAATCTTTTCCACGCATACTCCCGTTGAAGCTGCGCGATCAGAATTCAGCGCAGCAGCGGATTATCCGGCCGACGACGGAACCAGCCAGTCAGGCTGGCGCGCTCAAAGCGCGACGCCAGCACTTCATGCTCAACGTCGGCACTGGTGAAGATGACGACCGTCCCGGCACGAGGCGCAACATCGCGCTCGCCGTCAGCAAGAAACAGCCGCAGCTCGCCGCCATCACCCGGCTGCCAAACCGAGTTCAGATAGGCTACCACCGATATGGTGCGCAGCGGACTGTCCTGAAAGCGGTCCAGGTGGCGCTGATAGCCGGCGCCCGGCGGATACAGCGCGTAGTGGGTTTCGAAGGTATCCAGCCCGAGAAACAGGCTGCGATTGAGCTCTTCGCGCAGACCGTCCATCAGCGCCATATACGCCGCGCCCGCAGCCGTCGGCGGACAGTCGTCCAGCCAGCGGGTGTAGTCGCCGCGAATCCTTGGCGCTACCAGCTGGCTATCACCCCGACCGATGGCAGCGGGTGAGAGATCGTCCTGTTGCCACAGACTGCGGCAGTCACGCTCCAAGGCCTGCGCCAGTGCCTCAGGCAGAAACTGCTCCTGCACCGACCAGCCACGCTCGGCCAACTCGTCAGCCACGCACGCATAACGGCTGGCCGGCACCAAAGGGAACTCGGACATAGTGACACTACTCAAAGGGAAGGACGACGTTCCGTCGCTGTTGGCGGAGGGCTGGTGCACGCGAAACGGAAGGACTTCCGCTACCATGCGCAGCGACGAACGCCGCATTTTAGGTGATCGCCCCCAACAGGCAAGCAATTTTGCATCCTGCCCAACCAGAGAGAATCATGTCCCAGACCTTGCTGCGCGCCGCTCAAGGCGTCCTGTTCGCCAGCCTTATCGGCATTGGCCTGACCGTTCAGGCCGACACCAACCAGTTGTACCGTGCCTCCGGCATGGCCACTCATCAGCAGCACTTCCAGCAGGCCCTGAGCAAGGCGACCAGCCGCTACGCCGCACAGCTGCCCGCCGCACTGGCCGACAGCCTGACCCGCAAAAGCAGCGAGCGCTTTGAGCCCGGCCAAATGGAGGCGCGTGCCATGGCCAGCCTGTCACTCGGGCTGTCGGACCGCGAACTGAACGACGCGCTGCAGTTCTACCGCAGCGACCTCGGCCAGCAGATTGCCGCTGCCGAAACCCGCGCCACCTCTCCCGCCGAGGTCAGCCGCATGCAGAACGGTTTACCGACGCAGAACCCGAGCCCGGCGCGGACGGCGTTGCTCAGCCGCCTCGGCAAACAGCTGCCGGCACTCGATATGGGAGAGGAAGTTTCACTCGCGCTGGCCAGCCTGGCCACCCAGAGCGCCAATGACCTGCTCGGCGGCCTGCTGACCATCCCGGACGGCCTGGCAGACCAGCGCCGCAGCTCGTTACGCGCGCAGATGGAGCCGAATCTGCCGCAGACACTGGCGTACGTCTACCGCGACCTGAGCGATCAGCAACTCAGTCGCTACGCCGACTGGAGCGAATCCGCCACCGGCAGCGCCTTCTTCCGCGCGGCCAGCGCCGCCGCGCGTGACGCGCTGAATCCGTAATAGCTAGCCAATCAACCGCGGCGCCAGCCAGTCGAGATACTGCTGGCGCAGCGTCTGGTGCTCATTCGCCAGGTGGTGCCGCGCGGTAGGCAGATAGAAGGTGTCAGGGCTGGTGAACTTGCTTTCCAGCACCTGCAAATTGTGTTGCCAGTCGACGGTACCGTCTTCCTGCCCCTGAATAATCAGTGGTCGATGCGCCACCGCAGCAGCCGACTCAATCCGCGGAATCCACCTTTCCAGCGCCTGCACCCAGGCCACCGGCAGCACTTGCGGCTGCAACGGATCCTGACTGCGAATAAAGTCGAGAAACGCCTGATCGGTGGAGTTGTCGGTGAACCGGCGATTGAGTTGCTGGACAAAACCGCCGAACAGCTTCAGCCCCATCTGCGAGAACCCCCACTGCTTCGGCCGCACCAGCGGCGCCATCAGCACCGTCTGCCCCAGCTCCGCCGGCAACGGCCCGTGCAGCAGACGGTCGATCAGAATCGCGCCACCGGTACTTTGCCCGAGCATGTGCCAGGGCGCCGGCAGCTGCCAGCGCAGCGCCTGCTCCAGCACCCCGTCGAGCACCCTCTGATAGCGCAGAAAGCAATCAATACTGGCCCGCTCGCCGCTCGACAGGCCGTGACCTGGCAGATCAAACGCCAGCACCGCGTAATGCTGCTCCAGAGCCCACTGGATCAAGTGCCGGTAGAGCCCCATATGATCGTAGTAGCCATGCAGGATCAGCAGTGTGCCGCGCGCTACTGGCGGCTTCCAGATCTGGGTGGCGACACTGAAGCCATCCACGTCAATACGCCCCAGGTGCTGCTCGGCACGGTCGCGGAAGTCGATACCGTAGTAGCCGGCGTAGCGACGCGCAGCATCGTCGGTCGCCAGCCCCGGATCCAGTGCGGGAAGGCGCTCGGCGAGGGAAGAGAAAAAAGCCTGATCCATTCGGTATCCAGTCAGCTGGGGAAAAACAGACCCGCGGGTCACGCCCTGATCTGCCGCTGGCCCGACAGAATTACGCCCGTCAGGCATGCTTTGCAACTGATCATCGTGTAACATACCGCGTCTCCAATTTCCACGTCCTGATGCGCGTAGCGCGCAGGTTGTCAGCACAGTGAGGGTGTAACATGACAGATCGCGTCCAAGTTGGCAGTTTGCAAGTAGCCAAGGTTCTCCACGACTTCATCAACGACCGCGCCATTCCCGGCACCGGCGTTGATGCCGCCACCTTCTGGAGCGGTGTGGAAGCCCTGATCAAGGATCTGGCTCCCAAGAACAAGGCGCTGCTGGCCAAGCGTGACGACTTCCAGGCCCAGATCGACGCATGGCACCAGGCGCGTGCCGGTCAAGCGCACAACGCTGCCGAATACAAAGCCTTCCTGCAGGAAATCGGCTATCTGCTGCCCGAGCCGGCTGACTTCCAGGCCACTACCCAGAACGTCGACGAAGAAATCGCCACCATGGCCGGCCCGCAGCTGGTTGTGCCGGTGATGAACGCCCGCTTCGCTCTGAACGCCGCCAACGCCCGCTGGGGTTCACTGTACGACGCCCTGTACGGCACCGACGCCATCTCCGAAGAAGGCGGCGCCACCAAGGGCCCGGGTTACAACGAAATCCGTGGCAACAAGGTTATCGCCTTTGCCCGTGCCTTCCTTGATGAGGCAGCCCCGCTGGCCAATGGTTCCCACGTTGACTCCACCAGCTACACCGTCAAAGACGGTCAGCTGAGTGTTGCCCTGAAAGACGGCAGCACCACTGGCCTGAAAGACGCCGCCCAGTTCATCGCCTTCCTGGGCGACGCTGCTGCACCGACTGGCGTGCTGCTCAAGCACAACGGCCTGCACTTCGAAATCCAGATCGACGCGACCAGCAACATCGGCCAGACCGACGCTGCCGGCGTTAAAGACGTCCTGATGGAATCCGCGCTGACCACCATCATGGACTGCGAAGACTCCGTTGCCGCCGTTGATGCCGACGACAAGACCGTCGTCTACAGCAACTGGCTGGGTCTGATGAAAGGCGATCTGGCTGAGTCCGTCAGCAAGGGCGGCAGCAGCTTCACCCGTACCATGAACCCGGACCGCGAATACACCAAGGCAGACGGTTCCACCCTGACCCTGCACGGTCGCTCGCTGCTGTTCGTCCGTAACGTCGGCCACCTGATGACCAACGATGCGATCCTCGACCAGGACGGCAACGAAGTACCGGAAGGCATCATGGACGCAGCGGTCACCAGCCTGATCGCCATGCACAACCTGAACGGCAACACCAGCCGCAAGAACACCCGCACCGGTTCGGTCTACATCGTTAAGCCGAAGATGCACGGTCCGGAAGAGGTGGCGTTCACCACCGAGCTGTTCGGCCGCGTTGAAGACATGCTGGGCCTGCCGCGCAACACGCTGAAAGTCGGCATCATGGACGAAGAGCGTCGCACCACCGTCAACCTGAAGGCCTGTATCAAGGCTGCCAGCGAGCGCGTTGTGTTCATCAACACCGGCTTCCTCGACCGCACCGGCGACGAGATCCACACCTCCATGGAAGCTGGCGCTTTCATTCGCAAGGGTGAGATCAAGGGCGCAGTCTGGATCGGTGCCTACGAGAACAACAACGTCGACATCGGTCTGGCTACCGGCCTGAAAGGCCGCGCACAGATCGGCAAAGGCATGTGGGCCATGCCCGACCTGATGGCCGCGATGTTGGAGCAGAAGATCGGTCACCCGATGGCTGGCGCCAACACTGCCTGGGTTCCGTCCCCGACGGCCGCTACCCTGCACGCGTTGCACTACCACAAGGTCAGCGTTGCCGACCGTCAGGACGAACTGGCCAAGCGCACTCCGGCGTCGGTCGACGACATCCTGACCATCCCGCTGGCACCGAACACCAACTGGTCCGCGGAAGAAATCCAGCAGGAACTGGACAACAACGCTCAGGGCATCCTCGGCTACGTTGTACGCTGGATCGATCAGGGCGTTGGCTGCTCCAAGGTACCGGACATCAACGATGTAGGCCTGATGGAAGACCGCGCTACCCTGCGTATCTCCAGCCAGCACATCGCCAACTGGCTGCGTCACGGTATCTGCAGCGAAGAGCAGGTCATGGAAACCATGAAGCGCATGGCGCCCGTGGTTGACCGTCAGAACGAAAGCGACCCGGCCTACAAGCCGATGGCGCCGAACTTCGACGACAGCGTCGCCTTCCAGGCCGCCGTTGAGCTGTGCATTGAGGGCACCAAGCAGCCGAACGGCTACACCGAGCCGGTCCTGCACCGCCGTCGCCGCGAGTTCAAGGCCAAGTTCGGCCTGTAAGACGCGCTGCAACGAAAAAGCCCGGCCATCGCGCCGGGCTTTTTTGTGCACCTGATTCGACCTCTGGCGCCAGCAAGGGCATGATGATCAGCGACACAGCCGACGAAGGAGACGTCCGATGTCACTCAGAAGCCTTGCCGTTCTCATCAGTACTCTCATGACGGTGTCGACCTCACAGGCCGCCACCATGCGTTGTGACCACGGCATCATCGAGACCGGCGCATCGATCGAAGACGTGCTTGAGCAGTGCGGAGAGCCCGACACCCGCGAGCGCACGCCACAATACATCGACCCGGACGGCTACCCGGCCGAGGGCAGCGTCAACATCGAGCAGTGGAGCTACGGCCCGACCAATGGCATGGTTCGCAGCCTGCGCTTTATTGATGGCCGGCTGGTCGAGATCGATAGCGCTCGGCACTGAACCCGCGGCAAAAGCCCCAGGAGCAACCGATGAAGTACATCTTCGAAGTCACCATCAAGCCGGGCTACGTTGCCGAGGACTACGCCGACGCCTGGGTGCGCGCCAGCACCCTGATTCAGCAGGCTCCCGGCGCACGCGGCACCGAGCTGCATCGGAGCCTGCGTGATCCGGACAAGCTGATCGCCATTGCCCACTGGGACAGCAAGGCCGCGCGGGATGCGATGGAAGGCACGCCGAACCCGGCCGTTGCGCAGATCATTCGCAGCGCCGCGCATTGCTGCGAGATCCGTTTTGTCGGCGAGTTTGACGAGCCGGAGTGGGTGGTCATGCCGCCAGACAGAGGCTAGGGTCTGTTGCCATTTCGTTCACCCGCCTGCCGGAGGCCATTTTTCGGCCACGCAAGGCGGAGGGAGTGCAGTGTGGTTAGTCCACATAAGCGACCGACAACGCAGCATGGCCGAAAAATGACCCCGGCCCTGCGGGTTGCGCCTGTAAAGCCGCCACTCGGCGTCGCTCGTCGCTTACGTGGAATGACCACGCTACGCTTCTCGCTCCTTGATTGGCGGCTTTACAGGCTGCAACAGGCGGGTGAACGAAACGGCAACAGACCCTAGGTTTTGGCACGACTCGCAACGTGCTCCAGCCATTCGCTACGCAGGGCCAGCTGTTCCTCGGGCAACCCGCGCTCTGCCAGCGCCGCGCGCAGCTGTTCACGCTCGGCAACCAGCTCCAGCATATCGCTGCTATTACCGTCGAGGTGGTGCATCTCCTGCAGCCCGAGGTGATAGAAACGCAGTAGCAACATCGCCTGCTCGTCGCCCGCCGTCACCGCGTCCTTGACCTGATGCATCTGGTTGGTCACTCGCATCAGCGAGCGCTTCAGGCGCCAGCCATAGGCAGCTCCGTCCATCCAGGGTTGCTTGAGAAACACCGTACGCACCAGCATCGCCGTGATGCCGGCGGCCAGCAGAACACCAGTCAGATTCCAGCCGAAATTGCTGCCGTCAACACGGCCAAACAACGCAATCAGCAGCGCCGGCAGCGCCATGCCGAGCACGGCAAAGGTAACAACGACGATCAGCGAGCTGCGCCGGGTCTGACGTCTGAAGGTCTCGGGATCGCGATGTTCGATGCGGAAAAGTTCACTCACTGGCTACCACCCTGACAGCATGCAAAGCCGACAGTGTACGTGGTTGCCGCCACCGTGCGCAGCCCGGTGCCCCTTGACGGAGAAAGATTCTGTCGCCGATTGTTGCGCCGCCTGCAACACGCTACCATTTGCGGTTCGCCGGGCCAGCTGTCCCCAGACATGTTAACGGCCCGCTCACCCCATTCCCGAGGAACCGCTACGCCGATGAATCGACGTATTCTTGTGTCCCTGCTCGCGCTCGGCCTTGCCATCCTGCAAGGCTGCGCGACCTACACCACACCAGCCGCCGGCGTGAACATGTCGACTCTGGGCGATGATGACATCGTGGAGCTGATGGCGCTGGAGCCCGCCGCCCACTTCCCTGCTCGCCTGGCCATGGTCCGCGTGCAGTCGCCCGGCTACCGCTCACTCACTGCCGACAGCTACGGCACCGGCAGCTTCAGCGTAGTCACCACCCGTGATGTCGAAAGCGAAGACGACATCCAGCGCATTGCCGCGCTGGATAACGTCGCCGCCGTTGCGCCGATCACCCGCCTGATCCTGCCGCAGGAGCTCAACACCATCAAGGACCTGCGCCTTGGCGCGGCGCGCCTGAAGGCCGACCTGCTGCTGATCTACACCCTGGACACCCGCTTCAACGTCGAAAGCACCTCGCTCGGCCCGCTGTCAGCGGTCACTCTGGGCTTCCTGCCGAACAAGGAGGCCTTCGTCAGCGCCACCACCTCAGCATTGCTGGTTGATGTGCGCACCGGCTTCATCTACGGCACCGCCGAATCCAGCGCTCGTGAGTCCCAGCGCGCCAGTGTCTGGAGCACTGAAGCGGCGATCGATGACGCCCGCCAACTGGCAGAACGCACCAGTTTCAAGCAGTTTGTCGGCGAGTTTGAGCGCCTCTGGCAAGCCACGCTCACCGAGCACTTGGTCGCCAGCACGCCGGAGCCGGTCTCACCACCAGCCCCGCAACCGGCCCCGGAGCCCAGCGTCACGCCGCCGCTGCCGCCCACACTGGAGCCGCAACCCGGCACCTACACCTTCTAGCCGCGATGCAGCCCCAGCTACTTGTCCTGCTGAGCCTGGCAGTGATTTTGGGGCTGCTGTTGGCGACTCGCTCGTCGGCCGCTCTGGCGCCGCTACCACGGCGCCAGCTGGCACTTGCGCTGACTCTGCTGCTGCTATTCGCCATCGTTTGCGTGGCCGTCATCACCGGCCACACCCACAGGTTTGACGAGCAGCTACTGCACAGCATCGGCGAGCACACACCTTCGCCCGTGACCCACTGGCTGGCAAAGATTACCCACTCGGGCTCGGCCCTGTTTTTGACCGTTCTGGTCAGCCTCTGGGTGCTCTATCTGATCGCCAGACGGCGGACTGGCAGCGCATTGCTGCTGGCCCTGTCGGGACTGAGCGGCGCATTGGTTGTTGTCGTCAGCAAACAGCTGGTGGCCAGACCTCGACCGGCGCTATGGGACACCGTCGAACTGGCCAGTCACAGCTTTCCCAGCGGACATACCCTCGGCACCGCCGCCTGCGCCGGCGCACTGGCGATAGTGCTGAGCCAGCAGCTGCCTGGCCGCGGGGCGCTTTGGTGGTGGCTGGCGGCAACCTGGGTTGCGCTGGTCGGGTTGTCTCGGCTGACCATGGGCGTGCACTGGCCCAGCGACGTGCTGGCCGGCGCCTTGCTGGGCCTTGCCCTGCCTCTGCTGCTGAGCCTGCTGCCCCGCTGTCGGCAGCCGCGCTGATCAGGCGACTACCGACACAACCCGATTACGCCCCTGCTCCTTGGCCTGGTACAACGCCCCGTCGGCAGCCTTCAGCATCCCATCAATCTCTTCCAGCCTGGCCGAGTCATACCAGGCCAGACCGATGCTCACAGTCACGATCAAGCGCTGACCATCCGGTAAGGTCACCTCATGGGCCGCTACCCGCTCAACGACTCGCTCCGCAAGAGCGCGGGCGCCTTCAAGACCGATACCTTCAACCATGGCCGAGAACTCCTCGCCGCCCGTACGCCCAAACACGTCCTGAGCGCGCAGGGTCTGCGCCACCACCTGGCTGAACTCGCGCAATACCTGGTCGCCCGCAGCGTGGCCATAGCGGTCGTTTACGGCCTTGAAATGGTCGATATCCAGGACCATCACCGCTAACGGCAGGTTGTGGCTGATGGCCGATCCGAGCAGCATCTGCCCCTGCGCATAGAAGCCGGCACGACCAAGCACCGACGTCAGGTGATCATGGCTGACCAGAAACTCCATACGGGCCAGCAATTGATTGCGCGCGCTGTTGACGCAACCAACCGCCAGCGGCCCCAGGGCAATCAGCACGATACCTAGCCGGCTGGAAATCAGGATGTCGATGTAGTCGTCGGAGATGTCCGCGTGCTGAGCTGTGCCACCTATCAGCAGCATCATGGTGATACTGGTAGCCGACGACAGCACCGCCGTCAGGCCGACCGAGTAACTGAGCGCACACCAAAGCAAGGCCGGTACCGGCAGGCCAATCCGGCCCGGGCCGTCCAGCTGCACCGCGAGCAATACCGAGGCAATCAGCAGCAGTAGTGGCAACGCCCGATGCGACGATTGCTCGACCCGCTCGCGCGGCAGCTGCCTGCGTTCTGCGCGCAGCAGCATAAGCGGCAGAAAGAGAATTCCATTAACCAGCTCGGAGGTAAACCAGAAGCCGGCCATATGCGGCAGCCCGGACGTGAACAACTCCGGCGCCACCGCACGCACCAGGGTCAAGCCACACAGGGTCGCGGCCGCAGCCCCGACTACGCAGGCAAGCAGCAGATACAGGACGACCGCCGGGCGTTCAAGGGTCGCCGCCCCCCGGTTAAAGCGTTGAAAGACCAGCATCCCGCAGGATACAAACGCCAGATTGCTAAACGCCAACGCGGCGGCACGATCAATGCCGTGACCTAACATCAGGTCGGGAAGCATGTACGCCAGCAGTGCCAGCAACCACCCCGGCGGCGAACTCAGGTACGGCAGGCGCAGCATCAGGCCAAGCACCAGTGCGTTGGCAGGCCAGAAGGCAGCGAGGAACCCGATTGGCCGCGTGAGAATGCCAAACAGCGTGGCAGCGAGAATCAGCGCCACCATCAGGACCATGCCGAAAACGACCTTGTGACGCTGCGAACGAATCGCTAACACCTGCTGCACTACCGACCAGCCCAACATGCACCCTGCTCCTGGCGGCCCCGGCACAACAACCACGACCTGAATCTGTTGTTTAGCAGCAGCATACCCCATGCTTACCGGGACTGCCCAACAGCGGCCGCCTCGACCGAGCAGTCAGTTTTTCAGGCGTCCGGGCAGCATGCGCTCCAGGGTGTTGTCGCGTAGCAGGTAATGATGCATCACGCCCGCTGCCGCGTGCAGCCCGATCAACCAGTACCCGGCGACGCCGAGCCACTCGTGAAGCTCTTTCAACTGCCCTGCCAGGTCCCGATCCGGGGCGACCAGTGCAGGCAGCGTCAGCCATGAGAATATCTGGGTCTTGCCACCAGCACTGAGTATCAGCCAGCCAAGCAACGGTAGCCCGATCATCAGACCATACAACGCCAGGTGCATGGCACTCGCCAGCGCCTGCTGCCAGCTTGGCGGCTGAGGGCTGATCGGTGGCGCCGGAAAGAGCAGACGCCCAAGCAACCGCAGCCAGACCAGCACAAACACCGCCATACCCAGCGCAAAATGCCAGTGCTTGATCAGCTCGCGCGGCTCACTCCCCCGCGGAAAACTGGTTCTGAGTTCAATACAGGCATACACCGCTGCGATCAGCAGCAGCATGAGCCAATGCAACGCAACGTTAAGCGCGTGATAGCGGCGAATAGAGGTATTCATGATCAGCAGATTCCCTAGCGATGGCAGACGATTTGCCAAGCATAGTCACCGAGTCTTAATCCTCCCTTAAGAAGGGCCATGCGCCGACGAGGATCAAGCCCCCTCCGTTGAACCTTCACCGCCAATCCCGTGACTAAAACGGAAACCACTCGGCCTGTCTCATTGCATTCCAGCAAGTACGGCCGCCACGAGGTAATGCATGACCAGCAGCACCGCCCAGCCATTGTCTGCCGACACCCCTCTGTTCATTGTGCTCAACAGCCGCTCCGGCAGTCAGGACAGCGATGCGGTGCGCGCGACCATCAAACGGGTAATGACCGAGGCAGGGCGGCACTTCACGCTGTTTGAGGCGGCCGACGGCAGCGACCTGGACCGAATGACTACAGCCGCCCTTGAGGCTGCCCGTCAGCATCAGGGCGCGGTAGTAGCGGCAGGAGGCGACGGCACCCTCAATGCCGTCAGCAACCGCGTACTGGGCACCGGCATTGCGTTCGGCATTCTGCCGCAAGGCACCTTCAACTACTTTGGCCGCAGCTACGGTATCCCGCAGGACACCGAGCTGGCCTGCCGATGCCTGCTCGATGCGGTAATCGAGCCGGTCCAGGTCGGCCTGCTCAACGGCAAGGCATTTTTGGTCAATGCCAGTCTTGGCCTGTACCCCACCCTGCTGGAAGACCGCGAGACGTGGAAGCAGCGCTACGGGCGCGGCCGACTGGTTGCCTTCTGGGCCGCCCTGGCCACCCTGCTGCGGGCTCATCGCCAGTTCAAGGTCCAACTGGAAACCACCGGACAGCTGCGCCACCTGCGGACCCAGACCATTGTCGTTGGTAACAACGCACTGCAACTTGAGCATCTGGGCATCCATGAACGGGGTGCGCTGCAGGACAACCAGCTAATCGCCATGACCGCCAAGCCAATGGGCACACTGGCCCTATATGCCCTGGTACTGCGCGGGCTGCTCAGCCGACTGGGAGACGCCGAGCAGGTCAGCAGCTTCGCCTTCCAGCGCATGCGCGTACGCCTGGGTAATCGCGGCCGCAAGGTCAAGGTGGCGCTGGATGGCGAGGTCAGCTGGATGTATTCGCCTCTGCTGTTTCAGGTCGCCGAGCAGCGCTTGCCACTGCTGGTACCGCGCGACAGCAACCTGCGAGAACGCGCATGACCCGGCTGCTGCATCTGTCCGACCCGCACTTCGGCACCGAGCGCCCAGAGGTCGTTGAGGCCTTGCTGAGGTTCGCCGCCGATCAGCGCCCAGACCTTGCCCTGCTGACCGGCGATATAACCCAGCGCGCGACCCGGCAACAGTTTCGCCAAGCCCGCGACTTCGCCGACCAGCTGCCCTGCCCGACGTTGTCGGTCCCCGGCAATCACGACCTGCCCCTGTTCAACCTGCCGCGCCGGCTGCTGGCGCCGTATGCCCACTATCTCGACTACTTCAGCAACGAACTCGAACCTCTCTACGAAACCCGTGACCTGCTGATAGTCGGCGTCAACTCCACCGCTCCGGGGCGACACAAGAACGGCGAGCTGAAGACAGAACAGGTAACGCGGGTCAGCGCGCTACTGCGCCAGGCTGACAGCCAGCAACTGCGAATCGTCATGCAGCACCATCCGGTGCACGCGATCGAGCCATCCGACCGTGCCAACCTGCTGATCGGCCACGAAACAGTTGTACCGCAGTGGGTCGATGCCGGACTCGACCTGTTGCTAGCCGGCCACATTCATCTGCCCTACGTGCGACCTCTGGCCGGCGCTACCCGTTCGCGCCAGGCCTGGACGGCACAGGCCGGCACCGCGCTGTCATCGCGCGTACGCGGCGACATACCCAATTCGGTCAACCTGATCGAGCACCTCATCGACGGCCCGTTCCAGCGCTGCACGATCGAGCGTTGGGATTACGCCGAAACCAGCCGCAGCTTTCGCCTGTACAGCCAAGCAGATCTGGCGCTGGATCGAAACGCCTGATGCCCTGACGCAACACGGCCACTTCAGTACACTGTCGCCCCCACGTTATCCCGAGGCGCACCGATGTCCGACCTGACCCTGTCACAGTATGTCCTGATCGGGCTGATTTTCGTCTGGAGTGGTTTTGTGCGCTCGGGCCTGGGCTTCGGTGGCGCAGTGCTCTCCCTGCCGTTTCTGCTACTGGTACACGACGACCCGCTGGTATTTCTGCCACTGATTGCCGCCCACCTGCTGCTGTTCTCGTCGCTCACCGTGTTTCTCAACAACCGTGCCGCGTCACGTCCGACTGGTGGAGGCACCGTCGACTGGCGCTACCTCGGGCACATGCTGGCGGTCATGATGGTGCCCAAACTGATCGGTGTTTTCGGCCTGCTGACCCTGCCTGCCAACGTGATGAGCATCATCATTTTTGTCATCGTCTCCGGCTATGCCGTCTCCTACATGCTCAACCGCCCCTTTCGCAGTAACAGCCGTGCAGTCGACACGCTGTTCCTGATGCTCGGTGGTTACATCAGCGGCACCTCATTGATCGGCGCGCCGCTGATCATCGCGGTCGCGGCGCAGCACGTTGCCAAGGAGAAGCTGCGCGACACCCTGTTCGTACTCTGGTTCGTATTGGTCGCCATCAAGATGGCTGCCTTCGTCTATGCCGGCGTCGACCTGCAGCTGGTACACCACCTCTGGCTGCTGCCCTGCGTCACCATTGGTCATCTGATTGGCCTGCGCTTCCACAACCGCATGCTCACCGACGACAGCGGTCGCTTCTTTCGGGTACTTGGCCTGACCCTGCTGACTGTCAGCGCCATCGGCCTGCTCAAGGTGCTGCTCGACTGGTGAGCACCGGATCACCGTCTATGCTTGCATGACGTTAAACAGTAGGTGACGGAGAACCACGCTCATGCACGGACTGACCCTCTATAGCAATCCGCAATCCCGCGGACGCATGGTGCACTGGATGCTGGAAGAGCTTCAGGTGTCCTACGAAACCGTCTGGATTCGCTACGGCGAGGAAATGAAAGGCGAGGGTTACCGCGTCATCAACCCGATGGGCAAAGTACCCGCGTTGATGCACGGCGACCTGCTGATCACCGAATGCCCGGCCATCTGCGCCTACCTGGCCGACCGTTTCCCTCGCCCGCGGCTCGCGCCTCCGGCTGACGATCCGCGTCGGGCCGCCTACCTGCGCTGGTTCTTTTTCGCCGCAGGCCCGCTGGAGCAGGCCATCACCGCCCGCAAGCTAGGCTGGGAAGTCCCGCCCGAACGCGCCCGCATGGTGGGCTTCGGCAGCTTTGACGAGACCATGGACACACTGGAACTGGCCATGCTCGGCGGCCCCTGGTTGTGCGGCGACCATTTCACCGCGGCCGATTTGTACCTCTCATCCCAGCTGGGCTGGGCGATGGCCGAAGGCATTGTGCCGGAACGCCCCGGTTTTGCCGACTACGTTGCCGCGGCCTTTGCCCGACCGGCCGCGATCCGCGCCAACGAGTTCAACGACCAGCACCTGTCCGCCGCCTGAGCTCACGCTCCGCAGCGCACGTCCTGCGGATGGCGACGCTCATGCTGCCAAGCCAGCACGAACAGCAGCATGCCGATCGCCGCGGTGGCCGCGCCGACGTAGCCGGTAACAGTCCAGCCAAGGCCGGCACTGATCGCCAAACCGCCCAGCCAGGGGCCCAGCGCATTGGCAACGTTGAACGCCGCGTGGTGCGACGCGGCTGCCAATGTCTGCGCATCCGCCGCCACATCCATCAGACGGGTCTGCAACGGCGGCGACAGGGCAACCATGGTGCCGACCAGAAAGGCGGCCAGCAGTGCGGCCCACCAGGTCTGTACGGCGAACGGAAACAACAGCAGTACCGCCATACTCCACAGCAGCACTACCCCCACCGCACGGAACTGCAAGCGCTCAAATAGCCAGCCGCCGGCCAGATTACCAACCAGTGTGCCGGCACCAAAGGTCGCCACAGCCAGCGGCACTAGCAGCGAAGACACCTTCGTCACCTCCAGCAGGGTCACCGCAAGATAGCTGAACACACAGAACATGCCGGCAAAACCGATTGCACCGATGCCCAGCGCGTACCAGACCTGGATGCGCCGAAATGCCTGCAGCTCGGTCAACGGGTTACTACGCGGCTCGCTGCGATCAAGCGGCAGAAAAACGCCAATCAGCACGATGGTCAGCAAAGCGATGATCGATACCGCAACAAAGGCGTAACGCCAGTCCATCGACTGCCCCACCAGGGTCGCCAGCGGGTTGCCGATCAAAATCGCAATGGTAAGCCCGAGCATCACCTGGCTGACGGCCGCCGCCCGCTTGGGCGCAGGCACCATCGACGCGGCGACCAATGCGGCGACACCAAAGTAGGCACCGTGCGGCAGCCCGGTGACAAAGCGGGCCAGTAGCAACGAGTGATACCCGGGAGCCAGGGCGGTGGCCGCATTGCCCAGGGCAAAGAACACCATCAGCAACAGCAGCAGATGACGGCGACGCAGCCGAGCGCCCAGTACCGCCAGAATCGGCGCGCCAACAACCACGCCCAAGGCATAGGCACTGATCACGTGCCCGACCTGCGGTTCGGTAACGCCAAGGTCCGCCGCCATGGTTGGCATCAGGCCCATAATGACAAATTCGCCGGTGCCGATACCAAATCCACCGACGGCCAGCGCCAGCAGTATCAGCCAGGAAACGGGACGATGGGCGGTATCGGTGGAAACCGAGGAAAGCTTGGCAGACAGCTCTGGCATGGGCACTCCAGTACGGCAGAAGATCAGGGCGGGGCATTATTCACGGTTTGCCGAAGGGCGTGAAGGGTTATTTCGACTTTTCTGGAAATTCAGAATAAATACCTTGAACTAGGGTCGACTCAAGCAATATCGACTGCCCGGGTTATCATGCAGGCCGGTCACGCTGTCGAGATGAATCAATGTGGGAGTTGAGTGGGTACATCGGACTGTTTTTCGCCGCACTCGGTGCCGCTACCCTGCTACCGCTGCAGTCGGAGGTGGTACTGGTGGCAATGTTGCTGTCCGGCGACTACAACCTGCAGCTGATTTTGCTGGTCGCGACGGCTGGCAACCTGCTGGGCGCCATCATCAACTGGTGGCTGGGACGCTATATCGAGCACTTTCAGCAGCGCCGCTGGTTCCCGCTGACACCCGAGCGTCTGCACCGTACCCAGCAGGCCTATCACCGCTGGGGCTTCTGGTCGCTGCTGCTGAGCTGGGCACCGTTTATCGGCGATCCTTTGACCATCGTCGCCGGCGTCATGCGCGAACCGCTGTGGCGCTTCACCCTGATCGTGCTGGTCGCCAAGGGCGGCCGCTATCTGATTCTGACCGCAATCACCCTTGGCTGGCTGGCCGACTAGCAATATACAGCGCCTCTACCTTCTCGCGCGCCCAGGGTGTGCGACGCAAAAATTTGAGACTGGAGTTGAGACTGGGCTCGTGCAGAAAGCAGTTGATCGGCACCCGCCGCCCGAGTTCAGCCCAGCCGTAGTGCTCAACCAGCCACTGCAGCAGCGCCTTGAGCGTGATGCCATGCAGTGGGTCAGCGTTGCGGTGATCCGGCGGTACAGGAGAAGACATGCGACAGGCCTCGGCGAGGGGGTGAGTCGCCATTCTACGCCAGCCCAGCGCAGACAACCCAACAATGCTAGAATTCGCCGCTTCCAGCCACCCTGCCACTCGCGGACTGTTCAACGTGACACAGCCAGCTTCCGATTTTGACGTGATCGTACTCGGCGCCGGCGCCTCGGGGCTGATGTGCGCCGCCACCGCAGGCCAGCGCGGCCGCCGGGTGCTGGTAATGGAGCGCGCCAACCGCATCGGCAAGAAGATCCTGATGTCCGGTGGCGGACGCTGCAACTTCACCAACTACAGTGTCGAGGCGGACAACTTCATCTCCGCCAACCCACACTTCTGCAAGTCGGCGCTCAAACGCTACAACCAGTGGGATTTCATCTCGATGGTTGGCCGTTACGCCATCGACTATGAAGAGCGCAAACACCAGCAGCTGTTCTGCCGCGACTCGGCCAAGCCGATCCTCGACATGCTGGAAAACGAGTGTCTGCAGGCCGGCGTCGAGATACGTACCCATTGCGAGTTAAGCTCGGTCGCCCGGCGCGACAGCGGCGGCTTCCTGCTAACCGTTGAGCAGCAGGGGCGCCCGCTCAAACTCAGCTGCCAATCGCTGGTTGTTGCCACCGGCGGCCTGTCGATCCCGACCCTCGGCGGCAGCGGCATTGGCTATCAGCTGGCCGAGCAGTTCGGCCTCAAGCTGGTTCCTCGCCACGCCGGACTGGTGCCCTTCACCTTCAGCGATCAGCTCAAACCAATCTGCGAGCGGCTGGCCGGACTGGCGCTGGATATCGAGGTCAGCTGCAACGGCCGGCACTTCAGCGAAGCCATGCTGTTTACCCATCGCGGCCTGAGCGGCCCGGCCATGCTGCAGATATCCAACTACTGGCAGGCGGGCGATACCCTTAGCGTCGACCTGCTGCCCAGTCTTGATGCCACCGCCTGGCTGCTGGAGGAAAAACAGCAGCAACCGCGCAGCCGGTTGAAGACCCGCCTCGGTATCTATCTGGCCAAGTCACTGGTGGCCGAGTTACAGGCGCTCTGGTGGCCGGCCGACGACGATACCGCATTGGCCGAGATGCCCGACCGGCAGCTGCGCGAGATTGGCGCGCGACTCAACGGTTGGCAGCTCAAGCCCTCCGGCACCGAAGGTTACCGCACCGCCGAGGTCACGCTTGGCGGCGTCAGCACCGACGACGTCAGCTCCAAGACCATGGAAGCCAAAACCTGCGCCGGGCTGTTCTTCATCGGCGAAGTGCTCGATGTCAGCGGCCATCTCGGTGGCTTCAACTTCCAATGGGCCTGGTCGTCAGGCTACACCGCCGGCCAGTTCGCCTGAGCGGATACACCCTTTAATCTGGCGCAATCGACGCCTGATCAGCCGCCGGATTCGCGGACAAACTCGTCTACACTGGCTGCTCCGGCCCGCCATATCGCCTTTGGCCGGCCCGCACCAGAGTCCACGGAATAATTACAACAATGAACAGAATTCGCACCCTGAGCGCGCTGCCGCTGGCACTGCTGCTCGCCTCAAACGCCAGCATGGCGGCAACCGGCGAGGTTGCCGAGCTGATCTATTACGGCGGCCCTATTCTCACCATGGACGACGCACAGCCGCGCGCCGAGGCTGTGGCCATCGCTGCTGGTCGCATCATCGGCGTCGGCCCACTGGAGACGATCGAGGCCAGCCACCGCACCGACCAGACCGCGCTGCACAACCTCAACGGGCACGCGCTGCTGCCCGCCTTCGTTGATGCCCACAGCCACTTCAGTTTTGTTGGCATTCAGGCGATCTCCGCCAACCTGCTGCCGCCGCCTGATGGCCCCGGCAGCTCGATCCCGGCCCTGCAACAGGCACTGCGCGAGCACCTTGCGGCGCACCCGGAAGTGCGCGAGATGGGCCTGCTGATCGGCTTCAACTACGACGACTCGCAGCTGACCGAGCAGCGCCACCCGACCCGCCAGGAGCTGGATGCCGTCGCTACCGACATCCCAATCGTTGCCATACACCAGTCAGGCCACCTCGGGGTCTACAACAGTCTGGCCCTGCAGAAAGCCGGTATCGACGCCAGCACAGCCAACCCGGACGGTGGCGTCATTATCCGCGAAGCCGACGGAGTTACGCCCAACGGGGTGATGGAAGAGAACGCCCACATCGCAACGGTGATGAAGCTGCTGCCTAAATTCACCCCGGCCCAGCGCGTACAGATGCTCAATCAGGCGCAGGACATCTACCTGGCCAACGGCTTTACCACCGTGCAGGAAGGCAGGGCGATGGCCGATACCGTCAACGGTCTGCAACAGGCGGCTCAGGCCGGCTTGCTGAAGGTCGATCTGGTGGTCTATCCCGATCTGCAAATGAACATCGACAATCCGCTACTGCACGGCCCGCTGATGTCGCGAGATTATCAGCAGCATGTGCGCATCGGCGGCGTAAAGCTGACCTTCGATGGCTCACCGCAGGGCAAGACCGCCTGGTTCACCCATCCCTACTTCATCGCGCCGGACCACGAAACCGCGGACTACCACGGTCATCCGATCTTTGCCGACGACAGCGTGCCGCTGAAGCTGATGCAGACTGCCTACGACAACGGCTGGCAGGTACTGGTGCACACCAACGGCGACGCCGCCATCGACCAGCTGCTGAGCCTCACCCGGCAGGTCCAGAGCGGCCGCCCCAAACCCTGGGATTTCCGCACCGTGCTGATTCACGGCCAGTACCTGCGTGCAGACCAGATTCCTCAGCTCAGAGAGCTAGGCATTTTCCCCTCTCTGTACCCGATGCACACCTTCTACTGGGGCGACTGGCACCGCACCTCGGTAGCCGGGCCGGAGCTGGCCGAGTTCATCTCGCCAACACGCGCGGTGCAAGACGCCGGCATGAAGTTCAGCATTCACTCCGATGCGCCGGTAACCTTCCCGAACTCGATGCGTATCCTGCACAGCGCGGTGAACCGGGTCACCCGCAGCGGCTACGTGCTGGGGCCGGACCAGCGCCTGGACGTAGAGACGGCACTCAAGGCAATGACCATCTGGCCCGCCTGGCAGCATTTTGAGGAAGACAGCAAGGGGTCAATCAGCACCGGCAAACTGGCAGACCTGATCATTCTTGACCGCGACCCAACGGCGATTGCCAAAGACGACCTGCTCAATCTGAAAGTGCTGGAAACCATCAAGCAAGGGCAAAGCCTGTATCAGGCGCAGAGTCTCTGAAAACTAGCCGGCGCCCCGTCCGGGGCGCCGCTCAAGGCTAGAGCGCCAAGGCAACGCTGAACATCACCAGATCCCCTTCCATCCGTCGCTCGCTGTCCAGATCGTGCAACCACTTGCCGATCAGGCTCAGATCCTGCTCGCCAACCCGAACACCTTTCATGAAGATCGGCCCGATGCCGTAGCTGCGCCCACGGAAGCCCGAATCCAGAAACGGTGCGATGTCGCCATCGTCATCGGTGGTCTGGTGATACCAGTAGCCAGCCAGCCCGAATCCGCTGCTGGCAGAGGGGTGATGGGCAACCAGCCAGTCGAGGTGGAACTCGTTGCCGGTGCGATAATCGGTGTCGGGGTTGCGAGCGTTAAACAGCATGCCGGCGGTGCCAGACACCTCCCAGCCCGATTCATGCAACCAGGAGTAACTGGCATTCGGATCCACGGCCCAGTAATGCCGCCCCAGGTTGACCGCATCATCCGGGTCGTACTTGCCAACCGGCACCGATACCCCGAGCGCGACCGCCATGTTATGCCGCCCCAACTGCCAGTTCAGCTGTGCCGGCACCAGATAGGGGTCACCGAACCCGCGGTTGCTGCCCTCGCCGAATACGCCAAAGCCGGGGCCCGCCAAGCGGGCATCAACGTCCACATCCAACACCAGCGGCAACACCATCGCCGCACTGTAGGTGCCACCAAGCACCTGCCAGTCGGTCACCCAGGACAACTTGACCATGTCCAGCCAGAGGGTCTGCTCCAACCCCGCGTCAGCCCGTCCACCGAGCGGCCTGGCCTTGATCTCGGCGTTGTAATAGACCAGATCGTTGCGCAGATAGACCGCCGGCGGCAGCGGCATGGCCACCGCAAAGTCGTTGAAGGTTCCCTGCACATAGACACTGCCACCACCCTCGGCAGCCTGTATCGCGGTGACGGGAAGCAAAGCAGTGAATGCAGCAAGCAGCGGTAACGCTTTCATGTCGCACCTCGTTGGGGGTATCCATACGCCACCAAGTAAAGGTCAGACGCGCGGGTTCCTCCACCCCACCCATCGCTTCACTGGCAGCAGCGCGAGGAGCACCAGCGCCGCCAGCAGGGCCAGCCAGGCCATCCCCACGGCACCGGCGTGACGGGAATAAAAGCTGCCACCAACCTGGGCGGAAAATGGCAGGTCGACCAGGAGCTCGGCACGGCTGAACGCTGGTGTACCGGCCAACGCACGACCACTCGGCGCGGCGGCAACCGAGGGGCCGTTGTTGATCAAGTGCAGCATGGGGACCCGATTCTCTACCGCGCGCATGATCGAGATAGCGCGATGCTGGAATGGCTGCGAGGTCTCACCGAACCAGTTGTCCTGCGACACAAACAGCAGCACCTTGCCGCCGCCATCCGCGCCGATCGACTCGGCAATGAACTCGGGAAACGCCGTTTCGTAACAGATTTTGGGCACGACACGCATGCCGTCGACATTGAACTGCTCGTGCGTCTGCCCCGCGCCCAGCGGTCGCAGATAGTCGCCCAATACGTAGTGAGTCAGCGCACTCAGGCCAGGCAACTGCCAGAACGCTGGCAGATACTCGCCAAAGGGCACGCGGAGCATCTTGCGGTACTGGCCGCCAAGCTCACCACTGTGGCGCAACCAGCCAACCGTGTTGTAGCTGATCGGCTCGGCATGACGGTTACGGGTTTCTACATCGTGGAAGAACAGATCGGCGTTCATGGCCAGCATCTGGTCAGCGAAGGCCTGACGTACGCTCTGGTGATCAAAATAGCCCTTGTAACGCGCTTCGGGCCAGGCGATCCAGCGCGCCCCGGCTGCGGCCAGGCGGCGGGTCGCTTCCATTTCTTCGGGGTACTGCCGCGAATAGCCGGCTGGTGGCGCGGGGATGCGGCGGGTCGGCGCATCATTGGGCTGCACCAGACCCACACGCATCGTCGATCCACTCGCCGCCTGGGCATCCCAATGCGCCAGGGCCAGCCAGCCGTAACTGAACCAGCCCAGCACCAACACCGCGCCAGTCAGCGCCAGCAGCCCGGCCAGACGACCGCTGCGGCCGATCAACAGGTGAAACAGCAGCGCATTGACCAGCAGCATGAGCAGATCCATGCCCTGCGCGCCGACCAGATCAACCGCCTGAATCGCCACCAGAAAGGCCGTCTGCATTTCGCTGAAACGAATATCGAACAACCCGGGAAACAGGGCGCAGCTACCCACCAGAGCGAACGGAAAGCTGATCAGGGAGAGCTGCGGCAGACGCAGCGCCAGCCAACGGTAAAGCACACACCCGAGCCCAATCGCGGCGCCGCAATAGAGCCAGAACAGCGCGGCAAGCAAGACGCTAAGCGGCCACGACAGACCTTTGAGGTGCATCGCGAAGTCGATCATCCAGTAGGCGGTGCCAAAGTAGAATAGCGTACCGGTCAGCCAGCCCAGCAGCGCCGCACGCCGCAACGACGCCCCCTGCAAGGCACAGAGCAGCGGCAGCCAGCCAAACCAGCCGGCCCAATACAGGCCGCCATCGACCCACGGCAAACACACTAGTGCCCCGGACAGCGCGGCGAACAGGAACTGCTGCCCCCGCCGGCGCACCATTGGCACGCCGGCGGCGCGACGGTGAAGAAAACAGATATCAAGCTTGCTGGACGACCCCATCACGACTCCGGCACCCGCACCACTCCACCCGGTGGCGCCTTTCAGGAGCCCATGACGATAGGGGCGACACGCCATGCAGGCCATCACCTTAACGGGTGAACAGAGGCTGGCCTGTGCCCGGAAAAACTCGCTATGCTTGGCCCTGACCCGCGCCAGGGGGCTGCACCGAACAGGCGCCGCGCGGTCGCCATAAAACCAGACCAGCCCCAACAGGGAATCGCCATGCCGCACTGGATGACAGGCATCCTCACCTGCCTGCTGATACTGCTCAACACGCTGATCGGCATCGGCCCGATGCTGCTGATCGGCATCATCAAACTACTGCCCTGGGCACCTCTGCAACGCGTCTGCTCTGCTGCTGTCATGTGGATCGCGGAAACCTGGGCGGAAGGCAACAAGGCGATTTTCGCCCTGCTCACGCCAACCCATTGGGATATCCGCTGTGACGCAGAACTGAGTCAGCAACACTCCTATCTGGTGATCAGCAATCACCAGTCGTGGGTCGACATTCCCGCGCTGGTCAAGGCGTTCAACCGCAAGACGCCCTATTTCAAGTTCTTTCTCAAGCGCGAGCTGATCTGGGTGCCTTTTCTGGGGCTTGCCTTCTGGGCGCTCGACTATCCGTTCATGAAGCGCTACAGCAAGGCGCACCTGGCAAAACACCCTGAAGATCAGGGCAAGGATCTGGAGATCACCCGCCGCGCCTGCGAGAAGTTTCAGGGGCTGCCGGTAACCGTGGTCAACTATCTGGAAGGCACCCGCTTCACGCCCGCCAAGCAGGCGCAGCAGAACTCGCCATACCGCCACCTGCTGAAGCCCAAGTCCGGTGGCATCGCCTTTGTGATCGCCGCGCTCGGCAACCAGATGCGCACGGTGCTGGATGTCACCATTGTCTACCCGGATGCCAAGCCGCCGGGCTTCTGGGCACTGGTCAGCGGTCAGCGGTCAGGTAGCGCATGTCATCGTCGATATTCGCGAGAGCCAATTACCCGAGTCACTGCTGCAGGGCGACTACAGTGGTGACCCCGCGTACCGAGAGTGTTTCCAGCGCTGGGTATCCGATCTCTGGCAAGCCAAGGACGCACGCATCGGCGCATTACGCAAGCAGGCCGATCAGGCCTGATCAGCGCAACCACTGCACCAGGGCGTAGCCGGCAGCACCTGCAGGCGCGCCTCGGCGATGTCGCCGCCACAGCGCTGGCATTGACCGTAACGCCCTTCACGCAGACGCTGCAAGGCGCCTTCCACCTCGTGCAGGGCGCCTTCGGCTTCCAGCTTGAGCGAGCGCATCACATCGTCATTCTCACGCTCCTGCGCCTGCTCGGCCGAATCAGCCGAATGACCACTGCGCAGGTCCCGTTCCAGCGCATCAAGACGCTGCGCATACTCATCGTACAAGGCCCGCAGGTTTACCGCGGCGGTCTGGTTGTCCACTCTCGAAAGCCCCCTTCGGTTAAGTGATGCACACGGGCCAGCTCAGCCCGCCATCGCGGCCAACGCCTCATCCAGCGTCTGCACCGGCAGATTCAGCGCCGCGCCGACCTCGCTGTTGCACAGTGCGCCGTTACTCACATTCAGCCCGGCGGCCAGGTGCGGATTACCGCGCAAAGCGGCGGCTACGCCCTGGTCGGCCAGCGCCAGTACAAACGGCAGGGTCGCGTTGTTCAGCGCCTGGGTCGCAGTACGCGCGACCGCACCCGGCATGTTGGCGACGCAGTAATGCACGACCCCATCCACAATATAGGTCGGATCTGCGTGGGTGGTGGCGTGCGAGGTTTCCGCGCAGCCGCCCTGGTCGATCGCGACGTCCACCAGCACGCTGCCGGGCGGCATGCGCCTGACCATCTCGGCACTGATCAGACGTGGTGCTGCGGCACCCGGCACCAGCACCGCGCCTACCACCAGATCAGCCTGCAGCAGCGCCTCTTCGATGGCGCTGTTGGTTGCATACAGGGTTTGAATCCGGTTGCCGTACTGCGCATCCAGCCGCCGCAACACATCGGCGCTCTTGTCCAGCACCTGCACGTGGGCGCCCAGCCCCACCGCCATCGCCAGGGCATTGCTGCCCACCACGCCGCCGCCGAGGATGACCACCCGCCCCTGCGGTACGCCGGGCACGCCACCGAGCAATACACCGCGGCCGCCACGGGATTTCTCCAGGCAGCCGGCTCCCGCCTGTATCGCCATGCGCCCGGCGACTTCCGACATCGGCGCCAGCAACGGCAGCCGGCCGGCGGCATCGGTCACCGTTTCGTAAGCGATACAGGTTGCACCCGAGGCAAGCAAGTCGTGGGTCTGCGCCGGATCCGGCGCCAGATGCAAATAGGTGAACAGGGTCTGACCCGGACGCAGGCGACGCCGTTCCTCAGCCTGCGGTTCCTTGACCTTGACGATCAGGTCGCTGCCGCTGAACACCTGATCGCAGCTAGCCAGCTCAGCACCGGCTTGTCGGTAAAGCTCATCGTGATAGCCGATTGCCTCGCCAGCACCGGACTCAACGAGCAGCACGTGCCCGCGGCCAACCAGCTCCCGCACCGATGCAGGCGTCAGGCCAACCCGATACTCGTGATTCTTGATCTCGCGGGGAACGCCGATACGCATGGGTTGCTACCTCCTCTGCACAGACCACAAACCTGAAGGTCAGTGTAGAAGATCAGCCCCATTCGGCAATTAATTTGCACGCATTGTTCTTTATTCAGAACACCCGTCCAGCACACTTTTCTGCTTGCTGAGCGCATACTGCTGACCGGCGGCGACGACCTGATTACGCCCGCCACCCTTGGCCTCGTACATCCGCCTGTCCGCGGTCCTGAGCAGCTCACTGAGACTGCTGCCATCCTCGCCGAGAGAGGCCACACCGGCGCTGAAGGTCACAAAGATGACGTCACGGCCGGTGTTGATTGGCGTCTGCTCGAGCCGGATACGCAGCGCATCCGCAAGATCGGCAGCCTGCTCCAGAGTCGCGCCCGGCAGCAGCAAGGCAAACTCCTCACCGCCCAGCCGGCAGGCCAGATCCGAGTCGCGCAGCCGGCTGCGCAGTGCTTCCGCCGTGCGCTGCAGCACGCTGTCCCCAACCTCATGACCATAGCGGTCATTGACCTGCTTAAAATGATCAAGATCCAGCACCACCAGCGACAGGGCTGTATTCCCCCGATCAGCCAGGCCACGCAAATTGCGGAATGTATCGCCGAGACGCATCCGATTCGCCAGGCCGGTCAGGCTGTCGGTGCCGGCCAGCTCGATCAGCCGCTGTTCATTGTCATCCCGGCTGCGCTCGTAGATGTGAGAGAACAGCATTACCGCCAGACTGCTGAACCCGACGTTTGCTGCCACCACCATGTTCAGCAGGTCATCGTCGGACAAATAGCGCACGTTGAAGGCGACAACCCCCAGGCTGATAAACACCAGGGACATCCAGAACCCACCGCGTTTACCCAGCAGCAAATAGGAAATAATCGGGATGGTCTGAATCCAGGCAAAGACGGTAAACGAGCTTTGCGGCAGCAGCAGCGCCACTTCCATGATGCAAAAGAACGGCAGCAGAAAGGCGATGGTCCAACGCATCAGGTGTGGCGTGCTACCAACAATGCGCAGCAATGAGGCAGCAAAGGTAGCGTAGATCAGCTCCAGCGCCGCCAGCAGGTGGACCCCGCGATTGATGTTGATCAACGCGAACACGATCCCCGCAACCACCGTAATCCACAGCAGCGCCCGCAGCACGTGACGGCGGTGCTGCACGTTCCGTTCGAGGCGTTCAGTCATCCCGCCCCCTTGTATGCAGCGAAACAGTGCCCGCCGGCACGTAATGCAGGGTCATGCGTTCGTTCCTTATTTGACCGCTATACACAGCAAAATACCGGAATTTAGGCGGAAAAACTCCTGACATTTCTCCACAGTGTCTTCTCAACTGGTCAATAAGTTGTCATGCTTGGCCAATAGGCTAAGTAATGGCCATATGCCCTCAAAAGCCATCATTATCCTGAAACCGAACACCTGCCGGACAGATTAGCAACAAGGATCATGCCGTGAGTGCCATTCCCTTGCTTGTATGCGACGACTCCAACATGGCGCGAAAGCAGCTGATCCGCGCGCTGCCGGCCAACTGGCCGTTCCGCGTCAGTCAGGCAGCTAATGGTGTCGAAGGTCTGGAAGCGATCCGCCAGGGCAACGGCCAGGTGGTATTGCTCGATCTGACCATGCCAGAACTGGACGGCTTTGGCGTTCTCGCCGCCCTGCGAGAAGAAGGGCTGGCCGCCGAAGTAATCGTCGTTTCCGGCGACGTTCAGGATGAAGCGGTACGCCGCGCCAAGGCGCTCGGTGCGCGCGCCTTTATCAAGAAACCGGCCGACCCCATGCAACTGGCCGAGGCGCTCAACACGCTGGGTGTCGACGTACCCATGGCGCCGTTTCCCGACGCACAGGAAGATGTCTACCGCGCCCTGCCCAACGTATCCTTCCGCGACGCCTTCAGAGAAGTGTCCAACGTTGCCATGGGTCGCGCGGCAGAGTTGCTTGGGCGGGTACTCGGCGTGTTCATCAAGCTGCCGATCCCCAACGTGAATATTCTCGAAGTCGGTGAGCTGCATATGGCGCTGGCCGACGCCCAGCGCGACACGCAACTGTCGGCAATCTGCCAGGGCTATATTGGCGGCGGTATCGCCGGCGAAGCCCTGCTGATCTTCCACGACTCGGAAATCGACGACGTTGCCCGGCTGCTGAACACCCAGCGCGACGAAGGTGCCCAGCTGGAAATGCTGCTCGATCTGGCCAGCATTATCATCGGGGCGTGCCTCAACGGCCTGTCCGAGCAACTCAACATTACCCTGTCACAGGGCCACCCGCTGGTGCTCGGCCAGCACTGCCCGATCGAAGACCTGATCCGTATCAATCAGCGGCGCTGGAAGCGCACCCTGGCGGTCGAGATCAGCTATGGTCTGGAAAACCTCGATATTCATTTCGACCTGCTGCTGCTATTTACCGAGGACTCGGTACCCAAGTTGCGGGAGCGGCTCGACTACATGATCGACTGATCAAGGAAGCAGACGCAGCAGATGGCCGACACTTTCGATATCAATGAACTCCACTGGCTGCTCGACATCGTCCAGAGCATCGATGTTGGCGTGGTCGTACTGGATCGCGACTACAACGTCGAGGTATGGAACAGCTTCATGGAAAATCACTCGGGCATCAGCGCCGAACGCGCGTCCCGACGATCCCTGTTCGAGCTGTTTCCCGAGATAGAACAGAATTGGTTCACCCACAAGGTGGAAACCGCCGTGATGCTCGGCACCCGTGCGTTTACCATCTGGGAGCAGCGTCCCAACCTGGTGCACTTCAAGAGCTATCAGCCGATCACCGGCCTGGCAGACGAGATGTACCAGAATGTCACGATCCTGCCGCTGCGCAGCGCTACCGGCAAGACCGACCACGTCTGCCTGATCATTTATGACGTCACTGGCGTAGCGGTCAACAAGCGCCAGCTGGAGTCGGCCAATACCAAGCTGCAGGAGCTGGCACTGCGCGACGGCTTGACCGGCCTGCTCAACCGGCGCTATTGGGAGTCCTGCCTGGAGCGCGAGTTCGCGCGCCACCAGCGCTACGACAGCCCGGTCAGCCTGGTGATTTTCGATATTGACCACTTCAAGCGCGTGAACGACACCTACGGCCACCAGACCGGTGACGAGGTGATTCGTGCCACTGCCAGAGCGACCACCGAGCTGGCCCGCGAAACCGACTTCGCCGGACGCTACGGCGGTGAAGAGTTTGTCGTGCTCTTGCCCGGCACCACGCTGGACGGCGCTGCCCAGTTCGCCGAGCGCCTGCGCCACGCAGTGGAACAACAGATAGTCGACTTCCAGGGCAGCCCGCTGACCTACACCATCAGCCTGGGGGTGGCCGCCATCACGGACGACATGCCCGACTATCAGGCCCTGCTTGAGCAGGCTGACAAGGCCCTGTATGCCTCCAAGGAGGGCGGTCGCAACCGGGTGACCCTGCACCAGCCGAAGAAGTAACAGGACGCAATCAAAGGCACATCACAACGACATCAAGATGATGCTATTCTGCGCCGCAAATTTGGGCGTCAGGCGCTCAAGCATTCACTCTGCGCATCGCCAATAGGCAAACTTGCTGGCCGTGCAGAGCCCCAAAACATGACAGGCTGAAGACCATGGATGATCGAAAGCGTGGATGGCGCTGGGCGTATAACAAAACCCGCAGCTAT
Organism: Pseudomonadaceae bacterium; assembly: GCA_038114645.1. GTDB lineage: Bacteria > Pseudomonadota > Gammaproteobacteria > Pseudomonadales > Pseudomonadaceae > Halopseudomonas. The sequence goes on along the minus strand of JAYNRF010000028.1, from coordinate 16,085 downwards.
CACACCAGCAGACTGCAAGCCATCTACCGCGCAACCCGCTTCTGGCTGACCGGCGACACCGGCAGCTTCCCCAGTCACGGCGGCTTTCGCAAGACCCGCATCCGTCGCTGAGTACCGCGCTTCTCTGCTACACTGCAGCGCCCGGTCCAAAGGGCGCCTGCCGTGACTTCTGATCAGTTCAACTCTCTGCCACTGCCGCAAAGCATGCTGGCCACACTCTCCCAGCTTGGCTATCAGCGCATGACGCCAATTCAGGCGCAGGCTTTGCCGCCCATTCTGGCCGGCCAGGACCTGATCGCCCAATCACCGACTGGCAGCGGCAAGACCGCCGCCTTCGGCATCGGCCTGCTGACCCCGCTGAACCCGCGCTTCTTCGGTTGCCAGGCGCTGGTGCTCAGCCCGACCCGGGAACTGGCCAGCCAGATTACCGAGGAACTGCGCAAACTGGCGCGCGGCATGGGCAATATCAAGATCGTCACCCTCAGTGGTGGCGTCCCCTTTGGTCCGCAGGCCGCCTCGCTGGAACAGGGCGCACACGTCATCGTCGGCACGCCGGGCCGCGTGCAGGACCACCTGAAACGCGGCACGCTGAGCCTCGACAGCCTCAACTGTCTGGTGCTCGATGAAGCCGACCGCATGCTCGACATGGGGTTTGTCGACGCCATTCGCGAGATCATCCAGCAGACGCCCAGCCGCCGTCAGACCCTGCTGTTTTCAGCAACCTATCCGGAGGGTCTGGAGCAACTGACCGCCGAGTTCCAGCGCAAGCCGGTACGTGTGGAAATCGAACAGGCTGCGCCGGAGAACCCGATCGAACAGCGCTTCTATGAAATTCTGCCCGAGCAACGCTTCGCCGCCGTCTTACGCCTGCTGGCAGCCAACCGCCCGCAGCCCTGCATTGCCTTCTGCCACACGCGGCAGCAGTGCCAGGAACTGGCAGACTTCCTGAACAAGGAAGGCATCAGCGCCCAGGCACTGCACGGCGACATGGAACAACGCGACCGCGATCAGGTGCTGGCACTGTTCGCCAACCAGAGTTGCAGCGTACTGACCGCGACCGATGTGGCCGCACGCGGCATCGACATCGCCGGTGTTGCTGCAGTGATCAACGTCGAGCTGGCCGCCGACCCGGCCGCCCACGTGCACCGGATCGGCCGCAGTGGCCGGGCAGGTCAGCCCGGGCTCGCGCTGAGCCTGGTGGCCCCGCGGGAACTCAAGCGCCTGCGCCCGATTGAGGAGCGCTACGGCGAGCTGAACTGGCAGGACATTGAGCGCCTGCCCGAACGACCCGACCGCCCGCTGATTGCCCCCATGCGCACGCTTGCCGTTGCCGGCGGACGCAAGGACAAGCTGCGCCCGGGCGATCTGCTCGGCGCCCTGACCGGCGACGCCGGACTGCCGGGTGATGCCATCGGCAAGATCAGCATCAGCGACTTTCAGGCCTTGGTCGCGATTCGCCGCGATCAGGCCAAATCGGCACTGCAGCGGCTGGAACAGGGCAAGATCAAGGGCCGCCGCTTCAAGGTTCGCCTGATCTGAGCCAACACTCCGGGAGGACTGCCCACGCATGGACGCCAACCAGCAACTGATTCTGCTGATTCTCGCCTGTACCGTCTGGCTGTTCCTCTGGGGCCGCTGGCGCCACGACGTCGTGGCGCTCGCAGCATTGCTGGCCTGCGTGGTCAGCGGCCTGACCCCGACGGCAGATGCCTTCGCCGGCTTTGGCCATCCGGCGGTGATTACCGTTGCAGCCGTGCTGATTCTCAGCACCGGCCTGCAGACGACCGGCGCAGTGGAAGCACTGGCCCAGCGTGCATTGCCGCAACGTGGCGGGGTGCTGCTCGGTCTGAGCATCCTGACCCTGCTCGGCGCCGCGCTGTCGGCGTTCATGAACAATGTTGGTGCCATGGCGCTGCTCATGCCGGTAGCCCTGCAACTGGCACGGCGCAACGACGTGCCGCCCGGCAAGGTGCTGATGCCGCTGGCGTTCGGCACCATCCTTGGCGGCATGACTACGCTGATCGGCACGCCGCCCAACCTGATCGTTTCCGGCTTTCGCGCCCAGACCGAACTCGGCGCCTATGGCATGTTCGATTTCACACCGGTCGGTTTGAGCGTCGCCATCGGCGGCGTACTGCTGGCGGTCATCGCCGGTCGCTGGCTGGTGCCCCACCGCCCGCAGGCCGATGCCGGCAGCTTCGACACCGGAACCTACCTGACCGAAGTCCATATCGACGCTGACAGCAAGGCCGACGGCAAGCGTCTGCGCGAAGTCGAGCAACTGCTGGACGACGGCGACGCGCAGATTGTCGGCATGGTGCGCAACGACTTCCGCGTCATCGCGCCGCTGCCCAGCCGCAGATTGCATGCGGGCGATATTCTGGTAATCGAGGCCGACCCCGAGGCACTGGGCGCAGCGCTGACCAAGCTGGGGCTCAAGCTGGAAGAGGCAGTCGCACCCAGCAAGCCGGAATCTGAGCCCGAGCAGAACGCCGACGACGCAGCACAGACGCCATCGCCCGAGCAGGAAGAAAAGAACGACAAACCGGCCAGCCGCCACAGTGACGATGTCGCCCTGCAGGAGCTGGTAGCGCAGCCAGGAGCGGCGATATTAGGCCGCAGTGCATCCGACATTTCCTTGCGCACCCGCTTCGGTATCAACCTGCTGGCGATCTCGCGCCAGGGCCACCGCTCCATCCGCCGCCTGCGCTGGACCGAGATCGCCGCCGGTGACGTACTGCTGATGCAGGGCGACGCCGAGTCCATCGCCAGCTTTGCAGCGGAGTACGGCTGCGTGCCGCTGGCCCAGCGCAGCATTCTGATCCCGGACCGCCGGCGAGCGATAACAGCGGTGCTGATCATGATGGCCGCCGTAGCGCTGGCCGCCTTTGGCGTGCTGCCAGCCGCGGTGTCATTTACCGCCGGGGTACTGGGCTACATGCTAACCCGCGTCATTCCGCTCAGACGCATCTATGACGCCATCGACTGGCCGATCATCGTGCTGCTCGGCGCGCTGATGCCGCTGGCTGCTGCCATGGCCGATACCGGCGCCGCCGACGTCTTGGCACGTACGCTGCTGGAGCATGTTGCGCAGGGCAATCCGGTGATAGCACTGACGTTGATGCTGGTGGTCACCATGACGCTGTCCGACTTCATGAACAACGCCGCCACCGCGGCGGTGATGTGTCCGATTGCGCTTAGCATTGCCAGCCAGCTGGGAGTCAATCCGGACAGTTTTCTGATGGCGGTAGCGATCGGCGCGTCCTGCGCCTTCCTGACGCCGATTGGCCATCAGAACAACACGCTGATCCTCGGGCCGGGTGGCTTCCGTTTCGGTGATTACTGGCGCCTCGGGCTGCCGATGGAACTGCTGGTAGTCGCCATCGGCATTCCCATGTTGCTGTGGGTGTGGCCGCTGTAGGCGGCCACGGCGTCAGTCGTCGAGCGGCTTGAAGTCTTCCTTGTAACGCACCGCACAGTCCGGGCAGGTAAAGCTGTCCGGCAATGCCTCCCAGCGCGTACCCGCCGGATAACCCTGATGCGGGTCACCGGCCGCCTCGTCGTACTCGTATCCGCACTCCGGGCATTGATAGCGACTCATGCGGCCACCTCCGCACCCTCCGGCACCGCACTGTGATCCAGCCCGTAGCGACGTATCAGCATCTCGCGCTTGGCCGGCAGGAAATTGATCCGCGACGGGTCACGATCAACTGCGTCCAGCAGACGCTTGTCCATCACCTTGAACCACAGCGGCGGGAAGTAAGTCAGCAGATACATGCCGAAGTAGCCGCTCGGCAGCCGCGGCAGATCCGGGAAATCGCGCAGCGACTGATAGCGCCGAGTCGGGTGGGCATGGTGATCGGAGTGACGCTGCAGATGGAACAACGCCCAGTTAGAAAACAGGTGATTGCTGTTCCACGAATGATGCGGCTGACAGCGCTCGTAACGCCCGCTCGGCTCCTTGCGGCGCAGCAGACCGTAATGCTCGATGTAGTTGGCCAGCGTCAGCTGGAACGCACCCCAGAAGGCGATCAGCATCATCACCGGCAGGATCTCGATACCCAGCCAGGCGATCAGACTACCGTACAGCACCGCGCTGATCAGCGCCGGTTGCAGCACCTCGTTCTGCAGACTCCAGACTGACTTGCCGCAGCGCTCCAGCCGCTGAGCCTCCAAATCCCAGGCACGGAAGAAGGCACCGGGCATCTCACGGAAGACGAAGCGATAGATACTCTCGCCCATGCGTGAGGACGCAGGATCTTCCGGGGTTGCAACGTCGCGGTGATGGCCGCGGTTATGTTCGACGAAGAAGTGGCCATAGAAACCCAGCGCCAAGGTGATCTTGGCCAGCCAGCGCTCCAGCTCGCTCTTCTTGTGGCCCATTTCGTGGCCCAGATTCAGGCCAAAGCCAAGGCTGCCGCCGGTGGAGATGATCACCGCCAGAGTGCCGTACCAGGGCAGCTCGTAGTAACCGAGGAAGATGACATTGACCAGAAAGCAGACCCACAGGATCGGCACCAGCGCGTAGGTCACATAACGATAGTAGGGGTCGGCTTCCAACGCGGGTACCGCCTCTTCCGGCGGGTTGCTCAGGTCCTCGCCCAGAACACCATCCAGCGCGGGAATAACCACGTAGGCAAAGATGGTCGAAATCCACAGCCAGATAACCTGCGGAGAGACCAGCACATACAGCAGCGGCCCCACCAGCGCGAGCATGGGGACACCCAGGGAAAACAGCCAGAGCCTGCGTTTGCGGTCGACGTAACCGGCCAGGCCACTGGAGGCAGTTGCAGCAGAAGTCATGCTTTCACCCTCTTTTTGTTGTGTTTTCAGGGATACAGCAGCGCACTCCGTGTAACAGCCAACCCGGCAATCAGAACGCGCGTTTTCGCATATTGCGCCCGCCGCCGCCGCAAGCCACCCGTTGCAACGGGCAATAAACCGTCATATTGTGACAGCCAGTGGACGCGACCCCGATCAACAACAATAGCAAGGCCGACCATGCCCCCCGATTCGTCCTGGCTCAGTCCAGCCGTACACCCCGTCTATTCGCGCCTCGTGCACGCAGAGCTGCGCCGCCTCGGTCATAGCCCGGAGCAGATTCGTAACGCCTGCAATGTCGACTGGGATGCGGTACAGCAAGCCAACCAGTTTCTCAGCCTGGAATATCTGACCAAACTACTTGAAGGGGCAATCACGCTGACGGGCCACCCCGGCCTTGGCTTTGCTGTCGGCATGCACACTGACGTCTCCGCGCATGGCCCCGGCGGCTATGCTGCGGTCACCGCACCGACAATCGGCGCGGCAGTCGATACCGTAGAGCACTACGCCAACCTGCGCCAACACCTCGCCCATTTCGTCATCGAACAAACAGAACCACCCGTGCTGCGACTGGAAGAAGAGCAGATGCCTGCCCAGGCCCGCGAGTATCTGCTCGGCCATTTCGCTACCGCCATGCTGCGCCTGCTGGAGACTGCCAGCGGCCTCGCGCTGCAGCAGGAGATCACCATCGAATGGCCGCTGCCGCGCCCGGAATGGGCCGACGAAGTGGCGGACTTTGCCGGAACCTGGATTTTTGACAGTGACGCAATGCGCTTGCGGCTGCCGGCCGGGCTATTCGACATGGCCTGTCTGGCTGCCGACCCGGACATTCACCGTCAAGCGCTGCGTGACTGCGAGCATCAGTTGCAACACCAGCGGCGGGGCGGTGATTTAAGCGAGCGGATCAAGAAACGTCTGCTGAGCTGTGAGTACCGCTACCCGACCCTGGCCCAGATGGCGGAACTGGAGCACATGACCCCGCGCACGCTGATTCGTCACCTGGGCAACGAAGGTATGCGTTTTCAGCAGCTACTGGACGATGTGCGCAGCGAGCAGGCCTGCTGGCTGTTGGAACATACCGAATTGAGTGTGGAGTTGATCGCGGAGCGCCTGGGCTATCAGGACACCAGCAATTTCAGCCGCACCTTCCGGCGCTGGCTGGGCTGCCCGCCACGCGCCTATCGGCAACGCAGCCAGGCAACCAGCTGAACGGCCTCAGTTGGCCGGCAGAACGCGCAGCACCTTGCCTGCCGGGCTGTCGGTCAGCAGATAGACCGCGCCTTCCGGGCCGCTGCGGACATCACGAAAACGCTGGCCCAGCTCGGTGAACAGCGACTCTTGCGAGCTGACCTTGTCGCCATCCAGCACCACCCGGCGCACTTCCTTACCGGCCAGTGCCGAGATCAGCAGGCTGCCCTGCCACTCGGGAAACAGATCCCCCTGATACAGCGCCATGCCGGACGGCGCAATCGACGGCACCCAGTAGGTCAGCGGCTGCTCCAGCCCCGGCAGCTCGGTGTACGGCGACACCTGCGAGCCGTTGTAGTCGACACCATAGGTGATCTTCGGCCAGCCGTAATTGTGGCCGGCCTGAATCAGGTTCAGCTCGTCACCGCCGCGCGGGCCATGCTCGTGACTGAACACCCGGCCCGAACCATCAACTACCAGCCCCTGCACATTGCGATGGCCGATGCTGTACAGCTCGGGCAGCGCGCCCTGCTGCGCCACAAAGGGATTGTCAGCTGGTGCTGAGCCGTCGCGATTCAGCCGCACGATACTGCCCAGGTGGTTACCGGTGTTCTGCGCCTGCTCGCGGTAGTTGTAGCCATCACCAAGGGTCAGCAGCAGTGTATTGTCCGGCAGAAAGGCGATGCGCCCACCGTAGTGCGCGCTGCCGCGCTTGGCTGGCTGCACACGGAAGATCTCGTGGGCGTTCTCCAGCGCGCTGCCGTTGAAGGTCGCCGCCGCCAGACAAGTATGGTTCGCTTCCAGGGTGCCACAGCTGTAGCTGAGAAACAGCTCGCCAGACTCGGCGAAATCAGGTGCCAGCGCCACGTCCATCAAACCGGCCTGACTGTTGACGAAGGCCTCGGGCACACCGGCCACCGGCTCGGCACGCAAAGTGCCATCGGCAGCAATCAGACGCAGCTGACCAGCACGCTCGGTCACCAGCATGCCGCCGTCGGGCAGAAACGCCAGTGACCAGGGGTTACTCAACCCCTCAGCTACGGTTTCAACCCGATAGTCTGCAGCAGCGGCGTGGCCTGCGCAGAGCGCCAGCGCGGCGCCAACCAGAGTGAACTTGTTCATCAACTGTCTCCTTGCAGGGGTTAACCGAGCACGCGCAGACCGCGCCGTGCCTTGGGTTTGGTCAGACGACCGAACAAGGCGCTGCCCAGACCGACCGCCGCCATCATGCTCAGCAGACCGGGTGTTTCGCGAGTCGCTGCGATAAATGTCGGCATCGGCAGCAGATAGTCAGCCAGCGTGAAGGCCGCCCAGATACCGACGAAACCGGCGAGAAAATACAGCAGCCAGCGCCAGGGCTTAAAGATGCGGCCCAGCGCTTGCGCCAGCGGCAGGCCGATCAGCAGCGTGGCGGCGACCATAACGACGAAGATTGGCGTAAAGGACTGCAGGTCCTGCAGGCTGGTCTGCACGCGGGTAGCCAGATCAACCGGCACATCCATGGCCTGCAGCGCGGCCAGATTGAATTGGGTCTGTACCAATGAGCCCAGCAGGGTCGCCACCAGCACAGCAAGTAGATAGAGGAAGACGATCCGCAGCACGGTCATCAATTTCATTGTCGTTATCCTGTTACGCAGTGCGAGCACTCAGCTCGCGTCAGAGCCATCGGGCAGGGTCGGCAGATTGCGTAATGCCTGCTCGTAGGCGGGAGTATCAAAGGCGCTGTCCGTTTCCAGCATCTGATTGATGCTGTGGGCCAGAACCTGCGCCATCAGATCGAGAATATCCTCGCGCGCATAACCAACCAGCGTCAGCTTGTTCATGGTGGCCTGCGCGGCAACCGGCTCACCGGCCGCCAACTGGTTCTCGATGGCTTCGATCAGCCGGGCCTCGGCGAAGGACTCGTCGTCCTGTTCGTCCTGATTGCTCATATCTCTGTCCTGTTGCAAAAAGGGCGGCTTGCGCCGCCCCTTTCTGACTTACTTGACCTTGGCTTCCAGCTCGCCGCTGGCGTAGCGCTGGAACATGCCTTCCAGGGAGATCGGCTTGATCTTGGAGGCATTGCCGGCAGTACCGAAGGCTTCGTAGCGGGCGATACAGATGTCACGCATGGCGTCGACGGTCTTGGCGAAGAATTTACGCGGATCGAACTCGCTCGGATGCTCGGCCATCATGCGGCGCATGGCACCGGTGGACGCCAGACGCAGGTCGGTGTCGATGTTGACCTTGCGCACGCCGTGCTTGATGCCCTCGACGATCTCTTCGACCGGCACACCATAGGTTTCCTTGATGTCGCCGCCGAACTCGTTGATCACCTTCAGCCACTCCTGCGGCACCGAGGACGAGCCGTGCATCACCAGGTGGGTGTTGGGGATGCGCTTGTGAATTTCCTTGATGCGCTCGATAGACAGCACGTCACCTGTCGGCGGCTTGGTGAACTTGTAAGCGCCGTGGCTGGTGCCAATGGCGATGGCCAGAGCGTCAACCTGCGTCGCCTTGACGAAGGCCGCGGCTTCTTCCGGATCGGTCAGCAGCTGACTGTGATCCAGTACGCCTTCAGCACCAACACCGTCTTCTTCACCCGCCATGCCGGTTTCCAGGCTGCCCAGGCAACCCAGCTCGCCTTCGACAGAGACGCCGCAGGCGTGGGCAAACGCTACGGTCTGCTGGGTCACGCGGACGTTGTAGTCGTAGTCGGCCGGAGTCTTGCCGTCTTCTTTCAGCGAGCCGTCCATCATCACCGAGCTGAAGCCCAGCTGGATCGAACGCTGGCACACATCAGGGCTGGTGCCGTGGTCCTGGTGCATGCACACCGGAATGTGCGGAAACTCTTCGATCGCGGCCAGAATCAGGTGACGCAGGAAGGGCGCACCAGCGTATTTGCGGGCACCGGCAGAGGCCTGCACGATCACCGGGGAATCGGTCTTGTCGGCCGCTTCCATAATGGCGCGCATCTGCTCCAGGTTATTGACGTTGAAAGCGGGCACGCCGTAACCGTATTCGGCAGCGTGGTCGAGCATCTGGCGCAGGCTGATAAGAGCCATGGGGTATCTCTCCGTTTAAATATCGAAACTCTATCGCTCGAAGCTGAAAGCTGAAAGCTGAAAGCTGAAAGCGAACTAGGGTTCTAGTCTAGCCAACCCTTGTCAAGCGATCTGCGTGAAAAGCGAGCCGCCCACGCAAACCTTCGTCTTCCAGCTTTCAGCCTCAAGCTTCAAGCTCGTGTTTTATTGCGCACGCTGCTCCAAAATCTCGACAGCCGGCAGTACCTTGCCCTCGACGAACTCGAGGAAGGCGCCACCACCGGTGGAGATGTAGGAAATCTGTTCGGCCACACCGTACTTGTCGATAGCTGCCAGGGTGTCACCGCCACCGGCGATCGAGAAGCCAGCGCTGGCAGCGATGGCATGCGCCAGCGCCTTGGTGCCTTCGCCGAACTGGTCAAACTCGAACACGCCAACCGGGCCGTTCCAGAGGATGGTGCCGGAGGCTTTGAGCATTTCGCCAAACAGCGCTGCGGTCTGCGGACCGATATCCAGGATCATGTCGTCATCAGCCACATCGGCAACCGCCTTGACGGTCGCAGCGGCGGACTCGGCAAACTCCTTGGCAACCACTACGTCCAGCGGCAGCGGCACGCTGACCTTGGCGGCAATGGCCTTGGCAGTATCGACCAGGTCTGCTTCGTACAGCGACTTGCCAACCTTGTAGCCGGCAGCCGCGAGGAAGGTGTTGGCGATGCCGCCACCGACGATCAGCTGGTCGCACTTGTCCGACAGCGCAGTCAGCACATCCAGCTTGGTCGAGACCTTGGAGCCGGCAACAATGGCCACCATCGGGCGCGCCGGCTTGTCCAGCGCCTTGGCCAATGCGTCCAGCTCAGCCGCCAGCAGCGGGCCAGCGCAGGCGATCTTGGCAAACTTGGCAACGCCGTGGGTAGAACCCTGAGCGCGGTGCGCGGTGCCAAAGGCGTCCATCACGAATACGTCACACAGCGCGGCGTACTGCTGCGCCAGCTCGTCGGTGTTCTTCTTCTCGCCCTTGTTGAAGCGGACGTTTTCCAGCAGTACCAGCTCGCCCGGCTTGACCTCGACACCGCCGAGATAGTCGCGCACCAGCGGCACTTCACGACCGAGCGCTTCACTCAGGTAAGCGGCAACCGGAGCCAGGCTGTTCTCTTCGCTGAACACGCCCTCTTCCGGACGACCCAGATGCGAGCAAACCATAACCGCAGCGCCCTTCTCCAGCGCCAGCTTGATGGTGGGCAGCGAGGCAACAATGCGCGCATCGCTGGCGACCTTGCCGTTCTTGACCGGCACGTTCAGGTCTTCACGAATCAGTACACGCTGGCCGTTCAGGTCCAGCTCATTCATGGTCAGTACGGTCATAGCCCGCTCCTTCGTTCGATAAGGGTTAATCAGTTGCGCCGCCGTTGGCCGCGCTCAATTCATTCGGTGGTTTGCGCCAGCCAATACTGGGCAACGTCCAGCATGCGGTTGGCAAAGCCCCATTCGTTGTCAAACCAGACCAGCAGATTCACCAGCCGCGGGCCGGACACGCGGGTCTGGCTGCCATCGACAATCGCCGAATGCGGATCGTGGTTGAAGTCACAGCTGGCGTGCGGCAGCTCGGTGTAATCGAGCAGTCCTGCGTAGTCGCCCTCAGCCGCCGCACGCAGCAGCGCGTTGACTTCATCCGCGCTGGTGTCCCGCGCGGTCTGCAGGGTGATGTCCAGCGCCGAGACGTTAACCGTCGGCACCCGAATCGCCTTGGCCTGAATGCGCCCGCCCAGCTCCGGCAGCAAACGCTCGATACCCCGAGCCAATCCGGTGGAAACCGGAATCACCGACTGGAATGCAGAGCGGGTGCGGCGCAGATCGGCGTGGTGATAAGCGTCGATCACCGGCTGATCATTCATCGCCGAATGGATCGTAGTGATCGAGACGTACTCCAGCCCGATGACTTCATTCAGCAACTTGAGCAGCGGCACGCTGCAGTTGGTGGTACAGGACGCGTTGGACACCAGGCGGGCATCGCTCGGCAGACTGCCGTGGTTGACGCCGTACACCAGCGTTGCATCGACCGCCTCTTCGCTCGCCATCGGCTGCGAAAACAGCACCCGGGGCACGCCGGCGTGAACAAAGCGCAGACCCTGCTCGCGGGTGGTGTATTGACCGGAACATTCCAGCAGCAGGTCGATATCCAGCGCACGCCAGTCGACGCCTTCCGGCTCCGCCTCGCGCAGCACCTGAATCGCCCGACCGTTAATCTGCAGCTGATCACCGCTGACGCGCACCTCGCCCGGGAAACGGCCGTGGGTGGAGTCGAAGCGGGTCAGGTACTCTATGCTGTCGCGGTCGGCAAGATCGTTCAACGCCACCACCTGCACGTCCAGATCACCCCGCTCGTGCAACGCGCGCAGCACGCAGCGACCGATCCGGCCATAGCCGTTCAGGGCAACACGAAAGGGTTGGTTGCAAGACACTCAGCGGCTCCAAACAGCTGGAAGCTGGAAGCTGGAAGCTGGAAGAAACACCTGCGGCTCCGCACCAGCATCGATGGGTTTCAACTTCCAGCTGACCACTTCAAGCTTCAAGCTTCAGTCCTCCAACAGCTCTTCAGCAGCAGCCAAAACGTTGTCGAGGGTGAAACCAAACTCCTCGAACAGCGCTGCGGCCGGTGCGGATTCACCAAAGCTCTGCATGCCGATGATACGACCGTCGAGGCCGACGTACTTGTACCAGAAGTCGGCGTGGGAGGCTTCGATGGCGATACGCGCGCCCACTTCCAGCGGCAGGACCGACTGTTTGTAAGCCGCGTCCTGCTGGTCGAACACGCTGGTCGACGGCATGGACACCACGCGAACCTTACGGCCCTGCTCGCTCAGTGCAGTCCAGGCGTTGACCGCCAGGCCAACCTCGGAACCGGTCGAGATCAGAATCAGCTCGGGCTCGCCGTCGCAGTCCTTCAGCACGTAGCCACCACGGGTAACGTTGGCCAGTTGCGCGGCATCGCGCTCCTGATGCGGCAGGTTCTGACGCGAGAAGATCAGCGCGCTCGGGCCGTCCGCACGCTCCAGCGCGTACTTCCAGGCAATCGCCGACTCAACCGCATCAGCCGGGCGCCAGGTGTCCAGATTCGGCGTGCCGCGCAGGCTGGCCAGCTGTTCGATCGGCTGGTGGGTCGGGCCATCTTCACCCAGACCGATGGAGTCGTGGGTGTAGACGTGGATTACGCGCTGCTTCATCAGCGCCGACATGCGCACCGCGTTGCGGGCGTATTCCATGAAGATCAGGAAGGTCGCGCCGTAGGGCACGAAGCCGCCGTGCAGGGCGATACCGTTCATGATCGCAGTCATGCCGAATTCGCGCACGCCGTAGAACAGGTAGTTACCGGAAGCATCAGCAGACTCGACGCCCTTGCAGCCCTTCCACAGGGTCAGGTTGGAACCGGCCAGGTCAGCGGAGCCACCGAGCATTTCCGGCAGCAGCGGGCCAAAGGCGTTCAGGGTGTTCTGGCTGGCCTTGCGGCTGGCAATGGTCTCACCCTTGGCAACCACGTCGGCGATGTAGGCGTCAGCCTTTTCGCTGAAGTCAGCAGGCAGATCGCCAGCCAGACGGCGCTGCAGCTCGGCAGCCAGTTCCGGGAAGGCAGCCTGATAGGCGGCAAACTTGTCGTTCCAGGCCGCTTCGGCCTTGGCGCCGGCTTCGTGGGCGTCCCACTCGGCCTGAATGTCAGCCGGGATTTCGAACGGGGCGTGCGGCCAGTTCAGCGCTTCACGAGTCGCGGCGATTTCCGCCTCGCCCAGTGCGGCGCCGTGGCACTCTTCCTTGCCCTGCTTGTTCGGCGAGCCGAAACCGATGATGGTCTTGCAGCAGATCAGGGTCGGCTGCTCGGTGTTCTTGCGGGCGGTCTCGATGGCGGTCTTGATCTCGTCGGCGTCATGACCGTCGACATTGCGGATCACCTGCCAGCCGTAGGACTCGAAGCGCTTCGGCGTGTCGTCGGTGAACCAGCCTTCGACTTCACCATCGATGGAAATGCCGTTGTCGTCGTAGAAGGCAACCAGCTTGCCCAGGCCCAGAGTACCTGCCAGTGAGCAGACTTCGTGGGAGATGCCTTCCATCATGCAGCCGTCGCCGAGGAACACGTAGGTGTTGTGGTCGACGACTTCGTGGCCTTCGCGGTTGAACTGGGCGGCCAGCACCTTCTCGGCGATCGCCATGCCCACAGCGTTGGCAATGCCCTGACCCAGCGGGCCAGTGGTGGTTTCAACGCCCGGGGTGTAGCCGTATTCCGGATGGCCCGGAGTCTTGCTGTGCAGCTGACGGAAGTTCTTGATGTCGTCGATGCTGACGTCGTAACCGGTCAGGTGCAGCAGCGAGTAGATCAGCATCGAGCCGTGACCGTTGGACAGCACGAAGCGGTCGCGGTCGGCGAAGTTCGGATTGGCCGGGTTGTGCTTCAGGTAGTCACGCCACAGGACTTCGGCGATATCCGCCATACCCATGGGCGCACCGGGGTGGCCGCTGTTGGCTTTCTGCACGGCATCCATGCTGAGGGCACGGATGGCATTGGCACGGTCACGACGACTGGGCATGAACAACTCCTGTGGTTGGCAAGGCATGGGGCATTTACCGCATCAGGCGGCTACCCGGGAAAAGAAGGCGGGCATTTTCGCGCAAACGGCGGTCTCGGGCAATGAAAACACCGTTTCGACTGTGGTTATCCTTCCCCCGCCGGACGAACGGAGCAATCTATATCAAAGTTTTTTGATATAGCCATTGCGACACCGCCCATTCACCACTACACTGCGCCGCATGAACCAGATTGCGCGGATTCCCGCCGCCAACCCCAGCCAGACCGATGAACTCGCCGCCTTTTGCAAGGCCGCGGGCGATGCGCTGCGACTGGACATCCTGCGCGTACTGCGCAGCGATTCGTTCGGCGTACTGGAACTGGCGCAGATCTTCGACATGCGCCAATCCGGCATGAGCCATCACCTCAAGGTGCTCGCCAACGCCGGGCTGGTCAGCACGCGCCGCGAAGGCAACTCGATCTTCTACCGTCGCAGCCTGCCGGTCAGCGACCAGCCTTGGCACCGCCTGCACAGCCAGCTGCTGAGCGAGCTCGACAGCCAGCCAGACGACGCCCAGTTGCAGCAGGCCATCGCCGCAGTGCATGCCCAGCGTGCCGAGCTGTCACGCCAGTTCTTCGCCCGCTTCGCCGATGGCACCCCGGCGCAGCAGGATCTGATCGCCCATTTCGGCAGCTACCGCGAGCCGCTGCTGAACCTGATCGACGCGCTGCCGCTGCCAAGTCAGCAGCTAGCTGTCGAGATCGGTCCGGGCGAAGGCGGCTTTCTGCCTAGCCTGGCCAGCCGCTTTGAGCGTGTGGTCGCGCTCGACAACGCCGAATCCATGCTTGAACGCGCGCGCCAGCAATGCCAGGAAGCAGGCCTGACCAACGTCGACTGCCTGCTCGCCGACGCCCTGCTGCCCCAGCAATTGCCGCTGGCTGACTGCGTGGTCTGCAACATGGTATTGCACCACATGCCAGCGCCAGCTGAAGCGCTCAAGCGCTTTGCCACGCTGCTCAAGCCGGGCGGCAGCCTGGTGCTGACCGAGCTGTGCAGTCACGATCAGAGCTGGGTACGCGACAGCTGCGGCGATCTGTGGCTAGGCTTTGACCAGGATGACATTGCGCGCTGGGCCGAGGCTGCCGGACTGCGTCCGGGCAACAGCCAGTACATCGGCCTGCGCAACGGCTTTCAGCTGCAACTGCTGCAGCTGGCCAAACCCGAATCCCCTTCTCCCGAGGACAGGAAAGACCCATGAGCGATTACTCGATTTTCACCTCCGAATCCGTGTCCGAAGGCCATCCGGACAAACTGGCCGACCAGATCTCCGACGCGGTACTGGACGCCATCCTGACCGAAGACAAGTTCGCCCGCGTGGCCTGCGAAACCATGGTCAAGACCGGTGTTGCCATCGTCGGCGGCGAAATCACCACCAGCGCCTGGGTTGACCTGGAAGACCTGGTGCGCGGCGTGATCTGCGACATCGGCTACACCTCCTCGGACGTCGGCTACGACGGCGCCACCTGCGGTGTGATCAACATCATCGGCAAGCAGTCGCCGGACATCGCCCAGGGCGTTGACCGCCAGAAACCGGAAGACCAGGGCGCTGGCGACCAGGGCCTGATGTTCGGCTACGCCAGCAACGAAACCGACGTACTGATGCCGGCTCCGATCACCTTCGCTCACCGCCTGGTCGAGCGTCAGGCCGAAGCCCGCAAGGACGGCAGCCTCAACTGGCTGCGCCCGGACGCCAAGTCGCAGGTCACCTGCCGCTACGAGAACGGCATCGTCACCGGTATCGACGCCATCGTGCTGTCGACCCAGCACAACCCGGAAATCAGCCAGAGCGACCTGCGCGAAGCGGTGATGGAAGAGATCGTCAAAAAGGTGATCCCGGCCGAACTGCTGCACTCCGGCACCCAGTACCACATCAACCCGACCGGCAAGTTCGTCATCGGCGGCCCGGTGGGCGACTGCGGCCTGACCGGTCGCAAGATCATCGTCGACACCTACGGCGGCATGGCTCGCCACGGTGGCGGCGCGTTCTCCGGCAAGGATCCGTCCAAGGTTGACCGCAGCGCCGCCTACGCTGGTCGCTACGTGGCCAAGAACATTGTGGCTGCCGGTCTGGCCGACAAGTGCGAGATTCAGGTGTCCTACGCCATCGGCGTGGCGCAGCCGACCTCGGTATCGATCAACACCTTCGGCACCGGCAAGATCAGCGACGAGAAGATCATCCAGCTGGTCCGTCAGCACTTCGACCTGCGTCCGTACGCCATTACCCGCATGCTCGACCTGCTGCACCCGATGTACCGCGCCACCGCGGCGTACGGCCACTTCGGCCGCAACCCGTTCGAGATGACGGTCAAGGGTGACACCTTCACCGCCTTCCCGTGGGAGAAGACGGACAAGGCCGACGCGCTGCGCGCGGACGCCTGAGGGCGGAAGCTGGAAGCTGGAAGCTGGAAGCTGGAAGCTGGAAGCTGGAAGCTGGAAG
>JAYNRF010000027.1:0-49507 GCA_038114645.1 Pseudomonadaceae bacterium | reverse complement strand
GCTGGAGGCTGGAGGCTGGAGGCTGGAGGCTGGAGGCTGGAGGCTGGAGGCTGGACAGGGTAAATCCGAGCCAAAACATGTCAAACAAAAAGTGCGGAACATAAACGAAGAACCAATACTCGCAGGGACACAGACCGCTTCAAGCCTTCAGCCCCCCAAAACTAAACACCAATATCCGCAACAACCCGAACTGCTTCAAGCTTCAAGCCCCCAGCCTCCAGCGGTAGGGGGCGCTACGCGCCGCCCACCGTCATGCCATCCACCAGCCAGCTGCCGGTCAGATAGTTACCGCGTCGCTCAAGGTCGCTTCCCACGCAGCGCAGGTTGGCGTACATCTCCCTGAGGTTGCCGGCGATGGTGATTTCGCTGACCGGATACTGAATCTCGCCATTTTCGACCCAGAACCCGCCAGCACCGCGGGAATAATCCCCGGTCACCCCATTGACGCCCTGCCCCATCAGCTCGGTCACCAGCAGACCGGTCCCCATCTCCTTGAGCAGCGCATCCAGATCACCTGCGTTACTGGTGACCTGCAGGTTATGCACGCCACCGGCGTTGGCGGTGCTGGGCAGATTAAGCTTGCGCCCGGAGTAGGTACTCAGCAACCAGCTGACCAGTTCTCCGTTCTCAATGAACGCCTGTTCACGGGTCTGCAGGCCATCGCCGTCGAACGCAGAACTGCCGAGCCCCTGCTTCAGATAGGGCGCCTCACGCATGGTCATCCAGCTCGGGAAGATTGGCTGGCCCAGCGCGTCGAGCAAAAACGTGGACTGGCGATATACCGCACCGCCGGAGATTGCGCCAAACAGATGCCCGACCAGCCCCGCGGCCTGATCCGCGGCAAACAGCACCGGCACCTTGGCAGTCTTGACGGTGCGCGGGTTCAACCGCGACAGGGTGCGCTCACCCGCCTTGCGCCCTACCGCCTGCTCACTCGGCAAGCGGCCTGGCACACGATCAACCGCATACCAGTAGTCACGCTGCATGCCCTGCTCGGACGACACGATCATCACCGCCGCACTGCTGTGGCGGCTGCTGAGTGCGCTACCGATAAAGCCGTGGCTATTGCCATACACGCGACAGCCTTGCTGACTGCTGATCTGGGCACTGTCCGTGGTCAGTCTCGAATCAACCGCCAGCGCAGAGCGCTCGAGCTCCAGCGCACGGTCAATCGCCTGCTCGGCAGACAGCTCCCACGGGTGAAACAGATCCAGATCCGGCAGCTCTGCGGCCATCAGATCAGCATCCGCAAGCCCGGAGCACGGGTCCTCAGAGGCATGTCGGGCAATTGCCAGCGCGGTCTCGACCGCGCGACGAATAGCATCATCGGAGGTATCAGAGGTGCTGACTGAGCCTTTACGCTTGCCGGCATAGAGGGTGATCGCAAAGCCCTGGTCTCGATTGAACTCGACTGTCTCCACTTCACCACCGCGCACACCAACGGACAGCCCCGTACTCTGGCTGACGGCAACTTCACTGCCTGTCGCCCCCTGACGACGCGCTTCATCAACGATGAAGGCTACACGCTGCTCCAGCGCCTGCTTCAGGACTTCAGGATTCTCGGCTACGCTGATCGTATTCGCGCTCATATCACCTCCGGATCAAGCGGCCATTGTAGCGAGGTTGCGCAACCGGAGACCACCACGGATTGGCCGCAGCCACCGTGAAACGGGTATCATTGGCACCCCGGCCACCGCCGGCGCGTATCTATCCAGACAGGATCACCATGACCGAGTTTCACGACGACGAATCCCTCGAGCCCATTGATGAGGGCAAGAGCAAGAGCCAGATCAAGCGGGAAATGGACGCCCTGCAGGACATGGGCAAGCGCCTGCTGGCACTCAAGCCCGATCAACTGGCCAAGCTTGAGCTGACCGACAAGCTGCGCCTGGCGCTGGCCGAAGCCAACCGCCACACCGCCCGCGGCGCACTCAAGCGCCACATGAGTTATGTCGGCAAACTGATGCGCGACCAGAATATCGAGCAGGTGCAGACCTACCTTGACCTGTTCGACAGCAGCAGCGCCGCGCACAACCAGCACTTTCACCAGATGGAACGCTGGAGGGACCGCCTACTCACTGGCCGCGCCGACGAGCTGGAACTGTTCATGCACGCCTACCCCGATGGTGACCGCCAGCAATTGCGCCAGCTCGTGCGCCAGGCTGCCAAGGAAGCGGAACAGAACAAACCACCAGCAGCAGCGCGCAAGCTGTTCAAGGCCATTCGCCTACTGGCAGACGCCGCCAAGGGGCTTTGATCTCGCGTCTGCTTTTCGGCAGACAATAAAAAACGCCGCCAGCTTTCACTGGCGGCGTTTTTTATGCCGTCAACGGCCTGGCTATCAGTAGCCCAGCGCGAAGTTGTCGACTTCCATATCCATCAGGTTATCGGCACCGGACATGATCGCCTCAACGTGAGTGCGAACACGCGGCAGGATGCGCTGATAGTAGAAACGAGCGGTCTGCAGCTTGGCCTTGTAGAAGCCTTCTTCGCTGGTGCCAGCTGCCAGTTTCTCTGCAGCAACACGCGCCATGTCAGCCCAGAAGTAGGCCAGGCAAGCGTAACCGCTGTACATCAGGTAATCGACAGATGCGGCGCCGACCATTTCGCGGTCTTTCATCGCAGCCATGCCGATCTTCATGGTCAGCTCGCCCCATTCCTTGTTCAGTGCAGCCAGCGGCGCAACAAACTCGGCGATAGCTTCGTTACCTTCGTTGGTCTGGCAGAACTTGTGAACGATCTTGGTGAAGCCCTTCAGCGCTTCGCCCTGGCTCATCAGCACCTTGCGACCCAGCAGGTCGAGCGCCTGAATACCAGTGGTGCCTTCATACAGCATGGAGATACGTGCATCACGTACGTTCTGCTCCATACCCCATTCAGCGATGAAGCCGTGGCCACCGTAGATCTGCACACCGTGGTTAGCCGCTTCAAAACCAACTTCGGTCATGAATGCCTTGGCGATCGGCGTCAGGAAGGCCAGCATCGCGTCAGCCTGCTTCTTCTGCTCGGCGTCTTTGCTGTTCTTGACGATATCGACCTGCTTGGCGGTGAAGTAAACCATCGCACGGTTGCCTTCGGCGAACGCCTTCATGGTCAGCAGCATGCGACGTACGTCCGGGTGAACGATGATCGGATCCGCTGCCTTTTCCGGTGCTTTCGGGCCAGTCAGAGCGCGCATCTGCAGACGCTCACGGGCGTAAGTGATGCCACCCTGGAAAGCGACTTCAGCGTGCGCCAGGCCCTGCAGAGCAGTACCCAGACGCGCAGTGTTCATGAAGGTGAACATGCAGTTCAGGCCCTTGTTGGCCTCGCCAATCAGGTAGCCGGTAGCGCTGTCGAAGTTCATTACGCAGGTCGCGTTGCCGTGAATACCCATCTTGTGCTCGAGCGAGCCACAGGTCACGCCGTTACGCTCACCGACTTCGCCATTGGCATCGGGCAGGAACTTCGGAACGATGAACAGGGAAATACCCTTGGTGCCAGCCGGTGCATCAGGCAGACGCGCCAGAACGATGTGGACGATGTTCTCGGCCATGTCGTGTTCACCGGAGGAGA
This sequence comes from Pseudomonadaceae bacterium, assembly GCA_038114645.1. Taxonomy (GTDB): domain Bacteria; phylum Pseudomonadota; class Gammaproteobacteria; order Pseudomonadales; family Pseudomonadaceae; genus Halopseudomonas. The sequence goes on along the minus strand of JAYNRF010000027.1, from coordinate 45,952 downwards.
TGAAGATCTTGGTACCGGACACCTTGTAGGTGCCGTCAGCCTGCGGCTCGGCCTTGGTACGCAGCATGCCCAGGTCGGTACCGCAGTGCGGTTCGGTCAGACACATGGTGCCGGTCCACTGACCGGAAACCAGCTTGGTCAGGTAGGTGTGCTTCTGCTCGTCAGTGCCATGGGCGTCCAGCGTGTTCATGGCGCCGTGGGACAGGCCGGGATACATGCCCCAGGACCAGTTGGCCTGGCCAACCATTTCGCTGATTGCCAGCCCCAGAGACTCGGGCAGACCCTGGCCGCCGTGGTCAACGTCATGGGCCAGGCTCGGCCAGCCGCCTTCAACGTACTGCTGGTAGGCTTCCTTGAAACCGGTCGGGGTGGTGACACCCTCCGGGCTCCAGGTGCAGCCTTCGGTATCGCCAATGCGGTTCAGCGGGGCAATGACCTGCTCACAGAATTTGGCGCCCTCTTCCAGAATGGCGTTAACCATATCAGGCGTGGCTTCTTCGCAGCCGGGCAGGCTCTGATAGTGCTCTTCATAACCCAGGAGTTCATCGCGGACGAAACGAATGTCACGCAGGGGAGCCTTGTAATCGGGCATGGTACTGGACCTCAAGTAATTATCAGTATGCGCGGGCAGCCGAGGCTGCGGTTTTGAGCTGCTTTGCAGCCCGGATTCAAACAGACGTTTGAAACATACGTTTACGCCTGAACAATGTCAACCCCCGCGTGAATGACGCGGTATCAACAAAAATGAGTATAGAAAGCGGGTCGCCTGCGTGCTGCGGCAGGCAGGCTCAGGCTTCGGCGCGCAGGGCAGGCACCGCGCTGTCCGCTGCGACGCTGCGGTAGAGGGAGAGGTTGGCGCTGGTGGCAGCGGCTGATGCGCCGTCGTCTGACTCCTCGTCAGCAGCCTGCGCATTACTGTCTGAGGATGCCTTGTCGGTGGACTCCGCAGAGCCTGAAGCCAGCTCTGCCCGCGCCTGGGCGATTAGCTGCGCAGCCTGCGCGGCAACCGAGCGATCCTGGGCCGACGGCTCTGCGGGCGCCAGTGCCGCGCGACGCACCTGCTCCATCTTGTCGATAGTTGCCTGTGGATCGCCCACGACCGGCGCGGTATCGATCGGCACCTCGCCGCCCACCGCGTACATGCGTCCGTCCGGGCCGCGCTCGTAGGTAAAGGAGACCGAGCCCGCGTGCTGACCACCAACAGACATGTGGGCCTGCTCATGCGCACGCACCTCGCGGTCACGAGCCGCCAGCTCTCTGATCTCGGCCTGCTCCGCCTGCGCCAGGCTTGCCTCAGCCTTGGCGAGCTGGGAACGCTTGCTACGCTCTGCCTCCGCCAGTTCGGCATCAGCCGTGGCGTCAGGTGTTGCTGAATCGGATGCGGTTTCGCGGGACTCGTCTACCGGAGTAAAAAGCGTGTTGGGTTCATCAACCGGTGCATTATCGCTGACCGCGATAGACCGCGCGGTCAACGTGGTGACCGCGGAGGGGATATAGGTGCTTTGACTGCTGCCGACGGAGATCATGTGGGCGGGACAAGCAAATGAGCCCGATCAGGCTCAGGCAGTAACGTCCAGCAAGGTGCCCAGCACTTCATCAGCGGTGTCGATAACCGACGCGCCCGCTTCTGCTTCCTGACGGCCCTGTTGCAGCTCAACCAGACTGTCTACCAGATTCACCGGGCGGGACGTTTCAACAGGCGTAGAGGCCGCTGCTTGCCCGGTAGCAGGCTGAGCAGGCTGCGCAGTTGTCGCTGCAGGATCGACCGGCAGAGCTGCGCGAGCGATATCGGATGCCGCACCGCTGATGCGGTTTTGGCCCTGACGCACACTGGCGAGGCCAGAGGAAATCAAGTCGAGGGTTGCCATGGCATAGTCTCTGGGTGGATACACACCAACATTCAAGCACAGATGGGCGTTGCAGCCCAACACCACTGGTCGTCTCAGACCAATGGTGAAACGTCCAGGTAGCCCGCAACCGTGGTGGCATCAGCAGACGCCAGACGCGGCACCACGCCCAGACACGGCGCCTTGATCAACTGCCTGAGCGTCGCCAGGTTCTCATCCGGGCGACTCATATCCGGATCGACGTAGTTGGCAACCCAACCGGCCAGCTCCAGCCCGTCAGCAGCAATCGCGCGACAGCTGAGCAGCGCATGATTGATGCAGCCCAGACGCATGCCGACCACCAGCACTACCGGCAACTTTTGGGCGATAGCTACCTGCGAGAGCAACTCACTGTCATTCAGCGGCACACACCAGCCGCCGGCACCTTCCACCAGTGTCAGGTCGGTGTTCCGCCCGAATACTGTTGCGCACGCAGCCGCGAGTCCCGCCGCCGTCAGCTCGACCTGCTCCTCCTGCGCCGCTATGTGCGGGGCAATAGCCGCTTCCAGCGTAACCGGGTTGATCAATTCATAGGCCAGCGGCGGGCTGCACTGCGCCTGCAACGCCAGCGCATCTTCGTTGCGCAGCCCTTCCGATGTGCGCTCACAACCTGCGGCAACCGGTTTTACCCCGGCGGTGGTCAGACCACGCTGACGGGCAGCGCAGAGCAAGCCGGCCGCAATCGTGGTTTTACCAATCTCGGTATCGGTACCGGTAACGAAGTAACGTTTGCTCATGTGGGCTCCTTCAGGCCTAGCGGCCTTTGTGCAGAATGATCTGGGCAACCTGATAGGTCGCGGGCAGTCCGGCGGGCTGGCGGAAGGACTCGTAAGCTGCGGTCAACGCGCGCAGCCGGGCGCGGCCGGTCAGTCCGCCGGGGCGGCCGGAATTGAGATTGTGCGCGCCGAGCGCCTTCAGCTCATGGGTAAGGCCGCTGAGTTGCGGGTAATGCAGCACATGCGTCTCCACCTCACAGCGCCAGCTCGCAAAGCCCGCGCCGGCGAGCATCTGCTGCACCTGCTCAAGCGGCATGAAGCGATTGACGTGGACATATCCATCGACCGCATGCCAGGCATCGCGCAACTCCTGCAACGTGCCCTCGACCAACGTATTAAAGGCAATACAGCCGCCCGGCTCCAACACCCGCAGCGCTTCTCGCAGTGCCTGCGACAGGTCCGGACACCACTGCAGCGCCAGACTGGAGAACAGCAGCTGCTGCGAGGCGGAGCGCAACGGCAAGGCTTCGGCGTCGGCGGCAACCCAATGCGACGAAGCAGGCCCTTGGGCGCGGGCATAACGCAGCATGCCTTCGGCAATATCCAACCCCAGCACCGGCTGCCCAAAACGCCGGTTCAGCGCACGACTGAAGTAACCAGTGCCGCAACCCAGATCAACAATACGCTCGACGTGCAGCGCATCAGGCAGGCGCGAAAGCAGATTGGTGCCGACACTGCGCTGCAGTTCGGCGACCTGATCATAGGTGGCCGCTGCCTTGCTGAAGGAGGCGGCGACCGCTTGCTTGTCGATAGCGACGTCGCTCATTGCCCATCCAGCCAGTCAGCGATTTCACCCGCCAGCCACAGCGGCGCTTCCAGCGGCAACGCATGACTGGCCTGCGGCAGAACCCTCACCCGGGCTTTTTCGTTAAGTGCCTGCAAGTCAGCTTCGACTGCCGCTGGCACCAGCGCATCACTGCCGCCAAGACAATGCAGCACCGGCTGAGCACAGCGCTGCAACGGAATGCGATTGTCCATCACACCGAGCAACGCCAGCTGATTAAGCCGCTGCAACGGATCGGCATCACTCCACTGGAGCTGCTTGCTCAGCTCGCGGCCACGCTCACTGCCTTGGGTTGCCAGCAGTGAAAATCGCTTGAGAATGCGCTCCGGCTGCTCGCGAGCGTCACTCAGGAACGCCTTGAAGGTGTCGACCGCCATCGCCTGCGGCCAGCCGTCGCGCACCGCAAAGCAGGCGTTACTGGCAATGGTGATGACGCCACAGAAGCGCTCGGGGAAGCGCCGCTGCAGCTGCACTGCCAGCATCCCGCCAAGCGACCAGCCGGCCAGCCAACCGGCGGGCAACGCCTCGGCCAGCGCGGTCAAATCGGGTTCCAGCGTCGACATCTGCAACGATGGCAGTTCCGCCAACTGGATGTTCAGCGCAGGCAGGCGCTCCTGCAATGCCTGCTGCAGCGGCAACAGGTTGCTGGCGGCCAGCGCCCAGCCCGGCAGTAACGTAAGGTTATTCATCGTTCAGTTCCTTGTGCGCCTGCCCGAGCGCATCGAGCAGGCGATCGACCTGTTGTTCGGTATGAGCGGCGCTGAGAGTAACACGCAGTCTCGCGGTGCCCTGCGGTACGGTCGGCGGGCGAATGGCGGTCACCAGCAACCCTCGCGCACGCAGCGCGGCAGACAGTGCAAGCGCACGTTCGCTGCTGCCGACCACAATCGGCTGGATAGGCGTTGGGCTGTCCATCAGTTCAAGTCCGAGCGCACTCACTCCAGCCCGAAAACGACGGATCAACGCAGCGAGATGGTCTCGGCGCCAATGCTCTTCACGCACCAGTTGCAGTGCAGTCAAGGTCGCGTGCGCCACGGCCGGCGGCTGGCTGGTGGTATAGATGTAGGGGCGCGCAAACTGAATCAGGGTTTCGATCAGCTCTTCGCTGCCGGCAACAAAAGCGCCGGCAGTCCCAAACGCCTTGCCGAGGGTGCCGATCAGCACCGGCACCTGCTCCGCCGACAACCCATAATGCTCGACGATGCCACCACCCTGCGCGCCAAGGCAGCCGAAGCCATGGGCGTCATCGACCATTAGCCAGGCGCCTGCCGCTGCAGCCTCGGCACACAGCGCCGGCAAGTCGGCCAGATCACCGTCCATGCTGAACACACCATCGGTCACCACCAGCGTATTGCCCTGAGCCTTGCTCAAGCGGCCACGCAAGCTGTCTACGTCATTGTGCAGATAGCGCGAGAAACGCGCACTGCTGAGCAGACCGGCATCGAGCAGCGACGCGTGATTGAGTCGATCCTCCAGCACCGTATCGCCCTGCCCGACCAGCGCAGTGACGGTGCCCATATTGGCCATGTAGCCGCTGGACATCAGCAACGCCCGCGGCCGGCCGGTAAACTCAGCCAGTGCCTCTTCTAGGGCATGATGGGCACCGGAATGCCCGGTCACCAGATGCGACGCGCCTCCGCCCGTACCCCACCGCCGCACGCCATCGACAAACGCCTCGTTGATGCGCGGATCGTTGGCCAGCCCGAGATAGTCGTTACTGCAGAAGCTGAGCAACGGCTCGCCATCAACCCGCACCTCGACGCCCTGCGGTGTCTGCAATAGCGGTCGATGGCGGTAGAGGTGCGCAGCACGGCGCTCGGCCAGGCGGGAACCTAGATTAAAAGTCATGAGTTGTAAAAGTCGCTTTTGCTGGAAGCTGGAAGCTGGAAGCTGGAAGCTGGAAGCTGGAAGTCAGAGTGTGTAGGACCTCAACAACGCTCTGAGTTATCGAAAGCAATCAGCCCCAACACAAAACCGGATCTTCCAGCTTCAGGCTTCCAGCTTCCAGCCTCTCGCTTGTCCTAAACCGCTGCGTTAACAAAAAGCGTACTTTCGCGCTGTTCGACCAATGCCTGCTCAATCGCCGCTTGATGCACCTCATCGGCGTGCTCCTGGCGTTCTTCCGGCTTGATGCCGAGACGGGCGAACAGTTGCATGTCCTTGTCGGCCTGCGGGTTGCCAGTGGTCAGCAGCTTCTCGCCGTAGAAAATCGAGTTGGCGCCAGCAAAGAACGCCAGCGCCTGCATCTGCTCATTCATTTGCTCGCGACCGGCAGACAGGCGCACGTGAGACTCAGGCATCATGATCCGGGCAACGGCCAGCATGCGGATGAAGTCGAACGGATCAACGTCCTTCTCCTCGGCCAGCGGTGTGCCCTGCACCTTGACCAGCATGTTGATCGGCACGCTCTCCGGGTGCTCCGGCAGATTAGCCAGCTGAATCAGCAGACCGGCACGATCTTTCAGTGACTCACCCATGCCGAGAATCCCGCCAGAGCAGATTTTCATACCCGCGTCGCGCACATGCGACAGGGTTTCCAGCCGGTCGGCGTAGGTACGGGTGGTGATGATGTTGCCGTAGAACTCAGGCGAGGTATCGAGGTTGTGGTTGTAGTAGTCCAGCCCCGCCTCAGCCAGCGCCTCGGTCTGCTCCTTGCTCAGCTTGCCCAGGGTCATGCAGGTTTCCAGGCCCAGCGCCTTGACGCCCTCAACCATCTTGATGACGTACGGCATGTCCTTGGCCGAAGGATGCTTCCAGGCGGCGCCCATGCAAAAGCGGGTGGAACCGATCGCCTTGGCGTCGGCCGCAGCCTTGAGCACCTTCTCGACCTCCATCAGCTTTTCCTTGTCCAGCCCGGTGTTGTAGTGGCCGGACTGCGGGCAGTACTTGCAGTCTTCCGGGCAGGCGCCGGTCTTGATCGACAGCAGTGTGGACACCTGCACCCGATTGGGGTCGAAATGCTTGCGATGTACGGTCTGTGCGTGAAACAGCAGATCGTTGAACGGCTGATTGAACAGCTCCAGCACTTCTGCCAGAGTCCAGTCGTGGCGGGTCACGGATGCAGTCATGGGGTCTTGTCCCTTCGAATTGGCAGGGGAACCGGGCGGGTTCCGACTCTGCCGAGCATCATAACGACGGCACGGAGGCTGTCAACCTTTGAAAAACTACAAGGTTTACATTTGGATAAAAAACAACCTAATCAGCCAGTGCGCTCTCTGCCTTGGTGCCAACCCGCAGCCAGACACGCAACTTTGCATCGGCTGTGAAACCGACCTGCCCTGGCAACAGGCCTGCTGTCAGCGTTGCGCCCTGCCATTGCCGCACCCGGCTGTGCAGTGCGGCCGCTGCCTCGCGGCACCGCCGCCATTCAGTCATGCGCTGACGCCGCTGATCTACCGGTTTCCTGTCGACAGCCTGATCCCGGCATTCAAATACCACAGCCAGACCGACATTGGTCGACTGCTCGGCCAACTGCTTGCGCAGGCAGCAGCAGATTGGCTGCAGCAAGACATCGCCCCCTGCCCTGACCTGCTGCTGCCGGTGCCGATGCACCGCAAGCGACAGGCGCAGCGGGGCTACAATCAGGCCTGCGAGCTGGCTCGTGATGTTGCCCGGCACACTCACCTAGCTTGCCGTCCCGGATTACTTGAGCGCACGCGGGCAACCCTGCCGCAACAGGGGCTGGACGCCAAGACAAGGCGCCAGAATCTGCGCGGCGCGTTTAGCTGCCCGGAGCCCGGGCAACTGCGCGGCAAACACCTGGCGCTGATCGATGACGTGATGACCACCGGTGTCACCCTGAGCGAGGCCAGCCATACCCTGCTGCGCGCCGGGGCCGCCTCGGTACAGGTCTGGTGTGTTGCCCGCACGCCTTGAATACGGCGCTTCTGCCGCCAACTCCTGCTACCCTGTGCGGTCTCAGCCACGCCTTGCTTCAGAGCCAACACCATGTCCAGCCACCCTTTTTCTACCCTCACCCCTGACACCGTGCTGGACGCGGTCGAGTCGCTCGGCTACCTCTCTGATGCGCGCATCCTGACCCTCAACAGCTACGAGAACCGCGTATTTCAGGTCGGCATCGAAGGTGCCGCGCCACTGATCGCCAAGTTCTACCGCCCGGACCGCTGGAGCGATGCCTCCATCATCGAGGAGCACACCTTCAGCCTGGAGCTGGCGGAACGTGACATCCCGGTCATCGCCCCGGAGCAGATCGACGGCCAGACCCTGTTTGAGCACGCGGGCTTTCGCTTCAGCCTGTTTCGGCGTTTCGGCGGCCATGCACCCGAACTGGACGACCCGGACCACCTGCTGATGCTCGGCCGCCTGCTCGGCCGCCTGCACGCTGTCGGCTCGATGCACCCGTTCAAGCACCGCCCGACACTGGACTGGCAAAGCTTCGGCCGCGACAGCATCGACTACCTGCGCAGTGCCGATGTCGTCCCTGCCAGCCTGCAACCCGCCTACTTCTCTGTCGCCGAAGACCTGCTGCAGGTGGTTAAGCAGCGCCTGGATGCGCACCCCGCGCAGCACATCCGTCTGCACGGTGACCTGCACGTCGGCAACCTGCTGTGGCGCGACGACAGCCTGTATATGGTCGACCTGGACGACTGCCGCATGGGCCCGGCGATACAGGATCTGTGGATGATGCTCTCGGGTGAGCGTGACCAGCGCCAGGCACAGCTGTCTGAGTTGATCGACGGCTACAACGAGTTCCACGATTTCAACCCGGCCGAGCTGGCCTTGATCGAACCGCTGCGCAGCCTGCGGCTGGTGCACTACAGTGCCTGGCTGGCGCGACGCTGGGAGGATCCGGCGTTCCCGATGCACTTCCCCTGGTTTGCCCAGGAACGATACTGGGCCGATCAGATCCTGACCCTGCGCGAGCAGCGCGCCGCAATGGATGAGCCGGCGCTTCGGCTCTTCTGATTTGCGCCTATCAAGCCCATCAATGGCCGTTCCCTGAGTGAAAACGACTCAATACACTGCCCGGCGATTACTTCTGAGGTGACCGACATGTCCGAACTGCTGATCGACCAACGCAACCTTGCATTTGAACTGTACGAAGTGCTGGACGCCGAAGCGCTGACCGAGCGCCCGCGCTTTGCCGACCACAACCGCGAGACCTTCGACGCGGCCATCGGCACCGCCCGCACCATCGCGGAAAAGCTGTTCGCACCGCACAACCGCAAGAATGACGAGAACGAGCCGAAGTACGTCAACGGCGCGGCCGAGCTGATCCCGGAAGTCAAACCGGCGGTCGATGCCTTCCTCGAAGCGGGCTTTCTGAACGCGACCCGCACCTTTGAGCAGGGCGGCATGCAAATGCCGAACCTGCTGTCGCAGGCCTGCTTCGCCCACTTCCAGTCGGCCAACGCAGCGACCTCGTCCTACGCGATGCTGACCATGGGCGCCGCCAACCTGATCGAGAGCTTCGGCACCGAAGAGCAGAAAGAGCGTTACCTGCAGCCAATGATCGAAGGCCGTTTCTTCGGCACCATGGCGCTGACCGAGCCGCACGCCGGTTCCTCGTTGTCCGACATTCGCACCAAGGCCGAGCCGGCCGGTGACGGCACCTATCTCCTGAAAGGCAACAAGATTTTCATTTCCGGCGGCGATCACCCGCTGTCCGAGAACATCGTGCACATGGTGCTGGCCAAGCTGCCCGACGCGCCGCCCGGCGTAAAAGGCATCTCGCTGTTCATCGTGCCCAAGTTCCTGGTCAACGACGATGGCTCCCTCGGTGAGCGCAACGACGTGACGCTGGCGGGCCTGTTCCACAAGATGGGCTGGCGCGGCACCACCTCCACCGCGCTGAACTTTGGCGACAAAGAGAGCTGCGTCGGCTATCTGGTCGGCAAGCCGCACCACGGCCTGTCCTACATGTTCCAGATGATGAACGAGGCGCGCATCGGCGTTGGCATGGGCGCAGTGATGCTCGGCTACGCCGGCTACCTGTACTCGCTGAACTACGCCCGCGAGCGCCCGCAGGGCCGTCTGCCAGACGGCAAGAACCCGAACGCGCCGCAGGTCTCGATCATCGAACACGCCGACGTCAAACGCATGCTGCTGGCGCAGAAGGCCTACGTTGAAGGCGCCTTTGACCTGGGTCTGTACGCCTCCCGCCTGTTCGACGACACCGAGACGCTGGACACCGAAGAAGAGCGCAAGAGCGCGCTGCAACTGCTTGATCTGCTGACCCCGATCGTCAAGGCCTGGCCGTCCGACTACTGCCTCAAGGCCAACGAGCTGGCAATCCAGATCCTCGGCGGTCACGGTTATACCCGTGAGTACCCGGTCGAGCAGTTCTACCGCGATAACCGCCTGAACCCGATCCACGAAGGCACCAATGGCATCCAGTCGCTCGACCTGCTGGCCCGCAAGGTCACCATGAACGGCGGCGCCGCGCTCAAGCAGCTGTCTGGCATTATTCAAAGCTGCTGCAAGCGCGCTGCCGAGTACAGCGAGCTGAACGAGCTGCGCGAGCCGCTGGAAAAGCTGCACGCGCACATCGGCAGCGTCACCATGGCCCTGCTGGGCGACATGGGTCAGGGCAAAGTCAACGAAGCACTGGCCAACTCGGCGCTGTATCTGAAGGCGTTCGGCCACATGGTGATCGGCTGGCGCTGGCTGGAGCAGGCAATCAAGGCTCAGCAGGGCCTGGCTGCCGGCAACGAAGCCGACACCGCGTTCTATCAGGGTAAGCTGCAGGCCGCCCGCTACTTCCTGCGCTGGGAAGTGCCGTCCTGCCACCACGACCTGAACGTGCTGGAAAACCGCGACCTGACCTGTTTCGACATGCAGGACGGCTGGTTCTGATCAGCGCGTGACCGTCCCGCCGCTTGCGGCATCTCAACAGGCCACCTTCGGGTGGCCTGTTGCATTATGGTCGCAGGAACCCGCGGCGGCGGATATGGTCAACTTCCCAAGCTGCAACAGGACGGCTAACCTTCCCTCAGGTCAATTCAGGAACCCTTTCATGCCGCGCCACACCCTGCTGCTGCTCTGTTGCCTGCTGTTCGCGCCCGTGATCTGGGCGCAGGACAACGCCTCCAGCGCCCTCGATCAGCAAATCGAAAGCCTCAATGCCACCATCGAAAGCACCGCCAACGGCAGCCTGCCGGAAGCGGAAAAGCGCGAGCTGAGTGACCTTTATCAGAACACCCTGAGCTTTCTGCAGCAGACCCGGCAGATACGTCAGGAACAGGAAGACCTGCAACAGCAATTGGCCGACGCCCCGCGCCAGACCCAGACCGTACGAACCGAATTCAATCGACTGGCAAAGGCCGACAACCAGACCAGCCGGGAGCAGCTTGAGCGGCTCAGTCTCAAGGAGCTGGAAACGCGCCTGAGCGAGCAGGTCAGCCAGATGTTCACCTGGCAGAACGATCTAACAGAGGTCAACGGGCAGTTGATCTCAGCGCAAACGCGCCCCGAACGCACCCAGGCCGCGGTATCCGAAAACCAGACCCGCAGTCAGACCCTCAGCGAGCAATTGCGCGCCCAGCAGCGCCTTACGCCGACGGCGCTGACCCGCGCCCGCATCGATCAGCTGCAGGCGGAACTCAACCAGCTCAGCGCCAGCAGCGAACTGCTGCGTCAGAAACTGGCGGGCAACAACGTGCTGCAGGATCTGGCCAACCAGCAAAAGAACCTGCTGACCCTGCAGATCAAACGTATAGAAGCAGATATTCGGCTGTTGCAGAGCGTCATCAACGACAAGCGGGAATCTGCCTCGGAGCAGGCAGTGAGTGACGCGACCCTGCCCGAGGAGCAAAGCCAGAACAAGGTGCTGCAAGCCCAGAGCAGCATCAACCGCCAGCTCAGCGAAGAACTGCTCAGTGCCACCCGCCAGATTGGCGTGGTGACCCGCAACAACATTGAAACCAAACAGCAGACCGAACACCTGACGCAGATCGACAAGGCGCTGGAGCAGCAGATTGCGGTACTGGAAGGCAGCCTGCTGCTGTCTCGCATCCTGCATCAACAGAAGAGCGAACTGCCCAAGGTCGAGACCGACAAGAATCTGGCCGACCAGATCGCTGACCTGCGGCTGCGTCAGTTTGAGTTGAATCAGCTCAGCCAGAGCCTGCAGAACCCCGACGCCTATCTCAACGAACTACTGCTGAAGATTCCGACCGGCCAGCGCGACACGCTGCGCCCGGCGCTGGAGCAAATGGTCAGTGCACGAGTCAATCTGGTCGAGCAGCTCAACAACAACATCAACACCCTGATCAACCAGGCAATCACACTGCAGATCAACCAGCGCCAACTGCAGCAATTGAGCAGCGGGCTGCGCAAGACCATCGACGATCAGCTGTTCTGGGTTGCCAGCAGCCGCCCGATCGAGACCACCTGGCTCACTGCCCTGCCCGGGCAACTGGCCACACAGTTCGATCAACTTAATTTGCCGCAGCAAGCCCGGCACCTGGTAACCACAATGCAGCGCCACCTGCCTTGGTGCCTGCTGGTGTTGATGCTGCTCGCTATTCGCCTATGGCGACGCCCGGCGCTACTGCGCAAGATCAGCCTGCTGCACGACGAAGTCGGGCACTTCCGTCGAGACGGGCCCTGGCATACGCCACTGGCGCTGGTGCTGACTGCCGTGCGCGTCAGCACCGTACCGCTGCTGCTCAGCGCACTGGGGCTGATGATCTATCTGGATAGCGAAGGCGGCATGCCGGTGCTCGGCGTAGCGCTCGGCAAACTGGCCGCGGCCTGGTTCGTATTGCACATGATGTACCGGGTGTTCGATCCGGGCGGAATCGCGATCCGCCACTTCCACTGGGAAGAATCGCTGGTACTGCGTCTGCGCAAACTGGTGCGCAACGTCACCTGGATTCTGTTGCCGCTGGCGCTGGTACTTGGCCTGCACGGCAGCCTGCCGGAGTACGTCGGCACCGATCCGATGGGCCGCACGGCCATGCTGATCGGCATGTTCGCACTGTCTTTTCTGCTGGGCCGCTTCATGCTGCGCAGCGAGCCGCTGTACAGCTCACACATCGTCCACTATCTAGCAAGTGCCGTGCTGATCCTCACGCCGCTGGCGCTGGCCGGCCTGACCGCCTGGGGCTACCACTACACCGCGGTGAAGCTGGCTGAACGCTTTATCGACAGCCTCTACCTGATTGTGCTGTGGATGCTGGTCGAAGGCACTGTGGTGCGTAACCTCAACGTCGCCGGCCGCCGACTGGCCTACCAGCGCGCCGTCAGCAAACGACAGGCCGCGCAGGCACGCGAAGGCCAGAGCGATACCGAGGTGGCCGTCGAGATTCCAGAGATGAACCTGCAGCAGATCAACCAGCAGTCGTTGCGACTGGCAAAACTGACCCTGCTGCTGGCCTTCGGCATTGCCCTGTACTTCACCTGGGCCGACCTGATCAGTGCCACGTCCTACCTTGAGTCGGTGACACTCTGGCACTACGAAGGCACCGGCCTGAACGCCGGCGAAGCCGTACCGATCAGCGTTGGCGACATCCTTGGCGCGCTGGTCACCGTTGTGCTGACCATCACGCTGGCACGCAACCTGCCCGGTCTGCTGGAAATCCTGGTGCTGTCGCGCCTGGAACTGCGTCAGGGCAGCAGCTATGCCATCACTACCCTGCTTAGCTATGTCATCGTCGGTTTCGGCCTAGTCTCTTCCCTGTCGACCCTGGGCGTCAGCTGGGACAAACTGCAGTGGCTGGTTGCCGCACTGGGTGTTGGTCTGGGTTTCGGCTTGCAGGAGATTTTCGCCAACTTCATCTCCGGCCTGATCATCCTGTTCGAGCGCCCGGTGCGTATCGGAGACGTCGTTACCATCGGCCCGCTCTCCGGCACCATCAACCGGATTCGCATTCGCGCCACGACGATCACCGATTTCGACCGCAAGGAGATCATCGTTCCGAACAAGAACTTTGTGACCGAGCAGATCGTCAACTGGTCGCTGCAGGACACCATCACCCGGGTCATCATCAAGGTTGGCGTAGCCTACGGATCGGACGTCGCGCTGACCCGCAAGCTGCTGATGCAGATCGCCCAGTCCAACGGTCGAGTACTGAAAGATCCGGAACCGCTGGTTCTGTTCCTCAACTTTGGCGAAAGCACGCTGGATCACGAGCTGCGGGTTCACGTGAAGGAACTGGCAGACCGCAATATGGCCATCGACGAAATCAACCGGGAGATTGATCGCCTGTTCAAGGAAAACGGCATCGAGATCGCCTTCCGCCAGCTCGACGTCAACCTGCGCAGCAGCGAAGGGCTCGACAAACTGGTGCACAGCTATCGAATCGAAGGCAGCCCCGCTGGCAGCGCCAGCCCGGTCAAAAACGCCGACAGCGACCCGATCACACCAACCGACCAGGACGCCTCCGGCAACCCTTCCGACGGCCCGTCGGACCGCTAACCACGGGGCCCGCAGCCGCTTGCCGAGTCTGGCGGCTGCGGGCAGAATAGCGCCTCTTTTCACCCTCTGAGTGCGCTGTCATGCCAAAAGCTGCCGAACTGAAAAAAGGCCATATCGTCCAGATCAACAACCAGCCGTATATCGTCAGCCAGATCGACGTAAAGAGTCCTTCCTCGCGCAGTGGCACCACGCTGTACAAGGTGCGTTTCAACCATGTGCAGACCAAGCAAAAGCTCGACCAGAGCTTCACTGGCGACGACATCCTCACCTTCATCGACTTCCAGAAACGCCCCGTCCAGTTTCTCTATCTGGATGCCGACGGCTACACCTTCATGGATAACGAGGACTTCGCCCAGTTCACCCTGACGGCAGACCAGCTGGAAGACCAACTGCCCTACCTGCACGACGGCATTGAAGGCCTGTATGGGTTGCTGGTCGAAGGCAATCTGGTCGGTATCGAGCTGCCTGCGGTGGTAGAAATGGCGATTGAAGAAACCCCGCCCGCCATCAAGGGGTCGTCAGCCAGCGCCCGCACCAAGACCGCGCGTTTTGCCACCGGACTGGAAATCCAGATCCCCGAGTACCTGGAAACCGGCGAAGTGCTGCGCATCAACACCGAGTCAGGCAAGTTTATGTCCCGCGCCTGATTCGCAGCGGCTGCAATGGCCCGCCACCAGCGGGTCGCTGCAGCACTTGGTATTGCCCGCGCAGCGCAGTATAAAGGGGCTCCGTTTTTCCGACACTCTGGAGCCCGCATGTCACCGCACATCATCGAACCCGCCTCGCCCGCCACCCGCAGCGTCATCTGGCTGCACGGCCTGGGCGCCGACTGCTACGATTTCGTGCCGGTGGTTGAAGCCCTGCAACTGCCGGCTGATCACGGCATCCGCTTCATCTTCCCGCAGGCCCCAACCCGCCCGGTGACCATCAACGGCGGTTTCCCGATGCCCTGCTGGTACGACATCCTCGGTATGTCTCCGGCGCGCGCCATCAATCAGGCGCACCTTGATGAAGCCGTCGCACTGGTTCGCCAGTTGATCGACGAACAATGCGCACAGGGCATCGCGCTGGAAAACATCATTCTGGCCGGCTTCTCCCAAGGCGGCGCCGTGGTGCTCTGCACCGCTGTAAGCAGCGAGCTGCCGCTCGGTGGCGTGATGGCGCTGTCGACCTACGGACCGGGCCTTGAGCAGCTGTTGCAGCAGCACCCCATGCAGCATGCGCTGGAGCTGTTCTGCGCCCACGGCCGGTTTGATGAGGTACTGCCGCTGGCCATGGGCCGCGAAGCTCACGACCTGATGCAGGGCGCCGGACACCGGACACGCTGGTTCGAATACCCGATGGCCCATGAGGTGTGCATGGACGAGATTGCCGACATCCGCCGCTGGCTGGTCGAACGCCTCGGCCTCTGAACGCATTCAGCATCGACGCGCCAGTCACGTCTGTTCAAAAAACAACCGCAAGGCTTCGCGAACGCACAGCCTTGCTTTACACTGCCTGATCTTTAATTTCCATGCAGTCGAGAGAAGCCTGTGCTCAAAGCACTGAAAAAGCTGATTAGCAAAACCGAAGAGCCGACACCAAAAGCGGCCGACATGACACCTCGCGAGGCGAGTGACGCCCCTGCAGCCAAGCAGCAGGAACGCAGCAACCGGGAACGCAAGCCACGCAACCGCGAGCGTAATCGCCCGGCCAAACCACAGGCAGCACCGGTCAAACCCTGGAGCATCAACGACTTCCAGGTCGCCCCGGCTGAAGGCAAGACCCGCTTCCACGATTTCCCGCTGCCAGACACGCTGATGCGCGGCATTCAGGATCAGGGCTTCAGCTACTGCACCCCGATTCAGGCCGCCGTTCTCGGCAGCACACTGCGCGGCCACGACGCCATCGGCCGGGCACAGACCGGCACCGGCAAGACCGCCGCGTTCCTGGTCTCCACGATCACCCAGCTGCTGGAAACGCCACCGCCGGATGAGCGCTACATGGGCGAACCGCGGGCGCTGATCATCGCACCGACGCGCGAGCTGGTCATGCAGATCGCCAGCGACGCCGAAGGGCTGACCAAGCACTGCCCGCTGAACGTCATGACCTTCGTCGGCGGCATGGATATCGACAAGCAGCTCAAGCAGCTGGAACAGCGTTACTGCGACATTCTGGTTGCCACCCCGGGCCGCCTGCTCGACTTCTGCAACCGCGGCGAAGTCCACCTCGACCTGCTTGAAGTACTGATTCTCGATGAAGCCGACCGCATGCTCGACATGGGCTTCATTCCGCAGGTCCGCCAGATCATTCGCCAGACGCCGCGCAAGGGTGACCGCCAGACGCTGCTGTTCTCCGCCACCTTCAGCGACGATGTAATGAACCTCGCCCGCCAGTGGACGCACGAGCCAGCCGTCGTCGAAATCGAACCCGAGCGTCCCGCCTCCGAGAACGTCACGCAGAAGGTCTACGCCGTCAGTGGCCGCGACAAGTACAAGGTGCTCTACAACCTGATTACCCAGCTGGAGCTGGACCGGGTGATGGTGTTTGCCAACCGCAAGGACGAAGTGCGCCGGGTGCAGGAGCGCCTGATGCGCGACGGCATCAACGCCGCCCAGCTCTCCGGCGACGTACCGCAACAAAAGCGCGTACGCACCCTGGAGAACTTCAAGAGCGGCAAGCTGCAGGTGCTGGTCGCAACCGATGTTGCCGGCCGCGGCATTCACATCGACGGCATCAGCCACGTAGTGAACTACACCCTGCCGGAAGACCCGGAAGACTACGTCCACCGTATCGGCCGTACCGGCCGCGCCGGCGCCAAGGGCACGTCGATCAGTCTGGCCGGTGAAGACGATGCTTTCCAGGTGCCGCCGATCGAAGAGCTGCTGGGCAACAAACTGGAGTGCGTCCCGCCGGAAGAGCGCTTCCTCAAGCCGGTACCCAAGCGCGAGCAGAGCGCCGAAGAAAAGGCCGCTACCGACGCCAACGAAGCGGAGCAAGCTGCAGCAGCGGCCGCTGCCCGCCGTCGTTCAGCCGGCGGCAACAGCCGCCGCGGTGGTGGTCGTCCGCAGGGTCGTCACTGAACTAGAGAACGTGTAAGGATACAACCGTAGGGACACAGCATGCTGTGTCCGCAGCCCCCTTGCGGACGCGACATGTCGCGTCTCTACGCATATCCGCATAGCGGGCACCGCCAGCCAGAAACCTGACCATTCGGGCAAAAAAAACGGCCACTTTTCAGTCGCCGGGCCAATGACTATATCGCGCCTTTTCGCCCCCTGCCCAGCCCCTTTGATCAATTTTCGAGTTTTTTTAACTCACGCTTTTTTTGCGCTTGTGAAGGTCATTCTGTTTACGTTATACGTCGAACAACCGGTCCACGCCTCGGGTGATCCCTTGATACCCGAACGCTGTGCGAACCGGCCCAGTGGACTGCCAGGCGCAGCCAATGCTGCCTGATACAGTCGCGTCACCGGCACTGCGAGGTACAGCATATGGAAGCGTGCGGACCGACAGAGCACACCTTCTACGTTCTCGACACCAACGTTCTCATTCACGATCCCAACGCGCTGCTCAACTTCGAAGAACACCACGTCATCATCCCGATGACCGTTCTGGAAGAACTCGACAAACTCAAATCCGGCAAATCCAGCACCGCAGCAGACTGTCGCCAGGCCATCCGGCTGATCGACAAGACCCTCGGTGACGCACCACCCGACCAGGTGGAACAGGGCGTCGCCATCGAGCGTGGCAAGCTCGGCCCCAACGGCACACTTGCCATCCTGATGGACAAAGCCCCGATCCCCGCCCACTGCCTGCCCAACGACCTCAACGACAACAAGATCATCAACCAGCTCTGCCAGCTGCAGTCACGCTATCCGGACGGTCGCATCGTGCTGGTGTCCAAGGACATCAACATGCGTCTGAAGGCACGCGCCTGCGGCATTGATGCCGAGGACTACCACACCGACCAGCTGCTGGACGACATTTCCCTGCTGGCCCGTGGTTACCATGAAATCGAAGGCTCATTCTGGGAGCGTGTTGCCAAGGTTGAAACCCGGCAGCTGACCGGCCAGACCGTGCATGAAGTGCAGCTGACCGACAACCTGCCGGCCCTGCACCTCAACGACTTCATCATTGATGACCAGGGCTTCATCGGCTGGGTAAAAGGCATCGACGGCGGCAAGCTGACGATCCGCGACCTGCACCAGGAGCCCATGTTGCATCAGGAGTGTTGGGGGCTACGCCCACGCGACATCTTCCAGGCATTGGCCATGTACGCCCTGATGGACCCGGACATCCATCTGGTCAACCTGACCGGCGCTGCCGGCTCGGGCAAGACCATTCTGGCGCTGGCCGCCGCCATCGAGCAGACCATGGTCACCAAGACCTACCGGCGCATCATCGCCACCCGCAGCACCCAGGGGCTGGATGAAGACATCGGCTTTTTGCCCGGTACCGAAAAGGAGAAGATGGAACCCTGGCTCGGTGCGATCACCGACAACCTTGAAGCCCTGCACATGGATGACGAGAGTACCCACGGCAGCGTGGAATACATCCTCGACCGCGTCCCGCTGCAGTTCAAATCCCTGAACTACATCCGCGGCCGCAGCTTCCAGCAGAGCTTCATCCTCATCGATGAAAGCCAGAACCTGACCCCGCACCAGATCAAGACCATCATCACCCGCGCCGGCAACGGCTCAAAGGTGATCTGCCTTGGCAACCTGGCGCAGATCGATACCCCTTACCTCAACGCCACCAGTTCAGGCCTGACCTATCTGACCGAATGCTTCAAAGACTTTCCTCACGGTGTACACATCCACCTGCAGGGCGTACCGCGCTCGGCATTGGCTGAGTACGCAGAAACGCACCTCTGACCGGAACGCCCCGGCTACCGGCCGGGGCGGGCTGGAAGCTGGAAGCTGGAAGCTGGAAGCTGGAAGCTGGAAGCGTAATCAGACTGAGGTGGGCAGAATTCTCGTCAAGCCGGATCTCCGGCGCATGAACAAACACTCAATACCTGACACACCTCGGACTGCTTCAAGCTTTCAGCTTCAAGCCTCCAGCCCAAAGCACCAGCTTTGCCCAATAGCCCCCATCTATCCACCCCATTACCCCTTCCGCCGCCAGTTTCCGTCATAATGCGCGCTCCACGCTGACAGGAGCACGCCCATGCTGATGGTGATTTCCCCCGCCAAGACCCTCGATTACGACACGCCACCGGTCATCGAACAGAGCACTCAACCGCGCTTTGTCGAACACAGCGTCGAGCTGATCGAAGTGCTGCGCGAAAAGTCACCTCAGGATATCGCCAAGCTGATGTCGCTGTCGGACAAGCTGGCCAGCCTCAACGTTGCCCGCTACGGCAGCTGGGAGCGCGAGAGCACGCCGCAGAACGCCAAACAGGCGCTGCTGGCATTCAAGGGCGACGTGTACACCGGACTCAATGCCGAAGACTTCAGTGCCGACGACTTCGCTTTTGCCCAGCAGCACCTGCGCATGCTGTCTGGCCTGTACGGTCTGCTGCGCCCGCTCGACCTGATGCAGCCGTACCGACTGGAGATGGGCACCAAACTGGCCAACCCGCGTGGCAAGGATCTGTACACCTTCTGGGGTGAGCGCATCAGCCAGTGGCTAAATGAAGACCTCGCAGCCCAGGGCGATCAGGTGCTGGTGAATCTGGCCTCGCAGGAATACTTCGGTGCGGTCAAACCCAAAGCGCTGAATGCCCGCGTCATCGATACCGTGTTCAAGGATCAGAAGAACGGTCAGTACAAGATCATCAGCTTCTACGCCAAAAAGGCCCGCGGCCTGATGGCCCGCTACATCATCAAGGAGCGCTTGCAGGATCCGGAAGGCCTGAAGGATTTCAATCTGGAGGGCTACCGCTTTGACCCAGCCTCAAGCAGTGAGAACCAACTGGTCTTTCTGCGCGACGAGCAGGCCTGAAAACAACAACCCCGGCTCAGGCCGGGGTTGTTGTTTGTAGCGTTTGATCAACTCGCTGCCGACGAAATGCCAGATAGTGCTCCAGTACCTGTTCAGGCGCCTCGACCTGCGGATAGTGACCGATATGCGGCAGCAGCACGGTATCGGGGTCGGGCACCAGCTGACGGTAACGCTCGACCATGTGCGCACCGGAAACCGGGTCCACTGCGCCATCGATAACCCGTAACGGAACTCGCGTCTTTTGCATCGCCGCAACCCAGCGGTCACGATGTACCCTGCGATCGATCATGTAGCGGATCAGCCGATGCATGATCTTCGGCCCCTGATTGAATTCGATCATGCGCCAGAAAGCATCCAGCTCCTGCTCGTCCGGCGGGGTCTGCGGACCAAAGATAGTGCCGAAGGTACGCGCCATCCGCTCCCGGCTGTAGCGACTGCCGATAAATGAGCCGATAGGGCTCATCAGCAGCTTCTGCAATAAGACCGGATGATGCGTTTCCGGAAACAGCCCACCGTTCAGGAAGCACATCGAGCGCAAGAATCCAGGCCCCTGCTCATGCCGCGCGAGCAATTCCTGAGCGACGCTGTCACCGTAGTCATGCGCCAGCACGTGATACTGATCAACGCCCAAGTGCTGCAGCAGGGCCTGCTGCAGATCGGCCTGATCAATCAGGTTATAGGGATAGTTGCGGGGCTTATCGGAGAAGGCAAAGCCGATCATGTCCAGCGCGATCACCCGATAGCGCTCAGCAAGCGCGTTCCAAATGAAGTGCCAGTCCCATGATCCGGAGGGGAAGCCGTGGATCAGCAGGAGCGGCTCACCCGCTCCTGCCTCCCACCAGCGAATCTGGTGCCCGCGATAGCGGAACACCTGACCCTGGGCGAGCCAGTCGTCCAGGGCGATACCGGTGAGCGCCACGTCTTACTGGTCGTAGCCCGGGTTGACGCGATCCAGCTTGCGCAGCAGTGCCGGCCAGGCAATGTTGGCGCCAGCGCCGTTGGTAGCTTTCTTGATGCTCGCTGCCGCACCGTCCAGGATCGACTGGGCAACCGGGATCAGCTCGGCGTTCTGTGCCTGGGCGCGTACCTGGATTTCACAGCAACGCTGCATGGTGTACATGTTCAGGAACGCATCAGCAACCGTCTTGCCGCAGGTCAGCAGGCCGTGGTTGTGCAGTACCAGATAGTTGGCGTTACCCAGATCAGCCTGCAGACGCGGCTTCTCTTCGTGGTTCAGCGCAACACCTTCATAGTGGTGATAGGCCAGACTGCTCAGAACGAAGATCGACTGCTGAGAAATCGGCAGGATGCCTTCTTTCTGGATGGAGACAGCGATACCGGCAGCGGTGTGGGTATGCAGTACGCAGTTGGCATCGTGGCGTACTTCATGGATCGCGCTGTGGATGGTGAAACCGGCCGGGTTGACGTTGTACGGGGACTCCTCAACCTTGTTGCCCTGCAGGTCGATCTTGACCAGGTTAGACGCGGTCACTTCATCAAACATCAGACCGTAAGGGTTGATCAGGAAGTGCTCGGTGCCGGGAATCTTGGCGGAGATGTGGGTGAAGACCAGATCGTCCCAACCGTACATGGCGATCAGACGGTAGGCAGCGGCCAGCTCGACACGTACTTGCCACTCTTCGGCGCTGACCTTGTTCTTCAGGCTCACTTCGGGCAGAGAATGTACAGCGTTCATGGGGTAACCCTCTATTGTTGGAATAATGTAATTGGCCCGTTCGGACCGCTGACGTTACAGGACATCCCCAGCGCTCATGCGGCATACTGTGGGACATTCGGTATGAGTGGAGTCTAGACGGTGACGGCAAAGCGGACTGTCAAACACATTACAGTGTCTGAGATGGGCAACAACCCGCAGCTGGCCAGGCTGTTACAGCAGAATCGCTGGTTCGGAGAGCTGCCAAAGGACGTGCTGGACGAGCTGCTGGCACTGGCGCGGGTGCGCACCTTGCAGGACGGTGAGTTTGTTTATGCCAAGGACGATCAGCCGGATGGGCTGTACGGCATCATCAGCGGCGGCGCACGCATCAGCAATATCGGCCAGGATGGCCGCGAAGCCATACTGGCGATCCTCAGCCCCGGCAGCTGGTTCGGTGAAATTTCACTGTTCGATGGTTTGCCCCGCTCCCATGACACAGTGGCTTCTGGCCAGACCGAACTGCTGATGATTCCACGCCCCGGCTTCCACCAGATGCTCGAGCGCCGCCCAGAACTCTACCCACTGTTCATGCGCATTCTCTGTCGCCGCATCCGATTGTCCTTCGCGATGCTCGATGACAGCGCCCTGCTGCCGCTGTCGTCACGGCTGGCCAAACGGCTGCTGATGCACGCGCACAACTATGGACAAACCGACGATGAAGGTCGTCGCCTGAGCGTACAACTGTCCCAGGAATCACTTGGCCAGATGCTCAACAGCTCACGCCAGAGTATTAACAAGCTGCTTAAAAGACTGGAGAGTCTGGGCTGGCTGAAAATTCAGTATGGCCAGATCATCCTTCTTGAAGACGAGTCGCTGACGCAGCTGGCCAGCGGCGCGCCACTGCCCAGCGAAGATTGAAAATCAGTCCTGCAGGATGCCAACCAGCTCCTGCAGCCAGGGCTCGGCATCGGTTTCCGGGGTAACGGTTTCACTGGCATCCAGACGCAGCATCGGCAGTGCCTCGCGTGCCTGCAACTCCAGCAGCAGTTCACGGAACTGTTCACCCGCCTGGCAAAACGTATCGCCGTAAGCCGAGTCACCTAGGGCGATGACGCCAAACGGCTTACCAGTCAGCAGCGGAAAGCGATCACGCATTTCGTGATACAGCGGCACCAAAGGATCCGGCAGTTCACCCATGCCTGTGGTTGACGTGCACACCAACAGCGCATCCGGGGCCAGCGCCAACAACGCGTCCAGCGACAGCGGCTGCAAACGGCTAACGTTTACGCCAGCATTACCCAGCAGCGTTTGCGCTTCGTCCGCTACCAGATTCGCGGTTCCGAAGACTGAACCGCTAATAATCACCAGATGCATGAATTGTGTTCTCCCGAAATAGTCACGAGGCGGCATTATGCCTCAAGCGCGCAGGAACTGCCGGAGCGCACTGCCTGCTGGACACCCCGAGGCCTTGCGATAGAATGGGCCGACACGCAACCCGGACAGATACCGCATGATCAACGCCAAGCTGCTGCAGCTGGTCGTCAACGCTTCCAACGATGGCATTGTCGTCGCTGAACAGGAAGGTGATGACAACATCCTCATCTACGTGAATCCGGCATTCGAGGCGCTCACCGGCTACAGTGCCGACGAGATTCTGTATCAGGACTGCCGCTTTCTGCAGGGCGATGATCGTGATCAACAGGCATTACAGGACCTGCGCGAGGCGATTCGCGAGGGTCGTCCCTGCCGTGTGACCCTGCGCAACTATCGCAAGGATGGCAGCCTGTTCTGGAATGAGCTGTCGGTCACCCCGGTCCTCAACGACGCTGACCAGCTCACCTATTTCATCGGCATTCAAAAAGACGTCACGGCACGGGTTGAGGCAGAGCAGCGGGCCGAGGCACTGCAGCAGCAACTCGACGCACTAGGGGCTGGCAGCTGACACACTCAGCTGTCGAATTGCCCGCTCAGTAACAGTCGGGTGCTGTTGCACAGCTCCTGACCCACACTCCCCAGGCAATGCACCCCTGCGGCCGTCAGCACCTCCGCCTGCAGCGCGCAGCAACCACCCGCCAGCGCCAGTTCACACTCAAGATGCTGATTCAGCGCACTTAACTGCCGCTGTAAAAAAACGTTATCGAGCGGCCCTTCGCTGAACAGGACCAGAAGTCTGCAAGCAGATTGCTCGGCCGCCAGCAGCAGGCTTGGCGTATCCGGCAACGCCGGCAGAAATCCGAGATTAACCTGAGCCTCAGCGATTATCGCCGCCGTCGCCAGGGCTTCAACCTCAAACTCCGCGCCTTGCAGATTGATCAGCAGCACGACCGGTCGATCATCCTCACGGTGCGCACAACGCTGCAACAAGCGTCCTCGCAGCATTGCATCAAGCATCAACGCCGCCGACGTACCTCGCCGCAGGCGCTGCATCAGAGGCAGCAGCACACCACCAAGCGCCGAGGCCAGCGGCATGGCCGCCAGCAGTTGCTCATAGCGACGCTCCAGCAGATTCAAGTCAAACGCCTGCAATGCCTCATCCAAAGCCGTCTGCCAGTGCTCCAGCACCGTCGGCAGCTCCGGTGACGCCGTCGGACGGGGCGCGTCCAGACCGCCACGATCAATAATCGAAGCCACCTTGCTGACCGCTACGCCTTTGGCGATCCAGTTGGTGATGGTGCGGACCCGCTCAATATCTCGCTGCGAATACAGTCGGTGACCGCTGTCGGTGCGGTGCGGTACCAGCAAGCCATAACGCCGCTCCCATGCCCGCAGGGTAATGGGGTTTACACCCGTGAGCCGTGCGACTTCGCGGATCGGGTAAAGGGTTTCAAGGGCGATAGACTGCTCGCCGTCAGTTGCTTCATTCATCGCATCATGTCCGTGGCGGAGCGAGGCCCAACCGGGCAACTTGTACCAGCATTGTACATGAACATGCGTTCGGTACTGCCCTGTTACATGAAGTTGTCCGACCAACGTCTGTTAGCGTGTTAACATGCGCGGCCGAACCTGTGCAAAGACGCAGCATCCGCACGCCGGATCAAGGAATTCGAACTACATGCAGACCAGTACGCCGAGCGCATCGGCCGCTGCCGATACTATCCTGATTACAGGCGGTGCCCAACGTATCGGGCTGCACTGCGCTCGCCGCTTGGCCGCCGACGGCTACCGGGTGCTGATCACCTGCCGCCACCTGCGCCGAGAGTGGGCGCAGCAGCCGTTGCCAGAGGGCATCGAAGCGATGCTGGCGGATTTCTCGACCAGCGCTGGCATTCAGCAGTTCATCGACCGTTTGCTCGACCGCGCGCCGCGCCTGCGCGCCATCATCCACAACGCGTCACTCTGGATGGACGACAGCGCCGGTGCCGACGCCCTGCAACAGATGTTCATGGTGCACATGCAGGCGCCCTACCTGATCAACCTGCGCTGCAGTAGCCTGTTCGTGACCGGCGAGCCCGCGGATATCATCCACCTCGGTGATGATGTCACCCGCAAGGGCAGCGCACGCCATATCGGGTATTGCGCGACCAAGAGCGGCCTGGAGGGCCTGACCCGCTCATTTGCTGCCAGCCTGGCGCCAGCGGTGAAGGTCAACACCATTGCACCCGCGCTGATCATGTTCAACCCCGAGGACGATGCCGACTACCGCGCCCGCGCGCTGGCCAAGTCGGCAATGGGCATCGAGCCCGGACCGGATGTCGTTTACCAGTCCATTCGCTACCTGATGGACAACCCCTACATCACCGGAAGCTGCCTGCCGCTGAATGGCGGCCGGCACCTCAAGTAAGCCGACGAGACAACACCATGAGCCTGGAAAAACTGACGAAAAACTACCTCGACGTTCTCACCAATCTGGGAGAGCAGCCGGAGCGCGATGGCCTCAAGGGCACG
Source organism: Pseudomonadaceae bacterium (assembly GCA_038114645.1). GTDB lineage: Bacteria > Pseudomonadota > Gammaproteobacteria > Pseudomonadales > Pseudomonadaceae > Halopseudomonas. The sequence continues at coordinate 20,655 of JAYNRF010000027.1, read as the reverse complement.
CCGGAGCGCGCTGCCAAGGCCATGCAGTTTCTCTGCCACGGCTATCACCAGTCGCTGGACGAGATCGTCAACGGCGCGCTGTTTGACTCCGACAACGACGAGATGGTGATCGTCAAGGACATCGAGCTGTACTCACTGTGCGAACACCACATGCTGCCGTTCATCGGCAAGGCGCACGTTGCCTACATCCCGACCGGCAAGGTCATCGGCCTGTCCAAGGTCGCCCGCATCGTCGACATGTTCGCCCGGCGTCTGCAGATCCAGGAGAACCTGACGCGGCAGATCGCCGAGGCGATTCAGCAGGTGACCAACGCCGCAGGGGTCGCCGTGGTGATCGAAGCCAAGCACATGTGCATGATGATGCGCGGGGTCGAGAAGCAGAACTCCTCGATGCACAGCTCGGTGATGCTGGGTGCGTTCCGCGAGTCGGTCAACACCCGTCAAGAGTTCCTGCAACTGATCAGCCGGAGCAACTGACCATGAACCAGCTGCCTCCGGGACTGGCGCGCATTCGCATCAAGGATCTGCGCCTACGCACCTTTATCGGCATCAAGGAAGAGGAAATCCTCAACCAGCAGGACATTCTGATCAACGCCACCATCCTCTATCCGGCGGCCGACGCAGTCAGCGTCAACCAGATCGAGCAGGCGCTGAACTACCGCACCATCACCAAGGCAATGATTCGGCATGTCGAAGAAAACCGCTTCGCCCTGCTTGAGCGCCTGACCCAGGAGCTGCTCGATATCGTCATGCAGCACCCGCAGGTTCGCTACGCCGAAGTGGAAGTCGACAAGCCTCACGCGCTGCGTTTTGCCGAGTCGGTCTCCATCACCCTCAGCGCCGCACGCGACTGAGGTTGATTGACAACGCCCGGATGCCAATTATCCTTGCGCTCAGAGTCGGCGCGCTGCTGCAGCGCGCCAAGCCCCGCAACAGCTGCATGAAGGAAACCCGATCATGACCAAGCAGGAGCGTCTCGAACTGGAAGCCGCCGCCTTCCGCAACCTCGTCAGCCACCTGCGCAACCGCAAGGATGTGCAGAACATCGACCTGATGACCCTCGCCGGCTTCTGTCGCAACTGTCTGTCCAAATGGTACAAGGCAGCTGCCGACGACATGGACATCGAGCTGAGCATGGATGACGCCCGCGAAGCGGTCTACGGCATGCCGTACGCCGAATGGAAGGCGAAATATCAGACCGAAGCCACCCCGCAACAACAAGCCGCCTTTGACAAGGCGCAGAAACAGGACAACGCATGACCCCCGAGCAGTTCATCGCCCGCCTGGGCAAACCCGAGCACCAGTTTGCCGAGACGCTGGCCTTTATCGACGCCCACTACGAACACCAGCCGACGGCCTTCGACAACGGCGCGGTACACAACAGTGCAGAGCAGAACCAGGGCTCGTGCAAGGTGCTGGCGATGTCGCTGGACATGGGCCTGAGCGACGAGCAGGCACTGCAGTGCTTTGCCGAGCACTACCGCTCGGTGCTGGCAACGCCCGAGGGCAGCGACCACGGCAACATCCGTGCGCTGATGCAGGGCGGCCTGGCCAAGGTGAGCTTTGCCGGCACCCCTCTCATTCGTCGTCAGGGCTGAGCCATGGCCGTCAAGCAACTGCAGCCGGTCGGCGACTTTCCGCCGACCGGGATCTTCCGCCGCCTGTTCGCCGCCGGCTATGACCTGCTACTGCTGCTGGCAGCCCTGATGGTCGCCACGCTCATTTACCTCAGCGTACATATCGGCATCAGTGGTGAAGCCGCAGCCCACGCTGAAGCAGAACAGGGTGCCTACGTCGGCGACCCGATTCTGACCCTGATCGTGGTGCTTATCACCATCGGTTTCTACAGCTGGTTCTGGACCAAGAAGGGCCAGTCGCTAGGCATGCAGGCCTGGCGCATTCGCCTGCAGCAGCCGGACGGCCGCTCGATCACCGGCCGCCAGGCACTGATTCGCCTCGCCGTTGCCCAGCTCTCGTGGCTGTGTGGCGGCCTGGGTTTTCTCTGGCAATTGTGGGACCGCGAGTCCCGCACCTGGCACGACATTGCCTCCGGCACCCAGCTGATCACCCTGCCCAAGGGCACCTTCAAGGATTGACCCCTGCGCGTACCCAGTTCTGGGTACGCTGCTGGCAAATACTCGCTTTTGGGTACGATGCCGCTTCCCCGCCCTGCCTACAGTCTCGCCTGCAACCACTAACATAACGCAGGCAGCCTGCGCTGTGACGCCGAGGGTAATGCAGCCATGACCGAGTTCGGCTTTGCCGAATCCAGCGTCAATGAGCAGTTCACCATGGCATTCGATACGGCCTTCGACGCGGGCGCGCTGCAGCTGCAAGCCATGCAAAGCAACAATGATGGTGGCGTGCTGACCTTTACTGCCGACGGCTACGTACAGGAAGGTGAACGCCTGATCGTGCTCAGTGCCAGCGGCGAGAACTCGGACGGCGGCGACTTCACCGGCATCATGATTGGCGTCTGCACCAACTGCGACGAGTAATCACACTCTCGCACGACCCAGAACGCCCGGCCGCTGCCGGGCGTTCTGCTTCCAGCCTAATTGAGCAGCCCCATCCGAATGGCTTCCTGTACCGCTTGGGCTCTGCTGCTGATCCCCAACTTGGCGTAGATATTTTTAATATGCTTGGCGGCGGTGTGATAACTGACGCCGAGCATATCGGCCGCTTCCGCCGTCTTGTAACCGTTACCGATCACCAGCAGAAACTCCCGCTCCCGGGCGCTCAACCGCGCCATGTCCTCATCCTCGGTCAGTTCCTGCCTCGGCGCAGCAACTTCTGCGGCCGAGGGCAGCTGCTGGAAGTAACCGAGCATGCGCTGGGCAATCTGCGGCGACAAGGGCGGGATTCCACGGACGATTCCTTGCAACGCGGTCGCAATCTGTTGCTGCGAGTCTTCCTTGAGCAAGTAGCCATTGGCACCCGCCTGCAACGCCGGAAACAAATGCATATCGTCGTCGTACATGGTGGCAACCACCAGCTGCGCTGCCGGATAGCGCTGCCGACAGGCCGCGATGAAGTCGACCCCGGACCCATCCGGCAACTGCAGGTCGACCAGACAGAGCACCGGCTCAGCCTGATCAAGGGCGGCCAGCGCCGAGTCCAGTCGGGCATACAGCTGAATATTCGCGTCTGGCCAGGCCAGCCTGACCGCTTCGCTCAACCAGACCTGCGCATCACGCAGGTCCTCCAGGATAATGACTCTGTTCATGCTCTCCCGCCCCCTCCCATCGGGACCTCACAACGTACAGCCAAGCCACCCGCCAATGGCGACCAGAGCACGGCGCCCCCACCCAGCTCCTCGCAGCGCTGGCGAACACCTGCCAAACCCAGGCCGTCCTGCGTGTCCAGGTCAGCGATCGAAAGGCCTCGACCGTTGTCGGCGTAATCCAGCGACAACCACCCCGCTACCATCCGCAAACTGACCGTGATCGATGTTGCCTCGGCGTGCCGGAAGCTGTTCGACAGGCACTCACGCAGCACCCGCGACAAATTGCGCTCCAAACGCGGACTTAACAGATGGCTACCGATCTCGGGTGCCAGCTCCATCGTCAGCGCCACGCCAAACAGCTTGCAGCGCTCACGGGCCTCGGCATGCCAGCGCGAATAGCTTTGCAGCAGCGGCACCTCACTTTTCTGCAGCCCCTGAATAACTTCACGCAGCTCGCCAAGACACTCGCGGGCAAGCCGCTGCAGCTGCTCATCACCTTGCGCGCGATAGACCACCGATAGCAAGCGCGCGCCCACATCGTCGTGCAAGTCACGGGCCACCCGGCGTCGCTCGCTGATCACCCCATTCTGAAACGACTGGTGGTAATCACGGGCATAGCGGAACAGGGTAAGGGCCTGTTCACTGAGCTGAAGATCGCGCGGATTAAACAGACGCCGACCACCCGACGCGTAGCTGAGCAGATAACCACCCTGCTCACCCACCGACGGAACCGCCATACCCAGGCCGTTGTCCCGGAGTTGCGGCGCGTCAACGCGCTCCGCCAACACCTCGCAGTCGAGCGGGTGGAAGATATCCTGCAGCGCCTGCCCCCACTGTTCGACCACGGGCCGCTGATATTCGAATGCCTGCTGCAAAATGGCGGGCAGGCGCCGGTGCAGGCTTTCCGGCGCATCGCGCGGCGACAGCCAGTTCATCATGCTGTTGCGCAGCGGCAGGTAGACCCAGCCGACCAGCGCCAGCGACATCAGCACACCGATACTGTTCTGCAGATCCAGCAGCAGCACCAGACCAGCATCAATCGCGACAAACATCACACCGAAGGCAAACCAGAACCACGCCAGCAGAATCCAGCGGTCCAGGTCAAACAGGCGGTAGCGGACAATGCCCAGCGCGATACCCAGGTAGCTGAGCACAAACAGCCCCCATGCATATTGTTGGGGAATCAGGGGCGGGAACCCCAGCACCTGCGGCGTGATAACCGCACCAAGATAGCCCACGGCGCCGGTAAACCAGGCAACCAGCATCCATTTCAGGCGCGCGCGCTCAACCGGCTCAAACCGGGTGCGCTGCCACTGCAAAAAGGCAAACGCGAAATCGACCAGCAGCCAGACCAGCAACGGAGCACGTGCGGCCCAGTCCAGATTCGGCCACCATTGCAGCCAGTTGCCGATCAGGGTCAGCATGACCAGCGGCAGCATCAGGTACTCGAATGTGAAGCGCCCGAGCCTGACCGGGTAGTACCAGAACAAGGTGGTGCCCAGGCCGGCAAACAACATGGCGCCGGCCTGGTTGACCCGAGAGAGCAAGAGAAACCACTCCGGCGCCAGCGTCAGCTCACGGCTGGTGTAGACCGCGCTGGCGCTGATCGCAACAGCAACGGCAAGGCCGGCCAGCGCATAGAGTTGCGGCCCCCGCTCCGCGTTGACAAACGCCCAGGCGGCAACCCCCATCAGCAACACCGCCAGCGCACAGGCCATCTGGTACCAGAACGCCAAAGGCAGCGCGCCAATGCCACGCAGCGGGGTAGTGGTTACGGCGACCCAGCGCGGTGGGGGCGGTTGCCCCTTGAGCACATAGGGCTGGACCAGCACCTCAAGGCCGTCGCCATGCACAATCGACCAGAGCGCGGCATGGCGTTCGAAGAAACGGTTGTAGGTCGCATACGCCACCGCATCATCCGGCTCTGCCACCGCATCCCAGGACTCCAGCGCCAGCAGGCCCGCCGTGCTGCGCAGCGCCAGCACCAGATCACCCGGTTGCATGTGTTTTGCCAGAGCGGTTTGCTCATCGACCGAATAAAGGACGACACCATTGGCAGCTGAACGAACAGAAAATCCCAGCCCAGGCTGGCTGGAGGCAACGTGCACGGAGAGAAGAAACAACAGCAGCCCGATTGCCAGGCCGGCGGACAATACACTGGATGGAGGTGTTTCCTTGAGCATCGGACGGAGCGACCCTGCTTACCTGTCAGAACATCTGCTTCAGCGCTAGCATGCCTCAGCAGACGTGACAGGTCATCCCCCAATTGAGTCAAATTGCCAGTATCAACCAGCCCGACGCAGCAGGTACGCTCCCAGAACGATCAACACCCCGATGGGCAGCAACACCGCAATCAACGGCGAAAAACCGAACACCAGACTCGAGGGCCCGAGCAGGTCCTGCCCAATCTGGAACACAAAACCGACCAGCACCCCGGTAAACAGGCGCTGCCCCATGGTCACCGAGCGCAGTGGGCCGAAGACAAAGGACACAGCAACAAACACCAGTGCGGCAGTGGCCAACGGCTGAAACAGTTTCTTCCAGAACGCCAGCCAGTAGGGGTGATTGTCCAGCCCCTGATTGGCCAGATATTTCTGGTATTGCCAGATACCAGTCAGCGGCAAGGCATCGGCATCGAGCACGACCACCTTGAGCAGCTCGGGCGACAGATGAATGTTCCAGCGCTCCTGCAGATTCACCGTCACGCTGCTTTCCCCTGACTCGGCAAACTGGGTGGAACGCACATCTTCCATCAGCCAGTCGTCCTCCTGCACCGAGGCGCGGCTGGCAAAGCTGGCCTCCAGCAGATGACGCTGATCATCAAAGCGATAACGGGTAACGCCGTACAGCACCCCGTTGGGCTGCACCGCGTTGATATGCAGAAAATCGTTGCCTTCGCGATGCCACAGGCCCTTGGACTTCAGTGCCTCGTTACTGCCAACCGCAATGGCCTTGCGGCTGGCCGCCATATTCTCGCTGTAGGGCGCGACGTACTCACCAATCAGCACGCCCAGCACCATCAACACCAGCAAAGGCTTCATCACCGCCCCGGTGATGCGGGCGATGGATACACCCGCGGAGCGCATCACGGTGAGCTCCGAATTGCTGGCCAGCGTACCCAATCCGACCAGACAGCCGACCAGCGCCGCCAGCGGTAACAGATCGTGAATCCGGCGTGGCACCGACAACAACGTGTAGCTCAACGCCTGGGCCGCACCATAGCCGCCTTTTAGGTCATCCAGCTCGTTGATATAGGAGAACAGCAGGTCCAGGCCGAGAATGACTGCCAGCACCACCAGGATGCTGAACAAAACCGAACTACCGATATGCCGATCAAGCCGCCGCATGCGCACCTCCCTGAGCCCGGCTGGGTGCCAGCAGCGCCTGGCGATTGAAGCCCAGACCAATCAGCAAAAACAGACCGTGAACCCACCACAAGCCAATCGCGGGTGGCAGCTTGCCTGATTCGATCCAGCCCCGGGCGCTGATCAGCAGTGCAAGATAGGCCATGTACAGCAGAATCGCCGGCAACAGTTTGAGGAAGCGCCCCTGACGCGGATTCACCCGCGCCAGCGGTACCGCAAAGAACGCCACAATTGGCACCAGCAGCGGAATCGCAATGCGCCACTGCAGCTCGGCACGCTCATCCAGCCCTTCCTCGCGCAGCAACTGGGCGGTGGTCATTGCCTCGCGATCCGTCACTTCGGTCTGCACCTCCGGCTTGGGCAGCAGCACACCGTAGGTGTCATAGGAAATACTGCGGAAGTTGGCCGCACCGGGCTGGCCTTCGTAACGGAATCCGTTTTTCAGCACCAGATAGCGGCTGCCGTCCGGATTCAGTTCCTGGGTACCGGACTCGGCCACCAGTACGCCCAGCACCGCGTCTTCGCCCTGGCCACGGCGCTCGGTAATGAAAACATCCTGCAGTTCGGTGCGATCGTCCGACAACCCGCCGGCGTAGGTCACCCGCTGACCACTGCCAAGCGCCTGAAAGCGACCGGCCGACAGCGTGTCGAACTCGGTCAGCGCATCCTGCTGATTAAGCAGTTGCTGGGTCTTCAGCACCCCGGCAGGCGCACCCCAGAAACTCAGCAGCGCCACCAGCAACGCTACCAGCAGTGCCGGCCCCTGGGTGTAGGCCAGCAGCTTGCGGTCGCTCATACCTGTAGCTGACAGCACGGTCATTTCGCTGTCCAGGTACAGCCGCCCGTAGGCCAGCAGAATACCGAGGAATAACCCCAGCGGCAGGATCAGCACCAGAAAGCCGGGCATCCGGTAAGCCATGATGGAAAACAGCACTGCCGCGTCGAGCTGACCAGCGGCCGCCTGCGCCAGATACTTGATGAAACGCCCGCTAACGATGATCAGCAGCAGTACGCCGCTGACCGCGGTCAGCGTCAACAGTACTTCGCGGCTCAGATAACGAAAAACAATCACGGATAAGGTCCTTGGCTCCGGGGTCTTTAAGGGGCTGCACGAATAGGCCAGAATGCAGGACTGACATGTCTGCCAGCAGCAGCCCGACAGACACCCACGGGAATTTGCCCGTATTATCAGCCAATCATCTCGATTTGTCTTGGGGAGCACCATGGAGTTCAACGTAAAGCACGGCGCACTGGAAACCATCAAAACCGGCTGTCTGGTAGTTGCGGTCAGCGAAGGCAAGACCCTGAGCGGCCCGGCGGCAGATCTGGACAAGGCTTGCGGCGGACAATTGAGCAGCGCCCTGAAAAGCGGTGACCTCAGTGGCAAGAGCGGCAGCAGCCTGATGCTGTTTGCCCTCCCCGGCATTGCTGCCCAGCGCGTGCTGCTGCTTGGCAGTGGCAAGGACGAAGCGTTGAGCGACCGCGCCTGGCGCAAGCTGGTGCAGCAGGCACTGGCCGCGGTCAAAGGCGGCCCGACAACCGACGCCGTGTTTGCCCTCAATACCAGCGGCGTGAAGAACCGCACCACCGCCGAGCAAACCCGCCTGCTGGTAGAGGCCTGCTACGACAACCTGTACGGCTTTGACCAGTTCAAGAGCAAGAAGGCCGACAAGCCAAAGCTGAAGAAGCTCAGCCTGTGGACCGCCGACAAGGCCGACGCCGACGCGCTCAAGCAGGCGATTAGCGAAGGTGCCGCCATCAGCGAAGGCATGGCCCTGACCCGCGACCTGGGCAACCTGCCCGGTAACGTCTGCACGCCAACTTACCTCGCCAACGAAGCCAAGACACTGGCGAAGAACTTCAAATCCCTCGACGTTGAAGTGCTCGACGAGAAAGCCATGAAGGCCCTCGGCATGGGCGCCCTGCTGGCGGTCAGTGCTGGCAGCGCCGAGCCGGCCAAGCTGATCCGCATCAGCTACAACGGCGGCAAGGCCAAGGACAAGCCGCACGTTCTGGTCGGCAAGGGCATCACCTTTGATACTGGCGGCATCAGCATCAAACCCGCCGCGACCATGGACGAAATGAAGTACGACATGTGCGGCGCCGCAACCGTGCTGGGCGTGGTCAAGGCCGTCGCCAGCCTGCAACTGCCGATCAACCTGGTCGGCCTGATTGCCTCGGCCGAGAACATGCCGAGCGGCACCGCGACGCGTCCGGGCGACATCGTCACCAGCATGTCCGGCCAGACCATTGAAATTCTCAACACCGACGCAGAAGGCCGTCTGGTGCTGTGCGACGCACTGACCTACGCCGAACGCTTCAAGCCTGCCAGCGTGATCGACATCGCCACCCTGACCGGAGCCTGCATCGTCGCCCTTGGCAGCAACGCCTCCGGCCTGATGGGTAACAACGACGAACTGATCGCTCAGCTGCTGGATGCCGGCACCCGCGCCGGTGACCGCGCCTGGCAATTGCCGCTGTTCGAGGAATATCAGGAACAGCTCGACAGCCCGTTCGCCGACATGGCCAACATTGGCGGGCCGAAAGCCGGCACCATCACCGCCGGTTGCTTCCTGTCGCGCTACACCAAGGCCTACCCGTGGGCGCACCTGGATATCGCCGGCACCGCCTGGATCAGCGGCGGCAAAGACAAGGGCGCGACCGGCCGACCGGTTCCGCTGTTGATGCAATACCTGCTTTCTCAGGCTGGCGCCTGAGAAAGCGGCTTGAAGCTGGAAGCTGAAGGCTGGAAGTCGCAGGAATGCGTCGTTCTCAACAACCTGCAGAGGCCGGGGTCTTACAGCTTCCAGCCTCACGCTTTCAGCCCAGCGAGCACAGCGAGCGCCCATGACCCGCATCGATTTCTACCTGCTCTCCAGCGACCAGCCTGACACCAGGCTGGACTATGCCTGCCGCCTGGCTCACAAGGCCTGGCACAAGGGCCACAAGGTGTACCTGCACTGCCCGGACGAAGCCACCACGCGTGCTGTCGACGAACTGCTGTGGTCGTTCCGCCGTGACGCATTCGTACCTCACGTGGTACTCGGCGAGGGCCCGGAAGAACCTGTCGCCTGTGGCTGGGCCGACCAGCCCGGCAGCTACAACGACCTGCTGATCAACCTGTCCGATCAGCCGCCACCGTTCTTCAGCCGCTTCCAGCGCATGGCCGAAATCGTCATCGAGCACGACCCGGTCCGCCTGCCCGCGCGCGACCGCTTCCGTTTGTACCGCGAACGGGGATATCCTCTGAATTCCCACCCTATTCGAACAACAGGATGAACCATGAAGCAGCGCGATCCCTCGGAGCCGTCACGGCTGCTGGAAGATCTGGAGTCCATCCGGACGCTGCTGGATGAACACCCGGAGGTTGCGCCGGACGATCATCCCGTCGAAGGCCAGCTGGATATTCCGCTGCTGCAGGATGTCATCCTCAATCCGAATGAACCGCCGCTGAGCGCCGTCGATCCTGTCGAGCCACCGATCCCGCAGGCGCCGGTCAGCAAGTCGCACAATCCGTTTCTGCCCTACGCCTCACTGGCTCGACTGGCCGAAGAGCGCATGCAGCTCGATCAACTGATGAGCCAGCAGGCTCATAGCCAGCCCCTGCCGGCCACCAGCAGCGCCCGCGAGATGCGCCTGGAAGCCCGTCTGCAGTCTGAAGCCCAGTTGCTGCTGCAGGGGGTAATCGACGACCTGATCCCAACCATCGAAGCCGAGCTGCGCAAACGCATGCAAGGCCGCCTGCAGCAGATCATCCGCGAACAGCTCAAGTGATCGACACGCTTTAACAGCAGCCACCCAACTGCGCCGCAATTATTCCTTGCTTCACGCGCCCGACGGGCTGGGCCTTGGGCGCCCGAGCCCGCTATAATGGCGGCTTTTCCTGCGCGCTCGACGCCTGCCGCGTCCCCAGCGCCTGCCATTCCTGAACAGCCGGATAGCCAAGACACCCATGGACAAGACTTACCAGCCCCACGCCATTGAAACTTCCTGGTACCAGACCTGGGAGCAGAACAACTACTTTGCTCCGCAAGGCTCGGGCGAGTCCTACACCATTGCCCTGCCGCCGCCGAACGTGACCGGCAGCCTGCACATGGGCCACGGCTTCAACAACGCGATCATGGATGCGCTGATCCGCTTCCGCCGTATGCAGGGCCGCAACACCCTGTGGCAACCGGGCACCGACCACGCCGGTATCGCCACCCAGATGGTGGTTGAGCGTCAGCTTGGTGCACAAGGCGTCAGCCGCCACGATCTGGGCCGCGAAGCCTTCCTGGAAAAAGTCTGGGAGTGGAAAGAAGAGTCCGGTGGCAACATTACTCGTCAAATTCGTCGTCTCGGCAGCTCGGTCGACTGGAGTCGCGAGCGCTTCACCATGGATGACGGCCTGTCCGAAGCGGTCAAGGAAGCCTTCGTTCGTCTGCATGAAGACGGCCTGATCTACCGCGGCAAGCGCCTGGTCAACTGGGACCCGAAACTGCACACCGCGATCTCCGATCTGGAAGTGGAAAACCACGACGAGCAAGGCTCGCTGTGGAACCTGCGTTACCCGCTGGCCGATGGCGCCACCACCGCCGACGGCAAAACCTACCTGATCGTCGCAACCACCCGTCCGGAAACCATGCTGGGTGACAGCGCAGTTGCGGTAAACCCGGAAGATGAGCGTTATCAGGCACTGATCGGCAAATTCGTCGAACTGCCACTGGTGGGCCGCCGCATCCCGATCATCGCCGACGACTACTGCGATCCGGAGTTCGGTACCGGCTGCGTGAAGATGACCCCGGCCCACGACTTCAACGACTACGAAGTCGGCAAGCGCCACAGCCTGCCGCTGATCAACGTGCTGGACAAGAACGCCGCCGTACTGGCGCGCGCCCAGGTGTTCAACATCGACGGCAGCGTCAACAACGAGATTGACGCCACCCTGCCGGACGCTTACGCCGGCATGGACCGCTTCGACGCCCGCAAGAAGATCGTCGAAGACTTCGACGCCCTTGGCCTGCTTGAGAAAATCGAGCCGCACGCCCTCAAGGTGCCCAAAGGTGACCGCTCCGGCGTGGTTATCGAGCCGTGGCTGACCGACCAGTGGTACGTCTCCACCAAGCCGCTGGCCGAGCCGGCGATTGCTGCGGTCGAAGACGGCCGCATCCAGTTCGTGCCCAAACAGTACGAGAACATGTACTTCAGCTGGATGCGCGACATTCAGGACTGGTGTATCTCCCGCCAGCTGTGGTGGGGTCACCGCATCCCGGCCTGGTACGACGCCGCTGGCAACGTCTACGTCGGCCGCGATGAAGAGGAAGCCTATCGCAAGGCGCTGGAAAGCAACGACCGCGAAGCGGAAGCAGAGCTGCCGACCCTGGACGAACTCAAGAATGCCGCCATCGCCTGCGGCCTGGGCGTGCTGCGTCAGGATGAAGACGTACTGGATACCTGGTTCAGCTCAGGCCTGTGGACCTTCTCTACTCTGGGCTGGCCGGAGCAGACCGAGGCACTGAAGACCTTCCACCCGACCGACGTGCTGGTGACCGGCTTCGACATCATCTTCTTCTGGGTGGCCCGCATGATCATGCTGACCATGCACCTGATGAAGCATGACGACGGCAGCGCGCAGATCCCGTTCAAGACCGTCTACGTGCACGGCCTGGTGCGCGATGGTCAGGGTCAGAAGATGTCCAAGTCCAAGGGCAACGTGCTCGACCCGCTGGACATCATCGACGGCATCGACCTCGAATCGCTGGTCCAGAAACGCACCAGCGGCATGATGCAGCCCAAGCTGGCCGCCAAGATCGAAAAGCAGACCCGTGCCGAGTTCCCGGACGGCATCGCCGCCTACGGTACCGACGCCCTGCGCTTCACCAACTGCTCGCTGGCCTCCACCGGCCGCGACATCAAGTTCGACATGGGCCGCGTCGAAGGCTACCGCAACTTCTGCAACAAGATCTGGAACGCCGCGCGTTACGTGATGATGCAGTGCGAAGACAAGGACACCGGCGTTAACGGTGAGGCCGTAGAGCTGACGCTGGCGGACCGCTGGATCATCTCCCAGCTGCAGCGCACCGAGGCGGAAGTCACCCGTCAGCTGGACCAGTTCCGCTTCGACCTGGCTTCCAACGCGCTCTACGAGTTCATCTGGAACCAGTACTGCGACTGGTATCTGGAGCTGTCCAAGCCGGTGCTGTGGGACGAGAACGCGCCGGCCGAACGCCAGCGCGGCACCCGTCGCACCCTGGTGCGCGTACTGGAAGCGGCCCTGCGTCTGGCCCACCCGTTCATGCCCTTCATCACCGAAGAAATCTGGCAGCGCATCGCGCCGATGGCAGGCAAGAGCGGCCCGACCATCATGCTGCAACCCTGGCCGGAAGCGGACAACAGCCGCATCGACGCCGGTGCCGAAGGTGATGCCGAGTGGCTGAAGTCACTGATTCTGGGTGTGCGCAATATCCGCGGCGAAATGAACGTGGCCCCCGGCAAGGAGCTGGAAGTCATGCTGCGCAAGGCCAGCGACGAAGACATTCGCCGCCTCAGCGAGAACGAAGCCTTCCTGAAGAAACTGGCCAAGCTGTCCAGCGTGCAGGTGCTGGCAGAGAACGAGGAGGCACCACTGGCCGCGACCGCGCTGGTCGGCGAGCTGGAAGTGCTGGTGCCGATGGCCGGCCTGATCGACAAGACCGCCGAGCTGGCGCGTCTGGACAAGGAAATCGGTCGTCTCGACGGCGAGGTCAAGCGGATTGGTGGCAAGCTGTCCAACGCGGGCTTTGTTGACAAGGCTCCGCCAGCCGTCATCGACAAGGAGCGCGCCAAGCTGGCCGACGCCGAACAGGCCCTGGCCCAGCTGAGCGAACAGCGCGCCCGTATCGCCAGCCTGTAACCCCACCTTATCCTGCCGCTCACTGAGCGGCAGGATCGCCCTGAGTGATTGCGGATCGTCCCATGCCCATCGACAACAGCATCGTTCACCAGATTCACAAGAAGCCTGACGGCCAACCGGCCACCCTGACCCTGCGCGACGCCGAACTGGCCAGCTCCGAAGCATTGGAACAGCTGCTGGCCGGCCTGATCGAAGCCTACAACAGCAAGCCGAATAAGGCCTGGGGCTACTTCCACGAGGAAAGTGGCGCCTACCCGTTCAGCGGCTGGCTGCAACAGCTGGTGGATCAGGAACAGGACTTCGTACGGTTCTCTGCGCAGGCAACCGAGCAGCTGAAAACCCTGATGGAAGGCTCCAACCTGGCGCTCGGCGGGCACGTGCTGTTCATCCGCTACCGTCAGGGCATGACCGCGTTTCTGGTTATCGCGCTGCTGCATCACACCGAAGGCGTCACCGTGACCGACGAGCTGGATGTTGCTGCCGCCCGCCACCTGGACCTGTCCAGTCTGAACATGGCGGCGCGCATCAACCTGACCGAGTGGAAACAGAACGCCAGCGCGAAGAACTACATCTCCTTCATTCGTGGCCGCAGCGGCAAGCGGGTGTCGGACTACTTCCGCGACTTCATCGGCTGCGTGGAAGGCTCCAACCCGGAAGAAGACACCAACACCCTGCTGCAAGCGTTCAGCGACTACGTCGGCGAAGCCTCCCTTGAGCCGGAACTGGTCAAGGACAAGGCCAAGGCGATGAGCAGCTACGTCAACAGCCAGAGCAAGGCAGGCGAGCAGGTTGCATTGGAAGAGTTGTCCGGTGTCATCGACGAAGAGCACCCGCGCGCCTTCTACGATTACATCCGCAACAAGGACTACGGTCTCAACCCTGAGATGCCCGCCGACAAGCGCGCGATCAACAACTTCATGCGCTACTACGGCAAGGCCGACGGCCTGTCGATCAGCTTTGAGTCGCACCTGCTCGGCGAGCGGGTCGAATATGATGAAAGCGAAGACGCACTGGTCATCCGTCACCCGCCCAAGGGACTGGTGCAGCAACTACGCAACAAGCGGCGCTGAGCGCCGCCTGCCTCACCTCAGGGCTTGATCCGATAGCCAGTGCGGAAGATCCACCAGACCGCACTGGTACAGAGGGTCAGGAATACCAGCGTCATCCCCACACTCACGCCGATGTGCACATCGGCGGCGCCGTAGAAGCTCCAGCGGAACCCGCTGATCAGATACACCACCGGATTAAACAGCGTCACCGTCTGCCAGAACGGCGGCAGCATGGTGATCGAGTAGAAGCTGCCACCGAGAAACGCCAGCGGTGTGACAATCATCAGCGGGATAATCTGCAGCTTCTCGAAGCCATCAGCCCACACCCCGATGATGAAGCCGAACAGACTGAAGGTCACCGCGGTCAGGATCAGAAAGCCGAGCATCCAGACCGGGTGCTGTATTTCGTAATCAACAAACAGTCGCGCCGTCAGCAGCACCAGCAAGCCCAGCAGCACCGACTTGGTCGCGGCCGCCCCCACATAGCCGACCACAATCTCCAGTGGTGACACCGGTGCCGACAGCACCTCGTAGATAGTGCCGGTAAAGCGCGGCATGTAGATGCCGAATGAGGCGTTGGAGATGCTCTCGTTCAGCAGCATCAACATGATCAGACCTGGGATGATGAAGGCGCCGTAGCTGACGCCGTTAACCTCGGTCATGCGCGTGCCGATGGCCGCGCCGAAGACAATGAAGTAGAGCGAAGTAGAGATCACCGGCGAGGCGATACTCTGCAGCCGGGTACGCATCATGCGCGCCATTTCCGACAGATAGATGGCCTTTACCCCGTACAGATTCATGCCGCGCCCCCCGCTGCCTGTTCATCCGTCTGTGCCCGGCTATGCACCAACCCGACAAAAATGTCTTCCAGCGAGCTCTGGCTGGAATGCAGGTCACGCACCTCGATGCCTAGCTGATCAATACGCTTGAGCAGTTCCGCAATGCCACTTTGCTCGGCCTTGGCGTCGAAGGTATACACCAGCGCATGGCCCTGCTCACCCAGCGCCAGCGGATAGCCCGCCAGCGCCCCCGGCACGGCCTCCAGCGGCTGCTGCAGTTGCAGGGTGAGCTGCCGGGTGCCCAGTTGCTGCATCAACGTGTTCTTGTCTTCGGTCAGAATCAATTCCCCCTGACGGATCACGCCGATGCGATCGGCCATCTCTTCGGCCTCTTCGATGTAGTGGGTGGTCAGGATGATGGTGACGCCACGCTGCTGCAGGCGACGCACCATATTCCACATATCACGGCGCAGTTCGACGTCGACGCCAGCGGTGGGTTCATCAAGAAACAGCACCTCAGGCTCGTGCGCCAGCGCCTTGGCAATCAGCACCCGGCGCTTCATGCCGCCGGACAACGCCATGATCCGCTCGTGGCGCTTATCCCAGAGCGACAGTTCCCGCAGAATCTGCTCCAGCAGTGCGTCGTTACGCGGCTTGCCGAACAACCCACGACTCAGGCGCACAGTCGCCCAGACACTATCGAACATGTTGTTGGTGAGTTCCTGCGGGACCAGCCCGATACAGCTGCGGGCCTTGCGGTAATCGCGCACGGTATCGTAGCCATCGACCAGCACCCTGCCGCGGCTGGCGTTCACCAGGCCGCAGATGATGCTGATCATGGTGGTCTTGCCAGCGCCGTTGGGGCCCAGCAGGGCGAAGATCTCTCCGCGTCGAATACTCAGACTGACACCCTTGAGGGCTCGAAAGCCGGTCTCGTAGGTCTTGGTCAGGTTGTCTACAACGATGATGCTGTCCACGCGCCCCCCAACAATCGCAACTCAAATAGAGCACTGCACGCCGTTCCGGGACGCGCAGCGGTCAGTCAGCATACGCCGATCTGCCGATTCACGCAGCCGCTCGGCGCCGTGCCGTTGACCTGCTGGCGATCCTGAACTAAACCTGTCCACAGTAACGGGTGATCCGTTGCCCCATCATCAAAAAAATAATAAATGGGAGGGACAGGCCATGCTGAACCTGTTGTTGGTTGTCCTGTTTGTGCCCCTGATCGCGATCAACGTGATCGGCCCGTGGCTGGTTCTGCGCACCCAGCGGATTCCAGCCAGAGTCCGCTTCAGCGACACCGATCACCAGCGCTTCCTCGCCGAACGCGGGGAGGTCTTCCGGCGGCTGGATAATCAGCTGCGCGCGTTGCAATTCGAGCATGTCGGCTCTTCCGCCCTGCCCTCCAGCCACACCGTCAGCCACTTCTCGCTGTACGTCCATCCGCGCGACCAGGCTGCGGCCATGCTGGTGACAATGACCAGCGGAAAGCGCCGGGTAACCTACGCCGAGTTCACCCAGCTGTATGCCGACGGCAGCCTGCTGGACGTCCACAATGCACCCACCCTGTCGTCCTACCCAAGCATGCCCTGCCGGATGGGCGTGCGCCTGAGCGACGTCAACAGTCTGAAGCTGCTGTTCGGTACCCTGCAGCGCCTGCGTGGCCGGCTGTCAAACTCCGCACCGGCGATCCCCTACCCGAGCGATCAGGGCTTCCGACCCATTGAAGCATTCATCGCCCGCGAATCCGATGAGCTGGTTGCACAGGGCTATTGCACTCCCGAAATCGACAACCAGGGCCGACGGGGGCTGACGCTGAAAGGCGCCCTGTTATTGACCTGGAAGAACGCCCTGCCGGGCAGGCTGATCTTCAACCTGCTGGAACAGCGCCACACCCGCCTGCTGCTGGCCGGCTCACACTCCTGAGTGGCCTGCACTTCCGACGCGCTCGGTTTTGTGTCAGTAATGCGAGTCCCACACAGCGAGGCGTCTCAGCATGGTCATCTATGGCGACAGCCGTTCCGGTAACTGCTACAAGCTGCAGCTGCTCTGTGCGCTGCAGGGCATCGATTACCAGTGGCAAGCGGTCGATATCATGGCCGGAGAAACCCGCACGGATAGCTTTCTCGCGCTGAACCCGAACGGCAAGGTGCCCACGCTGCTATTGGATGACGGCCGCACACTCGCCGAGTCAAACGCGATCATGCTGTATCTGGCCGCTGGCAGTACGCTGATTCCCACCGACAGCTACGCACACGCCCGGATGATGCAATGGCTGTTCTTTGAACAATACAGCCACGAGCCGTATATCGCGGTCGCCCGTTTCATCAAGCTGTATCAGGGAATGCCCGAGGCACGGCAGGCAGAATACGAGACCCGGCTGCCCGGCGGTTATCGCGCACTGAAAGTCATGGAGCAGGCGCTGACAGGCAATGACTATCTGGTAGACAACCAGCTGTGCCTGGCCGATATCGCGCTCTACGCCTACACCCACGTCGCCCACGAGGGTGGTTTTCTGCTGGACGACTTTCCGGCGATACGCTGCTGGTTGCAGCGTATCCAGCACATCAGCGGCTACCGCCCGATGGAAGCCTGACGGTCAGTCTTCAGCGGTACGCCGCTCGTGCCGGCTACGCACTCGAATATTCAGCAACTCGACCGCTACCGAGAACGCCATGGCAAAGTAGATGTACCCCTTGGGCACGTGAACATCGAAACCTTCAGCCACCAAGGTCAGACCGATCATCATCAGAAAGGACAGTGCCAGCATCTTGATGGTTGGATGGCGGTCGACAAAATCGCCAATCGGCTTGGCGGCAACCAGCATGACCGCTACTGCCCCGAGAATTGCGATGACCATGACCGACAGGTGATCAACCAGCCCCACCGCGGTAATCACCGAGTCCAGCGAAAACACGATATCCAGAATAGCGATCTGCACCACGATGCTGACCAACCCACTACGCGCGGTGGATGCGAGGGTGGCTTCGGCCTCGCCCGGCGCCTCCAGACTGGCATGAATCTCGTGGGTTGCCTTGGCCAGCAGGAACAGGCCACCGAAGATCAGTACCAGATCACGCCCCGATATGTCTTGCCCGAACACGCTGAACCATGGTTCGACCAGCCCGATGATCCAGGCCAGCGAAAACAGCAACGCCACCCGCGTCAGCATCGCGAACCCGATCCCCAGCCGCCGTGCGAGTTCACGCTGCTCGGCGGGCACCCGCCCTACCAGAATCGAGATGAAGATGATGTTGTCGATACCGAGCACGATTTCCAGCGCCAGCAGCGTGGCGAGCGCGATCCAGGCTTCCGGCAGCAATATCCAGTCAAACATGGCGGGGTGTCCTGAGGAGAAACGGTCGAGCTGACCGCCAGCAGAGATTACCCCTGACGCCAGGTGACCGCGAGAGGGTGGGCCACAAATAAGTTGTTGCCAGAAACGTCAGCCGCCAACCACCGGTCAGCGGCGACGCCCCCAGCAGACTCAGGCCGCGCGAATGCGGAACCCGAAGCGCGGGAAGTGAACGTGCACCAGGCCGGCGCGCTCGTCTTCACGGGCGATGATGATCTCTTCCTCACCCTCGAACACCAGCGTACCTGCGACTTCATCCGTGCCGTAATCAACCGCACTGACGGTCACCGCCTGACCGATTTCGAAGCCGCCAGGACTGGCGATCGCACCCGCTGGCAGCGCTGCCGGCGCGTTGTCGCGGGCGATGTTGATGGCCTGCTCGCCGCTCATGTCGGTGTGCGAGCCGTGACCAAAGTCCGCCACCCGCTGCATCCAGGCGCGCACCGCCGGGTAGGGTTCAAGTGCTGCGGCAACGGCACGGTTGCTGGCGACAAACCAGAGCGCATGGTAGTGGGCGAAATCAGCCACGCTGGCGTGTTCACCCAGCAGGAAGTCACCATCGCGTTCCAGCTGCAGTTCAAGACGCGACAGCAACGCCGGCCACTGACTCAGCGCCACATCGGTCTCAAGACGGCTGGCAGTTCCGCCGCTGAACAGTTTTTGACGATCGGCAACAAAGGCCTTGATCACCTGTTCAGGCATGCCGGCAAAGCGTTCGGCCAGCCCCTGCGGTTGGAAGTTGATGGCAACCGCGTGCTGGAACAGCACCTGATCGGCCATCTGGGCCAGACCGGCTGCCGCCGCTTCCTGCCCTTCCGGGAACAACGCCGGGCCGGCTTTTTCCTGCTCCAGACGACGAGCGATCAGCGCGGTATCGCAGTAGATGTCGGCACCGATCTGCAGTACCGGAGTACGACGATAGCCGCCGGTCAGCGCAGTCAGATCAGGTTTTGGCATCACCGGCGGAATCATCACCGAGTGCCAGGACAGGCCCTTGTAGCCCAACATCAGGCGCGCCTTTTCGGCAAAGGGCGATTGCGGGTAATGGTGCAGAATCAGATCAGTCATCACAGCTCTCCGGCAGATTGAGCAGCCACTTTAGACCGATGAAAGCCGCCCTGACTAGTCTCTCGGCAAGCCTGATGGAGGCTCATCCAATTGGTTGATGAGCTGCTCCTTCGCCTTGCGCTTCAAGGCCTTGACCGCAATTTCCTGGCGCAGCGCGTCGCTGTGATCAGCACACTCGCGGCGCCAGACCAATGCGGCCGCCGGGCTGCGATTGAAGAACCGCGCCCCCTTGCCGCGCTGGTGCTGGGCAAAACGCCGCTCCGGGTCAACGCTGATCCCGGTGTACAGGTGGCCATTCTCGGCGCGCACCATATACACCCACCAGGTACGCGGGGCTGAAGCAGGCGGGTTACACTGATCAACATCAGCAGACATGCGCAGACAGACTCATCAGCAAGGAAACAGGATGTTCATTCAGATTTTCACTACCGGCGGCACCATCGACAAGGTTTACTTTGACGCTCTCAGCGACTTCCAGATCGGTGAGCCAATGGCGACGGATATTCTGCAGCAGGCGCGCGTCGGATTCGAGTACGCGGTGCAATCGCTGACCCGCAAGGACAGTCTGGAGCTGACCGACGACGACCGCGAGCTGATCCATGCCGAGGTTGCCGCCAGCCCCTACGAGCACATTCTCATCACCCACGGCACCGACACCATGACCGTGACCGGTGCGGCGCTGGCCGATATCGACGGCAAGGTCATCGTGCTGACCGGCGCCATGCAACCCGCGCGCTTTCGCGATACCGACGCCAGCTTCAACCTCGGCCTGGCCATCGGCGCGCTCAACTGCCTGCCCCACGGTGTCTATGTCGCCATGAGCGGCAAGGTCTTCCCGGTCGATCAGGTGCGCAAGAATCGACTGGCCGGGCGGTTTGAGGGGCAATAGCAGCTGGAAGCTGGAAGCTGGAAGCTGGAAGCTGGAAGCTGGAAGCTGGAAGC
>JAYNRF010000026.1:0-58482 GCA_038114645.1 Pseudomonadaceae bacterium | reverse complement strand
CAGCCTCCAGCCTCCAGCCTCCAGCCTCCAGCCTCCAGCCTCCAGCCTCCAGCTTGTTTTATTCCCCTTCCCCAAAGTAGTCATTGATCAGGTCAATCAATGCCTGTAGCGCCTCTTCAGCCTGCTCACCCTCGCAGCTAACGCACACTTCGGTGCCCTTGCCCGCTGCCAGCATCATGACCTGCATGATGCTCTTGCCGTCGACGGGCTCTGCTTCGTCGTGTCCGAGGCTGACCTTGCAGCCGTATTGGTTGGCGATGCCAACAAATTTGGCCGCTGCGCGGGCGTGCAGCCCGAGTTTGTTGATGATGAGAACGCGTGAACTTGGCATCAGGGCAGGTCGCGGTGGCGTATCAGCAGGTTGGGGGTGTCGGGGCTCAGTTCCTGAACCAGGCGTTCGGCAATGTAGACCGAACGGTGGTGTCCGCCGGTACAGCCGATGGCAATGGTCATATAGCTGCGCTCACTGGCGGCGTAGCGTGGCAGCCATTTCTGCAGGTAGTGGCGGATGTCCTGGTACATCTCCTCCACCTCTGGCTGTTTGCTCAGATAATCGCTAACCGGTGCGTCGCGTCCGGAGAAGGCGCGCAGATCGGGTAGCCAGTAGGGGTTTGGCAGGCAGCGCACGTCAAACACCAGATCCGCGTCGACGGGCAGGCCACGCTTGAAACCGAACGACTGGATCAATACCGACGGCTGGCTGCCTTTGGTGCCCAGCAGGCGCTGTTTCAGGTTGTCGCGTAACTGGTAGAGATTCAGGTGGCTGGTATCGACCTTCAAGGTTGCCAGGTCGATGATGGGTTGCAGCAGCAAGGCCTCGCGGTCGAGTGCTTCGCCCAGTGACAGGTTGCCGTCGGTCAATGGGTGCTTGCGACGGGTTTCCGAGAAGCGTTTGATCAGCACGTCGTTACGTGAGGCCAGAAACAGCACGTCGCACTGGACGCCAGCTTCTCTGACCGTGCGCAGCAGCTCGGGAAAGCGCGCGAGGTCGTTGGGCAGGTTGCGTGCGTCGATGCTGATGGCGACTTCCGGCAGGCTGAAGTCGTTCAAACTGGCCTGGCGGGCCAGTTCCGGCAACAAGCCTGCGGGCAGATTGTCGATGCAGTAGAAACCGTTGTCTTCCAGCAGGTGCAGGGCTGTACTTTTGCCTGAACCGGAGCGGCCGCTGACGACAATCAAACGCACGTCAGCCTCCGTCGCCGCTGCCGACCATGACGCGGTACAGTGCGTCCGCGTCGGGCGCAGCGCGCAGCGCATCACGCAGCTCGGCGTTATCCAGCTTGCCTGCCAGCATCTTGAGAATTTGCAGGTGTTGCTCGGTGGCTTCCTGCGGGACCAGCAAGACGAAAATCAGGTCTACCGGTTGGCCATCGAGTGCGTCGAAATCAATCTTGCCGTCGAGCTGCAGCAGCGCGCCAATGGCCTGGTGGCAGTCCTCGATACGGCAGTGGGGGATGGCGATGCCATTGCCGAAACCGGTAGAGCCCAGTCGTTCACGGGCAATCAGGTTTTCGTAGATGGCGTCGGGATCCAGGTTGGTGTGCTGGGCAACCAGCTTGCCGATCAGCTCCAGCACACGTTTTTTGGATCCGCCCTGAACGCCGGCGAAGGTGCGTTCAGGGGTCAGGATGTGATCTATTTGCATGTTGATGCAGTGAGGGTCCGGTTATCGGTCGTTCGCGCCTTGCTGACGGTCGATGTGCTTTTCCTTGTGCTTGATCAGTTGGCGATCGAGCTTGTCGGTCAGCAGGTCAATGGCGGCGTACATGTCGGAGTGTTCTGCGAGGGCAACGACTTCACCACCGGCGATGTGCAGGGTGGCTTCGGCCTTCTGTCTGAGTTTTTCGACTTCCAGGGTGACCTGGACGTTGGTGATCTTGTCGAAATGCCGCTCCAGGCGGGACATTTTTTCGGTGACGTAGTCGCGCAGTGCGTCGGTGATGTCGAGTTGGTGACCGCTAATGTTCAGTTGCATACGGCGTCTCCTGATTGGCTTGTTGTTGCTGGGTGACGACCTGTCACCCGGTATTGCCACTTGCTAGATCCCTGAACTGGATCTGCCGCTCTGGGCCGTCTGGTGCGGACGCGCCCGGCAGCTGTCAGACCAGTCTCTTGCGTTCGCTCGATGGCGCGATATTGAGCGACTCGCGGTACTTCGCGATGGTCCGTCGGGCTACTTCGATGCCCTGTTCTTCAAGTAAACCAGCGATCTTGCTATCGCTCAATGGTTTCTTTGGGTTTTCTGCTGCGACCAGCTTTTTGATCAGCGCGCGGATGGCCGTGGAGGAGAATTCGCCGCCTTCGCTGGTGCCGACATGGCTGGAGAAAAAGTACTTCAGCTCAAAGATGCCGCGCGGTGTGTGCATGTATTTCTGGGTAGTCACCCGCGAAATGGTCGACTCGTGCATGCCGACTGCCTCGGCGATGTCATGCAGCACCAGGGGCTTCATTGCCTCTTCACCGTGCTCGAGAAAACCGCGCTGGTGCTCGACGATCTGGGTGGCGACTTTCATCAAGGTTTCGTTGCGGCTCTGCAGGCTCTTGATGAACCAGCGAGCCTCCTGCAGGTTGTTGCGCAGGTAGGTGTTGTCGTCGCTGGAGTCGGCACGGCGAACCATCGAGGCGTAGTGGCCGTTGACGCGTACCTTCGGCACCGCCTCCTGATTCAGCTCGACCAGCCAACGGTTGCTGTCCCGGCGAACGATGACGTCCGGAATGACATACTCAGGCTCGCCTGACGCAATCTCCGAGCCGGGGCGCGGGTTGAGGGTCTGAATCAGGGCAACCACGTCACGCAACTGGTCTTCCTTCAGCTTGCTGCGGCGCATCAGTTGAGAGAAGTCGCGGCTGCCGAGCAGCTCCAGATGATCGCGTACTACCCGAGTTGCCTGTTCCAGCATCGGGGTCTTGTCGGGCAGCTGGCGAATCTGCAACAGCAGGCATTCGCGCAGGTCGCGCGCGCCAACACCGACTGGTTCGAATTGCTGGATGCGGTGCAGCACCATCTCCACTTCATCGAGCTCGACTTCCAGCTCTGCGGGCAGCGAAGCCAGGATGTCTTCCAGTGACTCTTCCAGGTAACCGTCGGCGTTGATGCCGTCGATCAGGGCTGTGGCGATCTGGTAGTCGGTTTCCGACATCGGCAGCAGGTTCAGTTGCCACTCCAGGTGGCTTTGCAATGTCTCGCCGGTCCCGGTTCGGGAGGTGTAATCCCAGTCTTCGTCGTCCTGAGCGGGCAGTGAGCTGGCGGAGGTCTGATAGACATCTTCCCATTGGGTATCTACCGGCAGCTCGTTGGGGATCTGTTCGTTCCAGTTGCCGTCCTGGTCGCTCTGGCCGTGCTGTTCGATAGAGTCGAGGGAAACGGGCTCTGGCATGGTGACGGCTGGCGCGTCGTCATCGCCGCTGTCTTGCGCGTTGCTGCCGTAGTCGTCGTCGCCGTCGTCTGCCATTTCCAGCATAGGGTTGGCTTCCAATGCCTCTTGCACCTCTTGCTGGAGGTCTAGGCTGGACAGCTGAAGCAGTCTGATGGCCTGCTGCAGCTGCGGGGTCATCGTCAGCTGCTGCCCCATCTTGAGGACGAGCGATGGTTTCATTGTGTAGCGTAATACCTTGTGCGCTTGATCAAACCCTGTGCCAGTCGAGGTCTGGACGCGTTCCTCGCTAGCATGCCTGAGTTGCGGTTGCTTTTATAGCCGGAAGGCATGACCGAGGTATACATCTTTCACTGTCTGGTCGGCCAGGACGGTCTCTGCGTCGCCTTCGGCGATGATATGGCCGTCGTTGACGATGTAGGCCTTGTCGCAGATGTCCAGTGTTTCGCGGACGTTATGGTCGGTGATCAGAACGCCGATCCCCTTGTCCTTGAGGTGCTGGATGATCTGCTTGATGTCGTTCACCGAAATGGGGTCTACCCCGGCAAAGGGTTCGTCAAGCAGGATGAAGCTGGGGTCGGTTGCCAGTGCGCGGGCAATTTCCGCGCGCCGCCGCTCGCCACCGGACAGGCTCATGCCGAGGCTGTCGCCGAGGTGGTGAATGTGGAACTCGCGCAACAGCGATTCAAGCTTGCCTTCACGGGCCTGACGGTTCATGTCCTTGCGGGTTTCCAGAATCGCCATGATGTTCTCGGCGACGGTCAGCTTGCGGAAGATCGAAGCTTCCTGCGGCAGGTAGCCGATACCTTCGCGGGCACGGCCGTGCATCGGCAGGCGGGTGACGTCCTTGCCGTTCACTGTCACCTGGCCTTCGTCTGCCTTGACCAGGCCGACGATCATGTAAAAACAGGTGGTTTTACCCGCGCCGTTGGGGCCGAGCAGGCCGACCACCTGGCCGCTGTCGATGGAGACGGAAACGTCGCGCACGACCTTGCGTGATTTGTAGGCTTTGGCGAGGTGACGGGCTTGCAGGGTGCTCATGGCGCTGCCGGCTCTTCGCTGGGCGCTTCGGCGCTGCGGCCGCGCGGCTGGATCACGATCTCGATCCGCCCACCGCCGTTGCCACCACTGGCGCTGCTGCTGTTGCCGGCATCAACGACCTGGCGCTGGATGTCGTAGCTGACGTGTTCGCCCTGGAAGGTGTTGCCTGACTGCTCCAGAAAGGCGTTCTTGATCAGGACGATGGTCTCACGGTCGGCGTGGTACTCGATGGTCTCTGCGCGGGCCTTGACCGGCGGCTTGTTGGCCTCCGGGGTCTGCTCGTAGGTGGCCGGGCCGCCCTGGGTGACCATGGTGTTCAGTTCGCCGTTGGCATTGGTGGTCAGGGTGACGCGCGAGCCGGTCAGACGCAGGCTGCCCTGGGTGATGACCACGTTGCCGGTATAGACGGCTGTGTTGCGCTTGTCGTCGAGCGTCGCGCCGTTGGCTTGAATGCGGATGGGTTGGCTGCTGTCGCTGGGCAGTGCCAGCGCCTGGCCCAGAGGGCTGAGCGCCAGTGTCAGGGCAAGGAGGGATTTAACGCACCTCATATTGGCCTCGTACGGTGGACAGCAGCGTCAGGCGGCCGTCGTTGAGAAAGAGTTGCATGCCCTCGGCAGTGGTAACACTGCGAGCGGCTTCGATTGTAACGGGTTGGTCGGTTTCGGCGTAGTCGCGACCGGGAAACAGCGTCAGGGCTGAGGTCGTCAGTTGCCGGGCTTCGGCACTGTTCTGCTTGAGCAGGACATCCGTTGTCAGGTCTACGCGGTCGCCACGCTCGGTAACCACGCCCTGTTTCGACTTGAGCAGCCAGGGGGTCGGGTCTTCGCCGCGGTAGAACAATAACTCCGGATCTTCCAGATGCGTGCTGCCGTCATCAATCTGGTGCACTGCATGGCTGGTGGTCAGCTGGTACGCAATCTTGCCTTGCTCGTCGAGCATCTGGATGCGTGCGTTTTCGATATAGAAGTCAGGGCGGGTCGGAGGCTGTTGCGGGTTGCCTGAGGTAAAGCTCGACGGGTTGATGTTCCAGTAGCCGACTGCCAATGCCAGCGCCGCCCCTGCAATCAGCAGCAGGCCAATGATGAGGTAGCGCGGCAGCGTAAGGTTCACAGGTAGGCTGCCTGTGCCTGATCAAGGGTGCCCTGCGCGCGCATGATCAGCTCGCAGAACTCGCGGGCAGCGCCCGCGCCACCGCTTGCGCTGGTGATGCCGTGGGCGTTTTCACGGACAAAGCCATCAGCGCTCGCAACGGCCATGCCAAGGCCGACCCGACGAATCACCGGCAGATCTGGCAGGTCGTCGCCGAGGAAGGCAATCTCGTGCATTTCGACCGGTACTATCTCGCGCAACTCGGCCAGCGCCGTCAGCTTGTCCTCGCGGCCCTGGATCAGGTGCTTGATGCCCAGATTGGCTGCGCGACGCTCCACTAGCGGCGATTTGCGGCCACTGATGATGGCGGCTTCGACGCCTGAGGCAATCAGCATCTTGATGCCATGCCCATCCAGCGTGTTGAAGGATTTGAATTCGGTGCCGTCGGGCATGAAGTACAGGCGGCCATCGGTCAGCACGCCATCGACATCAAAGATGGCGAGGCGAATGGCTTTGGCGCGTTCGATCAGTTTTTCCATGTTCAAACTCACACTACTCCGGCGCGGAGCAGGTCATGCATGTTCAGGGCGCCCACTGGTCGACCTTCAGTATCGACCACAAACAGGCCGTTAATGCGGGCGTCTTCCATGATTTTCAGGGCTTCAGCGGCGAGCATACCACTACGGGCCGTCTTGCAGTGACGGGTCATGACGTCGCTGATGCTGGCCTGCTGAAAGTCGATGTTGTGATCCAGGCTGCGGCGCAGGTCGCCGTCGGTGAAAATACCGTCGAGTTGGCCGTTGGCGCCGATTACGCCGGTCAGACCGAGGCCCTTGCGGGTCATCTCGAGCAGCGCGTCACGCAGCGGGGCGTCAGGTGAGACCAGCGGCATGCTGTCGCCGGCGTGCATGATGTCGTCGACCAGCAGCAGCAGGCGCCGACCGAGGCTGCCACCCGGGTGCGAGAAGGCGAAGTCTTCTGCACTGAAGCCGCGTGCTTCCAGCAGTGCGATTGCCAGTGCGTCGCCCATCACCAGTGCGGTGGTGGTGCTGGAGGTGGGAGCCAGATTGAGCGGGCAGGCTTCCTGTTCGACGCCGGTATCCAGATTGGCGACTGCGGCCAGCGCGAGGGTTGATTGCGGGTTGCCGGTCATGCTGATCAACGGGGCGCCAAGGCGCTTGATCAGCGGCAGCAAGGTGACCACTTCAGCCGTGTTACCGGAGTTGGAGAGCGCAATGACCACGTCGTCAGCGGTAATCATGCCCATGTCGCCATGGCTGGCCTCGCCCGGGTGGACGAAAAACGCCGGGGTTCCGGTGCTGGCGAGCGTCGCTGCAAGCTTGCGGCCGATGTGGCCGGACTTGCCCATGCCGGTGACGACGACGCGGCCGCGGCATTGCAGCAGGGTGTCGCACGCGATGGTGAAGGGCGCAGCCAGTCGCTGCAGCAGGGAATCTACCGCGTCGCGCTCCATGCTGATGGTGCGCGATGCGGATGCGATGTAGTCAAAATCTGCCATGTGCTGTTCGTCGGTTGTCGCTGAACGCGCAAGTATAGCGGTATGTCTGATGCTCTGTCCGCCCCCTTGTTGGGGCTACCCTATTCAGGGGAGGGTTCAGATTCCCGGCTTGGGCTGCCGTCAGGGAACTGGTATATTACGCGGCTTCATTTGCCCGAGGTCTGGGCAGTATCCGGAAAGGCCCGAACATCACTATGACCGACGTGTCAGATTACATCGTAGACCTTAAGGGCGTGACCTTTCGGCGCGGCCAGCGAGTTATCTTTGATGGCGTGGATATTCGCATTCCCCGCGGCAAGGTTACCGGCATCATGGGGCCGTCCGGCTGCGGCAAGACCACGCTGCTGCGCCTGATTGGCGCACAGTTGCGGCCTGAGAGCGGCTCCATCTGGGTTAATGGTCGCAATATTCCCGAGCTCGGCCGTGAACAGCTGTTCGCAGCCCGGCAGGATATGGGCATGCTGTTCCAGAGCGGGGCGCTGTTTACCGATTTGAGCGTATTCGAAAACGTTGCCTTCCCGCTGCGCGTGCACACCGAGCTGTCCGAAGACATGATTCGTGACATTGTTTTGCTCAAGCTGCAGGCGGTCGGTTTGCGTGGTGCGCGTGACCTGATGCCGGATGAGCTGTCTGGTGGCATGAAGCGTCGAGTGGCGCTGGCGCGTGCGATCGCCCTGGACCCGGAACTGATGATGTACGACGAGCCCTTCGTCGGCCAGGACCCGATCTCCATGGGCGTGCTGGTTCGCCTGATTCGCCTGCTCAATGACGCGCTGGGCTTGACCAGCATCGTCGTGTCGCATGACCTCGCCGAGACGGCGAGCATTGCCGACTATTTATATGTGGTTGGCGACGGGCAGGTGTTGGGGCAGGGCACGCCGGATGAGTTGATGAACTCCGACAATCCGCGTATTCGCCAATTCATGCAGGGTGAGCCGGATGGTCCGGTGCCATTCCACTTCCCGGCGCAGGACTATCTGAAGGATCTGATGCAAGCGGAGAAAGACGCGTGAGTGCTGTCGACAGGTTGGTACTGCTCGGCCGGGCCGGGCTGGACACCATTACGGCGTTGGGCCGCTCCGGACTGTTTCTCGTCAACGTGCTGTTTGGGCGGGCGAGCTTCGGTAACGGCTGGGCATTGCTGGTCAAGCAGCTGCACGCCGTAGGCGTGCTCTCGCTGGCTATTATTGTGGTTTCCGGGCTGTTTATCGGCATGGTGCTGGCGCTGCAGGGATACAACATCCTGGTGGGCTACGGTTCCGAGCAGGCGGTCGGGCAGATGGTTGCCCTGACGCTGCTGCGAGAGCTGGGGCCGGTGGTAACGGCGCTGCTGTTTGCCGGTCGCGCCGGTTCTGCGCTGACCGCCGAAATCGGCCTGATGAAGGCCACCGAGCAGCTGTCGAGCATGGAAATGATCGGCGTTGATCCGCTCAAGTATGTGATCGCACCGCGTCTGTGGGCCGGTTTCATCTCCATGCCGCTGCTGGCCATGGTGTTTTGCGTGGTCGGTATCTGGGGCGGCGCCATGGTCGCCGTGGACTGGCTGGGGGTCTACTCGGGCTCCTACTGGTCGAATATGCAGAATTCGGTCGAGTTCGTAGACGACGTGCTCAACGGCTTGATCAAGGCCGTTGTATTCGCCTTTGTCGTGACCTGGATTGCGGTATTCCAGGGCTACGACTGCGAGCCCACTTCAGAAGGCATCAGCCGCGCAACCACACGCACCGTAGTCTATGCGTCGCTGGCAGTGCTGGGGCTGGACTTCATCCTCACTGCCCTGATGTTTTGATTAGCCAAGGAATCATCAAATGCGTACCCGTAACCTGGAATTGACTGTCGGCGTATTTATTCTGGCCGGCGTGCTGGCACTGGCAGTGCTGGCGCTGCGCGTGGCCGGGCTGACCCCGGGCAGTGCTGGCAGCACCTACAGCGTGCATGCCTATTTCGACAACGTGGCCGGGCTGACGCCGCGTGCCAAGGTGACCATGTCCGGTGTGACCATTGGTCAGGTGACGGCGATCGAGTTTGACAAGAATCGCTACAGTGCGCGGGTAGATATGGCAATCGACAGCAGTGTCGACACCCTGCCGGCTGACAGCACTGCCTCTATCCTCACTGCGGGCCTGCTGGGCGAGAAGTATGTCGGTATCTCGGTCGGTGGCGAAGAGGACCTGCTGGTGGACGGCAGCGAGATCTACGACACCCAGTCGGCACTGGTGCTTGAGGAACTGATTGGCCGGTTCCTGCTCAATACAGTAAGCAAGGAAGACTGATCCCGGTCAGCCTCAAAGGAGAACTAACATGCGCCCAATCATCAACGCCATTTTCGCCCTCGGCCTGCTGCTGCCCACCCTGGCATTTGCTTCTGCCAGCCCGCAGCAGGTTGTAGACGACACCTCGCGCAAGGTCATGGAGGTGCTCGACGCCAACCGTGAAACCTATCGCAACGATGTCGACGCCTTTACCGATGGCCTCAACGCCGTGCTGGAGCCGGTTGTCGACTTTGACGGTATTGCGCGCAGTGTCATGACCGTGCGCTACAGCCGTGGCGCTACTGATGAGCAGATGTCCCGCTTCATCAGCACATTCAAGCGCAGCATGGTGCAGTTCTACGGCAACGCGCTGCTGGACTTCAAGAGCGGCGAGATTACCGTTCTGCCGGCGAACAACCGCGAACCGCGTCCGGATCGTGCGAGCGTCGACATGCAGGTCAAGGCCAACGATGGCCAGGTTTATACCGCCACTTACACCATGTCTGACATCAACGGGCAGTGGAAGGTGCGCAACGTTATCGTCGAGGGTATCAACATCGGTCTGCTGTTCCGCGATCAATTCGCCCAGGCCATGAAGACCCATAACAATGACCTGAATGCGGTCATCGACAACTGGGGTTCGGTGGTAGCCAAATCCCGCGATGTTGCCGCGCAAGAGGCGCAGCAGTGAGCAACGCCAGCGTGCAGGCTGATGCCCAGGGCGTGGTGCGTGTTGCCGGGGTGATTGATTTTGACTCTGCTTCGGCGCTCAGGGCGAAGCTGGAGCAGGTCGCGCTGCAGGGGCAAGGACCGCTGGTGCTCGACATGTCTGACGTGACGCAGGCCAACAGTGTTGGCCTGTCGTTGATTTTGCGCACTGCAGATGTCTGTCAGCAGCAAGGCCGCCAGTTGCAGCTGCGCCAGGTCCCGGAAGGGCTGCAGAGCATTGCCCGGGTGTGCGGGCTGGATGCCTGGCTGGTCGGGGTCGAGCAGGCGCAAGCCAACTAGGTTTCAGGTGTCTCGCCATAGCGAGGCGCCGCAAGGAGTAATCAGGAATGCAATCGAACGAAGTAAAAGCGCTGATCGAATCCAGCCTGGCAGATGCCCAGGTTGAAGTCGAAGGCGAGGGCTGCAATTTTCAGCTCAACGTCATCAGTGACACGCTGGCCGCGTTGTCACCGGTAAAGCGTCAGCAGCAGATCTATGCGTTGCTCAATGAATACATTGCCGACGGTCGTATCCACGCCGTTACCATGAAGTTTTACACCCAAGAGGCCTGGGCGTCGCGCGCCTGAGGTCTGGAGTACGTACCGCGTATGGACAAACTGATCATCACCGGCGGCAATCGCCTGGATGGGGAAATCCGGATTTCCGGGGCCAAGAACTCTGCCCTGCCGATCCTCGCTGCCACGCTGCTGGCGGATGAACCTGTTGTTATTTCCAACCTGCCGCATCTGCATGACATCACCACGATGATCGAACTGTTCGGTCGGATGGGGGTGCTGCCGGTTATCGATGAGCGTTTGGGTGTTGAGGTCGATCCGACTCGTATTACCTCGCTGGTCGCGCCCTATGAGCTGGTGAAGACCATGCGCGCGTCGATCCTGGTGCTCGGTCCGATGGTGGCGCATTTCGGCAAGGCCGAGGTTGCGTTGCCCGGTGGCTGCGCGATTGGGTCGCGTCCGGTTGACCTGCATATTCGTGGTCTGGAGGCGATGGGCGCCACGATCATCGTTGAAGATGGCTATATCAAGGCGACAGCGCCCGAAGGCGGCCTGCGTGGCGCGCACTTCCTGTTCGATACTGTGACCGTAACCGGCACCGAGAACATCCTGATGGCCGCGACCCTGGCCAAGGGCAAGACTGTTATCGAGAACGCCGCGCGTGAGCCTGAAGTGGTTGATCTGGCCGAGTGCCTGATCGCCATGGGCGCACAGATCACCGGCCACGGCACCGATACCATCACGGTTCACGGTGTGGAGCGTCTGCATGGTGCGCGTTATTCGGTCATGCCAGACCGTATTGAGACTGGCACCTTCCTGGTTGCCGCTGCTGCTACCCGCGGCCGGGTGAAGCTGAAAGATACCGATGCCTCGATTCTCGAGTCGGTACTGCTGAAGCTGGAAGAAGCGGGCGCTCACATCGATACCGGCAAGAACTGGATTGAGCTGGACATGAAGGGCAACCGTCCGCGTGCGGTCAACCTGAAGACCGCTCCGTATCCGGCGTTCCCGACCGACATGCAGGCACAGTTTGTCGCCATGAACACCGTCGCCGAAGGCACTGGCACCGTGATCGAGACCATCTTCGAAAACCGCTTCATGCACGTTCAGGAGATGAACCGCATGGGCGCGCGCATTCTGGTCGAGGGCAATACTGCCATCGTTACCGGCGTCGAGCGTCTGAAGGCGGCGCCGGTCATGGCGACCGACCTTCGCGCCTCCGCCAGTCTGGTGATCGCGGGCCTGGTTGCCGATGGCGACACCCTGGTTGATCGCATCTATCACATCGACCGCGGTTACGAATGTATTGAAGAGAAGCTGCAGGCCCTGGGCGGTATCATTCGCCGGGTCCCGGCCTAAAAGAGAGTTTTCATGAGCCAGAGTCTGACCATTGCCCTGTCCAAGGGGCGCATTCTCGACGATACCCTGCCGCTGCTGAAAGAGGCGGGTATCGAACTGACCGAGGATCTGGAGAAAAGCCGCAAGCTGATTTTTCCGACCACCGATCCGAATGTGCGCCTGCTGATTGTGCGCGCTACCGACGTGCCGACCTACGTTGAGCACGGCGCGGCCGATCTGGGCGTGGCGGGCAAGGACGTGCTCATGGAGTACGGCAGCCAGGGGCTCTACGAGCCGCTGGATCTGAAGATTGCCGTCTGCAAGCTGATGACCGCCGGTCCGGTTGAGGCGAAGGAGCCGACAGGTCGCCTGAAGGTGGCAACCAAGTTCGTCAACGTCGCCCGCCGCTACTACGCCGAACAGGGGCGTCAGGTTGACGTCATCAAGCTGTACGGCTCGATGGAGCTGGCACCGCTGGTTGGCCTGGCTGACAAGATCATCGATGTGGTTGACACCGGCAACACGCTGAAGGCCAACGGTCTGGAGCCGCAGGAGTTGATCGCGCACATCAGTTCGCGCTTGATCGTCAACAAGGCTTCGATGAAGATGAAGCATGCCCGCATCAAGACGCTGATCGACCAATTGGCTGCAGCGGTAGAACGCCGCAACGCCTGATCCACTTTTCCAGTAACCCGTTTCCTGAATCGCTGAAGGTATCGCTATGAGTACGCCGCTGAAAATCGCCCGTCTGAACGCCAATCAGAGCGATTTTGCCCAGCATCTGGATGCACTGCTGGCCTGGGAAGGCGTATCCGACAAGGCGGTTAACGATCGGGTTGAAGAGATCATTGCTGCCGTGCGCTCCAGCGGCGACGCAGCGCTGGTGGAATACACCGAACGTTTCGACGGCCTGTCGGTCAGCGGCATGGCTGATCTCACGCTGGATCGCGCACGTCTGGAGTTGGCGCTGGAGCGCATCACCCCGGAGCAGCGCAAGGCGCTGGAAGTGGCCGCCGAGCGGGTACGCAGCTATCACGAACATCAGCGTCAGGACTCCTGGCGCTACACCGAAGCCGACGGCACCGTGCTCGGTCAGAAAATCACCCCGCTGGACCGCGTTGGTCTGTACGTGCCGGGCGGCAAGGCATCCTATCCGTCATCCGTGTTGATGAACGCCATTCCGGCCAAGGTCGCAGGTGTTCCCGAAGTGGTGATGGTGGTGCCGACGCCCCGTGGTGAAATCAACGAACTGGTACTGGCGGCTGCTTGCTTGGCGGGTGTAGACCATGTGTTTACCATCGGCGGTGCGCAGGCCGTGGCTGCTTTGGCCTATGGCACCCAGACCGTGCCTCAGGTAGACAAGATCGTCGGCCCCGGCAATATCTATGTGGCCACCGCCAAGCGCGCCGTGTTTGGGCAGGTCGGTATCGACATGATCGCCGGTCCGTCCGAGATTCTGGTGGTGTGTGACGGCCAGACCGATCCGGACTGGATCGCCATGGACCTGTTCTCCCAGGCAGAACACGACGAAGACGCGCAGTCGATTCTGCTGTCGCCGGACGCCGAGTTTCTGGATGCGGTCGAGGCCAGCCTGAATCGACTGCTCGGCGAGCTGGAGCGCGACGCCATTGTGCGCGTCTCGCTGGAAACCCGCGGTGCGCTGATCAAGGTCGACGATCTGGAGCAGGCCTGCGTGCTGGCTAACCGTATCGCACCGGAGCACCTTGAGCTGTCGGTCGCGGACCCGGAAGCGCTACTGCCGCAGATTCGTCACGCCGGTGCCATCTTCATGGGGCGTTTCACCCCCGAGGCGCTGGGCGATTACTGCGCCGGCCCGAACCACGTGCTGCCGACCTCCGGCACCGCGCGTTTCTCCTCGCCGCTGGGTGTCTACGACTTCCAGAAGCGCTCGTCGATCATCTTCTGCTCGCATGACGGTGCCTCCGAACTGGGTAAGACAGCCTCCGTGCTGGCCCGCGGCGAAAGCCTGACCGCACACGCGCGCAGCGCGGAATACCGAATCAAACCCTGATAGCTGGAAGTCGAAAGCTGGAAGCTGGAAGCTGCGAGTGCCGTCCGCTACCACTGGGGCTGCTTCGAGCTTCCGGCTTCAAGCTTCAAGCTTCAAGCCTCATTTATGAGGATTGCCCGTGAGCCGTTTCTGGAGCCCCTTTGTCAAAGACCTGGTGCCGTATGTGCCGGGTGAGCAGCCCAAGGTTGAGAACCTGGTCAAGCTCAACACCAATGAGAACCCCTACGGGCCTTCGCCGCTGGTAGTGGATGCCATTCAGGCGGAGCTGAGCGACAGCCTGCGTCTGTATCCGGCGCCGAATGCCGATGCGCTGAAGGACGAGATTGCGCGTTACTACGGCGTACAGCAGGCGCAAGTGTTTGTCGGCAACGGCTCTGATGAAGTGCTGGCGCACATCTTTCATGGGCTGTTTCAGCACGGCAAGCCGGTATTGTTCCCGGACATTACCTACAGCTTCTATCCGGTCTATTGCGGCCTGTATGGCATTGACGCGGCGCCGCAGCCGCTGCGTGATGACTTCACTATCGACGTCACGAATTACGCCCAGCCCAATGGCGGCATTATCTTCCCCAACCCGAACGCGCCGACCGGCGTCGGTCTGGCGCTGACCGAAATTGAAGCGATTCTGGCTGCCAACCCCGATTCTGTGGTCGTCGTGGATGAAGCCTACGTTGACTTCGGTGGTCAGACGGCGATCGCGCTGGTTGACCGCTATCCAAACCTGCTGGTCACCCAGACCCTGTCCAAGTCACGTTCGCTCGCTGGCCTGCGGGTTGGTCTGGCGGTCGGTCACGCTGATTTGATTGAGGCGCTGGAGCGGATCAAGAACAGCTTCAACTCCTACCCGCTGGACCGCCTGGCGATTGTCGGCGCGGTTGCGGCGTTCCAGGATCAGGGCTGGTTTGATCAGACCCGTCAGGCGGTCATGCGCAGCCGAGAGGCGCTCAGCGTGGCCTTGACCGAGCGGGGGTTTGAGGTGCTGCCGTCACAGGCCAACTTCGTGTTCGCACGTCACACACGTCGTGATGCGGCGGAGTTGGCGCAAGGGCTGCGTGAGCAGAAGGTGATCGTGCGGCACTTCCGTCAGCCGCGGATCGAGCAGTTCCTGCGGATCACTATTGGCACAGAAGCCCAGAACGCCGCGCTGCTGGCGGCGCTCGATCAACTGCTCTAGGGGGCTGACTGCCTGCGTCGTGTGACGCAGGCTTGCTTCAAGGTCAGGGCTGAAAGGTGGGGCGCACGCCAACCTCGGCGCTGAAGCTCGCCGGCTCCCCGTTGCGCAGTACATCCAGGCGGATGCTGTCGCCGGGCTTGGCGCGAGCGACCTGGTTCATCGCCTGGCGGCCACTGGTGGCAGGCTCGCCATCAATCTTCAGGATCACATCGCCCGGCAGCAGTCCGGCATTCCACGCAGGGCCGTTGCGGTAAAGGCTGGCAACCACGATCCCTTGACTCACGTCCAGGCCAAACGACTCGGCCAGTTCCGGTGTCATGCGCTGAACTTCAACACCGAGCCAGCCACGGATCACGTGGCCGTGCTGAATGATGGCCTGCATCACCTCCACCGCGAGACGTACCGGGATCGCAAAACCGATGCCCTGAGCGGCCCCGGCCTGGGAAAAGATCGCGGTGTTGATGCCGATCAGGTTGCCCTCGGCGTCGACCAGTGCACCGCCAGAGTTGCCCTGGTTAATCGCGGCGTCGGTCTGGATGAAGTCTTCGTAGGTATTCAGCCCGAGCTGGTTGCGCCCGGTTGCGCTGATGATACCCATAGTGACGGTCTGGCCCAGGCCGAAGGGGTTGCCGATAGCCATGACCACATCGCCAATACGCTGCTCGTCGCGGGTGTTGATGGTGATGGCGGGCAGGTTGGGCAGGTCGATTTTCAGTACCGCCAGATCGGTTTCCGGGTCAGTGCCAATCAGCGTTGCCAGCGCTTCGCGGCCGTCTTTCAGGGCGACCAGAATCTCGTCGGCCCCGGCGATGACGTGGTTATTGGTCAGCAGATACCCTTCCGGGTTGAGAATCACCGCCGAGCCAAGGCTGGTCTGGGTGGTATTGGGCGCGGTAAGGCTGTCGGCATAGTCGCGCAGGGAGCTGTCGGCGACCTTGCTGGTATAGATATTGGCGACGGCAGGGGAGGCGCGTTCAACACCGTGGCTGTAGGAGACGAGGCCCATATGCGAGCGCGGCTCGGACACATTGCGCAGCACAATATCGTGCGCGGGCAAGCCCAGCCACTCGGGGAACTGCTGAATGATCAGCAGGGCCAGCAGGACGCCGCAGACAACCGGCCATCCCATCGCGCGTAACAGTTCTCTCATCAAAACCCTGCCCGTCTTTTGTGCTGGCCGTCGCCGACCGGTGTGAGCGGCATTATACGGGCTCACACCGGATTCTGCAGGGCATTGGTGACATCCTTGTAACCGTTCGGCGGAGGTCGGACAATGGTGCCCTTTTTCAACTGACGCCGCCGGAGGCACCATGGTCGATCGCGATGTGCTGATTCGCTACTGCAACGAGCTGCTCGACAGCGGCAGTTTTCAGGATTACTGCCCCAATGGTTTGCAGGTTGAGGGGCGCAGCGAGATTCGTCGGATTGTCAGTGGTGTCACCGCCAGCCAGGCGCTGGTTGATGCGGCGGTCGCGGCGGAGGCAGACCTGCTGCTGGTCCATCATGGATACTTTTGGCGCGGCGAGTCCGCTGCCGTGGTTGGCGTCAAGCAGCGCAGACTGAAAGCGCTGCTGCAAAACGACATCAACCTGATGGCTTACCACCTGCCGCTGGATGTGCACGCCGAGCTGGGGAACAACGTGCAGCTGGCACGTTTGATGGGCTGGCACATCACTGGTGGTCTCGAGCCGAACAACCCCCGGTCGGTAGGGCTGACTGGGGAGTTGGCTGCACCCTGCGCTGGAGATGAACTGGCAGCCTTGTTGGCCGGGCGACTGCAGCGTGAACCGCTGTTCATTGCCGGGCACGACCGTCCGGTCAAGCGCATAGCCTGGTGCACGGGCGCCGCGCAGGGTTATATCGACAAGGCTATAGCGCTGGGTGTGGATGCGTTTATCACTGGCGAAGTGTCCGAACCTACCGTGCACGCCGCGCGGGAAAACGGCATTCATTTCTACGCCGCCGGCCATCACGCGACCGAGCGTTACGGCGCAAAGGCGCTGGGTGAGCACCTTGCTGCTACCTTTGGTTTGGAACACGAATTCATTGATATCGATAATCCGGTATGAAAGTGGCTGGAGGCCTGAAGCTGGAAGCTTGAAGCAGACCGAGTTGTCGCGGGTATTGGCTTTTTATTTCTATTCTGCAAAAGCGGCTTGATTGGTATTGCGACGGATTCATCCTGATTAAGCTTCCAGCTTCCAGCTTCCAGCTTCCAGCTTCCAGCTTCCAGCTTCCAGCTTCCAGCTGCTTTTTTCATATCCATATAGCCGAAGGTTCTTGATCGACCGCTTATTATAAGAAAGACCCTTTGATACAATGCGCGGCAGTCGAATCGGGCCGCTTGGCCGTTAGCCATTCAACGTGAGTACACCATGCTGGAAAAACTGACCCATCTGAAGCAACTGGAAGCGGAAAGCATCCACATCATTCGTGAAGTGGCTGCCGAGTTCCAGAACCCGGTCATGCTCTATTCGATCGGTAAAGACTCCGCCGTGATGCTGCATCTGGCGCGCAAGGCCTTCTACCCGGGCCGTCTGCCTTTCCCTGTCCTGCACGTGGATACCGGCTGGAAATTCCAGGCGATGTACGAATTCCGCGAGAAGATGGTCAAGGAGATGGACCTTGATCTGCTGGTGCACATGAATCCGGAAGGTGTCGCCCAGGACGTTAACCCCTTTACGCACGGCAGCGCAGTACACACCGACGTCATGAAAACCCAGGGCCTGAAGCAGGCGCTGGACAAGTACGGCTTCGACGCGGCCTTCGGCGGCGCGCGCCGTGACGAAGAGAAGTCCCGCGCCAAGGAGCGTGTCTACTCCTTCCGCGACAAGCACCACCGCTGGGACCCGAAGAACCAGCGCCCGGAACTGTGGAACATCTACAACGGCAAGGTGCACAAGGGCGAAAGCATTCGCGTGTTCCCGCTGTCCAACTGGACCGAGCTGGACATCTGGCAATACATCTATCTGGAAAGCATTCCGATTGTGCCGCTGTACTTTGCTGCTGAGCGTCCAGTCGTCGAATACAACGGCTCGCTGATCATGGTCGACGACGACCGCATGCCGCTGGACGGCAAGACTCCGGAAATGAAAATGGTCCGCTTCCGTACCCTGGGCTGTTACCCGCTGACTGGCGCCGTCGAATCCAGCGCCGCCACTCTGCCGGAAATCATTCAGGAAATGCTGCTGACCAAAACCTCCGAGCGTCAGGGCCGCGTCATTGACCATGACTCCGCCGGCTCGATGGAAGAGAAGAAGCGGCAGGGTTACTTCTAGCCGCAGGCTAGAAGTAACCCTAGCTTTAAGCAGGAAGCTTGAAGCTGAAAGCAACACGGAGGTTGCGTGGACTTTGAGAAACTTGAAGTTTGGCGGCGCTCGGCCCGGCTGTCTGCGAATTTGTACAAGGCGATGGCGGATCACAGAGACTGGAGTTTTCGGGATCAAATAACCCGCTCTGGACTGTCGATTCCAAGCAACATCGCTGAAGGTATGAGTCGCGTCGGGCCGCGTGACAAAACGCGTTTTTTGCTTATTGCCAAGGGTTCCTGTGCAGAGCTGCGCACACAGCTTTACATAGGCAGAGAGGCAGGCTTGCTCAGTGCGGAGTTCGCGTCCCCTGCGGTGAATGAAACGCGAGAAATTGCTGCCATGCTCGCCAGTTTGATTAACACCATCCGTGCTCAGGCAGCGGCGGATGAAGCGGAATAAACGACTGGGTTTGCTTCAAGCTTCCAGCTTCAAGCTTCCAGCTTTACAGAGTTGAGAACAGGTTATGTCGCATCAATCCGATCTGATCAGCCAGGACATCCTGGCCTACCTGAGCCAGCACGAACGCAAGGAACTGCTGCGCTTTTTGACCTGCGGTAACGTCGACGACGGCAAGAGCACTCTGATTGGGCGCCTGCTGCACGACTCCAAGATGATCTATGAAGATCACATGGAAGCCATCACCCGTGACTCCAAGAAGTCCGGTACCACTGGCGAGGAAGTCGACCTGGCGCTGCTGGTTGATGGTCTGCAGGCCGAGCGCGAGCAGGGCATTACCATCGACGTAGCCTACCGCTACTTCTCTACCGCCAAGCGCAAGTTCATCATTGCCGACACCCCCGGCCATGAGCAGTACACCCGCAACATGGCGACCGGTGCCTCTACCTGTGATCTGGCGATCATCCTGATCGACGCCCGCTACGGTGTGCAGACCCAGACCAAACGCCACAGCTTCATTGCATCCTTGCTGGGTATCAAGCACATCGTCGTTGCGGTCAACAAGATGGACCTGATGGACTTCGATCAGACCGTCTACGACAAGATTCGCGAAGACTACCTGCAATTTGCCAAAGGCCTTGAGCTGCTCGACGGCGACAAGGTGCAGTTTGTGCCGATGTCTGCCCTCAAGGGCGACAACGTGGTGAATCGCAGCGAGCGCAGCCCGTGGTACACCGGCCCGTCGCTGATGGAGATCCTCGAGACTGTCGAGATCGCCAACGATCGCAACACCACTGATCTGCGCTTCCCGGTTCAGCTGGTCACTCGCCCGAACCTGAACTTCCGTGGCTTCGCCGGTACCGTCGCTTCTGGCGTCGTGCGCAAGGGCGATGAGCTGACCGTGCTGCCGTCTGGCAAGGGCAGTCGCGTCAAGTCCATCGTCACCTTCGATGGCGAGCTGGAAGAAGCGGGTCCGGGCCAGGCCGTTACCCTGACGCTGGAAGACGAAATTGATATCTCGCGCGGCGACATGCTGTGCCATGCAGACAACCGTCCGCTGATCGGTGATCAGTTCGACGCAACGCTGGTGTGGATGGCCGAGCAGCCGATGCAGCCTGGCCGCAAGTACGACATCAAGCGTGCCACCAGCTACAGCCCGGCGTCCTTCACCCGCATCCAGCATCGTATCGACGTCAACACCCTGGAGCAGCAGCCTGCTGCCCAGCTGGCGCTGAACGAAATCGGTCGTGTGCAGGTCGCGCTGGAGCGCCCGATTGCGTTTGATGACTATCAGAGCAACCACACCTCGGGTGCGTTCATCGTTATCGACCGGATGACCAACGGTACCGTTGGCGCCGGCATGATCGTCGCCAAGGCGCAGGACGGCCAGAACACCAGCGGCGGGCACCACGGCCGTTTGGCCCACGTGACCGCAACTGAACGCGCCGAGCGCTTTGGTCAGGAGCCGGTCACCGTGCTGTTCACCGGTCTGTCCGGTTCCGGCAAGAGCAGCATCGCCTACGCGCTGGAGCGCAAGTTGTTTGATGGCGGTCGAGCCTGCTACGTGCTGGACGGCAAGGTGCTGCGTCAGGACCTGAGCAAAGGTTTGGCAATGGACGCTGCTGGCCGAGCCGAGAACCTGCACAAGGGCGCGCGTATTGCCCGCCAGATGAACGAAGCGGGCCTGATCGCGATTGGTGCCTTCGTTGCACCGACCGAAGAAAGCCGCGCCACGGCGCGTCACATCCTCGGCAACCGTTGCCTGCTGGTTCACCTGAACACGCCGCTGGATGTATGCCAGCAGCGCGACCCGTCCGGCATCTACGCGGCCAACGTCGAAGGTACCATCCCCGGTGTGTCCTTCCCGTATGAGGCACCGACCGATGCGGATCTGGTGCTCAACACCGCCGAGCTGGATCTGGAAGGCTGTGTTGAGCAGGTCGTCGGCCTGCTGCGTGAGCGCAAGCTGATCTGATCGGCTGTTGATAGGGGCACGCTATGACGCCAGCTGATATCGACTTTATGCGGCTGGCGCTGGCCGAAGCCCGGCTGGCTGCCGAACGGGGCGAAGTCCCGGTCGGCGCCGTGCTGGTTCAGGATGGCAAGGTAATCGGTCGGGGCTTCAACCAGCCGATTACCAGTCTTGACCCCAGCGCCCACGCCGAGATGGTCGCCATTCGCCAGGCCGCAACGGCCCTGCAGAACTACCGCCTGCCCGGCACCACCCTGTACGTCACCCTCGAACCTTGCACCATGTGCTCCGGCCTGCTGATTC
Organism: Pseudomonadaceae bacterium; assembly: GCA_038114645.1. Classification (GTDB taxonomy): domain Bacteria; phylum Pseudomonadota; class Gammaproteobacteria; order Pseudomonadales; family Pseudomonadaceae; genus Halopseudomonas. Next base: position 37,458 of record JAYNRF010000026.1, on the reverse strand, counting down.
ACAGCCGCATCGCGCGTCTGGTCTACGGCGCCAGCGAGCCGCGTGCCGGCGCCGTCGTCAGCCGCAGCCAGGTTTTGGATCAACCGTGGATGAACCACCGCATGCAGGTTGAAGGTGGGGTGTTGGCGGAAGAGTGCGGGGCGTTGCTGTCGGGGTTTTTTAGGGATAGGCGGAAGGCCTAGCCGCAAGCGGCAAGCGGCAAGCCACAAGCAAAACCCGTGCGGTGTTGAATCGCGCGGGTTTTTTTATGGTTCTTTGTAGAGCGGCCGCGCGCGAGGTGCCTCTCCCATTCACCGGCGACCCCTGTAGGGCGGACAAAGCCAAAGGCGTGTCCGCGAGGGCGGCATCAAGTCAGCACAGGCCGCAGAGCAATGGCGCGTGCGTGAATGCCGCGGAGACACTTCGCTTACTCCGCCCTACGGACTGGCGCGGCGTTGTAGGGCGGCGTAAGCCGAAGGCGTCTCCGCGAAAGCGGCATCAATACTGCCCAGGGCGATGACTGCCCACTGCGCGGCGAAGGTGGTTTTGCTTTTAGCTTGAGGCTTGCCGCTTATGGCTTGCAGCTCTGCAGCTGTGCAGCGCTGCGCTACACCCCATCCGGCAGCTGCTCCAGAATCCCCGGTGCGTGGTACTGCTCGGCGGGTTGCTGGCGGGATTCGGATTGGGGTTGGGTGACCCACTGCAGGATGTCGTAGTAGCGACGAATGTTCTGCACGTAGTGCACCGGTTCAGAGCCGCGGGCGTAGCCGTAGCGGGTTTTGCTGTACCACTGTTTCTTTTGCAGCAGCGGCAGAAAATCCTTCACATCAATCCAGCGATTCGGGTCCCGGCCGCCTTCGGCGGTCAGCTTGCGGGCGTCATCGAGGTGGCCCAGGCCGACGTTGTAGGCCGCCAGTGCAAACCAGGTCCGGTCCGGCTCGGGAATGTCGGCGGGAATCTGGTCGCGCACCCAGATCAGGTAGCGCGCGCCGCCGTTGATACTCTGCTGCGGGTCGACGCGGTTGGTCACGCCGACAAATTTGGCGGTCGGCAACGTCAGCATCATCAGGCCGCGCACGCCAGTGGCCGAGCGGGCATCTGGGTCCCAGAGCGATTCCTGATAGCTCATCGCCGCCAGCAGGCGCCAGTCCAGTCCGTTTTGATCACCAGCCTGGCGCAGAAAGGTTTCGTAGCGCGGCAGGCGGGTTTGCATGTGGGTGGCGAAGGCGCGGGCACCGACGTAGTCGAGTACGTCCGAGTGACCGTAGAAGCGTTCGATCAACTGATCCAGCGTGCCGTCGTCCTTGATCCTGGCGAAGAAGCCGTTCACCGCATCCAGCAGCGTGGTGTCTGCATACTCGCGCAGCGCCCAGGCCATCGGCTGGCTGTCGCCCAGGTCGAAGGCGACACTGACCGCGGGGTAGAACGCCTGATTGACCACCAGTTCGTTGGAGTAGACCACGGCGCTGTCGATCTCACCGTCATTGACCAGACGCAGCAGGTCGACCACTTCAACGCTGTCAGACTCCTCGAAGTTGAGGTCCGGATGGGTTTTCTGCAACTCGCGTAGCTGGTCGGCGAGCGTGCTGCCCTTGAGCACCATAAGGCGTTTGCCGTAGAGCTCTTCGATGCTGCGTGGCTTGCGTTCGCCGCGGCGGTACACCACTTGTGGGATCACATCGAGGTAGGGCGTGGCGAAGCGAATCTGTTCGCTGCGGGCCGGGTTGACGGTCAGCCCGGCGGCGGCCAGCTGCGGGCCGTCGGCGCTGCCGAGCTGCTGGTACAGGCTGTCGACGGTGTCGGCGGTCTGCATGTCCAGTGACACGCCCAGGCTGTCGGCGAAGCGTTTGGCCAGCTCAAACTCAAGGCCGGTATCGCCGTTGCGATCTTGATAGAAGGTAGTAGGTGTATTTCGGGTGATTACCCGCAGTGAACCCGCCTCCTGAATCTGCTCCAGTTGACTGCTTTGTTCACAGGCGGCCAACAGAACCGCGCAGAGCGCAGTGGTCAGAGCCTTGAAGCGGAGAGGACGAAAGGCTGGTCGATGCATGGCGCCAGTATAGGCAAAAGCGCGCTGCGGCAATAGTCGCCAACGCAATCGGCACGGCTGGTCGGGCGACTGCGCTTGGCATGGCTCAACAGGCCCGCTTGGGGTATCCTATGCGCCTTCTTTTTCCCACTGTTCGCATCCCGAGGCCGATACCGACATGCATATCCTGCGTGGAGCCCCAGCCCTTTCCGATTTTCGTCGTACCAAGTTGCTCGCCAAGCTGCAAAGCCGCCTTGCCGGAGTCACCGGGGTGTACGCCGAGTTCATGCATTTCGCCGAGCTGAGCGCTGATCTGGACGAGCCGTCCGCACAGGTTCTTGATCGCCTGCTGCGCTACGGTCCGTCCGTTCCGGTCGAAGAACCCGCTGGTGAACTGGTGCTGGTGGTGCCGCGTTTCGGCACCATCTCGCCGTGGTCGAGCAAGGCGACCGACATTGCTCGCAACTGCGGTCTGAATCAGGTTCTGCGTCTGGAGCGTGGTATTGCCTACTACGTCAGCGGCACGCTGTCAGCCGATGATCGCGCGACGCTGAAAGCCGAGCTGCACGACCGCATGACCGAGCTGGCGCTGGATGATCTGGATGCGGCAGCAGCGCTGTTCGCGCATACCGAGCCCAAGCCATTTCAGCGGGTCGACATTCTGGCCGGTGGTCGGGATGCACTGGTTGAAGCCAACAGCAGCCTGGGCCTGGCGCTGGCCGAAGACGAGATCGACTATCTGGTTGAAAGCTTCACCGGCCTTGGCCGTAACCCGAGCGACGTCGAGTTGATGATGTTCGCCCAGGCCAACTCCGAGCATTGCCGTCACAAGATCTTCAATGCCAGCTGGGATATCGACGGCCAGGCTCAGGACAAGAGCCTGTTCGGCATGATCAAGAACACCTACCAGATGCATAGCGATGGCGTGCTGTCGGCCTATAAAGACAACGCCGCTGTGATCGAAGGCTTCACCGCCGGCCGTTTCTTCCCGGTGCCGGGCAGTAACGAGTACCGCGCCCACGAAGAGCCGGTACACATCCTGATGAAGGTGGAAACCCACAACCACCCGACCGCGATTGCCCCGTTCCCGGGCGCGTCTACCGGTTCTGGTGGTGAGATTCGTGACGAAGGCGCCACCGGTATCGGCGGCAAGCCGAAGGCCGGTCTGACCGGTTTCACTGTCTCCAACCTGCGTATTCCGGGCTTCGTTCAGCCGTGGGAAGAAGACAACGGCAAGCCCTCGCGCATTGTTACCCCGCTGCAGATCATGATCGAAGGCCCGCTCGGCGGCGCCGCGTTCAACAACGAATTCGGTCGCCCGAACCTGAACGGTTACTTCCGTACCTTCGAAACCACCATCGACTCGCCCCGTGGCCCGGAAACCCGTGGTTACCACAAGCCGATCATGATCGCCGGCGGCATGGGCAACATCCGTGCAACTCACGTCGAGAAGTCCGACATCCCCGTTGGCGCCAAGCTGATCGTGCTGGGCGGCCCGGCGATGCTGATCGGTCTGGGCGGCGGCGCGGCTTCCTCCATGGCTACCGGTGCCAGCGCCGAGGATCTGGATTTTGCCTCCGTGCAGCGTGAAAACCCGGAAATGGAACGCCGCTGTCAGGAGGTCATCGACCGCTGCTGGCAGCTGGGCGACAAGAACCCGATCGCCTTCATCCACGACGTGGGCGCGGGCGGTCTGTCCAACGCCTTCCCGGAACTGGTGAACGACGGCGGTCGCGGCGGCCGCTTCGAGCTGCGTAACGTACCGAACGACGAGCCGGGCATGAGCCCGCTTGAAATCTGGTCCAACGAATCCCAGGAACGCTACGTCATGGCAGTGCCGAACGCCGATTTCGAGCGTTTCGAAGCCATCTGCCAGCGCGAGCGTTGCCCCTTCGCCGTGGTCGGTGAAGCGACTGAAGAACAACTGCTGGTGCTCAACGACACCCACTTCGACAACCAGCCGGTCGACATGCCGCTGTCAGTTCTGCTCGGCAAGCCGCCGCGCATGCACCGTAGCGTCGAGCGTGAAGCGGAGCAGGGCGACGACTTCAGCGCCAACGAGCTGAACCTGAGCGATGCTGCCGAGCGCGTACTGCGCCTGCCAGCGGTAGCCAGCAAGCAGTTCCTGATCACCATTGGTGACCGCAGCATCACCGGCATGGTCACCCGCGACCAGATGGTCGGTCCGTGGCAGGTGCCGGTGGCTGACTGCGCCGTGACCGCCACCAGCTACGACGTCAACACCGGTGAAGCCATGGCCATGGGTGAGCGCACGCCGCTGGCGCTGCTCAACGCCCCGGCCTCTGGCCGCATGGCGGTGGCTGAAACGGTTACCAACCTGGCTGCAGCGCGCATCGAGAAACTGTCGGACATCAAACTGTCGGCTAACTGGATGTCGGCTGCCGGTCACCCCGGTGAAGACGCGCGCCTGTACGACACGGTTAAAGCGGTTGGCATGGAGCTGTGCCCCGAGCTGGGCATTACCATTCCGGTCGGCAAGGACTCCATGTCCATGAAGACCCGCTGGGACGAGTCCGGCAAAGAGAAGTCGGTTACCTCGCCGCTGTCGCTGATCGTCACCGGCTTTGCACCGGTGCAGGACGTGCGTGCCACCCTGACTCCGCAACTGCGTCTTGATCATGGTGCAACCGACCTGATTCTGATCGATCTGGGCCGTGGTCAGAACCGTCTGGGCGGTTCGGCGCTGGCGCAGGTCTACAACAAGATCGGCCAGCAGGTGCCGGATCTGGAAGACGCCGAAGACCTCAAAGCCTTCTTCGCGGTGATTCAGGGCCTGAACCAGGACGAACTGCTGCTCGCCTACCACGACCGTTCCGACGGCGGCCTGTTCGCCACCCTGACCGAGATGGCCTTTGCTGCCCGCTGTGGTCTCAACATTAACCTCGACGTGCTGGCGCAGGACGCCGGTGCGCTGGCCGAGGTGCTGTTCAACGAAGAACTGGGCGCGGTCATTCAGGTATCCCAGGACGACACCGAAGAAGTGCTGGCGCAGCTGTCTGCTGCCGGTCTGGGTGACTGCAGCGCGGTGATCGGCCAGCCGAGCAGCGAGCAGAGCATCCGCTTCGAGTTCAACGGCAAGCCGGTGCTGGAAAACACCCGCGCAGTCTGGCAACAGGCCTGGAGTGAGACCAGCTGGCAGATCCAGCGCCTGCGTGACAACGCCGAGTGCGCCGATCAGGAGTTCGAGAACATCGCCGACGATGCCAACCCGGGTCTGCACGCGCTGCTCAGCTTTGACATCAATGAAGACGTTGCCGCACCGGCCATCAGCAAGGGCAGCCGCCCGCGCATTGCTATCCTGCGTGAGCAGGGCGTTAACGGTCAGGTCGAGATGGCCGCCGCGTTCAATCGCGCCGGTTTCAGCGCAGTGGACGTACACATGAGCGACGTTCTCAGCGGCCGGGTCGATTTGACCGACTTCCGCGGTCTGGTTGCCTGTGGTGGCTTCTCTTACGGCGACGTACTGGGCGCTGGCGAAGGTTGGGCCAAGTCGATCCTGTTTAACAGCATCGCCCGCGAGGCCTTCACGGCGTTCTTCGCCCGCCCGGACACCTTCGCACTCGGCGTGTGCAACGGTTGTCAGATGCTCTCTAACCTGCGCGAGTTGATTCCGGGCAGTGATCATTGGCCGCGCTTTGTGCGTAACCGCTCCGAGCAGTTCGAGGCGCGCGTTGCCATGGTTGAAGTCCAGCCGTCGCCGTCGATCTTCCTCAGTGGCATGGTTGGCAGCCGTCTGCCGATTGCCATCGCCCACGGTGAAGGCCACGCCGAATTTGCCAGCAGCGCCGCCGTTGACGCCTGTGAAGCCGCCAACGCGGTTGCCCTGCGCTACGTCGATAACCGTGGCCGTATGACCGAGCGCTACCCGGCCAACCCGAACGGCTCGCCGCGTGGCATCACCGGCCTGACCACCCGCGACGGTCGCGTCACCATCATGATGCCGCACCCCGAGCGTGTATTCCGTGCCGTGCAGAACTCCTGGCATCCGGATGACTGGAGCGAAGACGGCGGCTGGATGCGGATGTTCCGCAACGCCCGCGCCTGGATTGGTTAATCCGTCTGTGCAGTAAACAACAGCCCCGGCCTCGTGCCGGGGTTGTTGTTTACGCAGAGTTGTTTTGCAACTGTGAATGCGGCCAGCTAAACCTGCGCCCTACCGTAGGGGCGCAGCATGCTGCGCCCGAAAGCCGTCTAACGGCCGCGCAGCGTTTCAGGGGATAGACAGCCCATTGCGCCCTGCAATAGTCTTCAAGCAGGAAACGGATTGCCCGGCTAAGCCAAAGGCCTACCCGAGCGGACTTTGCACTCCAGCAAAGGCATTACCAAGGACATGGGTATAAATCTGCGTAGTACGAACATCGGCATGCCCGAGCAGGGTCTGCACCGTCCGAATATCGCTGCCGCGGCGCAACAGTTCGGTCGCAAAGGTGTGTCTAAAGGTGTGACAGCCAGCCGGCTTGCCAATCGCCGCTGCGCGCACGGCTCGTCTTACCGCCTTCTGCACCGCGCTGACATGCAGGTGGTGCCGCACGATGTTGCCTTCATCGTCGGCACACAGCCCCTGCGAGGGGAACAGCCACTGCCACTCAAGCGACCGCGCCGCATTAGGGTATTTACGCCGCAGCGCGTAGGGCAGGCTGGCTTCGCACCGGTAAAACGCATCCTGCTCGCGCCAGGCACGCTGGATGCGCGCTCTGCGTGCACGCAGCGGCTCAATCAGCGATGCGGGCAGCAGCGTGGTGCGGTCCTTATCTCCCTTGCCGCTACGCACCGTGAGTATCTGGCGGTCGAAGTCGAGGTCTTTGATACGCAGCCGACAGGCTTCGACAACACGCAGCCCCGAGCCGTACATCAGCGACGCAATCAGCTTGTGAGGCTCCGGCAGCAACCCGATGATCTGGGTTGCTTCACTGTGCGTCAGCACTGTCGGGATGCGCGCGGGGCGCTTGGCCCGCACAGTGTCGCCAATATCGCCGAGCGGGCGGTCCAGCACCTTGCCGTAAAGAAACACCAGCGCGTTAAGAGCCTGATTCTGCGTGGCAGCAGCGACATGCCGGCTGACAGCCAGCCAGGTCAAAAACTCACTGACCTCGGCAGGCCCCATTTCCAGCGGGTGACGCATCCGGCGATAACGCAGGAAGTAGCGTATCCAGTACCAATAGGTCTTCTCGGTACGAATACTGTAGTGATTCACCCTGATGACGTTGCGAAACTGTTCTCGCAGGCGCGGCTTGGTTGGTGTGGTGTCCATATCGCATCCATGCTGTATGTTTGTACAGTATTATTGGTTGCGCAAAAAGAGGAAGTCAAGATATTACAGGTCGTGCGTTGTGGGGTGGATATAAGTATTTGATTTAAATATAAAAAATATTTTTAGATAAGCGGGGCGTCGCGTTGTTATGAAGAAGTCACTGATATGCAATGATAAAGCCGTCGGTCCACTCAACTGTTAGCGATCAGGAAACATTGCATGTCGTATTCAATCGAAGAGCACAAACATCGCTATGCGGCATGGGCAGCAAGCAGAGCAGCAAGCACGAAAACCTGCCGATTTGAAGTCAAAATTGGAAAGGAAATTATTGAGGAAACTGGCCTTAATAATCTGCTTTCATCTCCAGACAAACTACCAATACCAGAGAAAATAGATGCCGTTCATAAGATTTGGCGCGAAAAAGCAATTCAGGCAGCGGAGAAAAGAGGCTTGGTAGGGTTCGGTCATGGAGTTGCCGCGAAGCTTATAAATGTCTACCTAAAAGGAGCGTTTGTCTGCGCAGGTCACGAAAATCATCCCAGTGTTGCGGCGCTGCACCCACCGATTGATAGTCTTCTCCTAGATGAACTCTATTTCAATAATGTTGGCGGCCTCAAAGGTGATTGGTCCACTGCAAGGAAGCTCCGGTGGTCAAAATTTGACTCATCTCAATATGAATCTGTTATCCAGTCGATCAAAAAGGCAATGTCTACTAAGCCTCTTTGGAAGGTAGAGTCATTTTGGCGAGGTTATCAATAACCAGATCGCTAACAAGTTAATCAACCGGACGCCTAATGGCGCCAGTTATTTCCAGCGTTAAATGTACGGAGATTGGTGAATGCTTCAACGAAAGGATGTGCAAATAATATCGATGCCTTATCGAATATTGGCAGGATTTTTCTTTTTATGCAGCGTTCTAGTATTTCCAGTAGTCGTATATTTCACGCTCACTGAACCATTTGAATTCGGCATGTTGTGGCCATGGGTTTGTGTTTTAGTAGGTGGCCATGTCTCCGGCTCAATAGTGTTCACTGGGTATGCCCCTTTTTATTTATTGAGTGCTCATGGCTCTAGAAAAAACATTTAACAAGGCGTGGTTGTCGCCTTCGGCTGGGACGGCGCAAAAGACGCGCCGCCCCAACACTTGGCGTTAGCTGTACTTATGAATAAGCAAACGAGACATCAGAAAATTCTGGAGAAGCAACTAGAGAAAAAAGGCTATGTTGCCAGTCTTCTTAATCGAGGAGAGCAGGTTAAGTACTTTGACGGTACGATGTACGTCGAAGGTGAGGTTACTTGGAGCTGGGCGGGTTCAAAAATGGTTGCGCCGCTTCACATCCATGCAAAGACATTACATGTGGCAAACCCGCCAGAACTTCGGCGTGAGTTTCAACCAGGTGAGCAACGAATTATTGCCCAACGAATTCAAGATTTGTTTATGGAGCAAGGCACAGATGCGGTTATTGAGTAACGTCACTGCTAACAAGCGGCAGCAGCATCGCCCCTTTGGGGCTGGACTCGCTAACGCTCGCCGCTGTGCCGGGCGTTAGCTGTCATATGAGGCCATAGGAAATGCATTCATGAAAACACAACCTCAGCCACAAAGGAGTCAGCCAGTATGAAGTACCTCCTTCTTGCCGCAGTGCTCACCTGCGTGAGCACCTCTGCCAATGCTCAATCCGAATGGATAAATTTTGCAGCTTCCGTTGAAGGCGAAACGCAATGGGCTGTTCAGCCGGGATCGCTTGAATTTTCACAGACCCAAGGCGGAACGGTCATCGCAGTAGTAATTGGAAGAATTACTGACACGAAAACGTCGCGCATTGATTTGTATAAGTGGTACGTTTCCGTGTCAGACTGCAATAAACAAATGGGCAAAGTTGTAACGCTGAACATTGATGGGTCATACCAATTCGAAAACGACTTCGTCTTCGGAAGCGGGAGTATCGCAACAGCAATGGCGGAATTAATTTGCGGCGCAGCGGACTACAGGATTAAGGAAGCGAATGAAAAGAGCCTGTGACAACAGTGGCCTGTCCATCCGGATAACGAGTCGCTCCAGCGAACTGGTCAAAGCTTTGCTCTGCCCGCCCTCTGAGCTTCAGCGTTAGGCTTTAAGGAAAAAATCGTGCGATGCCGTAATTGTGGATACGAAGCTGGTTATTTCAATCTAAGAGATGGACTCTGTAAGAGTTGTCGATCCACAGAAAGAAGACAATATCAATCAAGTACGAGAAACACTGCTGATAACGCTCATGGTAGAAACTTTGCCTGCAGGCAGTGTGGATATGAAGCTGGTTTTCTAAATTTAGTTGATGGGCTGTGCAAGGCGTGCAGAAAAAAAGAAACAGAGGCAGAAAATTACACGAAAGAAAATTTCAGGCATAAGGCAGAGCAAGAAGAGAGAAATCAAAGTCATCGAACGCACAAAAAATCAAGCAGAAAAGAAAACGGCAATAGGGTTTTTTCTTGCCCATCGTGCAAACAGCGGATCAGGATATCTCTTCCGATTCCTAGTGGCGTAGGACGGTGCGTCACTTGTGGGGCAAGATTTAGCGCGTATGCGGATCATGAAGGGAATCTATATATTGAATTGATGCCTGAAGCTGAAAGTAAGTCAAGTGAAAGTGCTGATGATATTACTTCAATTGATGATTGCTTTTTGTTGCTTGGATTGCCGCTTGGCGCGACTGGAAGCGAAATAAAATCTGCATATAGGAAGAAAATGATGGAGTATCATCCAGATAAAGTCAGTTCTCTTGGCAATAAGCTGAAAGCGTTAGCCGAATACGAAACAAAGAAATTGAACTATGCCTTAACTTTGCTAAAGGCAAATGGCTATCTGTAGAGAAGTGCAGCCTAACAAGGTAAATTCAATCTGACTGAAAAAAAGCTGAGCCGCCAATATTCGGCTGGCCAAATTTGCATATCAAAATCTACGGCCAAAGCCATCGAAAGCGTAATCGAGGAAATCATTGTCCCTGAGGCGCGAAAAGCCGGTGCAGAACTTGCCTAACAATAACATTATGTCGCGGCCTACGGCGCTGGGACGTCGGCTTCGTCGCCGCCCCATATGTTTGGCGTTAGCTTCAATCACTTATCACCATAAGGTTCAAAAATGGACAAGGCAGCAGAGCTAGAAAAAATCAAGAAGAAAGCAGGGATTGAAGATCTCAACAACGCAACAGAAAAGGATTTTGAGAAAATACAAGAGCTTGCTGCAAAAGATGAAATATCTAGAGAGCAAATGAAGCTACTTGTGGAGGCCATGCCAAATTTCGTACAGCTTCAACAAGCCTACGTTGACGGTCTAAAAACCGTGATAAATGCTGCAAAAGAAACACAGAAAGACGCACTAAGGGGAATATCAGTAACGCTGGAAAACATTACAGACTTGCTCAAGACAATAGTCCACAAGTCAGAAACCGAAGAACTACGCTCAAAAATAGCAGATATTGCTTTAAAGCTGGCCGATTACGGGCTTGAAATCGCCAGAATCATGCAGGAAACAAATAAAGAAAACAACAACACATGGAAATACATTGCTGGTGGAGTATCAGCCGTAGTAGTGCTTGTCGGCGGCTTACTGCTCCGGAGAAAGTAAAGCTAACAATGCGCTCAAATCGCTCACTTCATTCGCTGGGACGGCGTTCCGCCGCCCCTTAGCTTAATCGTTAGGTGGTCATGGGTACTGAGTTTTTAGTTGTGTTTATTGTTATTCCTATAGCAATTTGGGTTGTAAACGGAATCCGTATTTTGCAAAAAAAGAATACAGTCAAACACGCAATTTTATTGGTTATAGGTATATGCGCCCTAGTTTACATGAGCATATCTTCATATCTGGGTGGCTGGCATCCTATGCAAGGTTTCATTATTGGCAGTGTATTTTATGGTCCAATATATCTATTTGCTTTTATTATTCTTACAGGTGCGTTGCGGCTTAGGAGCGACCCATGAAGGCAGGCAAGTCACCTAACAAGGCGTGGTTGTCGCCTTCGGCTGGGACGGCGCAAAAGACGCGCCGCCCCAACACTTGGCGTTATGTGTTCTAAGCGAGTATGGATACGATCTACGTAAAGCTACTGGATGAAGGCACCCTTGTGTGGCGGCCAGTAAATGCTTCAAAGAATAGTAATGGGACATACACAATCTCTGATTCTGAAGAGGTGCCAGATGAAGAAATCTGGGAGTTTTCTCCAGGGCAAAGAGTCACGTGTCAGCATCAGACTTTCTCGGATGGGGAAACCAAGCTTGTTGCCTACAAAGCGGCCTCGTGCCAAAACACATAACAAGCTAATGAACTTCGCGCGCAAAAAGCGCGCGCCGGACAGCCTACGCTGCGCTTCGGCTGCCGGTTATTAGGGCGTTAACTCTTTCCTATCTACCCATGGCAGCTCTATCGGATTTTTAACAGTCTTACGACGATCTGTACAGGTTACTCCAGCTATACCCTGGGCGGCGGCAAAAACTGAGTGCAACACCTGACCTTTCCGGTACGGTGCTGCCCTATGTCTTATTCCGAACTCAGCGTTGAAGAGCGTGCCACCATTCAAGTTAGTCATGCCCAAGGCCTCAGCTTGCGCAGGATTGCCTGCTTGATCAACCGATCCCCTTCGACGGTCAGCCGAGAGATGCGCCGCAATCGAGATGCAGCTGGCAGCTACTCGGCCCGCGTGGCTCAGCAGCGGATGAAGGTCCGCCGCCAGGCTTGTCGGCCCATGCGAAAGCTGCTGCCAGGTAGTGAGCGCTTTGAACTGGTGATCCATATGCTGCGCCAGCGTTTGTCTCCCGAGCAGATTGCCGGCAAGCTGCGCAGTATGAACATACCCAGTCTTAGAGATGCCTACGTCTGTCGCGAGACGATCTACAACGCGATCTATGCCCTGCCCGTCGGTGAGCTGCGCAAGGAGTTGATCCTTTGTTTGCGCCAAGGCAAGATGACACGTAGACCACGCCTTGGCGGTGTGGATCGGCGCGGGCAGATTCCAGAGATGGTCAGCATTCACTTGCGCCCGCCGGAAGTTGAAGACCGACTGATGCCGGGGCATTGGGAAGGCGACCTTATTAAGGGTAAGGCTAACGCCTCTTCTGTAGGTACGCTGGTGGAGCGCACTAGTGGCTACCTGATGCTGGTGAAGATGAACGACGCGACGGCGACCTCGGCAATGGAGGGCTTCAGCGCCGCCCTCAATAACATGCCGCTGGCGATGCGCAAGAGCATGACCTACGACCAGGGCAGGGAAATGGCACAGCACGCCGAGATCACCCAGAGAACCGGTGTGGCGATCTACTTCTGTGACCCGCACAGCCCTTGGCAGCGCGGCAGCAACGAAAACATTAATGGCCTGATCCGCCAGTACCTGCCCAAGGGCACTGACTTGTCGGTACATAGCCAAGAAGAACTGGATGCCATTGCGTTTCAACTGAACATGCGTCCACGTAAGCGCTTCGATTTCAAATGTCCTATCGAAGTCATGAGCGAAGTGATGCAGAAAGCCTTGGCTATGCAATATGATGCTCCTGCGTCAATTCAATAACCGTGTTGCACTCAGCTCCTGCAACCGCCGATGTTTTACGCCACGATGTTCTTCTCATCAGATCACCCCTAAACAAAATTTTGATTGATAGGCTTCTGTGAGCTGGTCAATTACTAGCGACTTTTGATTACGCTCCGAATGAAAGGTTGACCCGCCGATGTAGGGATTCGCATGCAAGCGGCCTGAGCTAATTCCTTCGAGCTCAACGGTGAAGCGGTAGCCAAGGTTGTCAGGTCGCTTCAAAATTTCCGGTGGGTAAGTGATACAGACTTCCATTTGATCCATGCCGCTGGATCTGGGTAGGAAAACTAACCAAGCCCTCCATTCGGTCGCGTTGTAAACGGGCCAAGGTGCATTAATACGATTGCGAACTCCCAGTGAATCCCAATCCTCAACTTCATTTAAGCCAATCCAGCGTCCTTGAGAAAAGTAGTTGGCATAAGAACCTGCGCGATAGTCAGCTTCTCTGTTGGCAGATAGCCATCCTCCGCGTTTGATCATCGCCGGATGGATTGTTACTGTTTTTCCTGAGACGTCAGGGGGCAATAGAAGCTTTAGCCAAAACCCATTAGCTTCTTTTTTAGTCAATAGAGTAGGGCGCAGCAGTGTTTCATGTAGAGCGAACATTTCGTTTTTTTGACCTTCTTCAGTATCAGGCCAATATTTAGAACTGCTTTTGCTCCAGCTGCTGCGATGCAGCCATAGTTTGAAACCCTCCAGTTTCAGTGCATCTGCCAATACTGCCGTCGCAAAGTAAACTGCTCCTGCTAACAGAAGTGCTATTACTGCCCAAGGTGCGATTACTGCCCCCGCTGATACGGCTCCCGTCCAGGCTCCAAATGATGCACCTAGTTGGATGACTGCAACTCCTGCCATAGCGGCGGTTGATACTTGCTTTATTCTCAGGGCTAGCCGTCTATCACCCGATTCTGCTTCGTCGATCTGGTCTTGTAACGACAGTGTCTCGGATGCCGCTGCGATAACTGAAAATGCAGAAACAGAGATTGCTCGCATGGCAAAACTCTTGAACAAGCCTTTGTAAGCCTGGCCGCTTGTCCACTTGTTTGCGGCAGCGGTGGTAAGGCGCGTCAGTTGCGGCTGCACTGCGCTAGCTTGAACCGATCCCGTCAGCCCGCTAATCCTCGACCACGCCGGTATCAACGTCATCGTAGCCAAGCTCGCCAGCATGCTGCTGGCTGCGGTACTGATCGCCAACTGGTCGTTTCGATTCCACCCTCCGTCTGCGCTGGCAGCGGTCATGGTCTCGTGGAAGTTCCAGATGTTCAGTATAGTGACCAGTCCGGCCAGGCCTTGGGTGGCGTTGTTCTTGGTCCAGTCGTTCACTCGCTTGAGATAGGCGCCATAGTCTCTGGCTTTCAGTTCCAGTTGCTGCGCCAGTTCGGCGCGTACCAAAGCCTGGATTGTCTGTGTGTGCTGAATGGTCTGGCTATGCTGCTGGCGGATTTGAATTTGCCCGCCGATCAGTACCCGTTCTGGCGTTTCCAGCATCAGGGTTTCCAGCTGACGTTTTAGCCTGTGGACGTCCCTTACGGCGGCCATCCGGTCGTGGGATCTGCCCAGGCTGACGACTCGGTTCTGGGCGTCGATGCGGCGGGTGAGCTGGGTCACGTTGCGCATCCAGGCGGCGTGTTTCTGTTTGTATTCGGTGTCAATGATCAGAAACGGACGTGTTTCTTCGACGAGGCTTTGCACGGAAACCGAGATGGTTGCGTGGGCGATGGTTTTCCAGCGCGGTGCGTGACGGCTGCTGATGGCCGGTAGCAGCTTGAACTCGAATGCTTGCCAGAGCGCGTTGTAATGTTTGCTCGCTACCTGAATCAAGGTGTCGTACGCCAGCTGAGCGGGCCTGCTCAAACGCTGAAATACCGCGCTGTTGCGGATCGTCTCGTTGCTCAGTACGTCGCTGATTTCCTGCGCGCGCTTGCCCGCGGAGGCCGCGACTGCGGCGGAGATACCGCCTTGCTCGATAAACTCTTTTACCAACTGTTCTATGCCGGAGGATAACTCGGCGTTGAAGTTGTAGTTGGCGAGGCCGACGAGTGTTTGCGGGGTGGCGTAGTCGGCCATAAGCCATTGCTGCGCCTGCTGGTCCTGAGTCAGGAAGGAGAGCCAGGCGTCGGCATGCTTGATCAGTTCCAGGCACTGTTGTTCGTCTGTTTGATCGAGGAACAGCGCTAGCGGATCCGGGCCGACCCGTTTCAGCCAGGTGATCAGGTCCTGCAGGCAGGGCGTTAGTCTCGAGTGGATATCTTCGAGTTGCTGTTCTTTTTCCAGCGTGAAGGTTTGTGACTCTTCAAAGCGCACCTGATCGCGCAGGGTTTCGCGGGTACCCCACTGGTCTACCAGGCTGTCCAGGGCAGGGACCGAATCCTGCCCGTACTCGGTGACCAGTTGTTGCTGGTGATGGCTTAGCTCCGCGTGAGCCGCAACCACGCTGAATTCGCCCGGTCTGTTCAACTCCCTCAGGTAGCGCGCCTTGGCGGTCAGGTAGCGCTGCGCTTTTTGCTTGAAGCTGTGGAAGGCTTCCGGCGACAGCCCCATCGAGGTTTCCAGCTCAGAGAAGTCAACGCCGGCCAGTTGCTCGACGTGCTGCGCGATGGTCAGCTTGTGCAGGTGGTCAGCTTCGAACTGACTTAGCTCTAGTGCGGGCCCGGCAGCCTGCATGCCGAGGTCGTCCAAGATGCCGAGATAGTCGTCCAGCGCGATGAACAGGGCTGAGTCCTGGTCGGGCACGCTGCCTACAATCGTGTTGCTGCCAAGCACCCGTTTAAAAGGGCTGCCGGCGTCAACCGGCTCGGCAGGCAGGGTTGTGCTGTCAAAGCGTTGCCCTGGCAGGGGCGCGCCGTTGTCGATATCGGCGACGGTCTCGCCTATCTGCCTGAGTGGGGCGCAATGCGGAGCTTCAAGGGTCTGTTGGTAGGCGTTCAGGTCAAGCGCCCGCATCCACTTGGTTTGCAGCGCGGGGTCTTGCATGCGCTCGCGGGTCCAGGCACTCCATTGAGCGCTGGAGTAGGCGAGATACAGCTGGTGATGACGCGGATACAGCAGGTGAGATGTCGCATTGGCGCAGGCGAGTGATTGATCCGCGTTGGCGTTGGCAACTTTGCTGAACGTGGCGCCGGTAACCTGATACTCGTCGAGAGTGCCGCTGCTGCGGTCGACCACGTAGAGCCAGCCATCACGCAACTGTCGCAAGGTGTAGCTGCGCTGGTTCAGAACGGGCAGGGACTGCTGACCTTGCCAATCCTGCGGGATGGGATGGGATGCCGGCTGAGTGGGATCGTCGGTCGCTTCATCCAGCGCGTAGCGCACCGGGAAAATGGCGATCTCGGCTTGCTGCAGGGGGCACTGACCGGTGGCGCTGGCAAGTTTGTCTTCAAAAGCGGTCCAGAGGCTGGCGACAGTCGCCGGCGCCAGGTGCAATATCGTCATGCTGCGCGATCTCCTGCGACGCTGAGGTAATACTGCTGAAGGCGTTGATCGGGTGTGTGCGGGGCCTGTGGTGACATACGGGTGAGCCATCGCTGGTAGGCGCCCTCCGGCTGAGCCGCGAAGCCGTTACCTTGCAGCGCGCTGAGATCGCACCAGACGGCCAGACTGCGCTCGGTGGTCAGGCCATGGCTAGAGGCTTCGGCGAGGCGCTCGGTCAGCCATGTGCCCCAGTCGTCTGGCGTCAGGTGCGCCAGCTTGGCGTGGCGGCTGTTCCGCAGCCAGCGATAGAGCCGTTCCTGCAATTGCCAGCGATAGGCGTTGTCCAGTGCATCGGTCTGTGTCGCGCTCAACCTGGTGGGCGGCGCGCTGCGTTCGTCGTGGGCAGCCACACGGTGGAAAGCCCGCCAGCGCGCCGCTGCGGGTCGCTGCCATGCGGCGGTGGGCTCGACCAGCGTCCATCTGGTCAGCGGGCCAAGGATGCTGTCGAGCGTGCCGGCGTCGCTGCTTTGCAGCCAGAACCAGGCGACCAGCGGGTCTGCGTAGCGCAGCAGGCTCTTTGCGCCGGCGGTGTCTATTACCTGATTAAACTGCCGCAGGTGGTCTGCAACCGCGTGCAGCGGTGCCGCGCTGGACACGATGCTGGCGCTGGCACGTAGCTCGGGATCGGTTGCTACCTCGCTGAACAAGGTTGAGTGCCTGCTTGCCTGCACCAGCAGCGGCCCGACGTCTGCGCTGCCGTGCCAGATCGTGTCGAAGTACAACGGCTCGATTTCCAGCGGTTCGTCGCGCCGATACAGGCGTGGCAGAGCCGCCTGATAGCGGGCACCGTCAATCAGCAGATAGCGCCGGCTCATGCGCGGAGGTCGGCGGTGGTGTGCGCTGCGGGGCGCTCACGTGCATCGATGAGCAGTGTTGCCTGCGTGTGTTGGGTAAGGCAGAACATCCGTGTTCCTTGCTGTGCAGTTCGGTTCTGCCCAAGGATATGGACAGTGCTTGCAGAGCTTAGAGACAGCGGCGGGAGAAGGTACGGAGGACGCGGGCAAAACCGGAGGGAGTCCGCATTTTGCGAGAAAAATACCCAATTGCCCCGATCGCCTGATCGCGTTGGCGATCAGGCACGGGCTGTTGAGACCTACAGCGGTTCAAGTACGGTAATCCGCTCTTCCTCAAGCAGAATTGGGGCGAAGTCGCTGATCGCGCTGCGGCGCTCTTCCGAGGCTTCCCAGCGTTGCCAGGAATGGATGTTCTGCCAGGTGACCATGATGACACGCCGGTTGGGGTTGTCGATGTCGCGGAAGGACTCGCCCGAGATGAACCCCGGAGACTGAATGGCTGCCGACAGCACGCGGCGTGCAATCTGCTCGTAGGGAGCTTCCAGGGTTTCTGCAATGTCCCGTTGAATCAACACCTTGATCATGCTTGTTCCTTACCCGCCTGGGTGTAACGTCGTGACGACTTTCACTCTCAGTTTCGGCCGGGATGGCGCGTCTGGCAAGCCGCGTTTCATTCCGGGATAATCGGGGCTTTTCTGACGCGGAACACCACATGTCTGATGCCACTGCCACGCTTGATACTCAGGGCCTGATGTGCCCCGAACCCGTGATGATGCTGCATAACGCGGTGCGCGATATGGCGGTCGGTGATCTGCTGCAAGTGCTGGCGACCGATCCGTCGACCCAGCGTGATATCCCACGCTTCTGCAGTTTTCTCGGGCATGAACTGGTTGAGCAGCACGAGACGGGTGGGGTCTTTCACTATCTGATTCGCAAGGCGGGCTGACCCGTCAGGGTGTTTGCCAGCCCGCTTGCCCCGGCGCGGACTGGCACGCACCGAGCACGTCCTGCCAGGCGCGCGTGTGCTCTCCGACAGCCTGCTGGTAACGCTCCCACAGCGCATCAGGCGTGCCGGCCAGTTGATCCAGTGTCTGCGCCGTTGCTGGCGGAATCTGCGGCACGGCACGTAATCGCGTGATCTCTTCGGCCCACGGTTCTCCGAGCCGCTGCAGCTGCGCCAGATAGGGCTGAATCTCGCCCGCATAGAACAATACAAAAACGTTTAGCAGGATCTTTGACCGCTCTGACGGCTGGTTCATAGGGCACAGATAGTTGGCCGGGCGTGCCTGCAACATTGTGGTTGCCTGGTGTAACCCGTGGCGGGTTTGCGCCAGCGCGGTGATCAGTTGGCTGCTCGTCGGGCTGCGCTGCAGCGCCTGAAACAGCGGGTCTAATTCGGTCACCGGCGGTGGCAGTCGCTGGGGCAGGCCGCGGCCTAAGGCCGTCAGCTGCTGTAGTGCTGGCAGTGCTGTGTCGGTCAGGGCGTCGCTGGTCACGGGCAGCGGTTCGGTGGCGAAGCGCAGGTAATGCTCAACCTCCGAACTGGCGTTCAGGGCGTTCCAGAATACGGCAGGCAGCTGGCTGCGCTTGCGCTCGGCGATGGCGTTGAGACTGGTCAGCAAGTCTTGTTGCTGCGGATCGTTTTCCAGGGTGTTACGGCAGCTTTCCAGCGCGCGCAGCAGTTCGCCTTCATAACCGAGGCGGCTGCTCCAGGGCATGACTTTGCCGAGCACGCTGTTGCGTTCGGCGATGCGTTGCTGCAGCGGCTTGCATTGATTCACGTCGATCAACAGATCAAGCAGGCTAATGCGTTCGGCGGGTATGTCGTAGAGCCGCTCGCGGCGCTCCGGCAGTCGATACTGACTGAGCTGCCTGGTGTCAAACGGGGCGAAATTCTGTTTGAGTACGCGGGCAACCCGTTCCAGGTAATTGTCCATCTGCCGCTGTGCTTCGGGTGTTGGCTGGCAGCCGACGCCGAGCGCGGAGATGGACAGCAGAACGAGTAGAACGGGCAGGGAGCGCATGGCGCCAGTATGCCACGGGTTGAGGGGCCACTCCCTCCGCTGCCTGGCCGAAAAATGGCCTTTGGTAGACGGGGTCGCGAAACGGCAACAGACCCTAGTGCTGGAGCCCGTGCTGGTAAACGGGTTTGCGGCTGACGCTGAGCAGTCGCAAACCAAGGAACAGGGCCGCACTGCTCAGGCCGACGATCAGCCCGATCCAGAATCCGGCTGGGCCACGCGCAGGCCCAAGCCAGTCGGTCAGGCCGAGCACGTAGCCGGTCGGCAGGCCAATCAGCCAGTAGGCGATCATGGTCAGCAGCATCGGCAGGCGGGTGTCCTGAAAGCCGCGCAGGGCACCGGCGCAGGCGACCTGTACCGCATCGGAAAATTGATAGAGGGCGGCGAGGCCAAGCAAGCTGGCTGCCAGCGTCACCACCTGAGGGTCCTGCGTGTAAATCAGTGGGATGTGCCGGGCCTGCGTGAAGATCAGCGTCGCGGCGATGGCGGCAAACAGCAGCGCCAGGCAAAGACCGACCTTGGTGGCCAGCATTGCCGCTTGAGCACCGCTGCGGCCGAGGTTGTGGCCGACCCGGACGGTGATTGCGAGGCTCAGGCTGAACGGCACCATGAAAATCAATGATGAGAAGTTGATCGTGACCTGATGGGAGGCGACCACAACCGCGCCCAGGCTGCCAATCAGCAGTGCGATCACGGCGAACATGCTGGTCTCGGCAAACAGCGCGATGCCAATCGGGAAGCCAAGGCCAATCAGCTCGCCCTGGGTGCGCGCCTTGGGCCAGTCAAACCGTTCGAACAGACCGCAGGCGCGATAGATCTCTGCGCGCTTGAGGTGCAGCAGCAGGCAGCCGAGCATGGCCCACATCACTATGGCGGTGGCGACGCCGCAGCCGACTGCACCCATCGCCGGAAAGCCGAACTTGCCGTAGACCAGCAGGTAGTTGGCTGGCACGTTGATGGCGAGTCCGATAAAGCCGATGATCATCGCCGGTTTGGTGCGCGACAGACCGTCGCTCAGACCACGCAGAGCATAGAATACGCCGACTGCGGGAAACCCCAGCGAGATTGCCAGCAGGTAGTCGAGAGTGACCGGTATCAGTTGCGGGTCGACGTTCATCCAGCCGAGCACGGGCCGCATCAGATTGAGAAACAGCAGGCAGCCGCAGCCGATGATGAAGCCCAGCCAGGCGCCCTGACGCACTAGTGCGCCCGTCTCACCGATGTGCCCGGAACCGCTGGCGGCGGCCACTTTGGAGGTGATGATCATCATCACCCCGGTGAGAAACAGCAGGGTCGGAATCCAGAACGAGTTACCCAGCGCCACGGCCGCCAATGCCTCGGCGCTGACGCGGCCGGCCATTGCGGTGTCGACAAAGCCCAGCAGGGTGTGCGCCAGCTGCGCCGCGATGATCGGGAGCACCAGCGCAATCAGTGCACGCAGTTCTGTTACAATGCGCGCCCGAGCGGGGAGGGTGGGTGTACTGGTCATGGAACCTGAGCCTGGGGGCAAAAAAGCCGTCCATGCTAGCAACTTGCCGAATATTGTCCAGCGGCCTTTTGCACCACTTTAAAGCGCTTTGTTTCAGACCATTCCACGGGTTCAGCCAGACCATTGGCGTTAACGGTTTTTCAGCATGCATCACGACTGTCAGGATCTGATTCGTCTGTTCGACGAGTGCTTTCTAGCGGACCTCAATACCTGTCTGCGGGGCGGCTATCCCGAACCTGAATACCTGCCGGCGGATGCCGATCATGCGCACCATCGCATTCTGTTTACCCGTGACTATTTTCGCAGTGCATTGCATGAAGTGGCGCATTGGTGCGTCGCCGGGCCGGAGCGCCGCTTGCTGCCTGATTTTGGCTACTGGTACGCGCCCGATGGCCGATCGGCTGGTCAGCAACGCACCTTTGAGCAGGTCGAGGTCAAGCCACAAGCGCTGGAAATGATTTTTTGTCTGGCTGCCGGTCATCGCTTCGACGTCAGCACCGACAACCTCAGTGGCGAGCAGACCGACCCGGCACCGTTTCGCGCCAAGGTTCACGCTCAGGCGCAGGTGTATCTGCGTGAAGGCATGGGGGAACGCCCGACCCGATTTGCGCAAGCCTTGCTTGAGGCTTACCAGCCGGGTCGTGCGCTTGACCTCGATCTTTTCTTGGCAGCACCTAAACCGTCATCGGTATGACCTGAGCCCCCTGGGGCACCCGTGGTGCCACCGGCTCGGGTGCGCTGAGCACGTCGGGTGCGAGGTATTGCAGCACCGCGTCGCGGGTCTGCGCCCAGGCTTCACGGCTTTCCATATCCAGAAAATGGCCTGCGCCGTGGATCGTCGCAAAGGTGCTGCGGCGTACATAACGATTGAAGTCGCGGGCGTCTTCAACGCTGGTGTAGCGATCCAGA
The DNA here is from genome assembly GCA_038114645.1 of Pseudomonadaceae bacterium. Classification (GTDB taxonomy): domain Bacteria; phylum Pseudomonadota; class Gammaproteobacteria; order Pseudomonadales; family Pseudomonadaceae; genus Halopseudomonas. Next base: position 15,936 of record JAYNRF010000026.1, on the reverse strand, counting down.
TCCCCGTTGACGAACAGCACTGGCACGTCGATGTCTGCGCTGCCGCGCAGGTAGCAGCGGGTATCTTGAGTAAGCACCTGACTGACGTGGAATGCCATCTGGTGGTACTCGTGTTCTTCCAGACTGATGATGTGACGGAAGTTGAAACGCTTTACCAGCGAGGGCAGGTACTCGCCTATGGTCGAGTTCAGCAGGTCGCCGAGCTGGCGGCGCTCGGCGTTCAGCAGCAGGTCGATACCACGCTCCAGATAGGCGCGCATCGCTGAGTTGATGACCGGCGAAAAGGCCAGCACGACGGCTTTTTTGATCCGCGCCGGACGCTGGGCCAAGGCCAGCAGGGCGGAGGCGCCACCCCAGGAGAAGGACATTAGATGATCAGCCTGATAGTGCTCAATCAGCTCCAGCAGGATGCCGGCCTCCTGCTCCTTGGTGATCGGCCGACGGTTGCTGTTCAGCGGCTTGGACTGGCCTGCGTAGGGTTCGTCAAACAGCACCACGTTGAAGTGCGGCTGCAGGTAGCGCACGGTCTGCGCGAAGGACGCCGTCGTCGCCAGTGACCCGTTAACCAGAATGACCGTGCCGCGCGGCGCCGGGCTGGCGTAGTAATGGGTGTGGATGCTGAACTGTCCCAGTGTTTCTACAACGTTATGTTCTGCTTTCATGTTCCCTGTCTCCGGAATTGGCTGGACCCGGCCGCCGCTGGCGGGTCATACAGGGCAGTTGCAGGCAAATGGCCATAAACAAGCAAAATCGCCACGCCGGTCGTAGCTCGACCGCTGTGATTGTGGTTATGGCGACAGGGTGGTGAGGACAGTTCCGGGGGCGACGCAGTGGGTGGTGCGTCGGTGCTCCCGTTACTCAGGCAGGTCCTGCGAAGTGAGGCAGTGCCTCAAAAAAACGCTTGGAATCATTATCAGACCGAAAAGTCACATTCGGACTGTGGATTTCAGTTAAGCAGCGACACTGTCCCAGTGCAAGCAGTTGTTGCAACAAGGCGACAAAATGCGCAGCCGGCTGGACAGCGCCGTTGCCGAGCCTCGACAATGTGGCGCATTCCTCCTGCCAAGTGATCCGTCATGCATATCGTTGCCGATGAAAACATTCCCCTGCTGCAGGCTTTCTTTGCCGATCAGGGGCGCCTGACTACCTTGCCCGGCCGCAGTATTCGACGGGAGCACCTGCTGGACGCGGATGCTTTGCTGGTGCGTTCGGTGACCCGCGTAGACCCGGCGCTGCTCGAAGGTACACCGGTGCAGTTTGTCGGCACCTGCACCATCGGCACCGACCATCTGGATCTGCAGGGGCTGGCGGCAGCGGGTATTACCGTGGCCAGCGCGCCGGGTTGCAACGCCCGCGGGGTGGTCGAGTATGTGCTGAGCTGCCTGTTGACCCTGTCTGAGCGAACTGGTCAGCCGTGGCGTGAGCGCCGGGTAGGTATCGTTGGTGTTGGTGAAGTCGGTAGCCGCCTGGCAGCGACGCTTGGTGCACTGGGCGTAGAATGTGTTCTCTGCGACCCGCCGCGCGCGGCGCGTGGTGAGGTTGGGTTTGTTGATCTGGACGCCTTGCTGGCGCAGGTTGACGTGGTCAGCTGCCATGTTCCGCTGACCCGCAGCGGCCCACACGCGACCTGGCACCTGCTGGATGCGCCACGGCTGATGGCGCTGCCGCACGGCACCTGGCTGATCAACAGCAGCCGCGGCCCGGTGATCGACAACCATGCGTTGTCTGCACTGCTGAGTGAGCGGTCTGATCTGCAGGTGGCGCTGGATGTGTGGGAACTGGAGCCGCAGGTCGACACCGCGCTGCTCAGACAATGCGCTCTGGGTACGCCGCATATTGCGGGTTACAGTCTGGATGGCAAACTGCGCGGCACCGAGCAGATCTATCAGGCCTGGTGTCGGCATCGTGGTCAGGACGCAGGCTTGAGTCTGCAAACATTGGCGCCTGATGCGGGCCGTGCGCAGCTGCAGTTCAGCGCTGGTACGCCGGCCCAGTGGATGCTGGAAAAGGCGCTGCGTCAGGTGTACGACGTGCGTGATGACGATGCGCGGTTTCGGGCGGTGATGATGCCGCTGGCCGGACAGAGCACAGGGGCTGCATTTGATGCGTTGCGCAAGGATTACCCTCTGCGCCGCGAATGTCCGCAGGTGCAAATTCTGCATGCGGATGGGGAAGGGCAGGCCGCCTTGCTGGCGGCCGCCGGATTCAGTGTGTGAAGCGCGGTTGCGCTGGCACCCATTGACGGTCCAGCGCCTCACACGCGTGCTGGATCATCTGTTCGGTGATGGCCACTTCGCGACCCGCTTCATCGATGATAAAACCACCGACACAGTGGGCCGGGTGAACCAGAATCTCGGCGCTTTCACGACTCGGTTTCAGGGCAGGCACGTTCATGGTTGTCTCCCGTTATCAGTCAGGTTCAGCCGCCTGAGCAGCTGAACGCAGGATATGGCATTGCCATGACGGATTTGTGACATGGAAAACCCCGTAGCAGAGCATCACAACACGCTTTTTCGTATTGGCCTGATCATCAATCCCCTGGCCGGCGTCGGCGGCAGGGCAGCCCTCAAGGGCTCGGATGGTGTGGCGGAGCAGGCACTGGCGATGGGCGTCGAGCCGCAGGCACACAGCCGAGTCCGGCAGGCGCTGGAGCTGCTGCTGCCGCTGCGCGAGCGTATCGAGCTGCTGGCTGCGCCAGGCGTCATGGGCGCGGACTTGCTGAGCGATATGGGGTTTGATTGCGAGGTGGTCGGGGCGTTGTCTTGTCCGCCTGAAACCTGCGCCGACGATACTGAAACCATCGCACGGCAGATGCGTGACGCGGGGGTTGATCTGCTGCTGTTTGCCGGTGGCGACGGCACCGCGCGCAATATCTGCAATCAGCTCGATGGCCGCCAGCTGGTGCTGGGTATTCCAGCTGGAGTAAAGATCCATTCAGGGGTTTATGCGGTCAACCCGCGCGCTGCGGGCGAGCTGACCGCGCTGCTGGTGCAGGGCGAGCTGATTCGGTTGCGCGAGGCGGATGTGCGTGACATTGATGAGCAGGCCTTTCGTAACGGTCAGGTACGCACGCGACATTACGGCGAGCTGTCGGTGCCCGAGGAAGGCCGCTTCGTGCAGCAGGTGAAGCAGGGCGGCCGCGAGGTTGAAACCCTGGTGCTCGACGATATTGCTGCCGGCTTGCAGGAAGAGCAGGATGACAGCACCGGCTGGATTCTCGGCCCCGGCTCAACCACCCTTGGACTGCTGGAGGCCATGGGGCTTGAGGGCACGCTGCTTGGCGTGGATGTGCTGCGTGACGGTGAGGTGCTTCTGCGCGACGCCACCGAGCAGCAGCTCTGGGAGCTGGTCGAGCAGGGCGGCGACTGGCGCATTCTGGTCACCGCCATTGGCGGACAGGGCCACATCCTCGGGCGAGGTAATCAGCAATTGTCTCCACGCGTTATCCGCGCGGTGGGGCTCGAAAACCTGCTGGTCGTCGCGACCAAAACCAAGCTGCGCAGTCTTGCCGGCCGACCGTTTCTGGTCGACACCGGCGACAGCGCGCTCGACAGCGAGCTCAGCGGCCTGCGTCGGGTACTAAGCGGCTACCGCGAAGAAATGCTCTACCCGGTCAGCTGGAAGGCCGAGTGAAACAAGACAGTCTGCGTTGGATTAGGTTAGGTTGCCGATAGCGCCCCGCTGAATATATCGGTTCGCGGGTAGTGTCATCTTCCGTTACAGGGCAGTAATGAACAGACGCGATATCAAAAAGGCCCATGAGCAAAGTGTGCTGCAGTCCTTCAAGCGGTTCCTGGAGGGCGCCGGGCGCAACTTGCAGATTGTCAGCTATCCGGATCCGCCGGACGCTGTTGTCGTCCTCGACGGTTCACCCTGCTGGATCGAGATTACCGACGCTTTTATCGGCGCCGATTTTGCCCGCAGCCTGACCACCTTCGCCGCTGACGATGTGGAGTACATTCCCTCGGGGCGAGGAGTGTCGGTCAATCCTGATGCCAACTTCGTTGAAGAGGTTGTTGCTGTTGTCGAGAAGAAATACGCCAAGGCCTCTATCACCGAGGTTTATCGGGACAGCGGCGCCGGCATCCTGCTGGTCGGGCTGTATTCGCCGTTTATCTTCGAGCGCGAGGTGACGCAGATCGTGAATGTACTTTCAGCGGTGCGGCAGCAGCACGACGGTCGTTTCAGCGAGTTGTATGTGTATAACGCGGTCCATGACTTTTTTCTGGTGCCCTGAATCGCCGCCATGATCAAGCCACTGCTGTTGCTACTTGGCCTGCTGTGTCCTGTCGCGGCCAATGCCGCCTGCGTTGTGCTGCTGCATGGCTTGGCCAGAACGCCGGACTCCATGGACGCGCTGCAAGAGGCGCTAGCAGAGCAGGGGTATGTGACCGTCAACGACGGTTACCCGTCGCGGGATTATGCCGTCGAGCAACTTGCCGAGCTGGCCATCACGCCAGCGATTGCCAAATGTCCGGCCGAACAGCCAATCCATTTTGTTACCCACTCGCTGGGTGGCATTTTGGTTCGCCAGTATCTGCGCGAGCACGAGATTGCAAACCTGGGACGGGTGGTCATGCTCGGGCCGCCGAATGGAGGCAGCGAGGTGGTCGATGAGCTTGGCGCTGTGCCCGGATTTCACCTCATCAACGGTGATGCGGGAATGCAACTCGGCACCGACGAGCAGAGTATCCCCAAGCGTCTGGGCAAGGCCGACTTTGATCTCGGCATCATTGCGGGCACGCGTAGCGTGAACCTGATTCTCTCCACCCTTATTCCGGGGCCGAATGACGGCAAGGTATCGACGGAAAACGCCAAGCTGGAAGGTATGCGCGATTACATTGAACTGCCAGTCACCCACACCTTCATGATGACCAACAAGCTGGTTATCTCTCAGGTGGTTACCTACCTGAAAATCGGAAGGTTTGATCATCCTGCTCCGCAGCCATAGTGCAGCCATAGTGCAGCCAAAGTTCAGTCGTGGCTCGGTGTACGCCCCTTGGAACGCCTCGCTTTACCTGAATGGGCAAAGGGGCTAACGTACCTGCTTGATATGGGAACCAGAAGGGCTTCAGGGATGGTGACCCACTTTTTACCCTCTTCATCGCATTTCCACCTCTGCGCCTTGTCAGGAATCTGCTGCTGGCGTGTCGCTCATGTTTGAATTCTGGCGCCGCCGGCAACTGCGCAAGGCGTTCAAGCACTACATTCATGTTCTGGGACCGGGGTTGGTGCAGCGCTACGGGCCGCAGGATCAGTTCACCGTGCTACAGGTACAGGCAGCAGCAAGGGACTTGAAGTTGGACCTGCGGTTCATCGCCTACGCCGTCGCGTTGTATCGTCGTGATGCATCGGTGAACACAGTCAATGTGTTGCGAGTCGACCAGGCTTTTCTCGATACGCTGCGCGATGAGATCGCCGACGCACTGTTTGCCGGCGACGCTGGCTACAGTGCGCAAGCCGTGTTGGGTTTGAGCAAGCGGGCAGGCTGGCAGGGTGGCGCGCCGCCAGACTGGCTGGAGAACAATCGAGGGCGCACGAGTTTGTAGCAGGTTGCGCAGGACGTGATAAGGCAGGGAGAGAGTATGAAACAGGATCTGGATGTACAGGTAGTCAGCGCGTTACAGAATGGTCGCAAGGTCGAAGCGATCAAATTACTGCGTAAGCAACGTGGCATCGGCCTGAAAGAGGCAAAGGACATTGTCGATCGCTATTGTGAAGAACATGGCCTGAGCAGTTCGTCGCAGGCTTCAGGTGGGACGGGTGGATTGATGCTGGTGGGGTTGCTGGTGGTGGTCGGCTACCTTGTCTATCGCTATGTGCTTGGCTCAGCGGCCGGTTAGGTCGCTAAGGTGCCAGTTTACGAGGAATAAAGGATGACGTTTCTGCAGAAGTACTCTGACTACAGTTATGCCGCGTTTCGGATTGTGACCGCGTTTCTGTTTCTCTGTCACGGGACCCAGAAGCTGTTCGGGTTTCCCGCCGAGTTTCCTTACCCGCTCAACGCCATGACGACCAGCGCAGCGGTGATCGAACTGGTTGCCGGAACGCTGATTATGGTGGGGTTTTATTCCCGCTATGCGGCATTTATCGCCAGCGGCACCATGGCGGTCGGTTATTGGATGGTGCACGGCCTGAACCATCCGTTTCCGCTGGTAAATGGCGGTGAAATTACGGCGTTCTACTGTTTCGCTTTCCTGTACATCGCGACCAAGGGGCCGGGTATCTGGGCTCTGAACGATAAGTAGTCGGCTGACCAGCGGGATTGCCCGGCAATAAAAAAACGGGATCAGGTACCAACCTGATCCCGTTTTTATTGTCGCGCTGACGGCTTAGCGGTAGTTGCCGGCACGCAGGGCAGCGATACGCTCATCCAGCGGCGGGTGGCTCATCAGCAGGCCGGCCAGACCGTTCTTCAGGCCGCCGTTGATACCGAATGCGGTCATCTCGCCGGGCATCTCGACCGGAATGCCCTGTTCGGCTTTCAGGTGTTCCAGCGCCGCGATCATGGCACCAGCCCCTGCCAGCTGAGCGCCGGCGGCATCGGCGCGGAATTCGCGTTGCCGCGAGAACCACATGACGATGATGCTGGCCAGAATGCCCAGGACCAGTTCGGCGAAGATGGTGGCGATGAAGTAGCCGATGCCCGGACCTTCACCTTCGTTCTTGAACACAGCCCGGTCGACGAAGTTGCCGATGATGCGGGCAAAGAACATGACGAAGGTGTTTACCACGCCCTGAATCAGCGAGAGGGTGACCATGTCGCCGTTGGCAACGTGGCCGATCTCGTGGGCCATGACCGCCTTGACTTCAGCCGGACTGAAGCGCTGCAGCATGCCTTCCGATACCGCGACCAGCGACGCGTTCTTGTTCCAGCCGGTGGCAAAGGCGTTTGGCGCGCGCGATGGGAAGATCGCAACTTCCGGCATGCCGATGCCGGCGGTGCGCGCCAGTTCTTCTACGGTGCTGACCAGCCAGCGTTCCTGCTGGGTCTGCGGCTGTTCAATGACGCGGGCGCCGGTGCTGCGTTTGGCCATCCACTTGGACAGAAACAGTGAAACAAAGGAGCCGGCGAAGCCGAATACGGCACAGAAGATCAGTAGCGACTGCAGGTTCATGCCACCCTGGCCGTCGTGGACACTACCCACGCCCAGCAGACTGAGGGTGACACTGGCAACCAGAATGACCGCTACGTTGGTAGCCAGAAACAACAGTATTCGCATCATGGAGTTATCTAATCCTATTGAATGAAAACAGGGGCTGCAGCCGTCAGGTCTGGGCTGTGGCCATTTGCTTGAGGCTTATATTGGGCGAAAGTCGTTGTCTTTCAACGGCCACTCTATGACAAAACGTGTCGTGCTGCGGTTCCGTCGAAAATGGCTGGGATCAGCGCCGAAAGCACTGCTGCACGGCGTCAAAGATTTCGTTGCTTGAGCCGCTGCGCAGGGCGTCGCGCAGGCGTTGGGCGAGGGTGGCCCGCTGGCGTGCGACGCTGGCAGGTACGTCGGCCTGGACGCGTTCCGGATCCGGTGCAGAAAGCAGGGTGAAGGCGCGTTCGGTCAGGCAGCACTGATCGATGGCTTCCTGGCGAATGGTGTCGGTGTAGCGCAGAAACCCTTCGTCTGCCAGCCACAGCATGGTACTGAAGCAGGCGAGATGACGTGGTGCCGGTACGCCAAAGGGATCGGGCTCATGCTCGCCGATCAGATCGACGACGAACAGGCTGCCCGGCTGGGGAAAGCGGTTGTACAGCGCCACCAGGATGCGTGCCACATCCTGGTGGAAGTCCTCGATGTGCAGATCCGCTGCCACCGGGCTTACTGCCGATAACTCTTGAGGAAGTTGGCGATACGACCAATGGCCATTTCCAGATCATCCTTACGCGGCAGTGAGACAATGCGGAAGTGGTCGGGCCATGGCCAGTTGAAGGCGGTGCCCTGGACGATGAGGATCTTTTCCTGCAGCAGCAGGTCAAGCACCATCTTCTCGTCGTTGTGGATCGGGTACACCTTCGGATCAAGGCGCGGGAACAGGTACAGCGCGCCCTTGGGTTTGGTGCAGCTGACGCCGGGGATTTCGTTAAGCAGCTCCCACGCCGTGTCACGCTGCTCCAGCAGGCGGCCGCCTGGCAGGATCAGATCGTTGATACTCTGGTAGCCGCCGAGCGCAGTCTGGATGGCGTGCTGTGACGGCACGTTGGCGCACAGACGCATCGAGGCGAGGATTTCCAGACCTTCCAGATAGCTGGTGGCGTGCTGCTTCGGACCGCTGATGATCATCCAGCCAGAGCGGAAACCGGCAACCCGGTAGGATTTGGACAGGCCATTGAAGGTCAGGCAAAGCACATCGGGGGCGACGGCAGCCAGTGACTCGTGGACGGCACCGTCGTACAGAATCTTGTCGTAGATCTCGTCGGCGAACAGAATCAGGTTGTGCTCACGCGCGACCTGAGCCAGTTGCTCCAGCACCTCACGCGGGTATACGGCACCGGTCGGGTTGTTCGGGTTGATGACGACCATCGCCTTGGTATTAGGGGTGATCTTGCTGCGGATGTCGTCGATATCCGGGTACCAATCGGACTGCTCGTCGCACAGGTAGTGTACCGGCTTGCCGCCGGACAGGCTGACCGACGCGGTCCACAGCGGATAATCCGGTGCCGGAATCAGTACTTCGTCGCCGTTGTTCAGCAGGCCCTGCATCGACATCACGATCAGCTCGGACACCCCGTTGCCGAGGTAGATATCGTCAATGCCGACGCCGGGAATGTTCTTGGTCTGGCTGTAGTGCATGACGGCCTTGCGCGCCGAGAACAGACCGCGTGAGTCGCTGTAGCCCTGTGCGGTAGGCAGGTTGAGGATCACATCCTGGAGGATTTCCTCCGGCGCCTCGAAACCAAAGGGTGCAGGGTTGCCAATGTTCAACTTGAGAATGCGGTGACCTTCTTCCTCGAGGCGCTTGGCGTGCCGCAGAACGGGCCCGCGAATGTCGTAGCAGACATTGGCCAATTTGTTGGACTTGCTAACCTGCATGGTGCTTACCTTGTCGATCCAGGGCTGAGTGGGGTGTGTCGGGGAGGCGGGTGGAGACTTCCCTGAGCGCGCGTAAAGCGTTCATCATACGTGGTGCGTGGGCGAGTTTGAAAGCCTGATTATGGTTATCCGGAGTGTTATTTATGAACAAAATCAACAAGAGCGAAGCCGAGTGGCGCAAGCAACTGTCCGATACCCAATTTCAGGTCTGTCGCCTGAAGGGAACCGAGCGCCCGTTTACCGGTGCCTACTACCGTAACAGCGCCCCCGGGGTGTATCACTGCATCTGCTGTGATGCGGCGTTATTCGATACCAATACCCAATTTGATGCCGGTTGTGGCTGGCCCAGTTATTACCAGCCGGTGCGTCCTGAGGTCGTCGAGGAGCATGAGGATTTCAGTCACGGCATGCACCGCATAGAGGTCACCTGCGCCCAATGCGATGCGCATCTCGGGCATGTATTTCCCGACGGCCCGCCGCCGACGGGCCTGCGCTACTGTATCAACTCCGTCTGTCTTCGACTGGAAGAGAGGGAAGGTTGATTAGTTGTGCGCAATCTTATTGACATAAATTGATTTGCAGCTAGGCTGTCAGCTGTCTGTTTCAATCACGTCACCCTGAGGAAGCGCCCATGAGTACGTTGCTGGATATTCCCTGCACCACTATCGACAACCGCGAATCATCCCTCGCCGAGTTGGGCGGCAAGGCCTATCTGGTGGTCAACACCGCCAGCAAATGCGGCTTTACGCCCCAGTACAAGGGGCTGGAAGCACTGTGGCAGGACTACCGGGAACGCGGGTTGCAGGTCACCGGGTTTCCGTGCAATCAGTTTGGGGCCCAGGAGCCTGGCAGCAGTGATGAGATCAGCCAGTTCTGCGAGCTGAACTATGGCGTCAGCTTCCCGCTGTTCAAAAAGGTCGACGTCAATGGCAGCAATGCCCATCCCCTGTTTGTCGAACTGAAAAAACAGGCTCCGGGTCTGTTGGGTAGCAAGGGGATCAAGTGGAACTTCACCAAGTTCCTGGTCGATGCCCAGGGCAAGGTCATCAAGCGCTACGCACCGACCACCGCTCCGGATGATCTGCGGGCGGACATTGAGGCCCTGTTGTCGTGAGCGCAGCGCGTAATCCTGACGAGCTCGATGGGCTGCTGGCGCTCGATAACCAGCTGTGCTTTGCGCTGTACGCCGCTTCCCGCGCACTGATGCGCACCTACCGGCCGCTGCTTGAGCCGCTAGGCCTGACCTATCCGCAGTATCTGGTCATGCTGGTGCTGTGGGAGTGGCAGCGTGAGCCGCCGGCGCATCCTGGCGTCAAGGCGCTTGGTGAGCGTCTGCAACTCGATTCCGGGACGCTCACCCCCTTGCTCAAGCGTCTGGAGGCGCAGGGGCTGATTGTGCGCGAGCGAGTCAAGGACGGCGACGAGCGCCAGCTGCAGGTCAGCCTGACCACGGACGGCGCTCGGCTGCGCGAGCTGGCAGGAGAGGTGCCGCGGGCCTTGATGTGCAGCACGGGAATGAGTGCCGAGCAGGTGCGCGTCCTGCGCAGCGGGCTGGATGTATTGCTGATGGAGCTGCAGGAGTAAGTTACTCGGCCGGTTTCAGCCAGCGCTGCAGTATGGTCTGCAAATCTTCGCGCTTGAAGGGCTTGGCCAGGTAGTCATCCATGCCGGCATCCTTGCAGCGCTGCCGGTCCTCGTGCAACGCATTGGCTGTCAGCGCGATGATCGGCAGGTCCCGCCAGCGAGGGTCGGCGCGCATGCGGCGGCTGGTTTCGTAACCGTCCATCACCGGCATGTTGCAGTCCATTAGTACCAGGGCGTAGTCCCGCTCGGCCAGCTTGGCGAGGGCGATCTCGCCGTGCTCTGCCAGCTCTACCTCAAAGCCGAGACGACTGAGCATGCCCTTGGCGACCATCTGGTTCACGGCGTTGTCTTCTACCAGCAGCAGGCGCTGGCCATTGCCCAGCTGCTGCGGGTTGGCGCTCTGCTCATTGTTTGGCTGCGCGTCGAACAGATTGTCGATGGCGAGTGCCAGTCGGTGGCGCGGCGGCGGTGTGGCGACTTGTTGGCGAACGTGGCAGGCGAGGGCCTGCGCGCTATCCAGTTGCTGGCTATAGCTGCAGATCAACAGACGCGGGATCTCCGGCTTAAATTCGCGCAGGCGCTCGGCCAGCAGTGGGCTGTCAATCAACCAGCAACGTGCTGTCGGCAGGTTCTCGGGAAGGGCCTGATCTTCCGTGTAGTCGAGGCGCTGACACTTGAACTGCCAGCTCTCGAGCAGGCGTTGCAGCGTTGCCCCCTGCAGGTGACCGCGGTGATTCCAGATCAGTACCGAGCAGGGCTGGGGCTGTTTGTAGCGCTGCGCCTGCTCATGGCACAACAACGGCAGGCGCACGCTGAAGGTGCTGCCGCGCTCCGGAGTGGACTCAACGCTCAGCTCTCCGCGCATGGCTTCGGTCAGGCTCTTGCAAAGGGTCAGGCCTAGCCCGGTGCCGCCAAAGCGACGAGAGATCTGTGCATCTGCCTGGGTGAAGGGCGAGAAAATGTCGCTGATCGCCTGCGCCGGAATGCCGATACCTGTGTCGCTTACGCTGATGCAGACGTAGCACTGCTCGTCTTCGCTGCGTTCAACCGTCAGGCGCAGGGCGACGTGTCCCTGCTCGGTGAATTTCAGCGCGTTGGACAGCAGGTTGCTGATGATCTGGCGGATGCGCGTCGGGTCGCCGAGTAGCAGGCCGGGCAGGGCCGGGTCTATTTCGCAAATCAGTTCGATATCCTGCTTGCCGGCGTTCTGCGAGAGCAGGCTGGCGGTTTCTTCCAGCATCGCGCCAAGGTCGAACGGAATCTGTTCGAGCTGCAACTTGCCAGCCTCAAACTTGGATAGGTCAAGAATGTCGTTGAGCAACGCCACCAGCACCTTGCCCGAGTCGTAGGCAATGGACAGCTGCTGGCGTTGCTCATCATTCAGCGTGCTGTCCAGGGTCAGACCGATCATCCCGAGCAGGCCGTTGATTGGGGTGCGGATTTCGTGACTCATGTTGGCGAGGAAAGCCGAGCGCGCGCGGGCCATATCGAGTGCGGCCTCGCGTGAGGCCTCCAGTTCACGGTTGGACTCGCGCAACTGGGCGTTGGTGTGCTGCAGTTCGGTAGTGCGCGCTTCGACGATGCTTTCCAGTTCTTCGAGGTACTTGCGCAGGCGCTCTTCGGCGCGCAGCTTCTGGCGCAGGTTGACGTCAATACTCTGCAGCTGACGATTGATTACTTCTACCAGTGCACCGATCTCGTCCCGTTCATGGCCATCAGGGCAGGGCAGGCGGCTGCGTTCGCCTTCGGTCTTCATATGCAGCAGGTCGTTGATCAGGTGCACCAGTGGCTTGGTCAGCATGGCGTAAAACAGCACCATGAGAATCAGCGAGAGCACCAGGCTGAGCACGAAGCCAGACAGCATGGTCAGTCCGGCTCGGCGGAGGAAACTTGCACCCTGATAGAAGGTGTCTACTTCAATGACCAGGTGGCCCAGCAGTTCGTTCGGCGCGTGGGTGACGTACAGCGGTTGCGAGTAGTCACGGCGGCGCCCGAACAGGGCGTCGCTCACCGCACGATAGCCGCTGTCAGCCATGGGTCGGCTGACGCTGGCCAGGGCAATGCCGTTGTTGTCGATGATCTCGGCCCGCACCACTTCAGGCGCTTCAAGCAGACCGTTGACCAGCTCCAGGGCGAGTTCGGCGTCGATGTTGTAGGCAATACGTGATGCCGGGCTCAAGCTGACGTTGATCTGGGCCTGGACCTCCTGGTCGATCAGGGCATCTTCGGAGCGATAGTCGACAATGACCTGAATCAGGCTGAGCAGCGTGCCGAGGATGAACGCGGCCAATACGCTGAGGCGCGCCTGTTTGAATGACAGTCTGTTGGTGAAGCGAATATCCATGGCGGGGCGTCTAGTCCGTTGGCGTCCTGTGCTGAGCTTAGCGCAATTGTCGGCGGCGTGATGGTCCTTCGCTGCAGTGGTGGTGACAGTGGCGCTGGCGTGGCATTCTTGCACGTTTGACGGGCCGAGGAGAAACCCATGTCGGGTGTCAGTAGCGAGCAGTTCATGCAGCGGGTTGTAGATTTCATTGAACGCTTTGAGCGAACCCTGCCGGCGGCACCGGTGTCGGTCGACTGGCAACACACCTTCGCCGCGCGCTGGAGTATGGAAGGGCAGCAGTGCCAGCTGCGCCCGCTGCAGGTCAGCTTGAGCTTGCATCTGGATGATCTGGTGGGCGTGGAGCGCCAAAAGCAGCTGCTGCACGCTAACACCGGCCAGTTTGTGCAGGGCCTGCCGGCGAATAACGCGCTGCTCTGGGGCGCGCGTGGCACTGGCAAGTCGTCGCTGGTACGGGCGCTACTGACCGAGTACGCCGCCCAGGGTATGCGCCTGATTGAGGTGGACAAGGCGGATCTGGTGCACCTGTCAGCGCTACTGCCCCTGCTGGCCGGGCAACCCTGGCGCTTTGTGCTGTTCTGCGATGATCTGGCGTTCGAAGCGGATGACAGTGGCTACAAGGCCCTGAAGACGGTGCTCGATGGTACGGTCGAGGCCAGTCCGGAAAATATTCTGCTTTATGCCACGTCCAATCGCCGACACCTGCTGCCGGAGCACAACAGCGACAACCTGTCGGCCAGGCAGGTCGATGGTGAGATTCACCCGGGTGAGGCAATCGAAGAAAAGATCGCCCTGTCAGATCGCTTCGGACTCTGGGTGTCGTTCTACCCATTCAGCCAGGAACACTATCTGGCAGTGGTGCGGAAATGGCTTGGGCAGTTGGCTGCCGAGCATGGTCTGCAATGGCAGTGGGATGATGCATTGCAGCTTGAGGCGGTGCGCTGGGCGACCGGGCGGGGTAACCGCAACGGGCGTTGCGCGTATCAATTTGCTCGCTCCTGGGTCGGGCGTCAGTTGCTCGGCAACTGACGCTGCGTCCTGCCGACTGCCTACATACGGCCGCTAAGTTTGGCGACCAGCTGATGCTCTGCCGGCAGCAGTGCCGAGATGCTCTCTCGGGCAGTGACCCGGCTGAGCAGCGATGACAGCCCTGGCCAGCGCTGCTCGTCGATCAGTTCGCCGGCGTGGGCCATGTTGATCAGCTGACAGACCACGGCGATGTCCGCCATGCTGAACTGCTCACCCAAGAAGTACTTGCGATCTCCCAGTTCACCTTCAAGGTAATCAAATAGCGGCGGCAGGTGCCTTGTCAGTGACAGCTGAACCTGAGCTTCATCGGCCACTTCGCCAACACTGCAGGCGACGATGCGTGGAAAGAACACCCCGAAGGTGCAGTGCGGTGCCAACTCGTAGTCCGCGTACTTCTCCAGCCAGCGTACGCGGGCACCTTCCTCCGGGCTATTGCCGTACAGCGACGGGCCGCCGCGGCTGTCCTGCAGGTACTGGCAGATGACGGCGGAATCGGCCAGCTTCAGATCGCCATCAACGATTGCCGGAATGCGCCCAAGCGGGCTGATGTCGTAGTACCAGTCTGGCTGGCCGCGAGGGGGAACGAACGTGTGCTCGTAGGGGATTTGGTGCTCTGCCAGCAGGATGCGCACTTTGCGCACAAACGGCGACAAAATGGCGCCGTAGAGAGTCAATGCCATGTTGGGGTTCCGATACGTTTGTTTGAGTGTGGGGCGTCAGGTGCTGCCGCAATCGCGGTGTGAATGATAAGACAAATGGCAGAGGTGGGCCCGGTTGGGTCGGTCGGCGGACGACGGTGTCGCCCGCCGTGAGGATCAGTCGTCGTAAACCGCTTTTTTCTGCCAGCCTGCGTCTTCGGATTCGAGCTCGGCGAGCCCGGCAGTCAGCTCGCTGGGCTGTCCTTCATCTGCGCGGTTCTGTGCGATCACTGCAGCCTCGGCACGTTGCAGCAGACGTTTGTATTGTTCCAGATGCTGGGCGAGCGCGGGGTTGTTCAGGCGAGTAAGGAAGGCAATTGCCCGTTCATACTGCAGTTTGGCAACCCTCGGCTTGCCTTGCTGCATGCCCAGCTTGGCGGTTGCATTGAAGGCTTCGAGTGTGGCGGTGATCATGAAGCGACGCACCAGTCCGCCGGCCTGCTTGAAGGTGGCGTTGTCGATCAGTCGGTCCTGTTCGGCCAGCTGCAACTGTTTGAACAGGTTTTCAAGCTGAACGCGAGCCTCTTTGCCCTTGGCTTCGTTGTCGAGATCCACCGGCGGATTGTTCGGCAGGACGTTCTCCACCAGCGCAGCGCGAGCCTGAGCAAGGCGCTGCTCTACGTCGGGTGTCTTGCTGATGGTGTAGAGCCTGTCCAGCAGCGCCGCTTCGATCTGCAGAACGACACTGGCAAGCTCTGCAGGCATGAATTGGCCGGGAATGCTGTTCATGGCTTGATGGGTTAGCTTAACGCGCGCGTTCAGCTCGGCAGCCTGTCGCGCCCGCTCCAGTCGGTTGCGTTCCAGGCTGTGGCTGATGAATCCCACGCAGACGAGAATGATCAAGCCTCCCGCCAGCAAACCGCCGATAAGTAGTGGTGACACTGTCGTTGTCTCTCTTATGTATGTCGGAGCTTTACCGAAACCGGTGTCGATACTGACCTGCATTGTGTTGCAGGCCAGTGTCACTTTCGCATCATGGCCGACTCAAACCCGCTGAACAAGCGTTTTTTCCTCCCACAAGCAGGGGATAAGTACATGGCAGCTGTTGGCGCGCGGCTGCATTTATCGGCTCAGCAATACGAGTGGGAAACGAAAAAAACCAAGAAAAATATCAGCTTGAGGGGTTGACGACGTTTCAGGTGCTGCATAAAATGCGCGCCACTTGCAGCGAACAACACGCGGCAGGTAGCCAGGGGTAACACCTCGGCATAGAGAAGTCCGGATACGTCCCCTTCGTCTAGTGGCCTAGGACACC
>JAYNRF010000025.1:0-58828 GCA_038114645.1 Pseudomonadaceae bacterium | reverse complement strand
GAAAGGCAACATTTACTGAGCCTGGAAAGTGTCTAGGAAATCCGGGGCGATTCAGTGATCGATTTGGCAGATGAACAGGAAACGGATCGAATTGTGTCCAGAGAGAGCCCGGAAGACTGGCCGTTCAAACAACTTGATCGGCTTTGGCTGCCAAGTTGACGTGTCGGTGAGGACAACAAAAAACCGCCCATTGGGCGGTTTTTTGTTATCAGCCGATCAGCTGTTTCAGGCCAGAGCTGCTTCTTCCTCTTTGGCGGTTGCCGGATCCGGGGTGCGGATCAGGTGGTCGAAGGCGGCCAGTGAAGCGGTGGAGCCGGCACCCATGGCGATGATGATCTGCTTGAACGGCACGGTCGTGACGTCGCCGGCAGCAAACACGCCTTCCAGGTTGGTCGCGCCGCGGCTATCGATCTCGATTTCGCCGAAACGGGTCAGGTTCAGGTCACCGCCCTTGAGCCATTCGGTGTTTGGTACCAGACCGATCTGGACGAAGATACCCGCTACGTCTACTTGCTTGAGCTCATCGCTGGTACGGTCCTTGTAGGTCAGGCCGACAACCTTGCTGCCGTCGCCACGCACTTCAGTGGTCTGAGCGTTCTTGATGATTTCAATGTTCGGCATTGAGCGAGCTTTGCGCTGCAGGACTTCATCGGCACGCAGGGTGTCGGCGAATTCCAGCACGGTGACGTGCTCAACGATGCCGGCCAGATCGATTGCCGCTTCGATACCCGAGTTGCCACCACCGATCACCGCAACACGCTTACCTTTGAACAGCGGGCCGTCGCAGTGCGGGCAGTAGGCAACACCCTTGCCGCGGTATTCCTGCTCACCGGGCACGTTCATTTCGCGCCAGCGGGCACCGGTTGCCAGAATGACCGCCCGGCTGCGCAGGGTGGCGCCGCTTTCCAGACCGATCTGCACGTATTCACCGGTTTCCAGGCTTGCCGCCTTTTGTTCGGTGATGACGTCAACTTCGTACTCTTTGACGTGCTGCTCCAGGCTGGCAACCAGCTTGGGGCCTTCGGTGTAGGGCACGGAGATGAAGTTCTCGATGCCGACAGTGTCCATCACCTGACCGCCAAAACGCTCGGCAACGATCCCGGTGCGGATGCCCTTTCGGGCAGCGTAGATGGCTGCGGAGGCGCCAGCTGGGCCACCACCGACGATCAGTACGTCGTATGGCGCCTTCTCATTCAGCTCGGCGGCCTTGCGCTTGGCTGCGCCGGTGTCGATCTTGTTGACGATTTCAGCCAGTGTCATGCGACCCTGACCGAAGGGCTGGCCGTTCAGGTAAACCGACGGCACGGCCATGATCTGGCGCTGCTCGACTTCATCCTGGAACAGGGCGCCATCAATCATCACGTGGGTGATGTTCGGGTTCAGCACGGCCATCAGGTTCAGGGCTTGTACCACGTCCGGGCAGTTCTGGCAGGACAGCGAGATGTAGGTCTCGAAGTGGAATTCGCCGTCCAGGTTGCGGATTTGCTCCAGCAGGGCCGGGTCGGCCTTGGACGGGTGGCCACCGGATTGCAGCAGCGCCAGTACCAGGGATGTGAACTCGTGACCCATCGGGATGCCGGCGAAGCGGATGCGCGGGGTTTCGCCTGCGGCACCCACAGCCATGCTCGGCGTGCGCTTGTCGGCAACGCTGACCAGTCCGATCTTGGTGGACATATCCGCGATCTCGACCGCGAGTTCGTTCAATTCTTTGCCCTTGGGGCTTTCGTCGACGGACACGCTGATTTCAATCGGGTTAACGATGTGCTGCAGGTACGTGTCCAGTTGTTTCTTCAGGTTGGCGTCCAACATGTGCGTGTCCTTTTGAAAAATGAGTCAAATTCTGGGCATAAAAAACCCGGCCCGCCGTCTGCGCACCTGAGGGTACGCAGCGGGCCGGGTCATCAGGCCGATCTTAGATCTTGCCTACCAGGTCGAGAGAAGGAGCCAGAGTGGCTTCGCCTTCTTTCCACTTGGCCGGGCAGACTTCGCCCGGGTGGGCTGCAACGTACTGGGCAGCCTTGATCTTGCGAACCATGTCTTCAGCGTTGCGGCCGATGCCTTCGGCAGTGATTTCGACAGCCTGGATCACGCCCTGCGGGTCGATGATGAAGGTGCCACGGTTGGCCAGGCCCTGATCTTCGCGCAGGATTTCGAAGTTGCGGCTGATCTGCATGGTCGGGTCGCCGATCATGGCGTACTGGATCTTGCCGATGGTTTCGGAGCTGTCGTGCCATGCTTTGTGGGTGAAGTGGGTGTCAGTGGAAACTGCGTACACTTCAACGCCCATTTTCTGCAGCTCGGCGTAGTGGTCAGCAACGTCGCCCAGCTCGGTCGGGCAAACGAAGGTGAAGTCGGCCGGGTAGAAGAAGAATACGGCCCACTTGCCTTTAACGTCGGCTTCGGTCAGGTCGAAGAACTCGCCGTTCTTGAATGCAGAGGCCTTGAACGGTTTGATTTCGGTATTGATAACAGACATGTAGAACTCCTTCTTGAGTCGTTTTCGTCGTTGGTTGAGAAGACAGGTGCAATGGTATGCGCCCGAGCTAAATACTTAAAATAAATTTCAACTAAACCGTGAATAGCTTTTCGCTATATGGATGCGCTGCGGACAATTTCAAGCGAACAGCTTTTCACGGCCTGAATTGTGCGTTGGGATATGTGACCGTTGCGGGTGCGGTTGGTTCTTCGGGCTGTCAGCGGCAGAGGATTGCAGTAAAGTAGCCGGCGAAGACACAACCGGATCTACTTTATGCTGACTCATCTGGACGCACAAGGCCGCGCAAGCATGGTCGATGTCACCGACAAGGTGGTGACCCATCGCGAGGCAGTGGCTGAATCGCTGGTACGCATGCGCCCGCAGACGCTGGAGCTGATTCAGAGCGGTGGGCATCCGAAAGGCGATGTGATGGCGGTTGCGCGTATCGCTGGCATTCAGGCAGCGAAGCGCACCTCCGAGCTGATTCCCCTGTGCCATCCGCTGATGCTGACCAGCGTCAAGGTTGAACTCACCGTTGAAGCGCCGGACGCCGTGCGCATTCAGGCCCGTTGCAAGCTGGCCGGGCAGACCGGCGTGGAGATGGAGGCGTTGACCGCAGCCAGCATCGCGGCGCTGACTTTGTATGACATGTGCAAGGCGGTGGACAAGGGGATGGTGATTGAAAGCACCCGGTTGCTTAGCAAAAGTGGCGGCAAAAGCGGCGACTTCCAGGTCGAGGCAGGTACAGCGTGATTCAACTGCAGTTTTTTGCCCGCTACCGTGATGCGCTGGGCAGTTCTGGTGAAGCGCTGGCATGGCGTCCCGAGCTGACCACGCTTGAGGATGTCCGTCAGTTGCTGCTCGCCCGCGGTGAGGCGTGGCAGGTACTCGCCGAACCGCGGCTGATGTGCGCGCGTAACCAGGAGCTCTGTGCGCTGGATACGGCGCTCAGCGACGGCGACGAGATCGCCTTCTTTCCGCCGGTAACGGGTGGTTGATGTGTTGATCGAGGTTCAGCAGGCGCAGTTTGATCCGGGCGAGCGGCTGAATCGGCTGCATGCTGACCAACTGGGCGTTGGTGCTGTGGTTGGGTTCGTCGGCTATGTGCGTGACTACAACGACGGCGATCCGGTTTCCGGCATGTGGCTGGAGCACTATCCGGGTATGACCGAGAAGGCACTTGCCGGTATCGTGGAACAGGCGCAGGCGCGATGGCCGCTGCTGGATGTGCAGGTGCTGCATCGCGTTGGCCAGCTGGAGCCCGGCGAGCCTATCGTGTTTGTCGGCGTGGCCAGTGCCCACCGGCAGGCGGCATTTGAGGCAAACGCCTTCATCATGGATTATCTGAAAACCCGCGCGCCGTTCTGGAAGCGTGAAAGCACGCCCGGCGGTGAGCGTTGGGTAGATGCGCGAGACAGTGACGAGCAGGCCTTGTCGCGCTGGAAAAATGACTAATCGGAGCCTTGCATGACGGCACAGAGGTTGCAGGACGGTCTCGGGAGAAAGATTGAATATCTCCGCATTTCAGTGACGGATCGCTGCGATTTTCGTTGTGTTTACTGCATGGCGGAAGATATGACCTTTCTCCCGCGGCAACAGATTCTGAGCCTGGAAGAGATCGAGCGGCTGGCTCGGCTGTTTGTCGCCCAGGGCGTCCGGAAGATTCGTCTGACCGGCGGCGAACCACTGGTACGCCGCGGTATTGTTGATCTCTGCGCGCGGATCAGTGCGTTGCCGGGTCTGCGTGAACTGGTGATGACCACCAATGGCTCGCAGTTGACCAAGCTGGCCCAGCCCCTCGCCGACGCCGGCGTGCGGCGCCTGAACATCAGCCTCGACAGTCTGAATGCCGAGCGTTTCAAGGCGATTACCCGCACGGGCGAGCTGCAGCAGGTGCTGGACGGCATTGAAGCTGCACGAGAGGCCGGCTTCGAGCGCATCAAGCTCAACACGGTAGTGCTCAAGGGGCGTAACCACGACGAGGTTCAGGCGCTCGCAGACTATGCCTTGAGCCGTGGTCTGGACATCACCTTTATTGAAGAAATGCCGCTCGGCGAAGTCGGTCGCGACCGTGGCGAGGCTTATTGCTCCAGTGCAGAAGTGCGTAGCCTGCTGTCTGAGCGCTATCAGTTGATCGAAAGTGCCGAGAATTCGGGCGGACCGGCACGTTATCTGCGGGTAGAGGGTTACCCGGACAGCCGTATCGGTTTTATCTCACCGCACTCCCACAACTTCTGTGACACCTGCAACCGTGTGCGTTTGACCACCGAGGGGCGGCTGTTGCTCTGTCTTGGGCATGAAAACTCGCTGGATATGCGCGAGCTGGTACGGGCTCACCCGGAGCACGATGAGCCGGTGCGGGCTGCGCTGCAGCGCGCGTTGCAGTTCAAGCCGGCGCGCCATGAATTCAGTGTTGACGGCGAGGTGCAGGTGCTGCGTTTCATGAACGCGACCGGCGGCTGAGCGCCGCGTCAGGGTCTATTGACGCTGGTCAAAACCTGACGCGCGGCAGCAGCGTAGGCTTTGTTTCATGCCAGAACAAAGCCGGAGTTTCCCCATGCTGCCCACCATTCGTTGGGATGCCGATCTGATTCGACGCTACGACCATGCAGGTCCGCGTTATACCTCCTACCCGACCGCCGTGCAGTTTCACGATGGCGTCAAACCGGCGGATTTTTTGCACGCCATTGATGCATCGCGCGAGGCCAATCGGCAGCTGTCGCTCTACGTGCACGTGCCGTTCTGCGCCAACATCTGCTACTACTGCGCCTGCAACAAGGTCATCACCAAGGATCGTAGCCGAGCGCGTGAATACCTCGCCAGCGTACAGCGCGAGATGGAGCTGATCAGCGCGCACCTGGGGCCGGAACAGGTGGTTGAACAGCTGCATTTCGGCGGCGGCACACCCACGTTTCTCAGCCACCAGGAGCTGCGTGAGTTGATGGCCGGCTTGCGACGCAATTTCAATCTGCGTGATGACGATATCGGTGACTACAGTATCGAGATCGATCCACGCGAGGCTGACTGGTCAACCATGGGGCTGCTGCGCGAGCTGGGTTTCAATCGCGTGAGCTTTGGTGTGCAGGATCTGGACCCGGAGGTGCAGCGGGCCGTGAATCGGCTGCAGACGATGGAGCAGACCCAGGCGGTGATGGATGCCGCGCGCACGCTGGCCTACCGTTCGATCAATATTGACCTGATCTACGGCCTGCCCAAGCAGACGCCCGAGAGCTTCGCTCGCACCGTTGAGGCGATCATCGCGCTCAAGCCCGATCGGTTGTCGGTATTCAATTACGCGCACTTGCCCGAGCGTTTCATGCCGCAGCGACGGATTAACAGCGCGGATCTGCCGACCCCGGCGCAGAAGCTGGAAATGTTCGAGAACAGCGTGCGTCAGTTGCTGGCTGCCGGCTACCGTTACATTGGCATGGATCACTTTGCGCTGCCTGATGACAGCCTGAGCATCGCGCAGGAAAACGGCGAGCTGCAGCGTAACTTTCAGGGCTATACCACCCATGGTCATTGCGACCTGATTGGCCTCGGGGTGTCTTCCATCAGCCAGGTGGGTGACCTCTATTGCCAGAACAGCAGCGATCTGAAGGTCTACCAGGAGCGTCTGCAGGTGGACGAACTGGCGACTCAGCGCGGGCTGGTATGTCATTCCGACGACATCATCCGGCGCGCGGTGATCAGTCAGTTGATCTGCCATTTCCAGCTGCAGTTCAGCGATATCGAGTCGCGCTTTGGCATCGACTTCCCGGAGTACTTTGCCTCCTGCCTGCCGATGCTGGAACAGATGGCGCGTGATGGGCTGATCATCCTCACTCCGGGTGGCATTCGGGTCATGGCGGCGGGGCGGCTGCTGATCCGATCCATCTGCATGCTGTTCGACGCCTATCAGAGTGATACCAGTCAGCAACGGTTTTCACGGATTATCTGACGCCTTTGTAACTCCCTGCGGCCTAAGCAGGTTGGGTGTCCCCAGCGGAACCGCCTGCTATGCTGCCGGCAGATTCGGATCGCAGGGGGCAAACTATGAAGGCGATGATCAAGGATGCCGGGCAGCGGCGCCTGCTGTTGCTTATCGGGGCGTTATGTTTGGTTGTGCTGTCCTGGTTGGGGCAGGGTGACCGAGCTTCCGATGAGTATCTGGACGCCTCCTTGTTGCAGGCCTCAATCGCCTTCGCTTCGGCTCGTGCGCTCAATGCGCTGATATCGGTACTGCAATCAACTACCATCAGTTTCAGTTTGTTCGGCGGCGTGGCTGTTACGCTCGGTGAGCTGCTGGATCCTTTCAATGATCTGGTCGAGCAGTACGCCTATTTGATGCAGTGGGCTATCGGCTCGTTGCTGGCTCAGAAGATTCTGCTTGGGCTGGTGGGGCAAAGTCTGTTCAAGTGGTTGCTGACTCTTTCCGCGGGCATGCTCGCGGCCGGGTTATGGTGGCGCGACGGTCGCTACGCCGGGGTGCTGCTGCGGCTGTTCTTGCTGGTCGCGTTCCTGCGCTTTGCGCTGGTTGCGGTGGTGTTGGTCAACGGTCAGGTTGACCACTGGTATCTGGCTTCGCAGAGCGCTGAGCAGATCGAACGCCTGGACCGGCTGCCGGACGAAGTCGAAGAACTGGGCAAGGGCACCAGCGCCGAAGTGACTGGTTTTGACCGCGCAGCAGCGCTCAGCGAGTTGAATGTGCGTATCGCGGCACTGGATGACAGATACCAGCAATTGCTGCTCGAGCAGCGCGATGCTGCCGTTGCGATTGAGCAAGAGCGGCAGCAGCGACGCGCTATGGAACAGGGTAAGAGCTGGGTCGAGCGGCTGAATCCGTTGGCCGAACTGCCGCCGGACTCCACGCTGGCGCTAGTTGCTCAACTGAATGACCGCTATGAGTCCGTCAAACTGGAGCTGGAAGACGTCGAGCAGCAGCGTACGCAGGCCATTGCCCAGCGTGAGCGACTGCAGCAGGACAGTCAGTCCGGCTGGCGTGGCTTGGGCGAAAAGCTCAGCCGGGCTGGCGATCCACAGACCTATCTGGCGATCAAGCAAGCACTGGACGACGCGGTGGATGGCGTACTGCGGGTCATGACCCTGTTCGTGTTGCGCACGTTGCTCCTGCCGCTACTGTTTCTTTACCTGCTGCTGCGCGGCGGGCGGTGGCTCTGGCGTCTGGACGTGGAGCGGCTGCTGGCTGTGGCACGGCGAGTGCCCGTGGTCCGATAGCAGATTGCCTTCGGCAAGATGGCACTTGGTCATCTAATCTTGGAAAGGTAGCCGCTGCTGCGGCAATAAAGTTTCCGCCTGGCGGGACGACATAAAAGATCTAACTCCTTTTCCGAGGCAACCCTGATGCCGACCAAACTCAGCTTCAATCAGAAGATCCTGCTGGCTGCGTGTCTGGTAGTGATCGCAGCCTTCGCTGCGTTTTCTGTCTATAACGATTACCTGCAGCGCAAAACCCTGCAGGCGAACCTGCAGACCTATCTGAATGACGCCGGCGCGCTGACGGCAGATAACATCAGCAACTGGTTGTCTGGTCGCATCTTGCTGCTGGAGAACCTGGCCCAGAACATCCAGAGTGAAAGTCCGGACCGGCTGGTACCCTTGCTGGAGCAGCGCACGCTGACCGCGACCTTCGACTTCAGCTACCTGGGCGCAGGCGATGGCAGTTTTACCATGCGTCCGAACTCGGATATGCCTGAGGGCTACGATCCTCGAACCCGCCCCTGGTTCAAGGCCGCGCGTGATGCGGGCAAGACCATCCTCACCAGTCCCTATGTTGATGCGGCGACCGGTGCATTGATCATGACCATTGCCACGCCGGCTGGCTCGGGTGTTGTGGGCGGCGACCTTAACCTCAAGACCATTTCGCAGATCATCAACGCGCTGGACTTTAATGGTACGGGGTACGCCTTCATGGTCAGCAGCGACGGGACCATCCTGGTTCACCCCGAAGCAGACCTGCAGATGAAAACGCTTCGTGACATATATCCGCAGAATACGCCGCGCATTGAACGTACTCTCAGTGACGCCATGCTGAATGGTCAGCCGCGACTGCTGACCTTCATACCCGTCCCGGGGCTGCCGGGTGCGGACTGGTACGTTGGTCTGTCGATTGACCGCGACAAGGCCTTTGCCAGTCTGACCCAGTTCCGTTACTCGGCCTTGCTCGCGGTTATCGTGGCGGTGGTAGTGATCGTGCTGCTGCTCGGCGTGCTGATGCGTTATCTATTGCAGCCGCTGGTGTCGCTGGGCGCTGCACTGGACAACATCGCCGAAGGTGAGGGTGATCTTACCCGGCGGCTGCCGGTGACCACCCAGGACGAGTTTGGCCGGCTGGCCAGCGCGTTCAACCGCTTTGTGCAGCGAATTCACGAGTCCATCAGCCAGGTGGCTACCACCAGCGGCGCTCTGCATGACGTTGCGCGGCAGGTAGTGGATGCCTCCAACGCCAATATGGCCAGCTCCGATGAACAGTCCAGTCGCACCAACAGTGTCGCAGCCGCAATCAATGAACTTGGCGCTGCAGCCCAGGAAATTGCGCGTAATGCCGCAGACGCCTCCGCGCAGGCCAGTCAGGCACGGCAGGGGGCAGAGCAGGGCTCGGCGGTGGTTAGTCAGTCGATCACCGCCATGCAGGAGCTGTCGTCCAAGATCAGCGAGTCGAGCGAAACCATCCAGGCACTCAGCCACAAGACGGCGGATATCGGCCGGATTCTTGAAGTTATTCAGGGCATCTCGGAACAGACGAACCTGCTCGCGTTGAATGCGGCCATTGAAGCGGCGCGTGCTGGTGAAGCGGGGCGCGGATTCGCGGTGGTTGCCGATGAGGTACGCAATCTGGCACACCGGACCCAGACGTCGGCCCGAGAGATTCACGATATGATCGAAAACCTGCGCAGCGATGCCAGCGCAGCAGTCAGCATCATGACCGACAGCCAGCAATACAGTCGACACAGTGTCGAAGTCGCCGGCCAGGCGGGTACGCGGTTGACCGAGATTACCCACGGTATTGGCGATATCGACAATATGAACCAGTCGGTTGCGGCGGCGACCGAGGAGCAGACATCGGTGATCGAGAGCCTCAACGTCGATATCACCGAGATCAACACCCTCAACCAGGAGGGCGTCGACAACCTGCAGGCAACCCTGCGGGCCTGTGCCTCACTGGAAGATCAGGTTACGCGGCTGCGGCAACTGGTCGGAAGTTTCAGAATTTAGCGATCAACTGCGCAGGGTGAGTGGCGTTAGCCAGCGCATTCCTGTGCACTGGCGAGCGCGACAACTGCCTGTCGCAGGCCGGTATAACCGGTACAGCGGCAAAGGTTGCCGTGCAGCGCCTGCTCCAGTTCCTGCGCGCTTGCAGTCGGTTTGTTGCGCAGCGCGGCGGTCAGAGTGCTCGCGATGCCTGGCGTACAATAACCGCATTGCAGAGCATTGGCATTGACCAACGCCGCGGTGACGCGCTCGAAAACCGGTTCTTCGCGTAACCCTTCGATGGTTTCCACGGCGCGGCCTTGCAGTTGGCAGGCGAGCAAAAGACAGGCAGGTGTCGACTCGCCGTCGATCAGGACGCTGCAGGCGCCACAGCGGCCAATGCTGCAGCCTTCCTTTGGGCCGGTCAGGCCAAGGTCAAGTCTCAGTATGTCCAGAAGGCGCCGTGTTGGCGCGACCTCCATTACTCGGGTGGCACCGTTTACGGTGAATTGCAGGGTCATGCGGTGTTCGGTCATGCGCGTTGCTCCTGCATGGCGTTGAGTAGTGTCGTCGCCCGTACCGGCAGATTATCGGGTCGCACAGCGGTTGCGTTCTCGATGGCGGCTGCCAGGGCCGGGCAGATCGCTTCGATGCCGAGCTCGCCGATGCCGCGCACCGGGTAATGCTCGCCGTCAAGAATCCCCTCGATCACATCCACCCTTTGCTGTGGCGCATCGGCTAATGTCGGGATCAGATAGGCGTCCAGGTTGTCGAGCTGAAACTGGCCGTTCTGCATCGGGACATCTTCCAGCAGCGCCATGCCCATACCCATGACCGCAGCGCCCTCGATCTGGCCGAGGTAGCTGGGTGGATGGATGACCTTTCCGCCAGCGGTAATGTGGTGCAGTTGTTCGACCCGCACTCGCCCGGTAAGCCGATCTACGGCAACGCGAGCCACGGTGGCGATCAGTAATTGCAGGTAACGACCGCGGGGCACCTCGTCTGGCCCGGTAGGGAAGTCGAAATGCACCTTCAAGTCAGGTAGCTGGCAGGCTTTCCCCGCCAGCTGCGTGTAGCTGATGTGTAGGGCGCCGTCCGGTGCGCAGAGTCCACCTGGCCCCGGTGAAAGATCGTAGGCGTCGGCTCCTGCGATCGCCTGCAATGCACTGATCCACTGCGGGCGCAGCTGGCGCAGTGCTTCAACGGCGATGACGCTGCTGCGCGAAGCGCTGGTCGGGCCCGAATCAGGACCGCTGGAGTCGCCGAGGCAGATGTCCAGATCCTCTGGCGCGCAGTTCAGGTACTCACAGGCAAGATTCTGTACGGCGGCGATAACGCCTTGACCGTACTCGATGAAGCCGAACGCCAGCTCGATGCGGCCCGCTGAACTCAGGCACAGGCGCGCTCCGCCTGAATCGGGCAGGCCGTTGCCGAGGCCGTTGCCCTGCGCGCCCAGCGCCATGCCGGTGCCGGTCAGCCAGCGCGGGTCGGCAGCTTGTGACGTGGTGTCCCAGAGTGGCGAGGCTAGAGCGGCATCCAGCAGCAGCTGTGGATCGCAGGGTTGTTGCTGGGTCTGCCCCTCGACACCCGGGTCACCCGGCTTGCGCAGGTTGCGTTTGCGCAGCTCTGCCGGCGCGAGCCCTGCCGCTTTAGCCAGCTTGTCCAGCTGACTTTCCACTACGAAGGTCGCCTGATTGCCGCCGAAGCCACGGAAAGCGCCGGCAACACTGTTGTTGGTATACACCAGTTGCCCGGTGACCTTGACGTTGGGGATGCGGTACAGCGGCGCGGCCGCGTGGTCCGTGAGGTTGGTTAGCACGGCCGGGCCGAGAGTGGCATAGGCGCCGGTATCCAGTACCGCATGCAGCTGATGCGCGAGAATACGGCCGTCTGCGTCGCAGCCCGTGCGGGCGACAAGTTCGACAGGGTGACGCTTGACGCCGGCAATGGTGGACTCGCGACGATCAAAGTGGATGCGCACCGGGCGTCCGGTGCGCAGGGCCAGCAAGCCGGCTGCCGGCTGCATGGTCAGTTCGTCCTTGCCGCCAAAGCCGCCACCGGTCGCCAGCCCAATCACCCGGACTTTCTCCAGCGGCAGGTCAAGAATACTGGCAAGTTGCTCGCGGTCGCGGTGACCGCTTTGACAGCCGACACGAAAGGTAAGACCGCCTTCGCCGTCAGGCACCACGACGCCGCCTTCGGTTTCCATGAAGACGTGCATTTGCCGCGGGGTGCTATAGCGGCCTTCGACCACGAACGCGCACGCGTCGAAGGCGGTGTTGACGTCGCCATGCTCCAGGCACGAGCTGTCCAGCAGGTTGCCGTTCGGATGCAGCTGCGGCGCGCCGGCAGCCAGCGCAGCGGCTGCATCGCCGACTACCGGCAGCAGCGCATACTGTACTTCAATCAGGCGCAGTGCCTGGGCAGCTATCTCGGGGGTGTCGGCAGCAACGGCAGCCAGCGCGTCGCCCAGATAGCGAACGTGATCGGTACAAAACACCGGCTGGTCGCGAAAGACGATACCGTAATCGTTGGCACCGGGAATGTCTGCGGCGGTGACGACAGCACGTACGCCGGGCAGCGCTTGCGCGGGTTTGACGTTGAGGCCCAGGATGCGGGCGTGCGCATGGGCGCTACGCAGAATGCGGCCATGCAGCAGGCCCGGCCAGTCCAGCTCGTCCGTTGGGTAGCGTTGCTCCCCGCGCGCCTTGCTGGTGGCGTCCGGACGCGGTTTCCAGCGAGCAGCGAAGGTGTCTGCACGCAACTGCCGGGGTACGAATTCGTCGGTACTCATGGGCGGCTTTCACTCCATTGGGCCTGCAGCAGATTGGCTGCGACGGGCAGTAACGGCTGGTTGGTCAGTTCGGGGAGGTCACGAGCCAGCGGCAGCATCAATGCCTTGCCGGTGAGAGGTTGTGCTTGGTTCACGATGAGCGCCTGCTCGCAGTGCCTGAGCCGCCTCGGCATCAGTCCCGTGCCGCCTGCGGCAAGACGCAGCTCTGCAGGTGCTCGCAGGTGCCAGCTGCTGGCGATATTCAGTAGTGGTGGATTGAAGGCTTCGCGGCTGCTGAGCTTTTCCATCAGCACGCGTTGCTCGGGGTCGGGTATCGGGATGCGAATGCGGGTGATCAGTGCATGCCTGGGCTGCTGGCTGAGCCAATCGGATAGCGCGCCTTGCTGCAACGCAGCACCGCTTTGCAGCCAGTCAATCTGTGCGTCCAGCACCAGCAGCGTGGGCAGCAGGTCGCCGGCAAAGCCGATGTTGCCGCCCAGCGTGGCGATGTGGCGAATGCCGGGAGCACCGACTCCGAGCAGGGCGTCGTGCAGTGCCGGCAGATCCTCGCACAGAGCGTGATTGCGCGACAGCTCCGACAGTCTGGTCAGTGCGCCGATGGACCAGTGATCCTTGGTGCGCTGACAACCACGCAGCTCATCGAGTGCCTGCAGACTGATTGCCTGCTCTGGCCAGTTGTCGGTCTTGTTCCAGCCAAGTTGCGCGGCGCTGGCGCCGGCGATGTATGGGGCTTGGTGCCGGGCCGCCAGCATAGCGGCGTCCTCGGCGCTGGACGGGAACAGAATCCGCGTATCGCGGCGGTCAGGGCTGAGCAGCAGGGTCACAGGGGAGGCTCCATCGGGTCTGTGCCGCTAAGGATGCAGAAACGGTGCCACCGCGATGCTCTGCGCCGTGGTGCTGTTAAATAACTGTCTTTTTGGTCAGTTTTCTTTTCTGCTGGGGGCGTCTGGCAGTCGGGGAAATGCCAGGTCTGTACGCTATGAGTGCATATTATCGTGTGTGTTGTTCACTGCTGGTGCGCACCTATGTGAGATGCGCATAGCTCTTCACAATCCAGACCAAAAGGTCGGGATTGGGAATGCGGCTCAGCGGACGGTGTAGCCTCTTGCTTCCAGGCAGGCTGTCATGGCGCGCTGGTAATCTGCGCGACTGGCGGCCGACTGGCTGGCTGCCACGCCACCATAAGGTTGTGTGGGGTCGTAGCCGGTCTGGTTACTGCCCCACTGATGGCACTCGTATCGGTCCTGGGATTGTTGCTTGTCCGTCTGGTTGCGGGCCGGGTAAATGAACAGTTCATCGCTGCCGGCACTGCTGGAGTGAGCGCTGTCAGGGGCATCAACGACCACGTACTGGGCGCCACGCTGAACGTAATAGACATCGTCGTAGCGGTAGTAGGGGTGGCCGCCAATCATCAGCGTGACGTAGCCGTTTGGCAGCACCGGAATGCTCAGGCCGACTGGCGGCAGTACGACGATAAAACTGCCGCCATGAGGTCGATACCAGTGGCCGCGAACATAGTAATAATCGTGGTCGCGGTGATGCACCATTCGATAGCCCGTCGGCAACTGGGCAACGATAGTACCTCGATGGGAGGGCATTGGCCGGGCGACTGCCTGTTGCTGGATGCCTCCATTGTTGCGTCGCTCAGTTTGCTGCTGCCCGCCGTAACCTTGGTCTGAATCGCGGTTGTCCGGCTGGTGGCTGTCGCGCGCGTCACCCTGCCAGCTGTTGCCTGGCTGTCGGTAGTCGCGTGAGTCTCTGGTTTGGCCGCCATCATGGTGGCTTTGAGTGTTCTGCTGGTGACCGCCAATGTCGTTCGGTCCAGCCAGGGCGGCTGAGCTGAAAAGTGCGCCCGCAGCAATCAGGGCGAACAACAAGGAATGGGTGTGGAGGTTTTGGTTCATGGTGTGTTCTCCTGTTAACGCACGCTGTAGCCGCGTCCGATCAGGCAGGCCTCAAGCGCCCGTTGATAGCCATTCGTGACCAGCGACTGCTGGATCTCCCGGTCGGCATTCATGGCGTCAATCTGCTTGGCCTGGCTGGCATCGCTTGCTGCGCCGATAGCTGCGCCCAGGACCGCCCCCACCAGCGCACCTTCGCCGCCATGGTGCGGACCGGACAGAACGGCGCCGGTCATGCCGCCGACAACAGCACCCGCAGCGGTGTTGTTGCCGGGGGAGGTCGGAACGGGGTCTGGTGCGTTGTTACCGCTCATGGTTGCCGGATCGAAATGGGTTTGCTGCACTGCCCACAGGTGGCAGTCGTAACGATCACGATCGAGCTGTTCAGGGCTCTGCCCGGCCGATGGATAGACTGCAAGCGGCGTGTTTGCTGCAGCAGTCTGACTGGGGAGTGGGGCCGCTGAGCCGGCGCAGGCGGTCAGCAGTATCGGCGCCAGCAGCGGGACGCAACGGAGTGGGCGGTGCAGGTTGGTGAAACGAATCGCGCGCATGATGCAACTCTGACGGTGACATCCAGGTCTGGCTGATGGCCGTCGTCCTGTGCGGCCTCTGGGTGTGGATGTGCAGACGCAACAACCACGTGAGGCCAGCTTATCGGGGCTTGTGTCAGGCGCCGCTGTCACTCTGTAAAGACTGTGTAAATGTGCTGATTCGCAGGCACAAAAAAGCCCCGGCAATGCGGGGCTCTTTCGCTGCTGGCTGAATTACATCTGCGATTGCAGGTAGTTCTGTTCGCCAACCATTTTGATCAGACGCAGTTGCTGCTCCAGCCAATAGGCGTGATCTTCCTCGGTGTCGGCCAGCTGGACCTCCAGGATTTCGCGGGTCTGGTAGTCACCGCAGCGCTCGCACAGGGCAATGGCGTTGGCCAGGTTCTCGCGTACCTCGTACTCCAGCTTGAGATCTGACTCGAGCATTTCCTGTACGGTGGAGCCGGGGGTGATGGTCGAGGGGCGCATGTCGGGCTTGCCTTCAAGAAACAGCAGGCGCTTGAGGATGGCATCAGCGTGCTGGGTTTCCTCTTCCATCTCATGGTTGATGCGCTCGTACAGCTTGGCATAGCCCATGTCTTCATACAGGCGTGAATGCAGGAAATACTGATCACGTGCGCCCAGCTCACCGCGTAACAGATCGATAAGACAGTTGATGACGTCCGGATGGCCTTTCATGGCATGTACTCCACTGGCATTAAAGTGACGATCATTGTGCCGAAGCTGCTTTGCTCTGTCACTCACTAATTTCAGGAAAAACCCAATAATTACAACGGTTTATTTGTCTGCTGGTCGTAGAGAAAAAGATAAGCAGAGGCATTCGCGTGCGAGAGTTTTTCTCGGCAACCCGGCAAGTGCTTGATATTGAGAGTAAAGCAGAGAGAGGAAGAGTTGGAGCGGGTGATGGGAATCGAACCCACGTATGCAGCTTGGGAAGCTGCCGTTCTACCATTGAACTACACCCGCGAGGCGCTCTTTTTACCAGAGTCGCCCGCGTCAGGGAAGGGGGGTCAGAGTTGTTGGCTCGCTTGCATCAGCAACGCGTAGCTATGCTGGCGCGCGCGCTGGTCAAATATTGGGCTGTTGACGATCAGCTCGTTTGCGCCGGTTCGCTCCAGCAGTTCTGCCATCTGGGTCTTCACACTCTCAGGATCACCAATCAGGCTGCCGGCGAGGGTTGACATCACCTGGTGGCGCTCATGGGGCTGCCACAGGGACTCCATGTCGTACGTCGGCGGTGGCAGTTGGCCCGGCGTGCCGCGAATCAGCTTGAGGAACGCCTGCTGGTGCGAGCTGGCCAGATAGTGGGCCTGCTCGCGGTCATCGGCGACGTAGGCATTGATGCCGAGCATGGCGTAGGGCTCGCTGTACTGGTCGCTAGGGCGAAAGCTTTCGCGGTACAGCCGCATGGCGCTGAACAGGTAATCCGGCGAGAACTGGCCGGCAAAGGCGAACGGTAGCCCCAGCCGCCCTGCCAATTGGGCGCTGAAGGTGCTGGAGCCTAGCAGCCAGATCGGAATGTTCAGGCCGTTGCCCGGCACTGCGCGCAAGCGTTGGCCGGGCTCTATGGGCGCAAACAGGCGGCGCAATTCCTCCAGCATCTGCGGAAAGTCTTCGCCGTCGGTGCGGCCGCGGCGCAGCGCGTTAGCGGTCGCCGGGTCGGTGCCGGGAGCGCGGCCGAGGCCCAGATCAATGCGACCAGGGTAGAGGGATTCCAGTGTGCCGAACTGCTCTGCGATCTGCAGTGGCGCGTGGTTCGGCAGCATGATCCCGCCGGAGCCGATGCGAATGCGCTGGGTGCTGCTGGCCAGATAGCCCATGACCACAGAGGTGGCCGCGCTGGCGATGCCCGTCATGTTGTGGTGCTCGGCGACCCAATAGCGCTGGTAGCCAAGTTCTTCGCAGTGACGTGCCATCGCCTGGGCGTTGTGCAGCGCGTCAGCGGCGGTGGCGCCTTCGCTGATGGAACAGAGGTCAAGCACGGAAAGGGGAAAGTTTGAGCCCGGCATATTGGTTCCTGCACATCGGTTTGCAATCAGGCTATGCTAGCGTCGTTTGGCAACAGGTGACACTACGGAGCGCTGACAAGCGTTTGATACGTGCTGTATCGGTGGCCGCGAGAGCATGCCGATTCGGCTCCGTTTCGTGAGGGGGAAGTACTGTGCAGAACGGTTGGAGTGTTGGGCGAGTCGGTCGTTGCTCTGCTTGGTTTGCTGCGCTGCTGGCGGCTGAGGTCCTGCTGGCGGGGCGTAGTCTGGCGGCAGAAATAATGCTGACTGACGCTGCCGGGGCACCGTTGGCCAATGCCGTGTTGCTGGTCGATGGGGTGCCTGCCAGCCCGCAAGGTGCGTACCTGATGGATCAGGTTGATCGGCAGTTCACTCCGCACGTGCTGGTGGTGCCGGTCGGGGCTCAGGTCGAGTTTCCCAACAGCGACGATGTACGTCATCACGTCTACTCGTTTTCCGAAACCAAGCCGTTTGAGCTGCGTCTGTTCAAGGGCCTGGAAGCGCCGCCGGTGACCTTTGACCGGCCGGGCACAGTGGTGTTGGGCTGCAACATTCACGATGCCATGCTGGGCTATATCCTGATCACCACCAGCCCGCGATTTGCCGTCAGCGATGCGTCGGGGCGTATCTCATTGCCGGATTTACCCGCCGGACGCTGGCCAGTCTCGTGGTGGCACCCAAGTCAATTTCAGCAAGCACCCGTCGCATTGGGAGAGGTTGATCTGGGACAGCAAGGGCTGGCACTCAGCTTGCCGGTGACGCCGGAAGTGGCAGCACCCGAGCCAACCCTTTCGCCCTTGCAGCAGCGTTTCAAGTCGGTGCAATAGAACCATGCGTATGGGATACCTGCGAACTCGTTTGATTCTGACTTCGGTAGGTTTGCTGGCACTGGTGCTGGGTGCGGTGTTTCTAGTGGTCTATGCGGCGACGGACCTGTCCGCCAAGCGGCAGGCGCAGAAGCAGTTGCAGGTAGGTAGTAACGTATTCAGCAATTTGCTGGAGGCGCGTGCTCGCGAGCTGACGGCCGCAACCGAGATTCTGGTGGCTGACTTCGGCTTTCGTCAGGCGGTCGCTACCGGGGATCAGGCAACCATTCGCTCCGCGCTGCTCAATCAGGTCAGGCGCATCGGCGCGGATCAGGCGATGTTTTTCGATCCCCAGGGCGTAATGCGCATCGCCTCGGTGAGGACCGGCGATTCTGCGCCGGGTGATGTGCAGGCGCTGCAGCGGTTTTCCGAGCAGGCCATGATTGCAATCATTGATGATCAGCCCTACCTGCTGGTTGAGGCGGTAGTGCGGGCACCGGTTGTGCTCGGTCAGGTTGCGATGGCATTCAGTCTGGATGAGACGCTGGCTCGCGAGCTGCAAAAACTGACCGGGCTGGAGATTCGCTTTGTCAGCAGCCACGGCGGTGATGTGATGACCAGCTTTTCGACGCTGACCGAATCGGTGCTTGAAATGGGCGCAGCCGACGGCGGCAAAACGTTGGAAACAGGCGGTTATCTGACCACGGTCATCAGTCTGCTTGAACAGGCGGAATATCGGGTCGTGGCGCAACTGGCAAGTCCATTGAGCGACACGCTGGCCAGTTTCGATCTGCTCAAGCGTGAGCTGCTGATCATTACCTTGATCGCTTTGCTCGCGTCGTCACTGCTGGCTGTGCATCTGTCCGGCAGTCTGGCTCGGCCTGTCTCCGAGTTGGCTGAGGCTGCGACCCGCATCGGCCGTGGTGACTACACCGGGCAGGTCGTGCTCAATCGCAACGACGAGCTGGGTTTGCTTGCGGAGCGAATTGATGCCATGCGCTCCGGCATTGCCGAGCGTGAAGATCTGATCGTACACAACGCACTGCATGATCCGCTTACCGGGCTGCCGAATGTCGGTGTACTGCGCGAGCAACTCAAAGACGCAATTGCCAGCGGTCTGGGCGGGGTGCTGGCGCAGTGCAACCTGTTGACTGCTGACTTGCTGCTCAAGGCGCATGGGCAGGATTTTATCGACACCCTGATACGTCAATCAGCCGCCAGTCTGGAAGGCTTTGTGCCTGCCAATTCGCTGTTGGCCTGGCAGCCTGGTAGCGGTTTCTTGCTGCTGCTTAAGGGGCGGGAGCTGGAAGAGGCGGTAGTCATCATGGACGGTGTGTTGGCTCGCCTTGCGGAGAAAATGCAGGTTGGCAACATCAAGCTCAGTTCGCAATGGCTGGCTGGGGTCGTTGCCTGGCCGCTGCACGGTCGGGATCCGCAGGAGCTGTTGCGGCAGGCGAGCATTGCCCTGAATGACGCAGCACCGGGGCCGGAACGCATTGCCGTATATCAGGCACAAAGTGATCAGGCGTATCAGCGTCGTATCCGTCTGGCACGTGATCTGCGTTACGCACCGCAGCACCGAGAGTTGAGCGTGGTGTACCAGCCCAAGCTGGATTTGGCGTCCGGCGAGATTCGGCAGGTAGAGGCGCTGATGCGCTGGCGGCACAGTGAACTTGGCGTCATCGGGCCGGATGAGTTCATTACCCTCGCCGAGCAGACGGGCAGCATCGGCATGCTTACTCAGTGGATGATGGCCGCGGTGTTGTCGCAGCTGCGGAGCTGGATTGATCGCGGTATCCACTTGCAGGTGGCCATGAATATTTCCGCGCGCGACCTTGATGATCCGGAGTTTCCGCATCGCATGGAACGCTTGCTGCGCGCCCAGCAGATCAGCCCGGACTACCTCTCGCTGGAAGTGACTGAAAGCGCGGTCATGCGCGATCCTCAGCGCAGTTTGGATAGCCTGCTGGCCCTGCGCGAGTTGGGCATTGCGTTGGCAGTAGACGACTACGGCACGGGCTATTCGTCGCTCGCGACCCTCAAGAGCTTGCCGGTGCAGGACTTGAAAATTGATAAATCCTTTGTGCTCCAGCTGACCGATAACGGTGATGATGCGGTGATCGTCAGATCGACCATCGAGCTGGCCCACAATATGGGGCTGAAGGTGATCGCCGAGGGCATCGAAAATGCTCAGGCCCTCAACTGGCTCAGGGAGCGTCATTGCGATGTTGCCCAGGGCTATTTCATCAGCCGCCCGTTGGCGGCGGCTGAGCTGGAACGCTGGATGGTCGAGACGCGCGGAACCTTCGCGTAAGTGGAGCATTTGTGAAGAAAACTTTGATGTGCGCGGCGTTGTTGTGTGGGGCTGGGGGTGCGCTTGCCGACCCCGGTAGTCGCTTGCTGGCGACCGGCGGGATTACGAATATCGAAGGCGCTGCTGGTGGCGGCATTGTCCCTTGGGCAGTGCTGTCGGGCTACGGCACTAGAGACGAGTGGGGCGGTGATGTATTTGCTACCCGTGTCGACACCGGTGACTACCGGCTGGATACCTTCGGCGCGTCGCTGGCGTTGAACAATCGCCTGGAGTTTTCGGTGGCGCGGCAGCGCCTGGATATGGACGCGCTGACCAAGGCAGCTGGTCTGCCGCATAAGAGTCTCAATCAGGATATCTACGGGATGAAGGTGCGGCTGTTTGGTGATCTGGTCTACGACCGCTTGCCGCAGGTGACTGCTGGCGCGCAGTACAAGCGGCAAACAAACTTCCTGATCCCGTCGCTGGTTGGTGCCCGTCGCGACTCTGACACCGACTACTACCTGGCGGGCTCCCGGTTATTCCTGGGGGCGGTTGGCGGCTACAACCTGCTGGTCAACGGCACCTTGCGTTATTCGAGAGCCAACGAAACCGGCTTGCTGGGCTTTGGTGGTGATCGGCGCGATAGTCGCTCGCTGCTCAAGGAGGGGAGTGTGGCGCTGCTGCTTAGCCCGCAGTGGGTGGTGGGCTACGAATACCGTGAGAAACCCGACAATCTGTCGTTTGCCGGTGAAAGCGATTGGCAGGATCTGTTCGTCGGCTACTTCCCCAGCAAGCGCCTGGCGCTCGCGGCCGCCTGGGCCGAGCTTGGCGAGGTCGCGACGCTGGAGGGGCAGCGTGGCCTGTTCCTGTCCATGCAGCTGAGTTACTGAGGTGGTCATGCTAAAAAAAATTCGCGCGGCTGCTGGCTCCGCGTTGCTTGCATTCAGCGTCGCTGGTTGCGTCACTCCGACACCGGTCAATGACAGCCTGTACCAGTCACTGGGCGGGCAGGCAGGGATCAATCGGGTGGTTGAAGGCCTGCTTTACCGTATCGCGGACGATGAGCGCATCGCCCATCACTTCGCTGATACCGATATCGTACGACTGCAGGAAAAACTGCAGGAGCAGTTCTGTGTCGAGGCGGGCGGGCCCTGTGAGTACACCGGCGACAGCATGGCGGAGGTGCACGCTGGATTTGAGCTGACCGAGGCTGACTTCAATGCGCTGGTCGAGGATCTGATTGCTGCCATGGACGCCGAGAATTTGCCGGTAACGGTGCAGAATCGATTGCTTCAGCGCTTGGCACCAATGCGCTCAGATATCATCTACCGCTAACTGGCCGTACCCTGCGTGCCCGTGTTGGTCAGTCTGACTTCGGTGATCAGGCTGGCTGAGGGCATGCCGATGGCGGCGCCCTGGGCAAAGTGAATGCCCAGCTCTTGCACCCTGCTCAGCACCGCCGGGCTGTGGACGAACTCGGCGACGGTCTGCATGCCCAGTTCGTCGGCAAACTGCACGATGCCGCGGCACAGGGTCACTGCGGTCGGGTTCTCGTCGAGCTGTCGAATCAGGCTGCCATCGATCTTGATGAGGTCGACGTTGAGTCGCATCAGGTGTTCGAAGTTGGAATAGCCGGTGCCGAAATCGTCGATGGCGATGCGGCATCCCAGGCTCTTGGCCCGGTCGATGAACTGGCGCACTGCAGCGTAGTTTTCGATCCCCTCAGATTCCAGAATCTCGAAGATGGCGCGCTCGCCGATGGCGTGGGCCTCGACCGTGCTGATGATGTAATCAGCCAGGTCGGGGTCCAGCAGGTCCTCGCAGGACAGGTTGATCGAGAAGCTGCAGCGCTGATCAGCAAAGCGTTCAATCGCGCTGTCGATCATGCAGCGGGTAATCGCGCGATACAGCCGGACCTTTTTCGCCAGGTCGAGAAAGTGAATCGGGCTGACCGGCTCGCCCTGTTCGTCAATCATGCGAACCAGACATTCGTACTTTTCGATCTGCTGGCTTTGCACGTCCATGATGGGTTGGAAGAAGGCGACGATACGGTCTTCTTCCAGCGCTGCCCGCAGCCGGTTGGCGCCAATCAGGTTTTGTTCATAGCCTTCGCGTATACCCTGACTGGCGTCGTAAAACACAAAACTTTCGTTGTCTGCCCGTGCCAGTTCCAGCGCGATGTTGGCTGCTGGCAGCAGTTGCTCGCCCGTCAGGTCCTGAGCGCCGCGTTGGTTGCAACAGGCGACGCCAATGCTGGCATTGAGCGGGATGTCCTGCTCCTGCCATTGGATATCGAGATTGCTGATGAACCCGAGCAGTCGCGTCAGGGCCGGGGTGAGTTGTTCATGGCTGTGATGGCCGGGCAGCCAGATGGCCAGTTCGTCCGCAGGCATGCGGTACAGCCGGCTGCCGCGCCAGTCGGCACGTTCGTTCAGGTGCTGTTGCAGCGCTTCGGCCAATGTCCCGATGACGTGGTCGCCGCAGCGGTGACCATAGAAGTCGTTGATTTCCTTGAAAGCGTCGAGATTGAGCAGCAGCAGGCTGGCAGTGTGGGTCTTTTTCAGATCCGCCAGCAGACGCTCGCGATTGGGCAGGTGCGTCAGCGTGTCGGTGTACAGGTTGTGCAACTGGCGCAGGGTGCCCGCCACCAGATACAGAATCAGCGCCGAGATGACCAGCATGACCGTGCCGGCCAGCAGCTGGATGCGGGTGCTGCTTTCGCGCATTGGGGTTAGCACGGCATCAATTTCTGCCTGGGGGACGCCGATGCCGAAAATCATGCCGGCGCGGGTCGGGGAGAAGAACAGGCTGTAGGTCTGCTGCTCAACGCGATGCTGCAATTGCTGCATGGGGGAGGCCAGCTGTCTGGAGTCGATGACCGGGAGCGGTTGCTCCTGCAGTTTGTCATGCAGCTCCAGTGCGGTGATGCTGTCGATCAGCTGTTGCGCGTGATCGACGTCGCTGGCATCGGACAGGCTGGAAAGGTTGCGGTTGTCATGGTCCAGCAGAAACGCGAAGGTGCTGGGAGTCACCTCGACGCGGCTTACCGTGCGGATGATGTCGTCGGCGAGCCAGTCGGTCATGGCCAGTCCGGCTGGCTGTCCCGCTGCGTCACGAATCAGCGTTGCGTGGCTGATGACCACGCCGTTGATGCTGCTTTTGTAATAGGCGGCACTCCATTGCTGCGCAGGGTCACCTGGATCAGGCAGGTCGCGCAGGCGCTGAAACCAGCTGCCCAGCCGTTGCTCCTCGTCTGCGTTGAGTGGCTCGACCTGAATGCGTTGCCCCTGGCGGTAGGCGTAGCGGGCAGGGCGCCCGCCTTCGACATACCAGAGGCTGCTGCCGTAGCTATCGGGGAAGTCGAGCAGCGCGTTGCGCAGTGTGTTGGACAGCGTTGCCGGGTCAGCCGGCGTGCGCAGCAGTAGCCCGCCGGCGCGCGCCAGGCCGCGGGTGCTTTGTTCCATCAGCCTGTGGTGGGCGTTGATGCGGTCGAGGTTGGCGTAGAAGGTGTCGGTAATCTGGCGTTCGCGCAGCTTGCCCATCGCATTCTCGGCAAACTCCAGATTCAGGCTGGCGATCAGCCAACTGCCGAGCAGGAACAGCCCGACCAGCAGGCTGAGCAGAATCATGATGGCGCGCTTGACCGGCAGCATCGAGGTTACCTGAGTAGGTTAGCGGCTATTGATACGCTGTTGCAGCGCGCTGCGCGCACTGTTCAGCTGGTCATTGCTGAGCTGGCCGGATAGCTGTTCAGCATAGCGCCGGCCCCGAGACTCCCCGTTTACCAGTGCCAGACTGAGCCAGAAGTAGGCCTGCTCCAGATCCTGCGGGCCGCCATCACCCTGCATGTAATCCAGCCCCAGGCGGTATTGCGCCTCGGCCGAGTCGCGTTCTGCGGCTTTGCTGAGCCAGTGGCGTGCCGATGCGGTGCTGGGATGGCTGCGCGCCAGTTGCAGCATCGACGGTACATGATCCGAGAGGGCTGCATGGCGCAGCTGGCCCTCGGCTTTGGCCGGATCGACGGCGGTTCCGGTGCCGTTCAGGTAGGCCATGGCCAACTGATAGCGTGCTTCGGGCTGGCCGCTGTTGGCGGCTTTCTGCAGCCAGGTGAAGGCTTCTGTGCTGGCATCGCTGCTGTTTTGCTGTTGCAGCAGATCGGCCAGCAGCAGCTGGCCGGCAGTATTGCCCTGTTCGGCTGACGCCCGTGCCCAGCGCAGCGCGGTGCTGCGTTGCCCGGCGCTGCTGACCATGCTTGCCAGATGATG
The DNA here is from genome assembly GCA_038114645.1 of Pseudomonadaceae bacterium. Lineage (GTDB taxonomy): Bacteria > Pseudomonadota > Gammaproteobacteria > Pseudomonadales > Pseudomonadaceae > Halopseudomonas. The sequence continues at coordinate 34,542 of JAYNRF010000025.1, read as the reverse complement.
CTGGGCTTTGGCGTCGCCCGCTTCGGCTGCGGTGGTGCAGGCGCTGGTCGCCTGGCTGTAGTTGCGGATGGCGAACAGCAGATAGCAGTTTTCCTGCTGGCTGGTCGCTGGGCGGCTGCCTGCGGTTTGAGTTGTGCTGGGTTGCGGTACTCGGCTGGCAAAGTCGGCAACCTGCTGCGGACAGGAGAACTGATAGCCGGCGCGCAGGCGCTGCAGGTTGGCCCCGGTTGGCTGCTGGGCGGCGTAGCGCTGCCCAATCGCCTGGCAGCGGTTATCGCGTTCGTCGCGTACCAGCGGAAGGTAGTCGGCGTAGTCCTCATCGTTGGAGTGGTCGTTGAGGTAACGGGTTAGCGGGTCGATGTACTGCTGTGCGAACAGGGCTTCTACTTCGGCATGGCGCTGCTGTGCTGCCGGGTCGCCAGTCAACCTGGCGGCAAGGTCTGCCAGACGCTGGCTCTGGGTCTTGATCATCTCGCCCGAGCGGCTGAGCAGGCTGTCGGGTTGGGACAGGCTCTGGCATCCGGTGAGGGTGATACTGAGTCCCAGCAGCAGGGCGATGTGCGCGCGCATGATACCTCTCGGGTTGCGGTCAGCCGGCAGATGGCTGAGCGCTGTGGCTATGAATGGCGATGCTCGCGCGGAGTTGATGCGTCCACCGAGCCTGAATAGGGCCTTCCATTGCCGCAGTAGAGCGGGGCAGTTTATCAGAAGGTGTACAGGGTCGGAGCAGGACGCGGCTGTGCGCGAGCGACCTTCGGTAGACCGGGGCAGGCGCTGCTTGTTCCGAAACTGGAACACTTCTTGCCTAGTCAGGTTTACAGCGCAACGTTGCGTCAAATATTTGATCTAGGGACCTTTTCACCAATGGCTGTTGATCGCGCACAAGTGATGGGAAATATGCGGACCAATCTGGCTGGTCTGCGCCACGGCAGTCTGGGTATCCCGATCCTGTTGCTGGTGATGCTCGGCATGATGATGCTGCCGATCCCGCCGTTCCTGCTGGACGTGCTGTTCACGTTCAATATCGCGCTGTCGCTGGTGGTGCTGCTGGTCGGTGCCTACGCCCTGCGGCCGCTGGATTTCGCGGTATTCCCGACCATCCTGCTGGTATCAACCCTGTTGCGTCTGGCGCTGAACGTTGCCTCGACCCGTGTCGTACTGCTGTACGGTCACGAGGGCGGTGATGCTGCCGGTAAGGTGATTCAGGCCTTTGGTGAGGTGGTGATCGGCGGTAACTACGTGGTCGGTCTGGTGGTGTTTGCGATTCTGATGATCATCAACTTTGTGGTGGTCACCAAGGGCGCGGGGCGCATCTCGGAAGTCAGTGCGCGCTTCACGTTGGACGCGATGCCCGGTAAGCAGATGGCGATCGACGCCGACCTGAACTCTGGTCTGATCGATCAGGATCAAGCCAAGGCGCGTCGTCAGGAAGTCGCCCAGGAAGCCGAGTTTTACGGCTCGATGGACGGTGCCAGCAAGTTCGTACGCGGCGACGCCGTCGCCGGTCTGCTGATCCTGTTCATCAACGTGATCGGCGGTCTGGCTATTGGTATGGCGCAACACGGTCTGCCGTTTGCCGAAGCGGGCCGGATCTACGTGCTGCTGACCATCGGTGACGGTCTGGTGGCGCAGATCCCCTCGCTGTTGCTGTCGACTGCTGCAGCGATCATGGTTACTCGTGTATCGACCTCTGAAGACATGGGCGCTCAGGTGCAGCGTCAAATGTTTGCCTCGCCCAAGGCGCTGGCAGTAGCGGCTGCGATTATGGTCGTCATGGGTCTGATTCCGGGCATGCCACACTTTTCCTTCCTCAGCCTGGGGGCAATTGCCGCCGGCGGGGCCTATTTTATCGCCAAGCATCAGCAGGCCAAAGCTGAAGAGAAACAGGTGGAAGAGCGCAAGCAGGCGCAGGTGCCGGCGGTGCAGGCGCCAGAAACCCGTGAGCTGGGCTGGGACGACGTTACCCCGGTCGACATGGTAGGGCTGGAAGTTGGCTACCGCCTGATTCCGCTGGTTGACCGTAATCAGGGTGGGCAACTGCTGGCGCGGATCAAGGGTGTGCGCAAGAAGCTGTCGCAGGATTTGGGCTTTTTGATGCCGTCGGTACACATTCGCGACAACCTTGATCTGGCGCCCAACGCCTACCGCCTGACGCTGATGGGCGTCGGGGTGGCGGAAGCCGAAATCTACCCCGATCGCGAGCTGGCGATTAATCCGGGTCAGGTTTTTGGCGAGATCAAGGGTGTGCCCGGCAAGGACCCGGCTTTTGGTCTGGACGCGGTCTGGATCGAACAGAGCCAGAAGGATCAGGCGCAGTCACTGGGCTATACCGTGGTCGATGCCAGCACCGTGGTTGCCACACACATCAACCAGATTCTCTACAAGCACGCCCATGAGCTGATTGGCCATGAGGAAGTGCAGCAGCTTATGCAGGTGCTGGCCAAGGCCTCGCCGAAGCTGGCCGAAGAGCTGGTGCCCGGTCTTATCTCGCTGTCCAATCTGCTCAAGGTGCTGCAGGGCTTGCTGCAGGAGCAGGTGCCGGTGCGCGACATTCGTACCATCGCCGAGGCGATCGCCAACAACTCCAGCAAGAGTCAAGATACCGGCGCGTTGATCGGTGCGGTGCGGGTCGCGCTGAGCCGTTCAATCGTGCAAAGCATTGTGGGGCTTGACTCTCAGCTGCCTGTGATCACCCTGGAGCCAAGGTTGGAACAGATGTTGCTACAGAGTCTGCAGAAGGCAGGTCAGGGCGCAGACGACGGTATGTTGCTTGAGCCCGGCATGGCCGAGAAGTTGCAGCGCTCGCTGGCCGAAGCAGTACAGCGGCAGGAAGTGCAGGGCAAGCCGGCAATACTGCTGGTAGCGGGGCCGATTCGGATGATGATGGCCAAGTTTGTACGCTACGCAGCTCCAGGCGCCCATGTGCTGTCCTACCAGGAAATTCCGGACAGCAAGCAGGTGACCATCATTGCGACGGTCGGCCAGAACTGAGCTGCAGACTCTGAATGAATGACAGCAGCCGCCAGCGGGCGGTGCCAGAAAAGCGACGAGGTCAGCCATGAAAGTCAAACGTTTCTTTGCCGCAGACATGCGCCAGGCGATGAAGCTGGTTCGCGATGAACTGGGCGCGGATGCGTCGATCATCGCCAATCGCCGGGTAGCCGGTGGCGTTGAGCTGACCGCAGCACTGGACTACGAGGCGCCGCGCCTGACCGCGCCGACGCCCGGCTTGGATACCGAGCTGAAGAAGACTCAGGAGCGCATCGTCGCTGCGCGCGCCGAGCTGGAAGTCGGCTCGATGGCCTCCCACGATCAGCCGCTGGTCAATCGTCAATTGTTTGGTGACAGCACGCGTCACGCTGCGCGTCAGGGTTCTGTCGAAGCGCGTGATCTGCTGGATCGTCTGATTCAGGAGCAGGTCGATGAGGTCGCGCCGACCACTCGCCCTGCGGCTGCGCAGGCTTCGCCGGTTGCGGCGGCGGTCGAGGACGCCAGCCTGAGTGCAATGCGCGCCGAGATTGCCGGCCTGCGCGAAATGCTGGAGTCCCAGCTCGGTGGTTTGGCTTGGGGGCAGCTCAATCAGCACAAGCCCAAGCAGGCAGGTCTGTGGCGCCGTCTGACCCAGATGGGGTTGCCTGCGGAAGTTAGTCAGGATCTTCTGCGTCAGGTTTCTGACGTGGCTGATCCGCGTCAGGCCTGGCGCATGCTGCTGGCCTATCTGGCGCACCGGGTGCCGGTGATGCGTGAAGAACCGCTGGACGACGGCGGCGTGATCGCGCTGGTCGGGCCGACCGGTGCCGGCAAGACGACTACGCTTGGCAAGCTCGCCGCGCGCTATGTACTCAAGCACGGCAGTCAGCATGTCGCCCTGGTGACGATGGACACCTACCGCATTGGTGCGCATGAGCAACTGCGTACCCTGGGTCGGATTCTCAACGTCCCGGTCAAGGTGGTCGATGAAAACCAGGACCTCAACGACGTACTGGCTGATTTTGCCGGCAAGCGTCTGGTGCTGATCGATACGGCGGGTCTGCAGGCCAACGATCCTTATCTGCGCGGGCAGCTGGATACCCTTGCTCGCCAGGGCCGCCGAGTGCGCAATCTGCTGGTATTGGCAGCGACCAGTCAGCATCGCGTGATGAAAGCGGCGTATCACACCTATAAGGCATGCGGCCTGTCCGGCTGCATCCTGACCAAAGTTGATGAAGCAGCTACGCTGGGAGAGTCGCTGGGGCTGGCGATGGAGCAGGGTTTGCCGGTAGCCTATCTGGCAGATGGCCAGCGTATTCCGGATGACATCAGCCGTGCAGTCGGCCACCAGTTGGTCAGCCGTGCGGTCAGCATGGCCGGTAATGACGCTCCGGCAGATCAGACCATGGCAGACGTTTTTGCCGGTATGATGCACACCCAGCGGGCAAGTTAAGCAATTTCACAGAATTAAGGTAATCAGCGCAGATGGGCAGCTCACATCCTGTTCAGGTAATCGCAGTCACCGGCGGCAAGGGTGGCATCGGCAAGACCAACGTGTCGGTGAACCTCAGTCTTGCGCTGGCGGAGATGGGGCGGCGAGTCGTATTGCTGGATGCTGACCTTGGTCTGGCGAATGTCGACGTCCTGCTCGGTCTCAAGCCGAAGGCCACGCTGGCTGACGTGCTGGAGGGTAAGTGCGATCTGCGCGATGTGATGGTCACCGGTCCCGGCGGCATTCGCATCGTTCCTGCAGCCTCCGGTGCGGCCAATATGGTCAGTCTCAATCATCAGCAACACGCCGGGCTGATTCAGGCATTCAGCGAGATTGGCGACAACATCGACGTGTTGATCGTGGATACCGCGGCCGGCATTGGCGATTCCGTTGTCAGTTTCGTGCGCGCTGCGCAGGAAGCGCTGGTGGTGGTCTGTGACGAACCAACCTCCATTACCGACGCCTATGCCCTGATCAAGCTGCTCAACCGCGACTACGGCATGACGCGTTTTCGGGTGCTGGCCAACATGGTTGGCACACCGCAGGAAGGCCGCATGGTCTTTGCTAAACTCACCAAGGTTACTGACCGGTTTCTGGATGTGGCTCTGCAGTACGTTGGTGCGGTTCCCTTTGATGAGGCGGTGCGAAAGTCGGTGCAGAAGCAGCGCGCGGTGTTTGAAGCATTCCCGCGCAGCAAAGCCTCGTTGGCCATTCGCGCCATTGCACAGAAAGTGGATGCCTGGCCGTTACCGGCCAATCCCCGTGGGCACCTGGAGTTCTTCGTCGAGCGCCTGGTGCAGCCGACAGGATCGGGTCTATGACAGCACAGGCTGGCGGATTGAGCATGTATACACGAGCACAGAGTTCAGCAGGTCAGCAGGATCGTCTCGTCGAGCAGTATGCTCCGCTGGTTAAGCGTATTGCCTATCACTTGCTGGGGCGTTTGCCATCCAGTGTTCAGGTTGAAGACCTGATGCAGGCCGGGATGATCGGTCTGCTTGAAGCCTCTCGCAAATTTGACTTCGGCAAGGGTGCCAGTTTTGAAACCTATGCCGGCATCCGGATCCGTGGTGCGATGCTTGATGAAGTGCGCAAGGGTGACTGGGCGCCTCGGTCCGTCCACCGCAACACTCGAATGGTCAGCGATGCAATGCGCGCTGTCGAGGCGCGGCTCGGACGCGATGCCAAGGATCACGAGGTTGCGGCCGAGCTGGAGATGAGTCTGGAGGAGTACTACAGCATCCTCAGCGATACTGCCGGCAGCAAGCTGTTCAGTTTCGACGACCTGCTGGAGTCGGGCGCGCCTGCGGATGTGCAGGGTGGTGAGGAACCGTTCTCCGGGCTGCAGGATGAGCGCTTTCGCGCGGCGCTGATCGAGGCCATTGACGGCTTGCCCGAGCGCGAGCGTCTGCTGTTGTCGCTTTATTACGACGAGGAGCTTAATCTCAAGGAAATTGGCGCCGTGCTGGGGGTCAGCGAGTCGCGGGTCAGTCAGCTGCATAGTCAGTGTGCTGCCAGATTGCGATCGAAGCTGGTCAATTGGCGAAATGATTGATTTTGTCGCCAACATCCGGACAATGCTCGGATTGCGCGGCGGGTAGTGGCACGATGCCGGTGTGTCCGGTGATGATGTGAAGGGCGCGTCTGATCAGCCTGCTGGCTCAGCTGTTTGATCAGAGCTTCTTTTACGGCTTGTTTGGTTATTTGCGATGGGTTTTTGGGGTGCAGGCCTGCACATTCCCTGGTTTGTACGGAGGTCGACTTGGACAAGAATATGAAAATTCTCATCGTTGATGATTTTTCGACGATGAGGCGCATCATCAAGAACCTGTTGCGCGACCTGGGGTTTACCAACACGGCCGAAGCAGACGACGGTAATACCGCGCTGCCGATGCTGCAGAGTGGCAGCTTCGATTTTCTGGTAACTGACTGGAACATGCCGGGCATGAGTGGCATTGATCTGCTGCGTGCGGTGCGTGCAGACGATCGTCTCAAGCACCTTCCGGTGCTGATGGTCACTGCCGAGGCCAAACGTGATCAGATCATTGAGGCCGCGCAGGCAGGCGTCAATGGTTACGTGGTCAAACCGTTTACCGCTCAGGCGCTGAAAGAGAAGATCGAAAAGATTTTCGAGCGGGTTCAGCCCAAATAATAATCAACCGGGGTACAGGTTATGGCTTTGAGTAAAGATCCCGGCCAGGCGACTGCTCAGGAGTTTGAGCATTCGCTGAAGGACAATGCGCACCAGCTGGTCGGCCATCTGGAATCCGGCAATTTTGGTGAAGCGCTGCTGGTTATCCATGCCATCAATCAGGCGCGCGACCGTGGTCTCTATCACGAGGTTGGTCAGCTGACTCGTGCGCTGCACAACGCCATCATCGACTTCCAGATCGATACCTCCCACGCACTGGGCGAGGAAAACGATTCGTCCAAGATTTCGGATGCATCAGACCGGCTGGACTACGTCGTAAAACTGACGGACAAAGCGGCCAATCGGACGATGGATCTGGTTGAGAGCAGCGCGCCCAAAGTCTCGGAACTGGGTCAGCAGGCTACGGCTCTGAAGGCTGACTGGCAGCGCTTGCAGCGCCGTGAAATGGCCGCAGACGAATTCCGTGATCTGTATCGCCGGGTCGGCGAATTTCTCGAACAAAGCGAACGAACCAGCGCCGATCTGTCGACCAACCTGAACGAGATTCTGCTGGCTCAGGACTTTCAGGATCTGACCGGACAGGTCATCAAGCGTGTTACCACGCTGGTGCATGACGTTGAGGAAAGCCTCGTCAATCTGGTCCGCATGGCGGGTCAAGTTGACCGCATTACCGGCATCAATCATGGCGATGAGCCGGAAGAGGCAAAAAATTCCTCCTCCAAGGGTGAAGGTCCGCAAATTCATGCCGATAAAAGGGAAGACGTTGTTTCTGGTCAGGACGAGGTTGATGATCTCCTGTCGAGCCTGGGCTTCTGAGTAGCGCCCACGCTGGTGAGTGACAGATTCGTCTGCGGTCTCGCTTTAGCAGAGCCTGCGGGCAGCAGCGTTGAATGACAGCCGCGCGGTCGCAATCCTCAGCGACGCGCCGGCGGGTCTACCGATAACACGCCCGAGGGGAGTGGGTGCATGAGTTTCGATGCGGATGAAGAGATTCTCCAGGACTTTCTGGTCGAGGCCGGTGAGATTCTCGAGCAGTTGTCCGAACAGTTGGTCGAGCTGGAGAACCGGCCCGACGACATGGATCTGCTTAACGCCATCTTCCGCGGCTTTCACACGGTAAAAGGTGGCGCCGGTTTTTTGCAGCTGGACGCGCTGGTTGCGTGCTGTCACATCGCCGAGAACGTGTTTGATATTCTGCGCAAGGGCGAGCGGACGGTTACTCCCGAGTTGATGGATGTGGTGCTGCAGGCACTGGATACCGTAAACGGCATGTTTGCTCAGGTGCGTGAGAGCGAAGAGCCGACGCCCGCTGATCCCGCGCTGCTGGACGCCCTGTCTGCTTTGGCGCAACCCGGCTCTGTTGATGACGTCGCAGAAGCCCCCGCTCCAGAGCCACAAGAGCCAGTCGCCGCCCCGGTTGCTGCGGCCGCGGCGCCGGCCGACGGCGATATTACCGACGACGAATTTGAACAGCTGCTGGATGCCTTGCACGGCGACGGCAGTGCGGCCACTGCGGCGGCGCAGGTCGAGCCGGCCGCATCACAGAGCTCAGCCGACGAAATCTCGGATGACGAGTTTGAGGCGCTGCTCGATGAGCTGCACGGCGCGGGCAACGCGCCGTCTGTCGCTGTTTCGAGCGAGCCAGCCAAAGCGGCAGCTGGTGGTGATGACATCACCGATGACGAATTTGAAGCCTTGCTTGATCAGTTGCACGGCAAGGGCTCCGCGCCGGGCAGTGCAGGCGCGACGAGTGCCGCGGCCGAGGCGCCCAAGAGCGAGCCGGTCAGCGACTCGGCTGGTGATGATCACATCACCGACGATGAATTCGAAGCGCTGCTTGATCAGCTGCATGGCAAGGGTAGTGCCCCTGGCGCCGACGCAGCCGCTGCGCAGGCTGCCCCGGCCAAGCCAGTAGACAAGAAAGAGCCGGCCAAGGAACCTGCGGCCAAGGCTGCTGCCCCCAAAGCCGCAGCCAAACCGGCAGCCAAACCAGCCGCTGCCGCACCGGTAGCCGCCAAGCCGGCCGCCGCTGCCGAGGCACCTGCTGCTGATACCACTGTGCGGGTAGATACCGCGCGGCTGGATGAAATCATGAATATGGTTGGCGAACTGGTGCTGGTGCGTAACCGTCTGGTCCGTTTGGGTGTGTCCAGCGGTGACGAAGAGCTAAGCAAGGCTGTCGGCAATCTCGATGTCGTCACAGCAGATCTGCAGATGTCGGTCATGAAGACCCGCATGCAGCCGATCAAGAAGGTGTTTGGGCGCTTCCCGCGGGTTGTGCGGGATCTGGCGCGCAACCTCAAGAAGGAAATCAATCTCGAGCTGATCGGTGAAGAAACCGACCTGGACAAGAACCTGGTCGAAGCCCTGGCCGATCCGCTGGTTCACCTGGTGCGCAATTCGGTTGACCACGGTATCGAACTGCCGGACGAGCGCGAGGCCGCCGGCAAGCCGCGTACCGGTAAGGTTGTGCTGGCAGCACAACAGGAAGGCGATCACATTCTGCTCACCATCGTTGACGATGGTCGCGGTATGGATCCGGAAATCCTGCGCGCCAAGGCGGTTGAGAAAGGCATGATGGACAAGGACGCGGCAGATCGCCTCAGCGATACCGAGTGCTTCAACCTGATCCTTGCGCCCGGCTTCTCGACCAAGACGGAAATCTCTGACGTGTCTGGCCGCGGTGTCGGCATGGACGTGGTCAAAACCAAAATTTCCCAGCTCAACGGTACGATCAATATCGAGTCGACCAAGGGGCAAGGTTCGCGTATCGCAATCAAGGTACCGCTGACGCTCGCCATCATGCCGACGCTGATGGTCATGCTGGCCGACCAGGCCTTCGCGTTGCCGCTGGTCAGTGTCAACGAGATCTACAGCCTGGACTTGTCGCGTACCAACGTGGTGGACGGTCAGGAAGTAATCATCGTGCGCGAGAAGGCGTTACCGCTGTTCTATCTCAAGCGCTGGTTGATGCCGGGCGTGGAAGACACGAGTGATCATTCTGCTGCCAGTGTGGTTATCGTCTCCGTTGGCACGCAGCGGGTTGGCTTTGTGGTCGATCAGCTGGTTGGCCAGGAAGAGGTCGTCATCAAGCCGTTGGGGCGGATGCTGCAGGGCACCGCCGGCATGGCCGGGGCAACCATTACCGGTGACGGTCGCATCGCCCTGATTCTGGATATCCCGAGCTTGCTCAAACGCTACGCAAGACGCATATGATATGCCTGAGTCTGCGCGGCTGACGCGCCGCTCGGGTGCAGCGAAATACCCTTCGCGGGAGGGCACACTCCCGTCGATACGATTGATACATCATTTCATGTGCAGGATGCAGTTCAGGAGAGGGTATGGCGGTTAAGGTGCTGGTGGTCGACGATTCAGGATTCTTTCGCCGCAGGGTGACGGAGATCCTGGCCGGCGATCCGCAAATCCAGGTGGTTGGTACTGCGAACAATGGCCGTGAAGCCATTGAGCAGACGCTGGCGTTGCACCCTGACGTGATCACCATGGACTACGAGATGCCGGTCATGGACGGCATCGAAGCGGTACGCCAGATCATGCAGCGTTGTCCGACGCCGGTGATCATGTTTTCCTCGCTTACCTATGAAGGTGCGCGGGTCAGCCTCGATGCGCTGGATGCCGGCGCAGCCGATTACCTGCCGAAGAACTTCGAGGACATCTCGCGCAACCCCGACAAGGTTCGCCAGCTGCTGTGCGAGCGGGTAACCGCGCTGGCGCGTACCAACCGGCGTTCGCTGGGGCTGCATTCCTCCCCGGTGCATCACGCGCCTGCCACCACCAGTCCATCCTCCAGAGCCCCGGCGGCGCCTGCTACCGCGACATCGCGCCCGATCGCTGCACCGCAGCCCCCTGCAGCGCCGGTCAAGAACAGTCCCGCACCGCGCAAGCGTAGCTACAAGCTTGTTGCTATCGGTACGTCTACCGGTGGTCCAGTCGCTCTGCAAAAGGTGCTGACTCAGCTGCCGGCCAGTTTTCCGGCGCCGTTGTTGCTGGTTCAGCACATGCCGGCAGCGTTCACCAAGGCGTTTGCCGAGCGTCTCGACAAGCTCTGCCGTATTTCCGTCAAGGAAGCAGAGGACGGCGATACGCTGCGCCCCGGCCGTGCGCTGCTGGCGCCCGGCGGCAAGCAGATGATGGTGGACTCGCGTGGAGTGGTGCGGATTCTGCCTGGGGACGAGCGGTTGAACTACAAGCCCTGTGTTGACGTGACCTTTGGCTCGGCGGCGAAGGCGTTTCAGGACAAGGTGCTGGCCGTGGTGCTGACCGGTATGGGGGCTGACGGCCGCGAAGGTGCCCGGATGCTCAAGCAGGCCGGTAGCTCGGTATGGGCCCAGGACGAGGCCAGTTGTGTGATCTACGGGATGCCGATGGCGGTTGCCAAGGCCAATCTCGCCGATGGCATCTATAACCTGGATGAAATTGGCCGCTATCTGGCAGAACTGAGCTGATGGACATCCTCAGCATCATCGGTGTCATTCTGGCCTTTGTCGCCATTATCGGCGGCAACTATCTGGAAGGCGGTCACGCCACCGCGTTGCTGAATGGCCCTGCAGGGTTGATCGTTATTGGCGGCACGCTGGGGGCCGCGTTTATTCAAACGCCGCTGACCGTGTTCAAGCGCGCGCTGGCGATCCTGCCGTGGATTATCTTTCCGCCGGCCAATCGCATGCGTGAGGGCATTACCCAGGTCATCAACTGGAGCACGATTGCCCGTAAGGAAGGTCTGCTGGGCCTGGAAAGCATGGCTGAGCTTGAGCCCGACGGGTTCTCTCGAAAGGGCCTGCAGCTGCTGGTTGACGGCAGCGAGCCGGAAGCGTTGCGCAGCATCATGGAAGTCGATCTGGTCAACAAGGAGCACGGTGACCTGATGGCGGCCAAGGTCTACGAGTGCATGGGCGGCTATGCGCCGACGATCGGCATTATCGGTGCGGTGATGGGCCTGATTCATGTCATGGGCAATCTGGCAGACCCGTCGCGTCTGGGCGCCGGTATCGCGGTTGCTTTTGTTGCTACCATTTACGGGGTGGCGCTGGCCAACCTGTTCATGCTGCCGGCCGCTGCCAAACTCAAGGCTGTGGTGCTGCAGCAGTCCAAATACCGCGAGATGCTGCTCGAAGGTCTGATGTCGATTGCCGAGGGCGAGAATCCGCGCTCAATCGAAATGAAGCTCGAGGGCTTTCTGGATTAGAGGTTGAACCATGCGCCGATCCAGACCGGAAGAGCACGAAAACCACGAACGCTGGCTGGTGTCCTACGCCGACTTCATTACCCTGCTGTTCGCATTTTTCGTCGTCATGTATTCGATCTCCTCGGTTAATGAGGGCAAGTACAAGGTGCTGTCCGATACGCTGGTCGGTGCGTTTAACCAGCCGCAGCGTTCGGTAGACCCGATTCAGATCGGGAACGAACTGCCGCGTGGCATCACCCGCGAAAATAATGATGAGACCGGCGCGGGCTCACCTGACGGCAGCAGCGAAGCGCTGCAGGACATCACGGCGGCCATGGAGGCGGCGTTCGGCGACCTGATTCAGGCCGGTGAGCTTGAGGTACGCGGCAACGAGATGTGGGTCGAGATCGAGCTGAGCTCCGGCCTGCTGTTTCCCAGCGGTGATGCGCTGCCGCTGGACGCGGCGTTTGGCCTGATTGACCGCATCGCGGAAATCCTCAAACCCTACGACAATCCGGTCCACGTCGAGGGGTTTACCGACAACGTCCCCATTCGCTCAGGGCGCTACCCAACCAACTGGGAATTGTCTGCCGCGCGTGCGGCCAGCGTGGTGCGTATGCTCAGCACCGGTGGGGTCAATCCTGACCGTCTGGCTGCAGTAGGCTATGGTGAATTTAGACCAGTTGCCGATAACACTACGGCAGCAGGGCGCAAGGCGAACCGTCGCGTGGTGCTGCTGGTCTCCCGGTTTCTGGATAATCGACATGAGCAGATTGCCGAGCCGGATGCACGGATTGATGTGATGCGTGAAGCGCGCACGGCGCCTGCTTCTGGCACGGGTTCTGCATCGCACGCTCTGCAATAGGCAAAACAGGCGGCGGGCTGTCAGAATGTTGGCGTTTCATTATTGTGGCGGGATGCGGCGTAGTGGCGGCATCCTTGGAGGTAGGGTATGAGAGTCTGGGCAGTGGCCAACCAGAAGGGCGGGGTGGGCAAGACCACGACAGCCGTCGCGCTGGCGGGCTTGCTTGCGGATCAGGGCCAGAAGGTGCTGGTCGTTGACCTCGATCCGCATGGCTCGATGACCAGCTATTTCGGTCAGGACCCTGACCAGCTGACCAGCAGCGTATTCAACCTGTTTCAGCATAACGGGCATGTGCCTGATGGTTTGGCAGCGGCGTTGCTGAAGGAGACGTCTCACCCGAATATCAGCCTGCTGCCGTCCAGTACCTCGCTGGCGACACTGGAGCGGCAGTCAGCCGCCCAGGGTGGCTACGGTCTGGTCATTTCGCGCGCGTTGGCGCAGCTGTGGAACGACTATCAGTTTGTCATTATCGACAGTCCGCCGTTGCTGGGCGTGTCGATGATCAATGCGCTGGCGGCATGCGAGCAGTTGATTATTCCGGTCCAGACCGAGTTTCTGGCGCTCAAGGGGCTGGAGCGGATGGTGCATACGCTCAATATGGTCAACCGTTCGCGCAAGCAGGCGCTGCCTTACACCATCGTGCCGACGCTGTTTGATCGTCGTACCCAGGCGTCGCTTAACACCTTGCGATTGCTGCGCCGCGATTACGCCGAGCACCTTTGGCAGGCGTATATCCCGATCGATACCAAGCTGCGTGATGCCAGTCTGGCAGGTGTGGTGCCGTCGCAGCTTGATCCGAATGCGCGCGGCGTGCTGGCCTATCGGGCGCTGCTGCGCTTTTTGCTGGCGCAGTCCCTGAGTCGTAATGAAGAGGTGGCTTGAGATGCGGTTCCTCTCTCAGCCTCTATTAATGCTTTGCGCTCGCGGGCCGATACAGAGTCAAGGCCGGGACTTCTGGAGTGCCGGCAATGCGAGATGAATTGGTTGTTATGAGTAAACCCTTGTTGCCCGTTCAGGAGTTCGTACCCGAGCAGACCATCCAGCATTATCTGGATGCACTGCTGCAGGACGCGGCTGAGGAACTGGCGCGTGCCGAGCAGGACAGTATTGAGCAGGCTGCGCGCCCAGTGGTCGAGAAGAGCGAGCCGGTGCGCCCGCAATTGCTGCGCGAACCTGAGCTGCCGGTCGTCGAGGCCCCGCCGGTTGTGGAAACCGTTGCCGAGTCTGAGCCGGTGGTGGAGGCCACGCCGGAAGCGGTCAAGCCACTTCCGGCCTGGCGCGAACAGCCATTCGAGGCGCTGCTGTTTGATGTTGGTGGGTTGAAGCTGGCGGTACCGCTGGTGCTGCTCGGCACTATTTATCCGCTGGAAGATGAAATTACCCCGCTGTTTGGTCAGCCGGACTGGTTTCTCGGCATCCTGGCGACCCAGGCTGGCAATATCAAGGTGCTGGATACGGCGCGTTGGGTCATGCCGGAGCGCTATACGCCTGACCTCAAGGACACACTGTCTTTTGTGATCTCGGTTGAGGGCTACGATTGGGGTATGGCGGTACACGGTGTGCAGCAGTCTATCCGGCTCGCCCCTGAACAGATCAAATGGCGTTCGCAGCAGGGCAAGCGGCCCTGGTTGGCTGGCACGGTGATTGATCACATGTGCGCGCTGCTGGATGTATCAGCGCTGGCCGAGCTGATTGTTGGTAATGGTGGTGCTGGTGTGGCTGGTAATGCCGTGGCGCCAGCATTAGGATGATGGGCGTGGCAGGGCAGGGGCGCTGATAGGGTGCGCGCCAGCTCTGGACTTCAATGATGATCGGGAAGCAAGACAATGAAGAATAATTCGGGACAAGGTGCTGAAGATCCGATCCTGCAATGGGTGACCTTCCGGCTCGACAACGAGACCTACGGCATCAACGTCATGCAGGTGCAGGAAGTACTGCGACACACCGAGATCGCCCCGGTACCGGGTGCGCCTTCCTATGTGCTGGGGATCATCAACCTGCGCGGTAATGTCGTTACCGTCATCGATACCCGTCAACGGTTTGGCTTGACCCCTGCGCCAATTACCGACAACACGCGCATCGTGATTATCGAGGCAGACAAACAGGTTGTCGGTATTCTGGTCGACAGCGTTGCCGAGGTGGTTTACCTGCGTCAGTCCGAAATCGAGACTGCACCGAACGTCGGCACTGACGAGTCTGCCAAGTTCATTCAGGGCGTGTGCAACAAGAACAACGAACTGCTGATTCTGGTCGATCTCGAGAAGATGATGACCGAAGACGAGTGGGCCGAGCTGTCGGGATTCTGATTGATGAATGAACCCTGGCTGCTGCTGGTGCTGGGCGGCGTGGTCGGCCTGCTGCTGGCCGCGCTGGTGGCGCTGGGGATGCTGTTTGTTCAGGTTCGCCGGTTGCCTGTGCGGCAGCAGCAACTGGAGGCGCAGTTACAGGCGCGCATGGATCAGCTCGTTCGCGATCTGGTTACCTTCCAGCAGGGCAGCATTCGCATGGGGGAAGAGCTGACCGCGCTGCGTCAGCAACTCAAGCGCCTCGAAGACAAACAGCTCAAGCTGGAGCAGGCCGACCCACAATCGATGCCTTACAATCAGGCTGCACGCCTGGTCGGGATGGGCGCCAGTATCGAGGATTTGACCCAATCCTGTGGTCTGTCCAAGGCCGAAGCCGAACTCTTCGTCAAACTGCACGCCTCGCGTCAGGGTTAGGTTCGTACCGCTTACTCTTTATCTCCCTTCTTCCTCTCCAGCTGCAGCGGACGCTCCTTGCCAGCGTCCGGATCGAGCCCGGCGGGTCGTTTGCCCTTGATGTACCAGGCAAAGGCGATGATCTCCGCGATGGTTCGATACAGCGCTTCCGGTATCTGATCGCCCAGCTCCATGCGTGCCAGCATCTTTGCCAACTCGGCATTCTCGTAAATCGGCACTTCGTACTGCATTGCCAGATCAATGATCTGCTCGGCCAGGTCGCCCTCGCCCTTGGCGGTAATGGTCGGTGCCTGCTCGCCGCCGTCGTAGACCAGGGCGATCGCTTCGCGGGATGTGCTCATCAGGTAACCTCGTCGATCCAGCCCTGTTGCACCGGCTGGCGTGGTGGCGGGGGGGTACCCTGATGGCAGCTCAGTTCGCCGACATCCAGACCCTTGGCCAGCAGACGGTCGCGCAGGGCGCTGATTTCACTGCTGATCAGACCAAGGGTTTCCTGGCGCTCGGCCCAGAGTTCGCTGCTGACCTTGTCGTTGCGCAGCCGGGCGATGGCCTGCATGGTGCCGAGGTGGTCGAGATTGAACGCCAGTCTGACTTCCCACACCGGTACCGGTTCTGGCTGGCGCGGCGTTGGCGCCGACTCGTCGCGTTGAATACGCACCTGTACATGGTTGAACTGCTGGCCGTCGCGCAGCGGTATTTCCAGCTGCCAGGTCGTTTGGTTGCTGCCGTCGGAGAAGGTCTGAGTCTGACCCATGCTCTGCAGTTGGTGGTGCTGGATGCGCGCGAGCAGTGACGCGGTTAAACGCAGCAGACTGCCCAGATCATCCGCTTCGCCGAGCGCCTGCAGGGCACGCGCGGGCAGCGGAAACAGGCCGGGTTTGACGCTGGCGCCCTGTTGCGCAAGCTCCATCGCCTGCTGCCAGGGGCCTGTGGGGCGTTGGGCTGGCGGCAGGGTCATGCCAGGCAACTGTTGCTGCAGGGTAATCAGCAGGCTGACCAGCGCCCCCTTGAAGTCGGCCCCGGCCAGCGGTTCCGTGGCCCGCGGTGCGCTCAGGCTGGCGAGCAATGGCAGCAGCTTGTCGAGTGCGGGCAGCGCGGGCTTGTTGCCGTCGGCGCCTGCAGCGGGCTGCAGCGGTTTGCCCTCGGCAGTCTTGACCGCTTCGGCTGCCGTGCCCGCCTGCTGCTTGCCCATAATATCTGCCAGTCGTGCCAGGTTGGCTTCGAGAAAGCTGCCACTCTGGGCGACCGCGTTGGCAACGCCGGTTGCGGTCGCCAGTTGCGGTGCGTCGACGATCTGCTTCAGTACGTTGGCGATCGCCAGTTGCAGTTTCGGTTCGGCCGGCAGTTGCTGTGGTGCGGCGGCCAGTGTGGCCAGCCGGGTCAGCAGCAGTTCCGCCGAGGCCTGTTGCTGCAGAGTGGCACGCAGGCCCTGCAGCAGATCAGCCTGACGCACCTGCTCGGCACTGCTCAGCACCCGCAGTTCCCCTTGTGCGCCGACGGTGGCGTTGAGCAGGGTGCCCGGCTCGACTGGCCGGGTGCTGGTCAGCTGCAGCAGCGTCTGCTGGGTGCTGTGCTGAACCAGTTGGGCGACCAGCTCATAACGGGCGGCCTGGGTTGCCGTTGCTGGCACGGGCTGTTGGCTGACGACGCGGGCCTGGACTGGCGTGCCGGCGGGGAACTGCTCAGGGTCGAGCTGGGTGAGCAGCTGGGCGTTCTGGGACGTAACCTGCTGCACAACGGCCATCAGTTGGGTCTGGGTAACCGCCTGGACCACCATCTGCGTGCCGGTGGGGACCGGCTGGTTGCTGCTGGCCGGCAAAGTGACTGCGCCGCCCGCGTCCTGCTTGGCGATCCGCAGCAGCAGATCGAACTGGCCGCTGGCGTTGGGTCTGCTGTTACTTTGCACGACCTCTGCATTTGCCTGGTCACCGCCCAGAACCTGTTGTGCGTCAATTGGCCGCAACAGCTGCAACGCCATCATGATCACGTCAGCCGGACGCGCCGGCATAGCAGTAGTGCTGCCGGTTGGCTGGGTCACGCTGGTCGGTGGCAGGCGAAAATCGGGGCTCATGCTGTCACATGTTGACGTAAATCGAGGTCCCCCGCAAAAGGGGGGCATGTATAATGGCGCCGCTGGAAAACAGGCGCTTCCGCAGGTCTTGCTGGCTACAGAGTATAGCGGCAGGCGGCGCGGGATCATTAATCGAACCGTTACCCACAAGGTAGCGTACGGAGCGGCAGTGGCGGCAGAACAGATCGACATTATCGACCTGTCATGTGAACGGGATGAGCGTGAGCTCTTCGCCGGCCTGAACTGCCGTCTGCAAGCGGGTGAGGTGTTGCAGGTCGCCGGCCCCAACGGTGCGGGCAAGACAAGTCTGCTACGTATTCTTGCCGGGCTGATGCCAGCCTCCGCTGGCGACATTCGGTACGCCAACCAGTCGATCCTCGCTGGCGGCGGTCGCGAGTACTGGCGCCGTCATCTGCTGTTCCTCGGCCATGCCACGGCCATCAAGGCAAGCCTGAGCGCCGAGGAAAACCTCTCCTGGCTGTGTGCCCTCGATCAGCCCGTCGCTCGCGAAGCCATCTGGGATGCGCTCGCGGCTGTCGGGCTGCGCGGTTATGAAGATGTACCTTGTCGGCAGATGTCGGCAGGGCAGCAGCGCCGGGTCGCGCTGGCGCGGCTGCGGCTGCAGGCGTCCAAGCCGATCTGGGTGCTGGACGAGCCCTTTACCGCGCTCGATCGGGCGGCAGTGCAGGTATTGGAGCAGCAGATTCTGGCGTTTGCCCGCGACGGCGGTATCGCGGTGCTGACCACCCACCACAGCCTCGATCATCTGAGTGAGGTCCGTCGTCTGGACCTGGGGCGGGTAAGCTGATGGGCAGCGTGCTCTGGCAATTGCTGCGCCGCGAATGGCAGTTGACCTGGCGGCGTCCCGGCGAGGTCCTCAATCCGCTGGTGTTCTTTGCCATCGTTATCACCCTGTTTCCGCTGGCCGTGGGGCCTGAGCCCGAACTGTTGCGGCGTATGGCCTCAGGCGTCATCTGGGTGGCGGCCTTGCTGGCCACGCTGCTCTCGCTGGATGGTCTGTTTCGCAGTGATTTTGAAGACGGCTCGCTGGAGCAATGGGTGCTGTCGCCTCATCCGCTCACGCTGCTGGTGCTGGTCAAGGTGCTGCACCACTGGCTGATGTGCGGCGTGATGCTGGTTGTGTTGACGCCGGTGCTCGGCATGATGCTGGCTTTGCCGTGGTCGGTTATCCCGGTACTCTGTGCAACCCTGCTGCTCGGTACGGCGGTGCTGAGCCTGCTGGGTGCCATCGGCGCGGCGTTGACGGTGGGCTTGAAAGGCGGGGGCAGTATGCTGCTGGCGTTGCTGATTCTGCCGTTGTATATCCCGGTGCTGATTCTCGGCACCGGCGCCATGGATGCGGCATTGCAGGGGCTGCCGGTACAGGGCTACCTGCTGTGGCTGGGCTGCCTTGCAGTGCTGGCATTGAGTCTGGCTCCGTTGGCAATCGCCGCGGGCCTGCGAATCGGGGTTAGCGAATAAGCGCGGAGTTGAACGGCGAATGAGCTGGACGTTATTCCACAAACTGGGCTCGCCCAAATGGTTCTATGAGATCAGCGGCAAACTGATGCCCTGGATTGCGGTCTTCAGTCTGCTGGCGCTGGTTGCCGGCAGCATCTGGGGACTGGTGTTTGCACCGCAGGATTACCAGCAGGGCAACAGCTTTCGCATCATCTACATCCATGTGCCGGCGGCGATTCTCGCCCAGTCCTGTTACATGATGCTGGCAGTGGCAGGTGTTGTTGGTCTGGTCTGGCGCATGAAACTGGCCGATGTGGCTCTGCAGTGCGCTGCGCCGATTGGCGCCTGGATGACCTTTGTTGCACTGATCACCGGCTCGATCTGGGGTAAGCCGACCTGGGGTACCTACTGGGAGTGGGATGCCCGACTGACGTCGATGCTGATCCTGCTGTTTCTGTACTTTGGCATCATTGCCTTGCGCATGGCGATCAGCAATCGTGACACGGCGGCCAAGGCGACGGCGGTGATGGCGATTGTCGGTGTGATCAACATCCCGATCATCAAATACTCGGTCGACTGGTGGAATACGCTGCATCAGCCCGCCACCTTCACCATTACCGAAAAACCGGCCATGCCGCCGGAAATGTGGCTGCCGCTGCTGGTCATGGTACTGGCCTTTTACGGTCTGTTTACCCTGAACCTGTTCATGCGCATGCGGCTGGAAATCCTGAAGCGCGAGCATAAGACCCGTTGGGTGCGTGACGCGCTGGAGAACAATTCATGAGCGACCTGGCGACCTACTTTGCCATGGGTGGACATGGCCCCTATGTCTGGACTGCCTACGGAATTACGGCTGCAGTCCTGATCCTGTTGTTCCTCACCCCGATGATCGGACGTCGTCGGCTGGTGCAGGCTGAAGCACGCCGTCGTCGGCGAGAGGAATCCTGATGCATCCCGCACGCAAGAAACGCCTGATTCTCATCCTGCTGGTTGTGCTTGGCGTTGGCGCCGCAGTCGCGCTGGCGCTGACCGCCCTGCGCGAAAACATCAACCTGTTCTACACCCCGACCCAGATTGCCAGTGGCGAGGCGCCGCAGGGCGCGCGTATCCGTGCCGGCGGCATGGTGGTAGAGGGTAGCGTGAAGCGTGCCAGCGACTCTCTGGATGTGCGCTTTGATGTGTCCGACGGTGCCAAGGCCGTCACCATCGCCTATAGCGGCATCCTGCCGGATCTGTTCCGCGAAGGGCAGGGCATTGTTGCCCTCGGCCGCATTAATGCTGACGGTGTGCTGGAGGCCGATGAGGTGCTGGCCAAGCACGATGAAGAGTACATGCCGCCGGAAGTGGCCAAGGCGATGAGCGACGCCATGGCCAACAAGGCCGCACAGCAGCCGCAAGCGGAATAAGGGGTACGGCATGATTCCCGAACTTGGGCAGATAGCGCTGATTATTGCACTGTGCCTGGCGGTTCTGCAGGCAACTGTGCCGTTGTATGGCGCCTGGCGTGGCGACGGCATGGCAATGAGTCTGGGCCAGCCGGCGGCCGCGGCGCAGTTCCTGTTTGTGGCCTTTGCCTTCGGCTGTCTGGTGCAGGCCTTTGTCGTAGATGACTTCAGCGTTACCTATGTGGCACTGAACTCCAATTCGGCGCTGCCCTGGTTCTACAAGATCAGCGCGGTATGGGGTGGCCACGAGGGCTCATTGCTGTTGTGGGCGATGATTCTGGCTGGCTGGACCTTTGCCGTGGCGATCTTCTCGCGCGACCTGCCTGAGGAAATGCTGGCCCGCGTGCTGGCGGTCATGGGCATGATCAGTGTCGGCTTCCTTTGTTTCATGCTGATCACCTCCAACCCGTTTGATCGTCAGTTGCCGTTCCACCCGGTTGACGGCAACGACCTCAATCCGCTGCTGCAGGACTTCGGCCTGATTGTGCACCCGCCGATGCTCTATATGGGCTACGTCGGTTTCTCGGTTGCCTTCGCCTTTGCCATCGCGGCGCTGCTGGGAGGTCGCCTGGATGCCGCCTGGGCCCGTTGGTCGCGGCCGTGGACCATTGTCGCCTGGGCCTTCCTGACCATTGGCATCGTGCTCGGCTCCTGGTGGGCCTACTACGAGCTTGGCTGGGGCGGTTGGTGGTTCTGGGATCCGGTGGAAAACGCCTCGTTCATGCCATGGCTGGTTGGTACTGCACTGATTCACTCGCTGGCAGTCACCGAAAAGCGCGGCGTGTTCAAGAGCTGGACCGTGTTGCTGGCGATCGCCGCCTTCTCTCTGAGTTTGCTTGGCACCTTCCTGGTACGCTCCGGCGTTCTGACCTCGGTGCATGCGTTTGCAACCGATCCGGAGCGTGGTGTGTTCGTGCTGGGCTTCCTGCTGGTGGTGGTTGGCGGCTCGTTGCTGCTCTACGCGCTGCGTGCACCGGTGGTGAAGAGCCAGATCGGCTTTGCCTGGAACTCACGTGAAGCGCTGCTGCTGGTCAATAACGTGGTGCTGGTCGTCGCGGCACTGATGGTTCTGCTCGGCACCCTGTACCCGCTGATCATGTCGGCGTTCGATACGCTGGTGTCGGTCGGCCCGCCGTACTTCAACGGCATGTTCCTGCCGCTGATGGCGATTTTGATGGCTGCCCTCGGTGTTGGCATCCTCAGCCGCTGGAAGCAGACCCCGGTGGACTGGCTGGTCGGCCAGCTCAAGTGGGTACTGCTGCTCGCTGCGGTTGGGGCCGTCGGCATTGCCCTGTGGATCGGTGCCCATCAGCTGGCGGTCGGCAGCATGCTGTTGCTGGTGATCTGGGTGTGTGGCGCCAGCGTGCGCGACATCCTGCACAAGAGCCGTAACAAGGGGCTGATTGCTGGTGTGCGGGCGCTGCCGCGCAGCTACTGGGGCATGACGTTGGCGCACATCGGGATCGCGGTCTGTGCCGTGGGTGTGGTCGGTGCCAGCCTGTTCGACAATCAGCGTGACCTGCGCATGGCGCCGGGCGACGCGCTGGATCTGGGCGGTTATACCTTCGTGTTTGATGGCGTGCGCCACCGCGAGGGGCCGAACTGGGTATCCGATCAGGGTACCGTCAGTGTCTATGCCAACGACCGTCTGCTGACCACCTTGCACCCGGAAAAGCGTCTGTACCGGGTGAAGAATCAGGTGATGACCGAGGCGGGCATTGATGCCGGCTTTACCCGCGACCTGTTTGTTGCGATGGGTGAGCCGCTGGAAGGCGATGCCTGGGCGCTGCGTGTACACATCAAGCCGTTTGTGCGCTGGATCTGGTTGGGCGGTCTGATGATGATGGCTGGCGGCCTGCTGGCGGCCAGTGACAAACGCTACCGGCTGAAGGCACGTCAACGCGCCGACAAGCCGGTCAATCGCGTTGCCGAGGAGCTTGCCTGATGCGTCGTCTGTTACTGATTCTGCCGTTGCTGCTGTTTCTGGTCATGGCTGGCTTTTTTCTGCAGAGCCTGATGACCAAGGAAGAAGGTGTCACCGAGCTGGAATTGCCTTCGCCGCTGCTGAACAAGCCATTCCCGACCTTTGATCTGCCCTCGGTTATCGACGGCGAGCCGCGCATCACCCAGGCTGACCTCAAGGGGCCTGCGCTGGTCAATATCTGGGCAACCTGGTGCGTCGCCTGCCGTGTCGAGCATCCGGTGCTGAACCGGCTGGCGGCCGAAGGTGTGGTGATCTACGGGGTCAATTACAAGGACAACAGCGCGGATGCGATCAAGTGGCTGAAGGACTTTCATAACCCGTATCAGCTCAATATCAGCGACGCCGACGGCCGTCTGGGGCTCGATCTGGGCGTCTACGGTGCGCCGGAGACCTATCTGATCGACGCCAAGGGTGTGATCCGCCACAAGTTCATTGGCGTGATCGATGACCGTGTGTGGGATACCGATCTGGGTGCGCGTTATCAGGCGCTGCTCGAGGAGGCCAAATGAGCCGACGTCTGCATTGGCTGGCCCTCGGTCTGCTGCTGGTTCTCGGCAGTGCCAGCGCGGCGGTGGATACCTTCGAGTTCAGTTCCGAACAGGAACGTGATCGTTTTTACGCGATTGGGTCCGAGCTGCGTTGCCCGAAATGTCAGAATCAGAACATTGCCGACTCCGATGCACCGATTGCCGCCGACCTGCGTCAGGAGGTGTTCCGCCTGCTGCAGGATGGCCGTAGCGACGAAGACATCGTCGACTATATGGTCGCCCGCTACGGCGATTTCGTGCGCTACAAGCCGGCGCTGAACCGCGACACCCTGGTGCTCTGGTTCGGTCCGCTGTTCTTCCTGCTGGTGGGCATGCTGGCAGTGGTCTTACTGGTTCGCCGCCGGCAACGGGCGGTGAGTGAATCGCCGGATACCGGTCTGTCGCCGCAGGAACAACAGCGGCTGGACGACCTGCTGAACAAGAAGAGCCAAGATGACTGATTTGTGGTTGGGCGCTGCCGCGCTGTTACTGGTTGCCGCCTTGCTGGTGCTGTGGCCGCTGCGTCGCCGTCAGCGCCTGGAACGGGTGGATCGCACCGCCCTGAACGTTGCCCTGTATGAAGAACGGGTTGCCGAACTGGAAGCGCAGGCGCGCGCCGGTGATCTGACCGAGGCCCAACTGGGCGCGGCCAAGGGCGAAGCCAGCCGCCTGCTGCTGGAAGATACCGCTGCCGCCGATGCGCGTCAGGCACCGCTGACTCGCCAGTTCACCTGGCTGCTGATCATTGCCGTACTGGTGCTGCCGCTCGCCGTGCTGGGGCTATATCGCCAGTGGGGCGCGGCGGACGGTCTGGCGCTGTACCGCGAGATGCAGGCTACCCCGCAGGTCGATTCGCTCGAAGCCCTGATTGATCGCACCCAGCGGGTGGTCAAGGTGCAGCCGGAGAACGGCGAAGCCTGGTACATGCTGGGTCGCGCCTATATCAGTGCACAGAACCCGGAGAAGGCGGCGGATGCCTTCGGCAACGCGCTGGCGCGGTTGGGCGAGCAACCCGAGGTACTGGCGCAGCTCGCACAGGCTCGTTACTTCGCCAATGGTAACCAGCTGGATGCGGAGTCTGCCCGCGCTCTGGACAAGGCCATCGAGCTGGATCCACGGCAACCGACCGCGCTGGGCCTGCTGGGTATCGCAGCCTTCGAGGCAGACGATTTTGCCGGCGCCATCCGCTACTGGCAGACCCTCCAGCAAAGCATGGCACCAGACAGCCCCGGCGTGCAGGCAATTCAGGGTGGTATCGAGCGTGCCCGCCAGCGTATGGTCGACGCCGGCCAAACACCGCCGGAAGCGCCGGCGCAACTCGCGGTCAAGGCGCAAATAAGCATTGATCCGACGCTGCGTGCCAGCCTGCCCGACAGCGCCAGTGTGTTTGTCTTTATCCGTGACCCGAATGGTCCGCCGATGCCGCTGGCAGCCAAGCGCCTGACGCTGGCCGACCTGCCGCTGGAGCTGAGCTTGAGTGAGGCTGACGCCATGCTGCCCGGCGTGCAGCTCACGGCTGAACAGCCGCTGGAGCTGGTTGCGCGCGTGTCACTGGACGGCGACGCCCGCAGCGGCACCCACCTTGGCCGGGTCAGTGAGGTACACGCCGGTTCCGAGCAGGTTTATCAACTGGTCATCAACCAGCCCGTCGAGTAACGCCTTATGGTTCCCGGTCGTTCGACCGGGAATCTAGCCCCGCTTACTGTTGTCCAATGGTGCACGACCCCGCTGCTTCAGGGTGTGCCAGACAGGAGGCGACCATCATGTTTACCCAGATCCCCTTTGCCAACGACAAGGTCATCGGCTTTCGCATCGAAGGAAAAATCTCTGGCGAGATGCTGGATCAGATGCTGGAAGCAGCAGAAGCCAAGCTGCAGGACTATTCCAAGGCGCGTATTTATGTCGAGATGCCGGCGTTCGAGGGCATGTCGTTCGAAGCGTTCTACAAGGATCTGAAATACGGCTTCAAACACTGGACGCGCTTTGAGCGCGAGGCGGTGGTAACCGACCAGCGCTGGCTTGAAGTCGTGGTCGGGCTGGCAGATCACCTTGTGCCGGGCATCGACGTCAAGGCCTTCTCAACCGACGAGGTAGATGCCGCCCGGGACTGGATTCAGGCGCCTTGATCAGTCCTGTTGCACCTCCGGCAGCGAGACCGCAAGCAGTGCGCCGAGCAGGCCGATGGCAGACAGCAGCAACAGCATGCCAGCCGCCCCAATCAGCGAGCTGAGCAGACCAAACAGCCCGGTCGCCAGCAGGATCAGACCGATCACGCTGTTGCTGACTGAGACATAATCGGTGCGTTTTTGCCCACCGGCCATGTCGAGCACATAGGTCTTGCGCCCGACCCGCACCCCCGCGTGGGCGATGCCGAGAATGAAGAAGGCCACCGGGAAGAGCCAGGCATGCAAGGTGGCAGGCAGCGTCGCCCAGTGGTCGATGGCAATCACTACCGGCCCCAGCAGGCTCGCCAGCAGTGCGGCGCGGATCATCACCTGCCGGCTTGACGCATCCGACATGCGCCCCCACACCCCCGCGCTCAGGCTGCTGGCCAGACCGTTCGCGACCAGAAAGGCGCCGAGCATGCCGAAGCCGCTCTCCACATCCCGCGCCAGTACCACGTAGTAGGGCGCTGACAGTGCCGAGCAGAGCAGCAGCGCCCGGGTGACCACAAAGCGGCGAAACGGTGCGTCGTCACGCAGCAGGCCGAGATTGCCCAGGGCATGGCTGAAGGCGTTGCCGCCGCCTTCGGTCGCGCCCGGCGCCTCGTCGATACGGTGATAGACGGCAGCGGCAGCCAGCCACAGCAGCGCCGAGGCGATCAGCAGCGAGGCGTAGAACAGCATGTCGTCATCACTGGGCGGAAAGGCCAGGCAGTAGACACCAAAGGCCAGCGCCAACCAACCGGACAGGCTGGTCGCCAACCCATTCATACGGCCGCGGCGGGTCTTCGGAACCGTCTTGCCGATCACATCCTTGCTGGCGACCGAGCACAGGCCGCGGGCCAGGCTGAATACGACCAGACAGGCAATGATCAGGCCGCCCGCCAGCGCCCCCTCGAACAACCAGGCGACGGCGCCCATTGCCAGCAACGCTGCGGCCTGCAACAGACTGCCGATCACCCAGACGCCACGGCGGCAGGGCAGGCGACGAATCCAGGCGGCGATCAGTAACTGCGGCAGCATGGAGCCGGACTCGCGAATCGGCACAAGCCAGGCGATCAGCGCGACCGGCGCGCCGACCACGCCGAGCAGCCAGGCGAGGGTGGTTTTCGGGTTGGTCAGGGTATCGCCAAGGCTGGTCAGGGTATTAGCCAGTACCTGCAGAAAGAAGTTCTGCGGCACGTTGGAGCAGGCTGAATCGGGAATGTCCTTGCAGACCCTGGCGTCTTCCTCGTTCATCAATTTGCTGTACAGATGGTCGATGCGAGGTTCTGCTGCCATGGCGGATCTCTGTCTGGTTCCCGGTTGAATGGATCAAAGTGTGCCGCAAGCCAGACGCCCAGGCCAGGGATTTGCCAGCAGGGGCTTCTCATCAGTGGACAGACCGGGTAAAAATGCGGGTTTGGCTGGTCGGCTCGGCCGGCAGCAAGGCAGTGCAAGGACATGCCCCTCAATGCGACTTAAATGCATCAAGCTGGCCGGCTTCAAATCCTTTGTTGATCCGACCACGGTCTACTTCCCGACCAATATGGGCGCGGTGGTGGGGCCGAATGGCTGTGGCAAGTCCAACATCATCGATGCGGTGCGCTGGGTCATGGGCGAAAGCTCGGCCAAGAACCTGCGCGGCGAGTCGATGACCGACGTTATTTTCAACGGCTCCAACTCGCGCAAACCGGTAGGCCAGGCCTCTATTGAACTGGTCTTCGACAACAGCGACGGCACCTTGCAGGGTGAATACGCCGGCTACAACGAGATTTCCATCCGCCGCAAGGTAACCCGCGAAGCGCAGAACCAGTATTTCCTCAATGGCACCAAGTGCCGTCGCCGCGATATCACCGACATCTTTATGGGCACCGGCCTTGGCCCGCGTAGCTACTCGATTATCGAGCAGGGCATGATTTCCCGCCTGATCGAGGCCAAGCCGGAAGAGCTGCGGCTGTTTATCGAAGAGGCCGCAGGCATTTCCCGCTACAAGGATCGCCGCCGTGAAACCGAAAACCGCATCCGGCGTACCCAGGAAAACCTGTCACGCCTGACTGACCTGCGTGAGGAGCTTGAGCGTCAGCTCGCCCACTTGCACCGTCAGGCTCAGGCTGCCGAGAAGTACAAGGAGTACAAGGCCGAAGAGCGTCAGCTCAAGGCACAGCTGCAAGCATTGCGCTGGCAGACGCTGAATGAACAGGTCGGACAGCGCGAGCATCGGGTACGTGATCTGGAGGTCGCGCTGGAGGCGCTGATCGCCGAGCAGCGTAACGCCGACAGCGAGATCGAGAAGCAGCGTGATGAGCACAGCGACCTGACCGAGACCTTCAACCGGGTACAGGCCCAGTTCTACAGCGTTGGCGCCGACATCAGCCGGATTGAGCAGATTTTGCAGTTCAATCGCGACCGCCAGCGTCAGCTGCACAGTGACATAGAAGAAACCGAGCAGGCCTGGCAGGAAGCGCAAAGTCACCTGACCCAGGACGAAGCCCTGCTGGCGGATTTACAGGCCGAGCTGGATGGCATTGAACCCGATCTGGAAATGGCCTCCGCCGCCGAGGAAGACATTGCCATCTCGCTGCAAAGCGCTGAAGACGCCATGCAGAACTGGCAGAGCGCCTGGGATCAATTCAACCAGCGCGCGGCTGAACCGCGTCAGCAGGCGGAGGTCGAGCAGTCGCGTATTCGCCATATGGAACAGTCGGTCGAACGGCTTGGTGAGCGTATCCAGCGGCTGGAAGACGAACGCGGCGGACTGAACGCGGGCAGCCTGGATGATGAGCTGGCCGAGTTGGCGGAGCAGTTGGCTGAGCTGGAGCTGCGCAGCGAAACGGATCAAATGAAGCTGGCCGACGTCGGCGAGCGCCTGCAGCAGGATCGGGACACGCTGAATGCGCTGCAGCAGGAGCAGGATATTCATCGCGGCGAGCTGCAGCGTGGCAGTGGTCGTCTGGCTTCGCTTGAAGCCCTGCAACAGGCGGCGCTGGCCAAGGGCAGCGACGTCGGTGACTGGCTGGCGGAGCAGGGTGTGCAGGGCCATGGCCTGCTGGCCGAGCAGCTGCAGGTGGAAGCTGGCTGGGAACGCGCAGTGGAAGCGGTGCTGGCCGATGACCTGCAGGCCATTGCGCTGGACGACCTGAGCGAGCTGGACGCGGCCCTCGCCGGGTTTGAACAGGGCAGTCTGCGCCTGCTGCAGCGTGGCAGCGCGGCGTTCAACGCACCGGGCAGTCTGCTGGACAAGGTCACCAGCGCGCTGGACCTGAGCCCCTGGCTGGCGAGTATTCGGCCGGCGCAGAGCCTGGCAGACGCGCTGAGTTCGCGCGCGCAGTTGGCTGCTCACGAATCTTTTATCACCCGTGAAGGCCATTGGGTCGGCCCCAACTGGCTGCGGTTTCGCCGTGGCGAGGCCAGCGAGACGGGGGTTCTGGCCCGTCAGCAGGAAATGGAGCAGTTGCAGGCCCGTCTGGATGAACAGCAGGCCGCCCTTGAATCCGGCCAGGAGCGGGTCGACCAGTTGCGTGAAGCGCTGCGTCGCCTGGAGCTGGAACGCGACGCGCTGCAGCAGACCTTGGCTGGTACCGGCCGTCAGCAGGGCGAAATCAAGGCGCAGTGGTCGGCGCGTCAGGTGCGACTGGAGCAGATCAACGCTCGTCGCCAGCGGATTGGCGAAGATCTGGAAGAACTCAAACGCCAGCGCGGCGATGAGCTTGAGCAGATTGGCGAAGCCAGACTGACCCTGCAGGCCGCGCTGGACAGCATGGCCGAAGACACCGGCCAGCGCGAAGAACTGCTGCGTCAGCGTGATCTCGCCCGCGAAACCCTCGATCTGGCGCGTCAGCAGTCCCGCCAGCAGAAGGATCGCGCGCATCAACTGGCGCTGCGTGCGCAATCACTGAACGCGCAGCTCAAGAGCACCCGTCAGGGGCTGGAGCGACAGCAGGTGCAGGCCGAGCGGTTGTCCGAGCGC
The DNA here is from genome assembly GCA_038114645.1 of Pseudomonadaceae bacterium. Classification (GTDB taxonomy): domain Bacteria; phylum Pseudomonadota; class Gammaproteobacteria; order Pseudomonadales; family Pseudomonadaceae; genus Halopseudomonas. Next base: position 5,562 of record JAYNRF010000025.1, on the reverse strand, counting down.
CGTGAGCAATTGCGCATGACGCTGGAAGAAAGCCAGGCGCCGGAAGACGATCAGCGCATCGAGCTGGAAACCCTGCTTGAACAACGGATCTCCGTTGAACAGGAATTGGCCGCAGCCCGTCAGGCGCTGGAAGGGGTCGACCAGCAAATGCGCGCGCAGGAAACCCGCCGCGTACAGGCCGAGCAACAGGCGCAGGTGCTGCGTACCCAACTGGATGAGCAACGGCTCAATGCGCGCGACCTGCAAACCCGTCGTCAGGGCCTGCAGGAGCAGCTGGCCGAGGCCGGTTACGATCTGCACGGCGTGCTGGCAACCCTGCCTGATGGCGCCAGCGAAGCAGACTGGGAGCAGCAGTTGGCGCAGCTGGACGCCCGCATTCAGCGCCTTGGCGCGATCAACCTGGCGGCAATTGAAGAATACGAGCAGCAGTCAGAGCGCAAGCGCTATCTGGATGCGCAAAACGCCGACCTGGAAGAGGCGCTTGGTACGCTGGAGCAGGTGATTCGCAAGATTGACCGGGAAACCCGCGCGCGCTTCAAGGAAACCTTTGACAAGGTCAACCACGGGTTGCAGTCGCTGTTCCCCAAAGTATTCGGCGGCGGTCATGCCTATCTGGAGCTGACCGGCGACGACTTGCTGGATACCGGCGTTACTATCATGGCGCGCCCGCCGGGCAAGAAGAACAGCACCATTCACCTGCTCTCGGGTGGCGAGAAGGCGCTGACGGCGATTGCCCTGGTGTTCTCGATCTTCCAGCTCAATCCGGCGCCGTTCTGTATGCTCGACGAGGTGGATGCGCCGCTGGATGATGCCAACGTCGGCCGTTATGCGCGTATGGTGAAGGAAATGTCGGCGCGGGTGCAGTTCATCTACATCACCCACAACAAGATCGCGATGGAAATGGCTGATCAGTTGATGGGGGTCACCATGCATGAACCAGGCTGCTCCAGACTGGTCACAGTAGACGTGGAAGAGGCTGCCGCGCTGGCGGCAGTGTAAGTTTGACAGCGGGCATGCTAGCATCCGGCCAGACGAGAGGCGGATAGTCAACCGCCCGATCAGCAAAGTGACGACAGGAACGGGTATTCATGGATTTCGGTTTGCGTGAGTGGCTTTTCATCATTGGCCTGCTGGTAATCGCGGGCATCTTGTTTGATGGCTGGCGGCGCATGGGTGGGCGATCAAAGATTCGCTTCAAACTCGAACGCAATCTTGCCGACCTCCCCGAGGAAGGTAACGACGAGTTGCTCGGACCGCCTCGGGTGGTCAGTCGCCAGGAACGCGCGGAGCCGTCCTTCGGCGATGATAAGCCGGACGCGCCGGTGTTGATCGACGACGAAAAACCGCATGCGCCTGAACAGGTAGGTCTGGACCTGGACGAGCCGCCGGTGCTGGTCGACCCTGTCGTCGCAGAACCGCGCAACAAGAACAAACCCGCCGCCAAGCCCGCTAACACTGAGTCTGCACCGAAGCCTGAACAGCAGAGTCTGCCGGTTGAACTGGTGCTGGTGATCAACGTTGTGGCCCGTGACGAAGAGGGCTTCCCCGGCTCGGCGCTGCATCAGAGCATTCTGGAAAGCGGCCTGCGCTTTGGCGACATGAATATCTTCCATCGCCACGAGAGCATGAGCGGCAATGGCGACGTGCTGTTCTCCATGGCCAACGCGCTCAAACCGGGTGTGTTCGATCTGGATGAAATGGATCAGAGCCATGTCCGTGCCGTCAGCTTCTTCATGGGCCTGCCTGGCCCGCGCCATCCCAAGCAGGCACTGGATCTGATGATCGCCGCCGCGCGCAAGCTGGCACATGAACTGGGTGGCGATCTGAAAGACGAGCAGCGCAGCGTCCTGACCGCCCAGACCATCGAGCATTACCGTCAGCGCATCGCCGAATTTGAGCGCCTGAACTACAGCCAGCGGCGCTAAGCGCCGCACTCAAGCTAGAAGCTGAGAGCTAGAAGCTGGAAGCAAAAGCCAGGCCGGTGCAACGTCCCGGTTTTACTTCCAGCTTCTGGCTTCTGGCTAATTCCTATACTCGCTATTCCACTCCTAAGCTTCCAGCTTCCCCCTGCTGGTCGGTAGAATACCGACTGAACTTTCAGCCCAGCGACTGCCCATGCCCCAGCACGCCACTCCTGCCGAACGCGCCCTTGCCCTGCGTGAGGAAATCGCGCAGCACAATTACCGCTATTACGTCCTCGACGAGCCCGCCGTGCCGGATGCCGAGTACGACCGGCTGTTCAATGAACTCAAGGCCATCGAGGCGGAACACCCTGATCTGGTTACCCCTGACTCGCCGACCCAGCGAGTGGGTGGTGCGCCTGCGTCGGGCTTCGGTGAGGTGAAGCACGAAGTGCCGATGTTGAGTCTGGGCAACGCCTTCGCCGAGCAAGACATGCTGGACTTCGACCGCCGGGTGCGTGAAGGGCTGGATCTGCCAGCCGGTGACCTGTTTGGCGGTGGCGCTGAAGTTGAATACTGCTGCGAGCCCAAGCTGGACGGACTGGCGGTCAGCCTGCTGTACGAGAACGGTCTGCTGGTTCGCGGTGCCACCCGAGGGGACGGCACAACTGGCGAAGACATTTCCACCAACGTACGCACCATTCGCAATATTCCGCTCAAGCTGCGTGGCGAGGGCTGGCCGGCGGTGCTGGAAGTGCGCGGCGAAGTGTTCATGAGCAAGGCCGGCTTTGAGGCGCTGAACGAACGTGCCCGCGAGGCCGGCAGCAAAACCTTCGCCAACCCGCGTAACGCGGCCGCCGGCAGCCTGCGCCAGCTTGATCCGACCATCACCGCCAGCCGCCCGTTGGAGTTCTGCTGCTATGGCTTTGGCCGTGTCGAGGGCGAACTGCCCGACAATCAGTTCGCCATCCTGCAGGCGTTCAAGGGCTGGGGTATCCCGATCAGCCGCGAGTTGAAGCTGATGAAGGGCGTTGACGGTACGCTGGCGTACTACCGCGATATCGGCGAGCGCCGCGCCGCGCTGGAATACGAAATCGACGGCGTGGTGTTCAAGGTCAATCAGCTTTCGTATCAGCGCGAGTTGGGCTTTCGTGCTCGCGAGCCGCGCTGGGCGATTGCCCACAAATTCCCGGCGATGGAAGAGCTGACCGAACTGCTGGACGTCGAGTTTCAGGTTGGCCGCACTGGCGCCGTTACACCGGTGGCGCGCCTCAAGCCGGTTCAGGTGGCGGGTGTGACGGTTTCCAACGCAACCTTGCACAACATGGACGAGGTCGCGCGCCTCGGTGTGATGATTGGCGATACCGTCATCATTCGCCGCGCCGGTGATGTGATTCCGCAGGTGATGCAGGTGGTCACCGAGCGCCGCCCGGCGGATGCACGTCCGGTCGAGGTGCCAACGGCGTGCCCGGTCTGTGGTTCGGCGGTTGAGCGCACCCAACTGGTCAAGCGTGGCAAGTCGGGTTCCACCACCAGCGAAGGCTCGGTCTACCGCTGTGTTGGCCGTCTGACCTGTCAGGCGCAGCTCAAGCAGTCGATCATTCACTTTGTCTCCCGCCGCGCCATGGATATCGACGGGCTGGGCGAGAAGAGCGTTGAACAACTGGTTGATACCGGCCTGGTTGAGTCCCCGGCTGACCTGTACCGCCTGACGTTTGAGCAGGTGCTGGGGCTGGAGGGCTTTGCCGAGCTGTCGACCACCAACCTGCTGACCGCCATTCAGGCCAGCAAGAAACCGGCACTGGCACGTTTCATCTATGCCCTTGGCATCCCCGATGTGGGAGAAGAAACCGCCAAGCTGCTGGCGCGCGCGCTCGGCAAGCTGGAGCGCATCGAACAGGCGCTGCCAGAGGTGCTGGTCTACCTGCCGGACGTGGGGCTGGAAGTGGCCCACGAGATTCATTCATTCTTTGCCGATGCACACAACCGTACAGTCATTGATCAGTTGCTTGAGCGGGGTGTGCAGCCGGATGAGCCGGGTGAGCTGGCCGCTGAGTTTGCCGCTTGCGTATCGCTGGCCGATTTCCTCGCGCGGTTGAATATTGCAGGTATTGCCAACACGGGTGCCGAGCGGTTGGCCAGTCAGTTCGGCAGTCTCGACAAGATCATCAACGCAGAATGGCTCGACCTGAAGCAGGTGGAGCGCCTGAACGACAAGGCAATCAAGGCGCTGCGTGAGTACTTTCAGACTGACTCGCTGCGCGCCAGCGCCGAAGCCATTGAACAGCAGCTGCGCGACTTCGGCATGCACTGGGAGAGCCCGCGTGCCGAGGCGTCCGCTGGTCTGTCGCTGGCGGGGCAGACCTGGGTGCTAACCGGCACGCTGGAAGCCATGTCGCGTGATGTCGCCAAGGCGCATCTGGAAAGCCTGGGCGCCAAGGTGGCTGGCAGTGTGTCTGCCAAGACCCACTGCGTGGTGGCCGGCCCCGGTGCCGGCAGCAAGCTGGCCAAGGCCGAGCAGCTGGGTGTGACTGTCTGGACCGAGCAGCAGTTGCTCGACATGTTGGCGGAGCAGGGCATCAGTGCATGAGCAGCCCTGAGCGTATTAACAGCCCTGAGCGGATAAACGGCCCGGTTGTACTGGCGCCGATGGAAGGGCTGGCCGACGCACCGATGCGCGATGTGCTGACGCGCATCGGCGGGATCGACTGGTGCGTCAGCGAGTTCATCCGCGTGACCGAAGGCCTGCTCAATGTTGCCACCATTCGGCGCAGCGTGCCGGAAAGCGAGCACGGCTGGCGCACCCGCGCCGGTGTGCCGGTGCGGCCGCAATTGCTCGGCTCGGATGTACGCTGGATGGGCGAGAACGCGGCGCTGCTGGCGTCGATGAATGCCCCGGCGATTGACCTCAATTTCGGCTGCCCGGCCAAGACGGTGAATCGTCACCGTGGCGGTGCCGCGCTGCTGACCGAGCCTGAGCTGCTGTGCGAGATCGTCGCTAGTGTGCGCGCGGCAACGCCGCTGGACATTCCGGTGACCGCCAAGATGCGTCTGGGGCTGACCGATACCAGTCAGACACTGGAATGCGCTCAGGCCCTCGCCGCTGGTGGCGCCAGCGAGATTACCGTGCATGCCCGCACCAAGGTGGAAGGCTACAAGCCGCCGGCGCATTGGGAATGGCTGGCGCGTATTCGCGAGGCAGTCGATGTGCCGGTGATTGCCAATGGCGAGGTCTGGAGCACCGAGGACTACCGCCGGATTCGTGAAGTCAGCGGCTGTGACGCCGTGATGATCGGCCGTGGGCTGGTGCGCTGCCCGGATCTGGGGCTGCGCATCGCGCAGGACGCCGATGATGCCATTCTCGGGTGGGATGCACTGTGGCCGTGGCTGGCGGACTTTTTCCGGCAGACCCGTCTGCGGGTGGTAGACCGTCACTCCCCCGGACGCCTGAAACAGTGGCTGGCCATGCTCGGCCAGCATTACCCCGAAGCGCGCGAGTTGTTTGATAGCCTGCGCCGTGAGACCTGCGCCGACGCCGTGACCCGCCGGCTGGAAGGCCCGCTGCAATCGGCAGCCTGACCAATCAAACCCAGTGGTTCGTTACCATCCGGTAGCGTGTGGCGTCGCGTAGGGCGGTGAACGCCGAAGGCTTCGCCACCGT
>JAYNRF010000024.1:0-59895 GCA_038114645.1 Pseudomonadaceae bacterium | reverse complement strand
TGCCGACCTGTTCGAGGCGGTACCGGAGCTGGAAGGTAAGCTCTAAGCCGAAGGCATAGAGCCAGCCGCAAGCTACAAGCGGCAAGCTGCAAGAAAAACCCCGGTCTCGTGAGAGCCGGGGTTTTTTGATGTCGTTCCGTGCGCTCGGACCTCGGGCACGGCACGCCGTGCCCCTACGGGATAGTGCAAGCCCTGAATCCTGCGTAGGGGCACAGCGTGCTGTGCCCGCGTATTCACCTATCCGTGAATCCCTGTATTTGTTTACCCGTGCACACGGTGGGCTGTCTCGTGGGAGGGATCGTTCCGTGCAATCTGGGTCTCGGGCACGGCACGCCGTGCCCCTACGGGATGATGCAAGCCATGAATCCTGCGTAGGGGCACAGCGTGCTGTGCCCGGGTGGGCTACGGGGTATCTCGTGGGCGAGTATCGTTGCGTGCAACCTTCACCTTGGGCACGGCGTGCCGTGCCCCTACGAAAGCGGAAACGACTCCAGGCGCTTGCCGTTTTCGTCCACTTCAAGCGTCCAGCCGGCCTTGTCCCAGTCGCCGAGCACAATGCGTTGTGCGGGCTGTCCGTCGATCATCAGGTCGTGGATAGCCGGGCGATGGGTGTGGCCGTGGATCAGGGTGCGCACGCCTTTGGCGCGCATGGTGTGTGCGACTGCACCGAGGTTGACGTCGGTGATCTCAGCGGATTTCATTTGGGTGCGAGCCTGGCTCTCATCGCGCAGCTTGCGGCCCAGTTTATAGCGTGTGCGCTGTGGCAGATTGCGCAGCACAAACCGGCTGACCGGGTTGCGTAGCCAGCGGCGCATGCGCATGTAGCCAAGGTCATCGGTGCACAGGCTGTCGCCGTGCATCAGCAGCACTGATTCACCGTTGAGCGATACGATGGTCGGGTCTTTCAACAGGGTGCAGCGGGCGGCGCGACAGAAGCGTCGCCCGAGCAGAAAATCACGATTGCCGTGCATTAGGTAAACCCTGGTGCCATGCTCCGCAAGGCGGGCGAGGGCGCGGGTTACGTCAGTGCCGAGGTCGTCGATGGTGTCATCGCCAAGCCAGACCTCAAAAAAATCGCCAAGGATGTACAGCGCATCGAACTGTGGTGCGCGGGTTTCCAGTAGACGCAAAAACGCCCGGGTGATATCCGGGCGTTTTGCTTCCAGATGCAGATCCGAAATGAACAGATAGCGCATCGGCGGAATGATCTCAGTCGACCAGTTCGGCGCGCTCGATGATCACGTCGTCGGCCGGAACGTCCTGGTGGCCGGCGCGGGAAGTGGTGCGAACCGCCTTGATTTTCTCGACCACATCCATGCCGTCGGCGACTTTGCCGAATACGGCGTAGCCCCAACCGTGCATGGTCGGTGCGGAGAAGTTCAGGAAGTCGTTGTCAGCAACGTTGATAAAGAACTGGGCGCTGGCAGAGTGCGGGTCCGGGGTGCGGGCCATGGCGATGGTGCCGACCTTGTTGGCGACGCCGTTGTCGGCCTCGTTCTTGATCGGATCGCGGGTATCTTTCTGCTGCATGCCTGGCTCGAAGCCGCCGCCCTGGATCATGAAGTTGCCGATTACACGGTGGAAAATGGTGCCGTCGTAGTGGCCGTCGCGGACGTATTGCTTGAAGTTTTCGACGGTCACCGGCGCCTTGTCGGCGAACAGTTCCAGGGTGATAACGCCATAGTTGGTATGCAGTTTGACCATCAGGTAGTCCTCGGGCAGTCGAACAGGTTGGGGTGTGATGCTGACTGCATTGCTGCATTCAGGCACCTGCGAGTTTCGGGTATGATACGGGTTTTGGCCATGACGGCCTAGCAATCCCGATGCCGAACGCATCACCTGAGCGAGTTTTGCCGACCTTATGAACAAACCCGACGCCACGCCCCCAAGCCACTTTCTGCGCCAGATCGTTCAGGCTGATCTGGACAGCGGCAAGCACAACACCATCGTTACCCGCTTTCCGCCAGAGCCCAACGGTTACCTGCACATTGGTCATGCCAAGTCGATCTGTCTGAACTTTGGTCTTGCCAAGGAATTCGGCGGCGTCTGCAATCTGCGTTTTGATGACACCAACCCGGCCAAGGAAGAGCAGGAATATATCGATGCCATCAAGGCCGACGTTGAATGGCTGGGCTTTGAGTGGGGCGGCGATGTGCGCTATGCCTCCGATTATTTTGATCAGTTGCACGCCTGGGCCATCGAGCTGATCAAGGCGGGCAAGGCATATGTCTGTGAGCTGACCCCAGAGCAGGCGCGCGAGTACCGTGGCAGCCTGACCGAGCCGGGCAAGAACAGCCCGTTCCGTGAGCGTAGCGTTGAGGAAAACCTGGATCAGTTCGCGCGCATGACTGCCGGCGAGTTCGATGACGGCGCCAAGGTGCTGCGAGCCAAAATCGACATGGCCGCGCCGAACATGAATCTGCGTGATCCGATCCTCTATCGTATCCGCCATGCGCATCACCACCAGACCGGTGACAAGTGGTGCGTGTATCCCAGTTATGACTTCACCCATGGTCAGTCCGATGCCATCGAGGGCATTACCCACTCGATCTGCACCCTGGAATTTGAAGATCACCGTCCGCTGTACGAGTGGTTCCTGGCCAATCTGCCGGTGCCTGCGCAGCCGCGTCAATACGAATTCGCGCGCCTGAACCTCAACTACACCGTCACCAGCAAGCGCAAGCTCAAGCAACTGGTCGATGAGAAGTACGTGGATGGCTGGGATGATCCGCGCATGTCGACCCTCAGCGCCTTCCGTCGCCGTGGCTACACGCCGGCGGCGATTCGCGAGTTTTGCGAGCGCATCGGCGTGACCCGCTCTGACGGCGTCGTCGATATGGGTGTGCTGGAGTTCTGTATTCGTGATGATCTGGACGCCAACGCGCCGCGCGCCATGTGTGTGCTCAAGCCGCTGAAAGTGACTATTACCAACTACCCGGAAGGTCAGACCGAAGAGCTGCGCCTGCCGCGCCATCCCAAGCAGGATATCGGTGAGCGCGTGCTGCCGTTCGAGCGCGAGATCTACATTGATCGTGAAGACTTTATGATCGACCCGCCGAAGGGCTACAAGCGCCTGGAGCCAGGCGGTGAAGTACGTCTGCGCGGCAGCTATGTGATTCGTGCTGACGAGGCCGTCACTGATGCAGATGGCAATATCGTGGAACTGCTGTGCAGCTACGACCCGGATACCCTCGGCAAGAACCCGGAAGGTCGCAAGGTCAAGGGCGTCATTCACTGGGTACCGGCTAACAGCAGCATCGAGTGCGAAGTGCGCCTTTACGATCGTCTGTTCAATGCAGCAAACCCGGACAAGGGCGAGGAGGGTACTACCTTCCTCGACAACATCAACCCGGACTCGCTGCAAGTGCTGACTGGCTGCCGCGCCGAGCCGTCGCTGGCCGAGGCCACGCTGGATGATCGCTTCCAGTTCGAGCGCGAAGGCTACTTCTGCGTCGACTCGCGCGACTCCAAGGCCGGTGCGATGGTCTTTAACCGCACCGTCACCCTGCGTGACTCCTGGGGGGGCTGATGGCGCTTGTACTCTACAACACGCTGAGCAAGACCAAGGAAACGTTCAAGCCGTTGGTCGGCAATCAGGTGCGCATGTATGTCTGCGGCATGACCGTCTATGACTTCTGTCATATCGGCCACGCCCGCGTGATGGTTGCGTTCGATGTGGTGGCGCGCTGGTTCCGCCACCGCGGATATGAGCTGACCTACGTGCGCAATATCACCGACATCGACGACAAGATCATCAAGCGCGCCAACGAGAACGGTGAAACCTTCCAGCAACTGACCGAGCGCATGATTGCGGCGATGCATGAAGACGAAGCCCGTTTGAACGTGCTGCGCCCGGATCAGGAGCCACGTGCCAGTCAGCATATCGACGGCATGTTTGCGATGATTCAGACGCTGATCGACAAGGGCTACGCCTACGCGCCGGGTAACGGCGATGTGTATTACCGGGTCGGCAAATTTGAAGGGTACGGCAAGCTGTCGCGGCGCAAGATCGAAGACCTGAAAATCGGCGCCCGCATCGAAGTGGATGAGGCCAAGCAAGACCCGCTCGACTTCGTGCTGTGGAAGGCCGCTAAGCCGGGTGAGCCGAGCTGGAACTCGCCGTGGGGCGAAGGGCGTCCTGGCTGGCACATCGAGTGCTCGGTGATGTCGACCTGCTGCCTGGGTAACACCTTTGATATTCACGGCGGCGGCCCGGATCTGGTGTTCCCGCACCACGAAAACGAGATCGCGCAGAGCGAGGCGGCCACCGGCGAGCAGTATGCCGCGGCCTGGATGCACGCCGGCGCGGTACGTGTCGACGGCGAGAAGATGTCCAAGAGTCTGGGCAACTTCTTCACCATTCGCGAGGTGCTGGAAAAGTACCATCCTGAAGTGGTGCGCTACCTGCTGGTATCCAGCCACTACCGCAGCGCGATCAACTACTCCGAAGACAACCTCAAGGAAGCCAAGAGCGCGCTGGAGCGGTTCTACAACGCGCTTAAGGGGCTGCCCGAGGCGGCACCAGCCGGCGGCGATGCCTTTGCCGAGCGCTTTGCCGCTGCGATGGACGATGACTTCAATACCCCGGAAGCCTGCGCCGTGCTGTTCGAGATGGTGCGTGAGGTTAACCGGCTGAAGGACACCGATCTGGATGCGGCTGCCGCGCTGGCTGCACATATGCGTCAGCTCGCAGAGGTGCTTGGTGTGCTGCAGCTGGACGCCGATGCGTTCCTGCAGGCAGGCGCTGCCGGCAAGGTAGACGCTGCCGAAGTGGACGCCTTGATCGCCGCGCGTCTGCAGGCGCGTGCCGACAAGAATTGGGCCGAATCCGACCGTATCCGTGATCAGTTGACCGCCATGGGCGTGGTGCTGGAAGACGGCAAGGGCGGCACCACCTGGCGGTTGGCAGACTGATGCCGCACAACATGACCGATCTCCGGGGCCGCGTGGCCCTGGTTACCGGTGCAGGCAGCGCCGACGGTATTGGGTTCGCGATTGCGCGGATGTTTCATGCCGTCGGCGCTACTGTTGTGCTGACCTCGACGACCAACCGCATCTTCCAGCGTCAGAACGAGCTGGATCCGGAGCGTGAGCGCACGCTGGCGGTGGTGGCGGACCTGACCCATCCCGAGCAGGCTGCCGAGTTGGTTGATCAGGTGATGACGCAGTTCGGTCGGATCGACATTCTGGTCAATAACGCGGGTATGTCGCAGTCCGGCGTTGAAGAGCCGGGTGGTGACCTGTTTCACCGCATGGGTTTCGATCACTGGCAGCGCGAGATTGATCTCAACCTGAATACCTGTGTGCACGTCAGTCAGCCGGTGCTCAAGCACATGCTGGCGGCGGGCTTTGGCCGGGTGATCAATATCGCATCGGTAACCGGCCCGCTGGTGACCTTTCCCGGTACCGCTGGCTACAGCGCGGCGAAGTCGGCGATGGTTGGATTGACGCGTTCCATCGCGCACGAGGTCGCGGGCCAGGGCATCACGGTGAATGCTATCGCGCCCGGTTGGATTCACACGCCGTCGAGTCTGCCCGCAGAGCTTGAGGCTGGTCGTCATACCCCGATTGGTCGGCCTGGCCGACCGGATGAAGTCGCACGGGTGGCTTTGTTCCTTGCCAGTGAAGGCTGCAGCTACATGACTGGCCAGATGCTGGTGGTGGACGGCGGTAACTCGCTGCAGGAAATCAAAGGCTGACACACTGCTCGAGGCGGCTCGAGCAGTGTTTTGCTTCCCTTATGACCAGATGTCCCGGTCAATCTTGTGTTCAAGTTCTGGATACTCTTCAGCCTTGAAGTGCGGCACCAGCCCCTGCTTGCGCTGAGCCAGATAGTCTTTGGTCAGCTTGGCGACGGTTCCTGACAGTAGCAGGATGGCGATCAGGTTAATGGTTGCCATCAAGCCCATTGAGGCATCGGCGGCGTTGAATACGGTGCCGACCGCCTGATAGGCCCCCCAGACCACCATTGCCAGCGCTGCACAGCGTAGCGACAGCATGCCCAGCTTGCCGCCCAGCCCCAGATAGATCATCGCGTTCTCCGCGTAGGAGTAGTTGGCGACGATGGAAGTAAAGGCGAAGAACAGGATGGCGAAGGCGATGAAATAGCTCCCGGCGCCGCCAATATGGCTCTCCAGTGCCAATTGCGTCAGTTGGGTGCCAGTGACGCCGTTACCGGGTTCCAGTACGCCTGAGAGCAGGATCATCACCGCAGTCGCCGTACAGATCACCAGTGTGTCGATAAAGACACCGGTTGCCTGCACAAAACCCTGAGAAGACGGATGGTGCGGTGTTGGCGTTGCAGTGGCGGCTACGTTGGGAGCCGAGCCCATGCCTGCCTCGTTGGAAAACAGGCCGCGCTTGATACCGTTCAGCATTGCTGCGGTTACCGAGCCGGCGACGCCGCCCGCTGCTTCTTCCAGGCCAAAGGCGCTTTTTACAATGAGTGCGAGCACGCCCGGCACCTCAGTGATGTGCATCACGACGACCACGAGCGCCATCAGCACATACACTGCGGCCATGAAGGGCACGACAAACTCGGCGAAACGTGCGATGGAGCGCAACCCGCCAAAAATGACCAGCCCGGCAACGGCGGCGATCACGATGCCAACAATCAGCTTGTTGAACCCGAACGCGCCTTCCATAGCATCGGCGATCGAGTTGGCCTGCACAGCGTTGAATACCAGGCCGAAGGACAGGATCAGGCAGACTGAAAAGATGCTGCCAGCCCACGGCGCCTTTAATCCCTTTGCCAGATAAAACGCAGGGCCGCCGCGGAACTGACCTTCCTCGTCGCGCACTTTGTACAGCTGGGCGAGAGTGCTCTCTGCGTAGGCGGTCGCCATCCCGACCAGTGCCACCATCCACATCCAGAAAATCGCTCCGGCGCCGCCCAGGTAGAGGGCAACTGCGACCCCGGCGATATTGCCAGTGCCGACGCGTGACGCAAGGCTGGTACACAGTGCCTGGAACGGCGAGATACCTGACTTGTCGCTCTCGCGAGCACCCAGAAGCGAACGAATCATCTCACCGAAGTGCAAGAACTGCAGCGCACCAAGGCGGATGGTGAAGAACACCCCGGCGGCCAGCAGGCCATAGATCAGAATGTAACCCCAGAAAACCGTGTTCAGAGCGTCTATTACCGCGTTCATGGCATTCCCCCGAGTAGGCTTCGAAACAGATTGTTACGGGTAACTGTAGTGGTTTAGCCGTTTGTCGCCAGTTCGGATTAGTTGAAAATATATATTGTCAATTTAGATAAATGGGTCGAAGATGGCCCAATCACATTGATGTTCATGCAAAACAGATAACAACAACGCAGCACATTAAGAGGTGAGTCATGACCGTAGTGACCCCAGACGACCTGACAATCCAGCCACGTCGTATTGAATTTGAGTTGCCCAACCCGCTGCCAAAGCATTGGCACGGCGGGGACCCGTTCAAGAGTCACTTTTTCAACTCGATGTCGATCCTGTTCCCTGACGGCGAACGATTTTTCATCGATTCGGTGAGACACTTTCGTGATCGTGTGGATGACCCGAGACAGCAGGCGCTGATCAAGGGGTTCATCGGTCAGGAAGGGCATCACAGCCGAGAGCACATCGAATACAACCGCCGCCTGGAAGAGCAGGGCTACGACATTCAGGCCTTGACCGAGCCGGTGCGCAAGCGTATCCGCTTTGCCAACAAGCACTTCTCCCCCGAACGCCGCCTTGCCAACACCGTCGCCATGGAGCATTTCACCGCCATCATGGCCGATGCGGTATTGCGTGAAATGCGCTGGTTTGACGGCGCGATTGAGCCGATGCGGCGGATCTGGCGCTGGCACGCACTGGAAGAAACCGAACACAAAGCTGTGGCGTTTGACCTGTATATGCAGGTCTGTGGTGATCGCGCCCAGCTGCGCCGGGCTATGCGCCTGTCGACGTTTTTCTTCCTGCGGGATGTGACTCGCGGTGTCTGGCACATGATGAGGAAGGATGGTCGGCTAACCGATTTGGCGATGTGGTACCGCGGAATCCGTTGGCTCTGGGGGCATAATGGCTTCTTTTCTGGGCTCTGGTCTGCCTATCGAGACTTCTACCGTGAGGACTTTCATCCCTGGCAGCATGACAACCACAGGCTGATGCAAGAGACCCAGAAAGAGTTTGATGCGGTAAATATCCTTGGAACAAAGGCCTGAATCGTCTCTTTACTGATGCGCTTTCTTGCGCGAGCTAGTGTATCCTTCGCGGGATTTTTTCCCAGGAGTGACCATGGCTATCAGTTTGTATGTTGCTAAAGAAACCCGGCGCCACGAAAAACGTGTCGCGCTGGTGCCAGCGGTCGTTGCCAAGTTGCAGAAGCTTGGCATCGAGCCTTGTGTCGAACCCGGCGCTGGTTTGCTGGCCCGAATCCCCGACAATGACTTCACTCAGGCCGGTGCGGCCGTGGCTCCGGCTCCGGCCGAGACCCGGCTGTTCTTCCGAGTGCAGCCGCCGTCGTTGGAAGATATTCAGGAAATGCCGGAAGGCTCCATCCTGTGCTGCTTCATCTATGCACAGCGTGAGCCCGAAATCGTAAAAGCACTGCGTGACAAGCGTATTACCTGCTTTGCGATGGAACTGATTCCGCGTATCACCCGCGCGCAGGCAATGGATGCGCTGTCTTCCCAGGCTGCGCTGGCTGGTTACTACGCTGCGCTGATGGCTGGTACTCACCTGCACCGTATTCTGCCGATGATGACCACCGCGGTGGGCTCCCTGCGTCCGGCCAAAATTCTGGTCATGGGTGCCGGTGTGGCCGGCCTGCAGGCACTGGCAACTGCCAAGCGCCTGGGTGCCATGATCGAAGGCTACGACGTACGTCCTGAAGTGCGTGAGCAGGTTCAGTCGGTTGGCGGCAAGTTCGTCGATACCGGTGTATCTGCGGTAGGCGAGGGCGGTTACGCCCGTGAGCTGACTGCTGAAGAACAAAAGCAGGTCAACGATGTACTGACCCGCCACGTTCAGCAGGCTGACGCCATCATCACCACTGCCTCCATCCCGGGTAAGCCAAGCCCCAAGATTCTGACCGAAGAGCAGATCATGGGTATGAAGAGCGGCTCGGTGATCATCGACCTGGCCGCAGAAGGCGGCGGTAACACGCCGCTGACTCAGCCTGGTGACACCGTTGAAGTCGGTCCGGCTACCATCGTTGCACCGCTGAATATCGCCAGTCACCTGGCTGAGCATGCTTCTGAACTTTATTCCCGCAACCTGCTGGCTCTGGTTGGCCTGATGGTCAAGGAAGGCGAGCTGTCGCTGGACTGGGAAGATGAAGTACTGGCTCGCTCGGTACTGACCCACGACGGTGAAATCCGCAATGACGCAGCGCGCGCCGCTGTCGAACAGCTGGCCTGAGGACGGTTTGATGGAAATGACAACTACCATTACAGGCTTCGTTGCCCTGTATATCTTTCTGCTGGCCGCGTTTACCGGCTACGAAATCATCGGCCGGGTTCCGGCCATTCTGCACACCCCGCTGATGTCGGGCTCCAACTTCATCCACGGTATCGTGGTTGTCGGCGCCATGTGGGCTCTGCTGAACGCAGGTTCCACGCTTGAGCAGGTGATCGGTTTTGTTGGTGTTCTGCTGGGCGCAGGCAACGCCGCAGGTGGCTATGTGGTCACCGAACGCATGCTTGAGATGTTCAAGCCGACCAATAAAGCCCCCGGTGCGGACAAGGAGTAAGTAGACCATGTTCAGTACGTTTTTGATTGACGCGGCCTACTTTGTCGCAGCATTTCTGTTCCTGTACGGCCTCAAGCGCATGGCCAGCCCGGTTACCGCGCGCTCGGGTATTGTTGTCGCCGGTGGCGGTATGGTGCTGGCGGTTGCTGCCGCCTTCCTGTACGGCTTTGACGTCAGCGCGCGCGCCGAACCGCACCTGACCACCAACGTGATCCTGCTGGTGATTGCGCTGGGTCTGGGTATTGGCTGGGCGTGGATTAGCGGCAAACGTGTTGCCATGACCGATATGCCGCAGATGGTTGCGCTGTATAACGGCATGGGTGGCGGTGCTGCGGCTGCGATTGCTGCCACCGAGCTGCTGTCCGGCAACGCGCTGGCACACGGCCCGGTTGTGACCGTGCTGGCGATTCTCGGTGGTCTGATCGGTGCGGTTGCACTGTCCGGTTCGCTGATTGCCTGGGCTAAGCTCGATGGCCGCATGAACAAGGCCTGGCGTCTGCCCAAGCACCAGTACGTCAACGCTGCACTGCTGTGCGGCGCGCTGTTCATCGGCGCAGTGGTCACCGTGATGGCGGTTGTGGGTGCTGATGAAACCCCAATCCTGCTGATTCTGGTGTTCTTCGCTGTAGCCCTGGCACTGGGCGTGCTGCTGACCACCCCAATCGGTGGTGCTGACATGCCGGTTGTGATCTCGCTGTACAACGCGTTCACTGGTCTGGCTGTAGCGTTCGAAGGTTTTGTGCTGCAGAACCCGGCGATGATCATCGCGGGTACCGTGGTAGGTTCGGCTGGTACGCTGCTGACCCTGATGATGGCCAAGGCGATGAACCGTCACGTCAGCAACATCATCTTCAGTGACTTCGGTGGCGAAGACGACGGTTCCGATGGCGAAATCCAGGGCACCATGAAGTCGTGCGACGCGTCTGACGCGGCGATTTCCATGTTCTACGCGAACAAGGTCATCATCGTTCCGGGTTACGGTCTGGCGGTTGCGCAGGCGCAGCACAAGCTGTACGAATTCGTCAAACTGCTGCAGAAGCAGGGTGTTGAAGTCAGCTTTGCGATTCACCCGGTTGCCGGTCGTATGCCGGGTCACATGAACGTACTGCTGGCAGAAGCCGGTGTGCCGTACGACATCATTCATGACCTGGAAGACATCAACGAAGAGTTCGCGCAGGCCGATGTCGCCATCGTTCTGGGTGCCAACGACGTCGTTAACCCGGCTGCACGTCACCGCAAGTCCAGCCCGATCTACGGCATGCCGATCCTCAACGTGGATCAGGCGCGTCAGGCCTATGTGGTCAAGCGTGGTCAGGGTAAGGGCTACTCCGGCGTCGAGAACGAATTGTTCTTCCTCGACAACACCTCCATGGTGTACGGCGATGCCCAGAAGGTCATGGTGCAGATGATCGACGCGGTCAAGTCGCTCGGTTAATCGGCCCCTCTGCGGTAAGCGAAGCCCCTGTTCGAGAGAACAGGGGCTTTTTTGTGTTTGGTCGGAACTGCGGGGGTAATCGTTTCCTTCGGTTCACTGTCTTATCCATGTGCTGTTGCTGAGTCAGAATTTCGCCTTCACGGCGAGCCAAGGGGGGCTGCTTGCCCAGCCCCCCCAAAGGGAAGCGCTGTCCCATTCCACACGCCCTCTGCGAGCGCTCAAGCATGTAGATGCAAGGCTCGATGTGCAGCCAATAGTGGTTCTATTGGCAAGCAGCGCAACGCAGTCAGATGCATGCTTGAGCGCTCGCCCTGCGGGGCGTTCAGGCCGGTCCGCACTCTGCGTTGTGATTTCTCGACAGGTCCCGACATGCCTTCGAAACCACGCCTTGATTGCAGACCGGCCTGAACGCCAGAGGGCATGTGGAATGGGATAGCGATTCCCTGAATCCCCCCGGGCACCCGGCTACGCGGCCCTTCGGGTTCGCTGCGTTGCTCAGCTTGGCGGGGATCGGCAGAACTCGGCTCTGCGAGCCTCAAACAGGCTGCCGCTCTTTTTCCCGCCAACCCTGCGCTACTCGCCCGCGTAAACGGGACGAACCGCGGTGCACACTCGATCATTTGCGCATTTAGTGACCTGCCTCGGAAAAGTCCGATGCCGGGCTCACCCAAAGATTCCGCGAAGCCCCTTTTTTGCGCCAGCGTGCGGAGTATGCTGAGCTACCTTGTTATACCAATGACGCAGGAGGCAGGAATGAAACGAACGCTGACAACGCTGGTGTTGAGCGGTCTGGCCGGCATGGTGCAGGCCGAGATTACCGTGCAGAAGGTGCCCTATGAGATCGACGGCCAGCCCTATGAGGGGCTGCTGGTATTTGATGATGCCGTCACTACACCGCGTCCCGGGGTGCTGATGGTGCCGAACTGGATGGGCGTTACCGAAGCCGCAGCGGAAAAGGCCGCTGAAGTCGCCGGCTCTGACTACGTGGTGTTTGTTGCGGACATGTATGGCCGCGATATTCGCCCGACCAATGCCGATGAAGCCGCTGCAGCTGCGACGACTGTGCGCAGTGATCGGCCGATGATGCGCCACCGGGTCAATGCCGCGCTGGATGTGTTGCGGGCGCAGCAGGGCAGCGTCGCGCTGGATGTAAACAACATTGCCGCGATTGGCTTCTGTTTTGGCGGCGGCACCGTGCTGGAACTCGCGCGTTCTGGTACACAGATTCGCGGCGTGGTGTCGTTCCACGGCAACCTGGATACCCCTAACCCCGATGACGCCAAGGCTGTTCGCATGCCGGTTCTGGTGCTGCACGGCGCAGATGATCCTTTCGTGCCTGAGCAGCAGGTTGCAGATTTTTCCGCAGAGATGCGCGCTGCCGGTGTTGATTGGCAACTGATCAGCTATGGTGGTGCTGTGCATTCGTTTACCGATCCCTACGCGGCGATGCCGGGTAAAGCCGAGTACAACCCGGTGGTGGCCAAGCGGTCGTTCGCAGCAATGCGGCAGTTCTTCGCTGAGGTGATGGATTGACGGAGTGTTGCAGTGGTGAGCGCTCGCCATCGCTGCAACGACTGGTCGCCGGATAAGCTGCGGCACTTTCGCGTCATCGACAACGGTGATGGTGACTCATTGGTCACCCCGCAGCCGCTCTGGCTGGCATAATGCGAGCAGGTCACCCGTTGGGTGAATCTAATAAAAAGAACAATCAACAATACTGGAGATGGGTATGTCGCAACCTGAACAACCTGGTTGGCACTGGGGTCCGTTTACCTTCCGCTTGCCGTTCTATCACTCCAAGCTGTGCTGGCCGGAGTTCTTCCAGGGTCTGCTGATCGCTGCCGCAACGGGCCTGTCGCTGGTTCCGCTGATGACTGGTTTCTTCGGCCTGAGCTTCGAAGAAGCAGTAGCGGTTTCCCTGATTCACTCGATTCTGATTACCTCATCGATCATCGTCTTTGGCGAGCCCTACGCGCCGGGCTGGATTACGCCAGCGTTGCCATTGGTGTTGGCATTTGTCCTCGGTGGCTACGAAACCCCGGATGAACGCTTCCAGGCGATGACCGCGCTGTCGCTGGATTTCGCCCTATTGCTGTTTTTGCTGGGTATCACCGGGCTCGGCAAACGTTTCATGCTCTGGCTGCCTGACACCCTGAAAGCGGGGATCATCCTCGGCGCCGCCATTGCCGCGCTGAAGCGGGTTCTGGTTGACGATGCCGAGCGCTTCCTGCTGCAGCAGCCGGTCGCAACCACGATCGCCTGCGCTGTCTGCCTGGTATTCGCCTTCAGCCTGCCGATGGCCAAGCTGAAAGAGAAATACCGTTTCTTCGCGCTGCTGGGCGCGCTCGGCCTGCTGCCGGGCTTTGTGCTGGCCGGCATCATCGGCCCGATGGTGGGCGAGGTGACCTACGACATTCAGTGGGGCATCCTGATTCCGCCGCTGGGAGATGCTTGGGCCAAGGTTTCGCCGTTCGCGATTGGCTGGCCGAGCATGGAGATGTTCATTCAAGGCATGCCGCTGGCCCTGATCACCTACGTCATTCTGTTCGGTGATCTGGTGACCGGTAACGAAGTGATTCGTGAAGGCCTGCAAAACCGTCAGGATGAACACATCGACATCAACCCGACTCGCTCGCACATCTCGCTGGCGATTCGTAATGCGCTGATGGGCATCAGTGCACCGTTCTTCCCGACCCAGGGCGCATTGTGGACGGGCGTTCACGTCATCATCATGCAACGCTGGAAGCAGGGTAAGGAGGCGATGGGCAGCTTGCACAGCGGTCTGGCGTCCTATTACCTGATGGGCCTGCCGATTCTGTTCTTCCTGCTTCCGCTGCTGACCGGCCTGAAGCCGCTGCTCGGTATCGCGCTGTCGCTGACGCTGGTACTCACCGGGTTCGCCTGCGCCTATATCGCCATGGCGATTCCGAAGAACAACACCTCCCGCGGTGCAGTGGTGCTGATTGGTGCGGCACTGGCGTTCTTCGAACCGTGGATCGGTTTGCTGATCGGCATTGCCACTACGCTGTTGCTGGTTGGCTGGGATCGCAACCCGGACCCGATTCCGCACGAAGACTGAGCACCGCTCGACGCTCATTGATGCGGTACACTTTGGGGGCCTGAACGTTCGCGCGTTCAGGCCTTTTGTGTTTTCAGTCATTCCTTTTTCTGCCGAGAGTTGCCGTGCGCCCACGCTCCGACAGCCAGTACGCCGGTGGCCCGGTCAACTGGCGCATCATCTTTGATCTGTTGCCCTATCTGCGTGAGTTTCGCGGCCGGGTGGTGTTGGCCATGCTTTGCATGTTGGTCGCCAAGCTGGCCGGCGTAGCGGTGCCCTGGCTGCTCAAGCTGATTGTTGATCATTTTGAAAGCGCCGCTGACACACTGGTCCTTGTGCCCGCAGCGCTGCTGTTGTTCTACGGCGTGCTGCGTTTCTCATCGGTATTTTTCGGCGAACTGCGTGATGCGGTCTTTGCCCGCGTTGCCGAGCGGGCGATGCGGCGTATCTCGCTGCAGGTGTTTGAACACCTGCACCGACTCGACCTCGGCTTTCACCTGTCACGCCGCACAGGCGGCCTCGCGCGCGATATTGAACGCGGCACCTCGGGCATCAGCTTTCTGCTGCGCTTTATGGTGTTCAACATCCTGCCAACGCTGATTGAGATTGGCCTGATCAGCGTGATTCTGCTGGCCAACTTCAGTGCGGTGTACGCGTCGGCAGTGCTGGTCGCCGTGCTGCTGTACGGCAGCTTCTCCATCTGGTGTACCGAGTGGCGCAACCGCTTCGTGCGTGAAAGCAATCAGATGGACAACCGTTCCAATACCCGTGCCATCGATAGCCTGCTGAATTTCGAGACGGTCAAATACTTTGGCAACGAGGCGTTTGAAGCCAGCGAGTACGACCGCAACCTGCAGGACTGGGAAGCGGCGCGGATGAAGAACCGGCTGTCGCTGGTGGCTCTGAACTCAGGTCAGGCGCTGATTATTGCCGGTGCGGTCACCCTGATGATGGTGCTGGCGGCACGTGAGGTCAGTGCCGGCAGCATGACCGTAGGTGAGCTGGTGATGATCAACGCCTACATGATCCAGCTGTTCATCCCGCTCAACTTCCTTGGTTTCGTGTATCGCGAGATCCGCGAAGCACTGACCAATATCGAGCGGCTATTCACACTGCTGCGTGCGCCGCTCAAGGTGGTCGATGCTGATAACGCCGACACGTTGAAACTGCAAGGCGCAGCGGTGCGCTTCCACGACGTGCATTACCGCTACGATCAGGGCCGTGAGGTGTTGCAGGGCATCAGTCTGGCCATTCCCGCCGGGCAGACGCTGGCGATTGTCGGTGCCAGCGGTGCGGGTAAATCGACGCTGGCGCGGCTGCTGTTTCGTTTCTACGACGTGGACAGCGGCAGCATCAGCATCGACGGCCAGGATATTCGCAGCGTCACGCAGGACAGCCTGCGCCGCGCCATCGGCGTGGTGCCACAGGACACCGTGCTGTTCAACGCCAGCATCGGCTACAACGTCGCCTATGGCGCCCCCGGCGCTAGCGAGGAAGATATCTGGCGCGTACTGGAACTGGCGCAGCTGGATGCTTTCGTTCGTAGCTTGCCGCAGAAGCTGGATACCCCGGTCGGCGAACGCGGCCTGAAACTGTCCGGCGGCGAGAAACAGCGCATCGCCATCGCCCGTGTGCTGCTGAAAAACCCGCCGATCCTGATCCTCGACGAAGCCACCGCGTCGCTCGACACCCACGCCGAACGCCGCATCCTCGACGCCCTCAATCTGGTCACCGAACGTCGCACCACGCTCGCTATCGCCCACCGTCTCTCGACCATTATCCACGCTGACAACATCGCCGTGATCGATCAGGGCAAGGTGGTAGAGCAGGGCACGCATGCGCAGTTGCTGGCACAGCAGGGTGCGTATGCGCGGTTGTGGGCGGATCAGCAGCGTGAGCGGATTGAAGCTACGGACGCTTGATTCACCCGCTGAATCTCACTTGCTGCAGCTCATCAAAGCTGCGAACAATGGGGCTTACGCGGATAACAACAAGGAGCAGCAATGAGCAGTGTAATCGAGCGTTGGCATAAGGTTGTCGAGGCGCAGGACCCGAGTGGGCTGGCGGATTTGCTGGCTGACGAGGTGGTGTTTCATTCGCCCGTGGTGCACACGCCGCAGGTTGGCAAGCCAATCACCACGCTGTATCTCTCGGCCGCATTCAAGACGCTGAATGAGCCGGGCCACTTCAAGTATCTGCGTGAGCTGGTTGATGGCAACAACGCGGTGCTGGAGTTTCAGACCATCATTGACGGTATTACCGTCAACGGCATCGACATGATTCAGTGGAACGACGAAGGCAAGATTGTCGACTTCAAGGTCATGGTGCGTCCGCTCAAGGCGGTTAACGCGATCCATGCGGCCATGGGCCGCATGCTCGAAGCGATCAAGCCTGCCAAGGCCTGAAACCTAGCCCGCAAGCTGGCTCGGCAGCGCTGCTGACCGGGCCAGCGCCGCGGCGTTCACTACCTCGCCAATCACCAGTACCGCAGGGCTCTTCAGCTCAAAAGCGGCGGCTGCGCTGCACAGGGCGTCGAGCCGACAGGCCTGCTGCCGCTGGGCGGGGGAGCTGGCGTTTTCGATCATGGCAACCGGGGTGCTCGGTGCCATCCCGCCGGTCAATAATCCCTGCTGAATCTGCTGTAACCGAGCGACGCCCATGTACACCACCAGCGTGGTGCCACCCTGGGCCAGACCTTGCCAGTTCAAGTCGCTGTCGTCCTGGGTATGGGCGGTGACCAGCGTTACGCCGCGGCTGACGCCGCGCAGGGTCAGCGGGATATCGCATTGGGTGGCACCGGCCAGCCCTGCGGTGATGCCGTTGACGATACCAGCCTCGACACCACGTTCGCGCAGCCACTGCGCTTCCTCGCCAGCACGCCCGAAAATGCACGGGTCGCCGCCCTTGAGACGGACCAGGCGTTTGCCCTGACGGCCGTAACGCAGCATGAGACGGTTGATGAACGCCTGCGGGGTGGAACGGCAGCCGCCGCGTTTGCCGACGCTGATGATCCGTGCCTGCGGGCAGTGCTGCAGTATCTCCGGGTTGACCAGGTCGTCGACCATTACGACTTCCGCTTGTGCGAGCAGCCGCGCGGCTTTCAGGGTCAGCAGTTCCGGGTCGCCGGGGCCTGCACCAACCAGCCAGACAGTAGGTTCGTTGTGCATGGGAGTCTCCTGTTTCAGGCCGGGACGGCCGCGTTGCTGATCATGCGTTTGATTTCTGGTACGCAGGACCCGCATTGGGTGCCGCAACCGAGTTCCTGTTTCAGCTCTTCCAGCTGCAGGCCGCGTTCGATGCCTGCGCAGATGCGGCTTTCACTGACGTTCATGCAGTTGCAGATGGTTTTGTCCGGGCGCCCGACGTCGGCGCCGGGTGGCGCGCTGACCGGGGCGAGGAACCAGCGGTGCAGGCTGGTGTCGGTATTTGCGCTTTGCCACAGGCTGCGCAGCCAGTCGCGGGCGAGGGTATCGCCGCTCAGACGCATAGCGGTGATGCGCCCTTCATTGAGTCGGATGCGTTTGGAGACGCCGCTGGCAGGGTCGTCGTAGCGCATGGTACTGGGGTCATCCAGGCCGCACAGGCTGTCGATCTCCGCCAGCAGCGCTGCGCTGGGTGCGGTGGCTGCGGCGGTGCGCATGACCAGCGCCGGGCGCTCGCGGCCGATCAGCCCCATACCGAGATAGTCGAAGCGTTCACCGAGTCGGCGCAGCGCGGAAAAGTGCTGTTGGACGTCGCCCTCAATCAGCAGAAATGACTCCCACGGCAGTTGTGCCGGGGTAACCTGTACGCCGCTCTGCTTCAGTTCGGGCTGCTTGGACAGCGGGTCGTAGCCATTCTGGGTCAGCACATTGCAGCCCAGCCCTTTGAGAAAGCGGTCGCCCCAATGCATGGGCAAAAACACCTGCCCCGGCCGCTGGGCAGCTTCAGCCAGTACCGGCAGGACCAGCTCGCCACGGCGGCTGCTGACGCGGATCAGCTGGCCGTCTTGCAGGCCACGGGCGACCAGGTCGTCGGGGTGCATCGCCAGCTGCGCGAGTTCTACGTGGCCGAACAGCTGGGCGGCGGTGCCGGTGCGGCTCATGCCGTGCCACTGGTCACGCAGGCGGCCGGTGTTGAGCAGCAGTGGGTATTCGCTGTCGGTTGGTTCTTTCAGCTCGGTCAGCTGTTCGGCAACAAACTGAGCGCGGCCATTGGCGGTAGCGAAGTTGCCGTCTGCGTAGAGCCGTTCTGTGCCTTGCTCTGTGGCTGCGTCGAACGGCCATTGCTGGGGGCCAAGGCGGTCGATCAGGGCGTGACTCAGACCGCTGTAGTCCAGATCGCGGCCTCGGGTCAGGCCCTTATATTCGTCGAACAACTCGGCCGGCGTCTGAAACGCAAACTGGCTTGGCTGGCCGGGCTTCAGCAGTCGCTCCAGGCGGCGGGCGAAGTCGCAGACAATCGACCAGTCGGTACGTGCCTCGCCGGGCGCGGGTATGGCTGGCCGCACGTGACTGATGCGCCGCTCCGAGTTGGTCACTGTGCCTTCTTTCTCACCCCAACTAGCCGCAGGGAGCAGCAGATCGGCGTAGCTGCAGGTCTCGGTGGTGGCAAAGGCTTCCTGCACAATGACGAAGGAGCAGGTGGCCAGCGCTTCGTGAATCAATTGCTGGTTGGGCATGGATTGGGCCGGGTTGGTACAGGCGATCCACAGCGCCTTGATGCGACCGGTGCGCACTGCCTCAAACAGATCTACCGCGCTCAGCCCCGGTTGCTCCGGCAGGCTGTCGACGCCCCAGTATTGCGCGACTTCGCGGCGATGCTCAGGGTTGGCCGCGTCCCGATGCCCCGGCAGCAGGTTGGACAGGCTGCCGGTTTCCCGCCCGCCCATGGCGTTCGGTTGACCGGTCAGCGAGAACGGCCCGCTGCCGATCTTTCCGATCTGGCCGGTCGCCAGATGCAGGTTGATCAGCGCATTGTTCTTGGCGCTGCCGGCGCTCGACTGGTTCAGCCCCATGCACCAGAGCGAGAGAAAGCTCTCGGCGTCGCCGATCCATCTGGCGGCCAGACGAAGATCCGCCTCGCTGATGCCGCACTCGGCCGCAACCAGCGCGGGGGTATAGCGCTCAACCAGCGACTGCAGCGCTTCGAAGCCATCGGTGTGCGCGGCGATAAAGGCGTGGTCGATTTGCTGCTGTTCGATCAACAGGTGCAGCAGGCCGTGGAACAGGGCAACGTCGGTACCGGGGCGCAGCGCCAAGTGCAGATCGGCGATTTCGCAGGTATCGGTGCGGCGCGGGTCGATGACGATGATGCGTTTTTCCGGCTGCTCTGCCTTGGCGGCTTCCAGGCGGCGGAACAATACCGGGTGCGCCCAGGCCATATTGCTGCCGGCAATCATCAGGCACTGGCTTTGCTCAATGTCGGTGTAGGAGCAGGGCGGAGCGTCGGCGCCGAGGCTGCGCTTGTAGCCGACTACCGCGCTGGACATGCACAGGCGCGAGTTGCTGTCGATGTTGTTCGTGCCGATGAGGGTGCGTGCCAGCTTGTTGAAGCTGTAGTAGTCCTCGGTCAGCAATTGACCTGAAATGTAGAAGGCCACGCTGTCCGGACCGTGTTCGGCGATGGTGCGAGAAAACATCTCGGCGGCATGATCTAGCGCCGTGTTCCAGTCGACGCGCGTACGGGCGAGCGACTTGCCCAAACGCAGTTCGGGATAATGCGCGCGGGCCGCCAGGTCGCCAGTGAGGTGCAGGGTCGAGCCCTTGCTGCACAGGCGGCCCAGATTGGCCGGGTGGGCCGGATCGCCGCTGACGTTATGGATCTTCTCAGCGTCATGTTCTATCAGCACGCCACAGCCGACGCCGCAGTAACAGCAGGTAGACGCGGTCTGTTTCATAGTGCTGCTCCTGCTGCGCGTGGTTGCGGCGCGGCGCAGTCGTCATTGGCGGCATTCTGCTGAGCTGGTTGCGACTGGCTGGCAAAGGCCTCGCCGAACATCAGTTGCTGGCGAATGGCGCTGATGTCGCGCTGCTCGCGTACCAGTGCGAAGTACCAGGCGCTGTCGCTGGTGTCGCCATAGAAGCAGGCGCCAATCAGGCGGTTGTCACGAATTATCAGCTTGCGGTAGCTGCCGGCCTGAGGGTTGCTCATGCTGATAACCTCACATTGGGCATCGCCCATAAAGTCGCCCGCGGAGAACAGGTCGATGCCGGTGACCTTCAGCTTGGTTGAGGTCACCGAACCGAGATAGCGACCGTAGCCGAGCATGGCCAGGTGGTTGGCACAGACTCGTGCCTGTTCGTAGAGCGGAGCGACCAGACCGTAGGCGATGCCGCGATGACTAACGCATTCACCTATGGCGTAGACACGGGGGTCGAAGGTCTGCAGGGTGTCATCGACGAGGATGCCGCGTTCGCAGGCCAGTCCGGCGTTTGCGGCGAGGCTGATATTCGGGCGAATGCCAGCGGCCATGACCACCAGATCGGCCGGCAGCTCTCGGCCGTCTTCGCAGCGCACGGCGCGTACCCGGCCGCTGCTGTCGCCCAGCAGTTGCTCGGTATGCGCCTGCAGCTCGAATCGTATGCCGCGGGCTTCAAGCGCCTGCTGCAGCAGTGCGCCCGCGGTGGCGTCGAGCTGGCGGTCCAGCAGCCATTTGCCTACGTGCACGACGGTAACCTGCATGCCACGCGAGGCGAGGCCGTTGGCGGCCTCAAGCCCGAGCAGGCCGCCACCGATGACCACGGCATGCTGGTGGGTCTGGGCTGCACTCATCATAGCCTGAGTGTGGGCAATGTCGCGGTAGCCGATCACACCGTCCAGAGTGTTGCCGGGTACCGGGAGGATAAAGGGGCTGGAGCCGGTGGCCAGCAGCAGGCGGTCGTACTCGGCGCTGCTGCCATCGGCGGCGAAGACGCGGCGCGCAGCACGATCAATGCGCACCACCGGGTTGCCCAGATGCAGGGTGATCCCGTGACTGCGGTACCAGTCCAGGTCATTCAGCACGATGTCGTCAAAGTCCTGTTCGCCGGCCAGTACCGGCGACAGCATGATGCGGTTGTAATTGGGGTGTGGCTCGGCGCCAAACACGGTGATGTCGTATAGATCCGGTGCCAGCTTGAGCAGCTCTTCCAGCGTGCGGATGCCCGCCATGCCGTTGCCGATCAGTACCAGTTTCAGTTTGTGCATCACACCTGTGCTCCGTGTAGCGCTGCAAAAACAAAAAAGGCGTCCCGACCGCTTGCACGGTGGGGACGCCTTTGTCCGTTCCTGTTCTTGCAGGATGCAGGCGGTCTCTTAGCGACCGCCTGCTATGTGTTTACTCTCTTTTGATTACATAGCAGGTAGTGTGCCAAGGTTTAATATCCTTATTTTTCAATAGATTAGAGGTGTATTCTGGTCGTGAAGACATGCTGGCGTGCACCAGCATGCAGCGCGCCGCACTGCTGTGGAGCGCTACTTGCCGAGCAGCAGTAGCAACAGATACACGTTGAGGGCCACCGACAGCACCGCCAGCCAGCGCAGGGTTGCCAGGGGATTGCGTTCAAGCAGGGGCTTGTGCGGGGCGTGCAGCGGACGCTGCTCGGCGCTGTCGAACTCGTGAAGCCATTGCTCGGCGGTCTCGAAGCGCTGCTCGGGCGCGACCGCGACTGATTGTAATAGCAAGTGATCAACCCATGGCGGCAGGTCGGGGCGATAGCGGCTGGGTGGAACCGGGGATCCAAAGCGCGGGCGTTGAAACGCCTCAATCTCGCCGTAGGGGTAATGACCGGTCAGCAGGAAGTACAGGGTTACCCCGGTGGCGTAGATGTCCTGGGCAATGCTTGGTAGCGCGCCGTTTAGCGCTTCGGGGGCAAGAAAGCTGGGGGTGCCTGCGGTGTTGCCGCGGCTTTCGACCGACAGCCCCGGGCAATAGACCAGGCCAAAGTCGAGCAGACGCAAGCGCTGGTCATCACCCATGTGAATGTTGTCCGGCTTGATGTCGCAGTGCAGCAGGTTGCGCTGATGCAGTTTTCCAACCGCCCGAATCAGCTCGATTGCGATCTGCTGCCATGCGGCCAAACTGAGCAGGCCCTGTTGTCTGCGCAGTTGTTCCAGCGTCTGGCCCGGATACTCGCGCATCACGTAGTACTGGTGATTGCGCCGCGGCATAGGGTGGAGCTCCGGCGCGACGCTGCTGGCGACCCGGCGCATGAACCATTCTTCAAGTACCAGCGATTGGCGTGCTGACACGTCCTGCGACAGGGTCGGCGGCAGGGTTTTCAACAGCCAGGTATGCTGCAACGGATCGCGTACCCTGTAGACGAGCGACTGGCGCGATTCGTTGACCACGCTGGCAACCTCCCAGCCCTCAAACATCTGGCCCGGCTTTAAACGTGGCGGCAGGGTGCGCTCGTTCACTGGCGCCAGTGCGTCGCCAAGCGACTCATCCGGCAGCTCGTCGATGCGCACCAGCAGGGCGCTGGCGTTGTCCTGACCGCCGCGTTGCAGGGCGAGCTGCACCAGTGCATCGCAGCCGGCTTCGATTGGCTGGCGGGTAAGGCAGTCGAGCAGGTCTGCGTCCTTCAGCACCGCCCAGACGCCGTCGCTGAGCA
This sequence comes from Pseudomonadaceae bacterium, assembly GCA_038114645.1. Taxonomy (GTDB): domain Bacteria; phylum Pseudomonadota; class Gammaproteobacteria; order Pseudomonadales; family Pseudomonadaceae; genus Halopseudomonas. The sequence continues at coordinate 37,118 of JAYNRF010000024.1, read as the reverse complement.
ACAGAATGTGATCGTCCTGCTGCAGCTCACCTTCGCTGTAGTCCATCAGCAGATGTTCATCGAGCCCCATGGCGCGCTTGAGCACGTGATCCATGCCCGGCTGTTCCCAGACGTGTTCAGTGGTCAGTTGTTGCAGCTGCCGATCGCGCAGCAGATACGCGCGGCAGTCGCCGATATGCGCCAGGGTAAAGCGCCGACCGCGCAGCACCAGTGCGGTCAGCGTGGTCAGCAGCGGCTGGCCGCCACCGTTGGCGCGCAACCAGCGGTTGTGCGCCGTCAGCAGGCGATCAAGGGCCTGGCTGACACTCCAGGTTTCGGGGGTCGAGTAGTAATCCAGTGCCAGCGCCTGCAGGGTGGCGTTGGCGGCCAGAGCGCCGTCGGCGCATTGACTGACACCGTCAGCCAATGCCAGCAGATGCCCCTTGCTGGTGGCCAGCCAAGGCGCTGGGGTGACGACACGGATGGCGTCCTGATTTTGCTTGCGCGGCCCTTGGTCGGAGGCCTGACTGACGCTTATCTGCAGCGCCATGGTTCAGATGCGCGCCGTGGTCATGTGGGAAGCACCCCAGGTCGTACGCCAACGGCGCTTCACGTTGAACAGTCCAACCCACGCCAGCAGGCCAAGGGAGGCAAATAGCCAGAGCCCGAGCTGGTAATCTCCGGTGTGCTGCTTGATGGCACCCAGGCCGGCGGCCAGGATGAAGCCGCCGACACCGCCGGCCATACCGATCAGGCCGGTCATGACACCGATTTCACGGAAGAAGCGCTGCGGCACCAGCTGGAAAACGGCGCTATTACCGGTGCCCAGGCCCAGCATGGCAATCACGAATAGAGCCAACGCGGCCCAGGAGCTGGACAGGTTGAAACCGACGATGGCGATGCAAACTGATGCAATCGCGTACATCACCAGCAGCGAGCGAATACCGCCGATGCGGTCGGCCAAGGCGCCGCCAAGGGGGCGCATCAGGCTGCCGGCCATGACGCAGGCGGCAGTGTAATAACCGGCGGTGACCGGGCTGAGACCGTATTGATCGCTGAAGTAACCGGGCAGGGCGCTGGCCAGGCCAATAAAGCCGCCAAAGGTCACGCTGTAGAAAAACATGAACCACCAACTGTCGACGTCGCGCAGGGCACGGCCGTAGTCACTGAGCGATTTTGGCGCCGGACGGCTGGGTGCATTGCGTGCCAACAGAACAAACAGAACCAGGGTAATGGTCAGCGGGATCAATGCCAGGCCAAACACATTCTGCCAGCCGAACAGATAGGCCAGACCTGGGGCGAAGATAGCCGCCAGCACGGTGCCCGAATTACCTGCGCCGGCAATCCCCATGGCTTTGCCCTGATGCTCCGGCGGATACCACTGCGAGGCCAGTGGCAGCGCGACTGCGAATGAGGCACCGGCAAAACCGAGGCCCAAGCCAAGCAGCAGCGTGTGCTCATAACTGTTCACGCCGAGTAGCCACGCCAGCGTCAGCGAAGTGATGACCACCAATTGGCCGATGATGCCGGCTGTTTTCGGTGACAGCCGATCGGCCAGAAAACCCAGTACCAGCCGCAACAGCGCACCAGCCAGGATCGGCGTGGCCACCATGATGCCCCGTTCCTGTGCGCTTAGTTGCAGGTCGGTCGCAATTTGCACCGCAAGGGGGCCAAGTAGATACCAGACCATGAAGCTGAGATCGAAGTACAGAAACGCGGAAAACAGGGTCGGGGTGTGTCCGGCTTTCCAGAAGCTGGTATTCATTCTGTGGTCCTCTGTGCGCTTGAGGGCGCTTGTCACAACAGGTTTAGCTGTTTTTGGAGTACAAAAAAAGCGCCACTCCCTTGCCCGAAATCGAATCGGGGAGGGAACGACGCCTTTGTCGAAGCAGGTGGTCTGTCTCAACCACCTGGTTCTACTCAAGCAGAATGTGTGCCAGACCGGGCTAGCGGATGATCATGACCGAGCGTTTGGACTGATGGACGACGCGTAGGGCGTTGGTGCCCAGCAGGTAGTCTTCCAGTCGCTTGCGTTTGTGGGAGGCCATGACAATCAGGTCAACATCGAGCTTGCGCGCAACGCGCAGGATGGCTTCGTACGCCTTGCCGTCGGCAACGATGCGCTGAACCTTGACGCCTTTGGGAATGTGCTCGGTGACAAAGCTCTTCAAACCGTCGCTGATGGTTTTCTTGGCCTGGTCCGCGTATTCACGCGGGAAGAAACCGCCTACCAGCGGCAGGCCGAAATCAGGCATTACGGTAATGATGTGCAGCGACGCCTGATAGGTTTGGCACAGGTTCAAGGCCGTCGGCAGCGCCTTCTCCCAGGACTGTTTATGGTTGAGGTCGATGGGCAGCAGAATCTTGTTGTACATGATCAATCCCTCATGCGCGTGCGGCGGCAGGGCGCCGGCGCGATTGCAGTCCGAGCACCAGCAGGAATACCAGGATGGCCGGAATCCACATCCATTCCTTGGCCCAGCGATCCACCGGGGCCAGGATCTCGACGATTTCCTGATCAAACTCGAAGCCCAGTTCGGCTGCGGGGCTGCCGTAGGTAACCATATCGACCACGGTGCGGTCGCCATCCTGCATCAACAGCAGGCCAAGCTTATCGAGACGTTCCGCGCCATCGGCGCCTTCCGGTACCGGCACCAGCACGAAGAAGGTGCGTGGCTGGCCTATGTCGTCTTCGCCAGCGACCTGAATACGCAGGTTGCTGCCCTTGTCGAGCCGCTCCAGTGCCTGCTCCAGCTGAGCAGGCGGGATCGAGCGGTAGGGGTCGTGCACCATGTCCATCCAGAAGCCGGGACGGAACAGGGTAAACGCGACAAGGAGCAGGAGAATGCTTTCGTACCAGCGGCTCTTCACCAGCAGCCAGCCCTGGGTGGCTGCTGCGAAGATCAGCATGGCGATGGTGGCCACGACGAAGATAATGGTGCCGTGCAGCCAGTCGACGTCGATCAGCAGCAGGTCGGTGTTGAAGATGAACAGGAACGGCAGCGCGGCGGTACGAAGGCTGTAGTAGAACGCCTGAAAGCCGGTGCGGATAGGGTCGCCACCGGATACCGCTGCGGCGGCAAACGAGGCCAGACCGACCGGCGGCGTGACGTCCGCCATGATGCCGAAGTAGAACACGAACAGGTGCACTGCGATCAGCGGTACCAATAGCCCGCTTTCCTGGCCCAGCGTGACAATGACAGGCGCGAGCAGCGCGGAAACCACGATGTAGTTGGCGGTAGTAGGCAACCCCATGCCGAGAATCAGGCTGAGCACCGCGGTCAGCAACAGCATCAGCAGCAGGTTGCCCATCGACAGGATTTCGACCAGATCGGCGAGCACCAGGCCAACCCCGGTCTGCGATACCGCGCCTACAATGATGCCGGCGGTCGCGGTGGCGATGCCGATGCCGATCATGTTGCGGGCACCAGCGACCAAGCCTTCCCAGAGCTCATTCACCCCCTGGCGTACCGCTCCACCGGTGTTGCCGTCACCGCGGAAAAACGCCATCAGCGGGCGCTGGGTCAGGATGATCACGATCATCAGTACGGTCGCCCAGAACGCAGACAGGCCTGGCGACAGGTGTTCGACCATCAGACACCAGATCAGCACGATCACTGGCAGGATGTAGTGTAGGCCGGACATCACCGTCGGTTTGGTCTGTGGCAGGTGCACGACGGGTGAGTTAGGGTCATCCAGCTCCAGTTCGGGGTAGCCTGCGCCAATCTTCAGCAGCGCCAGATACACCACAGCCAAAGCCCCGGCAATGACCCAGCTGGCCGCGTCACCGAGCGCCGGCTTGAGCCAGCCAAGGCCGTAGTAGACTGCAAACGACAGGGCCATCAACAGCAGCAGTCCGGTCAGAAAACCAATCACCTTGCGCAGCAACGGCCGTGGCGGATTGCTGCTCTGCAGCCCCTGCATACCTGCCTTTACCGCCTCCAGATGGACGATATAGATAAGCGCGATGTAGGAAATCAGCGCGGGCAGGAATGCATGCTTGATCACGTCGACATAGGAAATGCCGACATACTCGACCATCAAAAACGCCGCAGCGCCCATGACCGGCGGCATGATCTGGCCATTTACCGAGGAGGCGACTTCAACCGCGCCGGCTTTTTCGGCCGAGAAGCCCACCCGTTTCATCATCGGAATGGTGAAGGTGCCAGTGGTTACCGTGTTGGCAATCGACGAGCCGGAAATCAGGCCGGTCATCCCGGAAGCCACTACGGCAGCCTTGGCCGGGCCGCCGCGGTAGTGACCGAGCAGAGAGAAGGCGACCTTGATGAAGTAGTTGCCAGCACCGGCCTTATCCAGCAGCGAACCAAACAGCACAAACAGGAACACGAAGCTGGTCGATACGCCCAAAGCAATACCGAATACGCCCTGCGCAGTCAGCCATTGATGGTTGGTCAGCGCTTCCAGACTGACACCGCGGTGGGCGAGGATGCCCGGCATGTAAGGGCCTGCCATGGAGTAGACGATGAACACCAGGGCAACGATCATCAGCGGCGGGCCAAGAGCCCGGCGGGTAGCTTCCAGCAGCAGGATCAGACCGGTAACTGCGACCACCACATCCTGGGTGGTCGGGCGGCCTGGGCGCTCGGCCAGTTCGGCGTAAAACAGATACAGGTAGGCTGCACAGAAGGCAGCAACGAGCGCGAGTATCCAGTCGAGGGCAGGAATGTACTCACGCGGTGAGCGCTTGAACGCCGGATAGGCCATGAAGCCGAGAAACACCGCAAACGCGAGGTGAATGGAGCGCGCCTCGGTACTGTTGAATACCCCAAAACCGACCAGAAACGGCAGTGGCGAGGCTATCCACAGCTGAAACAGCGACCAGATGGCGGCAATGCTCATCAGCAGGTTGCGGGCCGGCCCAGTGGGTTTGCGTGCCCCCGTGTCGCTGGTGGCGACCAGATCTTCAAGTTCACTGTTGAGTTCGTTGGCGTCGCTTGATTGGCTCATGGCTGTCGCGGCTCCCTGGTATTGTGCTTGTTCCGGCAATCGGGTTGTCGGCGCGGTACGCTGGTTGGTACCGCAAGGGGGGGCCGCTGTCTTGTGGAGCACGGCCCGAGCGCTGCCGAAGTGGCGGCAGCAAATGAATTAAGGTCTTGAAACAGGCGGGCCACCCCTGAGGGTGGCCCGTTTTGCGTTACATCCAGCCACGTTCCTTGTAGTAGCGGATGGCGCCTTCATGCAGCGGGGCGGAGAGCCCTTCCTTGATCATCTGCTCTTCCTTCAGGGTGGCGAAGGCAGGGTGCAGGCGCTTGAAGCGGTCGAAGTTCTCGAAGACCGCCTTGACGGTCTGGTAGACGGTTTCTTCGTCGGTTGCGGTAGAGGCAACCAGCGTCGCGCGCACGCCGAAGGTTTCGGTGTCAGCGTCATTCCCACGGTACAGGCCGCCAGGAATAATCGCCTTGGCGTAGTAAGGACGCTCGCTGATCAGTTGATCGATTTCCGGGCCAGATACTGAGACCAGGTTGGCGTCGACAGTGGTGGTCGCTTCCTGAATGGAGCCGTTCGGGTGGCCGACAACATACACCATGGCGTCGATGTTGTTGTCGCCCAGTGCGGCCGCCTGCTCGGCAGCGTCCAGCGCGGAGGCGAGGGCGAAGTCATCGGTAGTCCAGCCCAGCGCCTGCATCACCACGTCCATGGTGTCGCGTTGGCCTGAACCGGGGTTGCCGATGTTGACGCGCTTGCCTTTGAGGTCTTTCACGCCGGTGATATTGGCGTCATTGCGGGCAACGATGGTCAGCGGTTCGCCGTGCAATGCGAACAGGGCGCGCATGTCACTGAATGCGCCATCGGCTTCGAAACTCTCGATACCTTCGTACGCTTTGTATTGGATGTCGGATTGAACCACGCCCATGTTCATTTCACCGCCACGAATGGCGTTGACGTTGGCTACCGAGCCACCGCTGGAGGGTGCGTTGCAGCGAATGCCGTGCTCGGCGGAGTTGCGGTTGAGCAGACGGCAGACTGATTGGCCGACAACATAATAAACGCCGGTCTGGCCACCGGTACCAATGGTAACGAAGCTCTCTGCGGCGGCGGGAGTGGCGCTGATTGAGGCGTATCCGATGGTGGCCGAAAACAGCAGGGCAAGGGATTTGCGCATCATGTGAAATAACTCCTTTTTCTGATTGTCAGTAGCCGCTGCCGTCGCGCAGCTGGCCTGTGTGGTTGGCCCGATCCTGCTTGGGGCCGAACACGATCACCTTTCCAGTGTAGTGGATGATTTGGATTCCTATGGGACCATAACCCCAGCTTGGTGGAGGGGCAACCCTGGGAGAGAAGCAACAACCCGGCCATTTGGCCGGGTTGTTGGGAACGGAATTACTCGACTGGCGGCCAGCCGCCCATCTCGCGCCAGCGATTGACGATGGTGCAGAAGAGGTCGGCGGTTTTCTCGGTGTCGTAGCGGGCGGAGTGCGCCTCGCGACCGTCAAAATCGATCCCCGCAGCGCTGCAGGCCTTGGCCAGCACCGTCTGGCCGTATGCCAGCCCGCCAAGCGTGGCGGTGTCGAAACACGAGAACGGGTGGAACGGATTGCGCTTGATCTGGGTTCGTTCAACCGCCGCATTGAGGAAGCCGAGGTCGAAGAAGGCGTTGTGGCCGACCAGCACGGCCCGTTTGCAGCCAGCGGATTTCACCGCCTTGCGGATGTGCTTGAAGATCTCGGTCAACGCGTGTTCTTCACTGACGGCCTGGCGCAGCGGGTGATCCAGCTTGATGCCGGTAAACTCCAGCGCGGCCGCTTCAATGTTGGCGCCTTCGAAGGGCTCAACGCGGAAGAACGTGGTGTGGTCCGGATAGACCAGCCCGTCGTCGTCCATGTTGATGGTGGTGGCGGCGATTTCCAGCAGCGCATCGGTCGCGGCGTTGAAACCGCCGGTTTCCACGTCGATGACTACCGGCAGAAAACCGCGGAAACGGTAAGCCAGGGGAGACTTGGCCTTGCCGCTGGGCATGACGTCCTGTTCTTCGCCATCAAAGTCGAACTCGCTCACGGATTATCCTTGCTGTCGATGAATGGGGTCAGACCAGGCGCCAGCGAATTTGTTCGCCGGCGCGCAGTGGAACGATGACCTGGTCGCCAAAGGGCAATTGCGTTGGCACCGTCCAGCTCTCACGCTCCAGCGTGATGCTGTCGGTGTTGCGCGGCAGGCCGTAGAAGTCAGGCCCGTGGAAACTGGCAAAGCCTTCCAGCTTGTCTAGCGCGCCGAGCTCATCAAACGCTTCGGCATACAGCTCGATGGCAGCGTGCGCGGTATAGCAACCGGCACAGCCGCAGGCGGCTTCTTTGGCGTGGCGTGCATGGGGAGCCGAGTCGGTGCCGAGGAAGAACTTGCTCGACCCGGATACCACGGCATCACACAGCGCCTGCTGGTGGGTCTGACGCTTGAGTACCGGCAGACAGAACAGGTGAGGGCGGATACCGCCAACCAGCATGTGGTTGCGGTTGAACAGCAGGTGGTGTGCGGTAATCGTTGCGCCAACATTGGCCGGAGCCTGATTGACGAAGCTGACCGCGTCGGCGGTGGTGATGTGTTCGAACACCACGCGCAGGCTCGGGAAGCGTTCTACCAGCTTCACCAGTTGCTGATCAATAAAGGCTTTTTCACGGTCGAAGATGTCGACCTCGGCATGGGTGACTTCGCCGTGTACCAGCAGCAACATGCCAACCTCGGCCATTGCTTCCAGTGCCGGGTAGATGTTCTCCAGCGCAGTGACACCCGATTGGGAGTTGGTGGTGGCGCCGGCCGGATACAGCTTGGCAGCAACAACCTTGCCGCTGGCGTGGGCCTGGCGGACGATCTCGGGTGAGGTCTTGTCGGTCAGGTACAGAACCATGAGCGGCTCAAAGCTGGAGCCGGCCGGGCGGGCAGCCAGAATGCGCTCGCGGTAGCCCTCAGCTTCGGCTGCATCGCGCACTGGCGGAACCAGATTGGGCATGATGATGGCGCGGCCAAAGGAACGCGCAGCATCGGGCACGGTGTGCTGCAGTACGGCGCCATCGCGCAGGTGGATATGCCAGTCGTCCGGGCGGATGAGCGTCAGGCGGTCGGTCATGCGGGGGATTCCAGTGCAGATTTGATGCCGCAATGCTAACCCAATCGACCCGGCTTTGACACTCCGCACGCGTTGCAGGCTGTTCATCGGCTGCTGCGCAGGGTGCTGATCGAAGGGGGCGACGGCAGGGGCGCGTGAAAAAGAGGCTTTTTTTCCGCCGGAGAATAAAGTTTTCCTGTGGTCCGCCGATGAAGCTGGCAAGAGAAGTCAGCGTTCGCCCACCGGTTGGCGAACCCATCTGGAGAGTCGAGTGACACGAGCACCTCTGGTCATGCTTGTCGGGCTGTCGATGTCCGCACAGGCAATGACCTTTCAGACCCGCATGGAAGACGTGCAGTGGCAGGTCGAAGGGGATCAGTTTGCCTGTCGTTTGAGTCAGTCCGTGGCCGGTTACGGAGAGGCGAGTTTTGTTCGCCGGGCCGGCGAGCATCCCGAGTTTGAGCTCAAGGCCTGGGATAATCCGATGCGCCCCGGCGCGGCGCAGGTTATCAACGACCCGCCGCCGTGGCGTCCGGGTACGGCGGCGCAGCCAGTCGGGCAGATTGAGGTCGGCGCGGGTACGTACACCATGATGGCGCCCTACGCACAGGCGGGGCGCATGCTGGCCGGCTTGGCCTCTGGCCTGCAGCCGACCATCATGCGCAGCAGCCAGACCAGCGGTGACCAGATCCGGGTGGTCGTGTCCAGTGTTGGCTATCAGCAGGCGAGGCTGGAGTTTCAGGAGTGCATCAGTGCCTTGTTGCCGATCAGTGCGGCGCAGGCAGCGCAAAGCATCATTGGCTTTGGCGCCGGTGGCAGTAACCTCAGCGCCGAAGCCAAGGTGCGGCTCGACGCCATCCTGCAGTACATCAAGGCCGATGAAAACCTCAGCAGTATCATCCTCGATGGGCACTCCGATAATCAGGGCAACCGCCTCGACAATCGCGAGCTGTCGCGCCAACGCGCCCTGGCAGTGCGGGACTATCTAATGGAGCAGGGCGTTGACGAGAACCTGTTTACCATGCGCTTTCATGGCGATGGCTATCCGATTGCGAGCAATCGCACAGCCGAAGGGCGCGCGGCTAACCGCCGGGTCCTGCTCCGGCTACAGCACGACTGAGTTGCAGTTCGTCGAAATGCCGGGCTGAATCGGCCTTGAGCTGAAAGTCGCGGGTTGCTCCCCTGTGAATCCTGCTGCTCTGGCGCTAGAATAGCGCCTTTCGCCCATTCCCCCGGGGGTGGCGTCTCAGTCTTGCTTAAGGGAGCACGTAATGGCAGAAGTCAACAAAGTCGTCCTGGCCTATTCCGGCGGTCTGGATACCTCGGTCATTCTCAAGTGGCTGCAGGAAACCTACAACTGTGAAGTGGTCACCTTTACTGCTGACCTGGGTCAGGGTGAAGAAGTAGAACCGGCACGCGCCAAGGCTCAGGCCATGGGTGTGAAGGAAATCTATATCGACGACCTGCGCGAAGAGTTCGTGCGTGACTTCGTGTTCCCGATGTTTCGTGCCAACACCGTTTACGAAGGTGAGTACCTGCTGGGTACCTCCATTGCTCGCCCGCTGATCGCCAAGCGTCTGATCGAAATCGCCAACGAGACCGGTGGTGACGCCATCTCCCACGGCGCGACCGGTAAAGGTAACGACCAGGTTCGCTTCGAGCTGGGTGCTTACGCACTGAAGCCGGGCGTAAAGGTGATCGCTCCCTGGCGTGAGTGGGACCTGCTGTCCCGCGAGAAGCTGATGGATTACGCCGAGAAGCACGGTATTCCGATCGAGCGCCATGGCAAGAAGAAGTCTCCCTACTCGATGGACGCCAACCTGCTGCACATCTCCTATGAGGGCGGCGTGCTGGAAGACACCTGGACCGAGCATGAAGAAGACATGTGGCGCTGGACTGTCTCCCCGGAGAGCGCACCTGACCAGGCGACTTACATCGAGCTGAGTTACCGCAATGGCGACATCGTTGCCATCGACGGCAAGGAAATGACCCCGGCCGAAGTCCTGACCTACCTGAACAAGGTTGGTGGCGCCAATGGTATTGGTCGTCTGGATATCGTCGAGAACCGTTTCGTCGGCATGAAGTCCCGCGGCTGCTACGAAACCCCCGGCGGCACCATCATGCTGAAAGGTCACCGCGCCATCGAGTCCATCACCCTGGACCGTGAAGTTGCCCACCTGAAAGACAGCCTGATGCCGAAGTACGCCGAGCTGATCTACAACGGTTTCTGGTGGAGCCCGGAGCGCGTCATGCTGCAACAGATGATTGATGCCTCTCAGCTGAACGTAAACGGTGTGGTTCGTCTGAAGCTGTACAAGGGCAACGTCATCGTGGTTGGCCGCAAGTCGGACGACTCGCTGTTTGATGCCAACATCGCGACCTTCGAAGACGACGCCGGTGCCTACAACCAGGCAGATGCAGCCGGCTTCATCAAGCTGAATGCACTGCGCATGCGCATTGCCGCAGGCAAGGGCCGCAAACTGCTCTGATCTGTGCCTTAAGGTTAGTTGAACAACGCCCGGCGAAAGCGATTTCGCCGGGCGTTTTCGTTTAGCTTGCTAGTGCAAGGGCTAAACCGTTAGCTTTGACCGTATCGACACGCAAGGGTAGCGATCATGCGAATTCTGCACACCATGCTCCGGGTCGGAGATCTCGACAAGTCCATTGCCTTTTACACCGAAGTGCTGGGTATGACGCTGTTGCGCCGTAAGGACTACCCGGAAGGACGCTTTACCAACGTGTTCGTTGGTTACGGCAATGAAGCTGAGCACACTGCGCTTGAGCTGACCTGGAACTGGGATACACCCTCCTACGACCTGGGAACCGGTTACGGGCATATCGCCATCGAAGTGCACGACGTGTATCTGGCCTGTGAGCAGATCAAACAGGCTGGTGGCAACGTGGTGCGTGAGGCGGGCCCAATGAAGCACGGCACACGCGTTCTGGCCTTTGTTGAGGATCCGGATGGCTATCGGATCGAGTTACTTTCAGCCGGCGTTTGACGAGAAGAGGTGGGGCCGTCATGGAGGGACGCTGGATGGCCGCTTTGATACTGGGGGGAGTGCTGCTGGCGCTCGCGGTCTGGGTGATCGCGCGTCAGCGAGCGCGGCGGGGAAACCTGGCTGCGCTGCGCCGAGCGCTGGCGCAGATACGGTTACTGCGTCAGTTGATTGAACAGGTGCAACGCCATCGCGGCCTTTTTTACGGCGTGCTGTCCGGGGAAGGGGCGCTGGAAGGGCGTCGCTGGTCGGTGAACCAGCAAATCAATCAGGTGCTGGAGGGTTGTCGCCAGCATATGGCGAGCTTGCACTGGTACGACAGCTGGCATGAGGCACTCGCCTACTGGAACCGGATTGAACAGGGTGAGTTTCACGGATCGGCTGAACAGATGCTGCAGGCGCATAACGAGATGATTCGTTTGCTGCTGGTAACTATCCAGTCGCTGGCAGATCGCAACGATCTGGTATGTCTCGGGCGCCTTGCGCCGCAGGCTGAAGGCCTGTGGCTGGAGTTGCTGAACAACACTGAGACGGTAGGGCAATCGCGGGCCATCGGTACCGGGATTGTGGCCAACCGGCAGAACCTCCCTATCTGGCGGGCGCATCTGGCGTCTTTGAATGCGCAAATCAACGAGCAGTGCTACGCAGCGCTTGCGCGTCTGGTATCCGATCCAGAACTGCGCGCCAGTGTCAGCCAGCCCGTGCGCGTTGCAGAGGAGGCGCTTGACGCTCTGCTTGAACGCATTCGGGAGTTGCTGGAGCGACCCGACAACGTAAGCATGCAGTCGGTGGAGTATTTTCAGATTGCCACTCAAGCGCTCTCTGCCCAGCTGGTGCTGGTCGATCTGCTGCTGGACCGGCTGGAACAGCGCTCGGTCAATTCCTGCTGAAGCCGCGAATCTGCGCCGCCATCTCGGCAGCGTACAGGTCGGTCATCCCGGCGATAAAGTCCAGTACTCGCAGATAGCTGCGATAAGGCGGCCAGTCTGCCTGCGGGATGGTGTGGCCAAGCAGATCCAGGATGCGCTGGTGCTTGAAGCTCAGGTGCTGTCCAGCGTGCAGCTCGTTGACGGCACCACAGAAGGCGTCCAGCAACGTTTCCAGGGTGCTGTAGGCGCCGATTTCATGCAGTGTCTTGCGCTTGTCCTGAAAGATACGTTTACGGGCCATCTGCTTGGCGTCCAGCACGCAGCGCCGCGCGGCGCCATGCATGTGTTCAACCAGATCGCCTTCCAGTTCGCCCGCGAGCAGGGCTGGCTGCTGTGCAATGAACGCTTCGGCCGCGGCATTAACCAGATGTTCGATGGCCTTGCCTCGCAAGAACGCCAGGCGCCGGCGCTGGGAGTCCTGCGGGCCGAGTAGTCGGTAGGTTTCCGGCAAATCGTCACCGACCAGATCCAGCAGTACGCGCTCGACCTCCGTATAGGCCAGCAGATCCATTTCCAACCCGTCTTCCAGGTCGATCAGGCCGTAGCAGATATCGTCGGCCGCCTCGACCAGATACACCAGCGGATGACGGCTGAAGCGGTTGTCCTCCTGCATCGGCAGGCCGAGCTTGTCGGCGATCTGCTTGAGCAGCGGGTATTCAGCCTGATAGCAGCCGAACTTGTTCTTCTTGTAACCCAGGCTATCGGCGTGACGGGCAGTCCAGGGGTACTTGAGATAGGCGCCGAGGGTTGCGTAGGTCAGACGCATGCCGCCTTCGGCCTGGTGATATTCGATCTGGGTCAGGACCCGGAATCCCTGGGCGTTTCCTTCAAAGTGCAGGAAGTCATCACGTTCGGCGTCGCTCAGTTGATCCAGCAGACCCCGCTCGGCGGCCTGTCTGAACCAGTGGCGAATGGCATCCTCGCCGGAGTGGCCGTAGGGTGGGTTGCCGATGTCGTGGGCAAGGCAGGCGGCCTGCACGATGACGCCCAGATCTGCTGGCTGGCACCATTCGGGTAGTTGGCCGCGCAGCATCTCGCCCACGCGCATGCCCAGGGAGCGGCCTACACAGCCGACCTCCAGGCTGTGGGTCAGACGGGTATGGATGTGATCGTTGCTGGAAACCGGATGAACCTGGGTCTTTTTACCCAGCCGGCGAAAGGCGCCGGAGAAGATGACGCGGTCATGATCCTTGTGAAACGGCGTTCGGCCGAGCTCTTCATCGCTGGTGAAGGTTTTGCCCAGTCGCTCGCGGCACAGCAGTGTTTCCCAATCCATAGAACTCTCCCGAGACGGTCTGTTGAGTATGTTTGATGGTCAGCCGGCTGCCAAGGGCAGTCGGCAGGCATTGGCAAACAGGGTAGAATGCGCGCTTTCCCTGTCTTGATGCGTAGCCATGATCCAGCTCAGTCTTTACGGCACCCTCGGGTGTCATCTCTGTGATGCCGCCCTTGCCGAGTTGGCGCCATTGGCGACCAGTGTGCAGGTCAGTCAGGTTGATATCGCCGACAGTGACGAGCTGATGGAACGCTATCAACTGCGTATCCCGGTGGTGCAGCGCGTGGACACCGGTGCCGAGCTGGATTGGCCGTTTGATCTGGCAGCCCTGATGGACTGGCTGGCTGATTGTCTGCGCGAGGAGGGCTGAATTATGGCGATGCGTGTTGAACCGTTTTGGAAGCGCAAGGCGCTGGCGGAGCTGGATCAGGAAGAGTGGGAATCGCTCTGTGATGGCTGCGGTCTCTGCTGTTTGCAAAAGCTGGAAGATGAAGACGAGCCGCAGGTGTTCTACTACACCAAGATCGCCTGCAAATTGCTCGACCTGAAAACCTGCCAGTGCGGTGACTACGCCAATCGGCGCAAGTTCGTACCTGACTGCATTCAGCTGACCCCGGGCAAGGCGCAGGATTTCGCCTGGTTGCCGCCAACCTGTGGCTACCGCCTCGCGGCCGAGGGTAAAGATCTGCCGCCGTGGCATCATCTGGTCTGTGGCGATCGTAATGCGGTGCACGCAGCGGGTATTTCACTCTCTGGGCACATGCTGGCCGAGGGCAGCGTTGCCGATGACGATTGGGAAGATCACATCATTTTTCGCGTCGGCTAGTTTCCGACCTCGAACTCACGCAGTTTGGTGTAGAGATAACGCACCTGGTCGTACTCAAACGGACTGTCCAGTGCGCCGTAGCGGAACGGTGTCTGGTAGCGCAGATCAATGGCCCAGACGCCCCAGGTTGCCTGGTAGTTGTTCATGAAATCGCGGTTTTGCATGTAGTTGACGTAGTCTTCGAACACCCAGTCAACCGCGCGCCCGGTGCCGTCACGCAGATTTGATGGCCCGAGAAACGGGATCACGATATACGGCCCGGGCGGTACGCCCCAGACCCCCAGCGTCTGGCCGAAGTCCTCATCCTGCTGCGGCAGGCCCATTTTCTCCGCCACATCAAAGATTCCGGCCAGGCCGAAGATGCTGTTGAACAGCAGCCGGGCGGTGGTCTGGCCGCTGCGCTCGAACTTGCCCTGCAGCAGGCTGTTCCCAAGATTAGGAATGTCTCGCAAGTTATTGAAAACGTTGGATACGCCTGTGCGCACGGGAGAAGGGGTTGCCCACACATAGGTACGCACTGCGGGCAGGTAAACATAACGATCAAACTGCGCGTTGAAACGGTAGACGCGACGGTTCAGCCCTTCGATCGGATCCTGCACCTTGAGCGCGCGCAGGCTGGAGCGCTCAAACTGGTAGCGATTTTCGCGTTCGTCGATATCCAGTTTTAGCAGCGGGTCCTGGTATGCGGGAATGGCGCGCTCCGAATCGTCTGCCAGCACGCCGGCAGAGGACAGCGATGCCAATACGCCAAGGCCAATCAACAGTCTCATTGCGCGCCCTCCTGCAGGAACTGCAAATACCGTTCTGCGACCGGGCCGTAGTCCAGATTGCCCCCGTGACCGCCATTGGGATACAGAAACGCGCGCGCACCGAAGGTGTCCGCCAGGAATTGGTAGTCGTCGCGGGTCAGGATCAGTTCGCGGGCATTGCTGACAACCGCGATATTGGTGCTGTTGTGGAGAAAGCTGCGCAGGTGTCGCAGGCTGGTCTGTTCGGCCATGTGCTTGAGGTCGCCGTCGGCGTTGCGGCTTTGCCATGCCGGTAGCAATTGCGTCTGCACGTAACACTCGAAGTCGCAGAACAGCGCGCGGCGCAGATAGGGCGTCAGGGAAGTGCTGACTTTCAGGGTTTGGTCGGCGGGGGCATAGCGCCCACCGCCGTTGATCAGGTCGCTCATAAAGTTGATGTCGGCGGCAGCGAAGCGAAACACGGCGCCGATCAGCATGGCCAGTTCCGGGTCTGTGAGCGCCTCGGGCGAGCTTTGGATTTCCTCGAAGATACTGGTTTGAATGTCGCTGTTACCGCGGCTGGCAAAATGGCGCGACAGCTTCTGGAAGATATGCTCGTAAAAGCTGTCGTTGTCGCTGACCCCGGCGATACGCGTGTAGGACAGCGCATCCAGCCTGCTGATCGAGGTATACAGATCCACCGGTGGATTCAGCAGCAGCACGCGCTCGAAGTCGAATTGCCCGAGGTGATGGTCCAGTTCGGCGACGAACGCGGCGTGCAGCGCACCTAGGCTGAATCCGGCGAGGCGGTAGCCGGTAACCTCAAGATCCAGCTCGTCCTTTGCCTTCTCCAGTGCCATGCTCATCGCCGTATGCAAGTCACGGGCGTCTTCGGCGGCAATACCCGGCAGGCCGCTGCGCGAGGCGGCAGCGATAAAATCATGATTGGTCGGCGACGACAGTACGATCACATGCATGCCGGCCTGCCAGAACAGGCGCTTCAGGTAGTCCATTCGGCTGCTGTCGTAGCCGGAGCCGGTTCCGGCAATCAGAAACACCAGCGGTGATGGCGTGTCGTGCCACGCCACACGGTAATGCAGATCGCGATACTGGGAGAGTGCTGGGGGCAAATGCCGCTCCGGCAACACACGCACCTTGAGGTCCGTTTGCTGGACGTCTACCTCTGACGGTACCTTTGCCCGCATGCGTTCAGGGGTGCCGGCAACCGTCGCCATAAAGGGGTTCTCAACCGGGTACTCATAGGCGTCGGCATGCGCTGAAAGGGCAATGCACGTTAGCAGACTGGAGAGCAGTGACAGAGTTTTGGGAAGCCGGCGCAAGCTGATTCTCTACCTGGGGGACACAAGAGATTTAACCGCAATTTGCCGACAAAGTTCCGTTTCCATCCGTCCCGGGCGCTTCCCTTGGCTCAGGCAGAAAGCGGAAACGGCAGCTGGGCGCGGCGGATGCGCTGGCGGCGCTCCAGACGATTCCACAGCTTCTCGTGGAAGTAGAAGGCTACCGTGTTGATCGCAGGTTCAATCAGCGCAACGACACCGCCAATCATGATGCTACCGGTGAGCAGGTACACCACGCCAAAGGCGATGGAAAAGTGCATGCAGGCGAAGGTGATGGTCTTGGTCATGGCGACACCTCAAGGAAAATATCTAATGAGAATCATTAGCGAATGTTGCAAGAATAGTCGCGGAAGGATGATAGATTAAGCGAATTTAAATAATAGTGCTGATAGATTAAATTGATTCTATGCGGGGGTGGGAAACGCAGGCCTGGCCTGCGTTTCGATGGGCTGTCAGTCGAAATCGAAGTCGTTGAGTTCCTTCTGCAAACGGCGTTCCTCCAGGTAGTTGTCGATCAAGCGACGCTTGGTCAGGCTACTTTTGGAGATGGGGGCGCTGTCGGTCTCGGGAGTGTCATCGTCTTCGATGAACTCGTCGTCGTCCAGTTCGATATCTGATTTGGCTTGGCTCATGACTCAACTCCACGCTGAACATGTCATTTGCGCACCTTATAAACTCAGATACGAATTTGCGGAAATAGATTTTTTCAATTGAATTTAACGAAAAAACGCAGTGTGTTTTCACTGCGTTTCGCAAGGCGTGACAGGGCGGGCGTTCAGTCGGAGGTCTTGTGCTTGTAGTCGCACAAATCCTCGATTCGGCAACTGCCACATTGGGGCGTTCTGGCCTTGCAGACGTAGCGCCCATGCAGAATCAGCCAGTGGTGGGCGTCGACCAGAAACTCCTTGGGAACGTGCTTGAGCAATTGCTTTTCGACGGCCAGCACGGTTTTGCCAGGGGCGATGCCGGTGCGGTTGCTGACCCGGAAAATATGCGTATCGACTGCCATGGTTGGCTGGCCAAAGGCGGTGTTGAGCACAACGTTTGCTGTCTTGCGGCCGACGCCGGGGAGAGCTTCGAGCGCCTCGCGGGTCTCCGGCACCTGACTGTTGTGCTCTTCAATCAGGATTTTGCAGGCGGCGATAACGTTGCGCGCCTTGCTGTTGTAAAGGCCGATGGTCTTGATGTATTCGCTGAGGCCGTCCACGCCCAGGGCGTAAATGGCTTCGGGGGTATTGGCCACCGGGAACAGCTTGTCGGTAGCCTTGTTGACGCCGACATCTGTGGCCTGGGCCGACAGGGTAACCGCTACCAGCAACTCGAACGGTGTGCTGAAATTCAGCTCGGTCGTAGGGTGCGGATTGTCCTCACGCAGCCGGCTGAAAATTTCGTAGCGTTTTTCCTTGTTCATCAGGTCCAGACTCTTATCAACTGATGGTGCCGGTGATGCGAACGCGCTTGCTGCCAGCCGCGACCGGTTTGACTTCACGGGCCGCCGCGCGCTCCTTGACCTTGGCGTCAATCAGGTTCTTCAGCGCGATCAACAAACCCATGAACAGAAAGGCGCCAGGTGGCAGGATGACAAACAGCACGTCCTTGTAGTTGGGGAATATCACCAGCCTCCAGTCTGCAGCAATCGGGCCCAGCAGCAGGTCCATCCCGGCAAACAGGGTGCCGTGGCCGATCAGCTCGCGCAGACCGCCGAGCACGATGAGCACCAGGGTGAAGCCCAGGCCCATCATGAAGCCATCGACCATTGATGGCAGGATCGGGTTCTTCGAGGCGAAGGCGTCGGCGCGACCGAGAATGACGCAGTTGGTGACGATCAGCGGAATGAAAATGCCAAGAATCTGGTACAGCTCGTAGGTGAAAGCCTGCATCAGCAGCTCGATGCAGGTGGTCAGCGCGGCGATGATCATGACGAAAGCGGGCAGACGCACTGCGTCGGTCACTGCGCTGCGAATCAGCGAGACGGCGAGGTTTGAGCCCGTCAGTACCAGAATGGTCGCCAACCCCAGGCCCAGCGCATTGACCACCGAGCTGCTGACACCAAGCAGCGGACAGAGCCCGAGCAGTTGGACCAGGCCCGGGTTGTTGTGCCACAGGCCGTCGGCGGTGATCTCAGAAAGCGTTTTGGTCGCCATGGATTACTCCTCGTCCAGCTGCAGCAGGCTGGCCCGGTGTGCGTCGAAATAGGTGAGTGCCTGATACACGGCTTTAACCACCGCGCGCGGGGTAATGGTCGCACCAGTGAATTGATCAAACTGGCCGCCATCTTTCTTGACTGCCCATTGTTCCGGTACTGGCATGCTCAGGCTCTTGCCATTGAATTCGAGTACCCATTGGCTCTTGGCGGTCTCAATCCGGTCGCCAAGACCCGGTGTCTCTCGGTGGCTGACACTGCGCACGCCAGCGATGCTGCCATCGGCGTTGATGCCGACCAGCAGGTCAATGCGACCGCTGTAACCGTCAGGCGCGACGACAGGTAAGATAACTGCGCTGACCGCACCGTCATTGCGGGCGCGAAAGGCGTCTTTCGGTGTCGTCAAATTGAGGTATTGGCGGTCGTCGACGCTGAAGCTGTCGGCTAGCAGGTCGTTGTCGTGCTGTTCGTGCGGGATGATCTCGTTCAGCGCGCTGAGCTGTACCCGGCGTTGGGCCTCGTCGATGCGCCCGGCAGTACCTTGCTGGGTGACCGCGATCATGCCGACGGTAGCCATGGCGAACAGGCCCAGAATGACACTGTTGCGCAGGATTGAGCTGCGTGTGCTGGTAGGGTTTTCCATGGCTCAGTCCGTCTTGCCCATGCCGCGTTTGGCCTTGCTGTGACCATAGGTGCGCGGCGTACTGTAATAGTCGATGGTCGGTGCGGCCAGGTTCATCAGCAGCACGGCAAACGCAACCGCGTCGGGGTAGCCGCCCCAGGCACGAATCACGTAGACCAGAATGCCGACACCGGCGCCGAAGATCAGGCGCCCCTGCTTGCTGGTCGCGCCGGATACCGGGTCGGTGACGATGAAAAATGCACCGAGCATGGTCGCGCCGCTGAACAGGTGGAATAGCGGTGAGCCGTTGGAGTCCGAGCCATTGCCATTCCAGAACAGCAGGCTCATCACGGCCAGTGCGGCCAGCATGCCAACCGGCGCGTGCCAGCTGTAGATACGCTTGTAGAGCAGTGCCGCGCCACCAAGCAGGTAGGCGAGGCTGACCCACTCCCAGCCGTGGCCGGCGAATTGGCCAAAGGCCGGGTTGGCCGCGTGCAGCTCGCTCATGGTCAGACTGTTGTTGGTTTTCACTGCATCCAGTGCGGTCGCCAGCGTCCAGCCGTCGATCGCGTTGGCGGCGGGCAGGAAGATGCGGCTGAGGCCATCCAGCAGGCCAAGCGTGGAATGTACGTCAGGCATCACTGCTTCGATGCCGCGCCAGGCTGGCCAGCTGGTCATCTCAACCGGGAAGGAGATCAGCACCACGACGTAGCCGAGCATCGCGGGGTTGAACGGGTTCTGGCCAAGGCCACCGTACAGCTGCTTGCCAAACACGATAGCGAAGCTGACGGCGATCAGCGTCAGCCACCACGGCACATAAGGAGGCAGCGCCAGCGCCAGCAGCCAAGCGGTCACCAGGGCACTGCCGTCGCGCAGATAAAAGCCGACGGGGCGCTTGCGGATCAGCAGAATGACGGCTTCAACCAGCAGGGCAACCAGGCTGGCGTAAACGATGTTGATCAGGGTGCCGAAGCCAAAGAACCAGGTCAGGACCACGATGCCGGGCAGGGTAGCGCCCAGCACCCAGAGCATGATGGTCTGGGTGTGGTTATTGCCCTTGGCGTGGGGCGATGTCATGCGTACCAGCGCCATCAGTTGGTCTCCTTGCTGGCCATGTAGTCGGCGAAGGCCTTGGCGGCGACGTCGAGCGCTGCCCGGCGGGTGGCCAGTTCCTGTTCAGCGGCTGCGGTATCGGCTCCCGCTTCGGTCGATTCTTTCAGCTCACGCTCGGCGCGCTTGAAGTCGGCCTTGGTGGTAGCGAGGTTGGTTTTCAGTTCGCGCAGCTGCTCATCTACCGGCTTTTTGTCGACGCGCTGGCGTTCCGGCGGCGGAATGGGGCTGGCATTTTCCGCCTCGTGCAGCGCTTGCTCGGCAGCGCTCAGCGTCTGCTGCTGGGTTGCGAGCTGTGCTTGCAGGTCGGCATCGTCAGGATTCTCTGCCAGCGCCCGTTCGGTCTTCTTGGTTGCGGCACGCGCCATGGCCAGATCGAGCTTGGCCTGCTTCAGTTTTTCGTCGACCGGCTTCTTCGCGGCCGCAGTCGCCGGTACGCGTGCTTCGGCTGCTTCTGCCTGCTCGCGCAACTTGGCAATTTCCGCCTGTTGCTCGTCACTCGGGCTGTCGCCGGCGGCGCGTTCTGCCTTTTTCAGCGCAGCGCGCAGCATGGCGGCTTCGATCTTAAGTTTCTTGGCGTCGTCTTCACCAGCCGCCTGCGGTGCCGGTGCCGCAGGCTGGCTGCTGATGTCGCCCTGAGCCTTGTCGAAGGCTTCCTGGGCGTCGCGCGCAGCTTGTTCCAGTTGCGGGATCTGCGCTTGAAGATCGGTGTTGTCCGGGTTGGCGGCCAGCTGTTTCTGCAGCTTCTTCAGCGCCATCTGGGCGGTGGCAGCAGCGATCTTCAGTTGCTTTTGCTCCGGCGTCAGTCCACCGGCCTTCGGTGCCGGCGTGTCGGCCGCCGGTGCTGCGGTGTCGGAGTCGGCCGGTTTGGCCGCTTCTGCTTCTTTGGCGGCCTTGAGGCGTGCGGCTTTCTCGGCACGGGCGATACGGTCGCGTTCTTTCTGCTCGGCTTCGCGCTGCAGGCGCTCCTGGCGGTGCTCGAAGCGTTGGCGCGAGTGGTCGGCCTTGTGTTGCTGCAGATCCAGCGCGCGAATCTCGGATTTGGCTGCGCGGTAGTACTGCACCAGCGGAATGCTGCTGGGGCAAACGTAGGAGCATGCGCCGCATTCGATACAGTCGAACAGGTGCTGACGCTTCAGCTGGTCGTAATCCTTGCCCATGGCAAAGAAGTGCAGCTGCTGCGGCAGCAGGCTGGCAGGGCAGGCTTCGGCACACAGACCGCAGCGAATGCACGGCTGCGCCGGTGGTGGTGGCGGCAGTTCGGCCTTGCTGCCAGCCAGCAGGCAGTTGGTGGTCTTGACGATGGGCGCATCCATGCTTTGCAGGGTAAAGCCCATCATCGGCCCGCCCATGACAAGGCGGAACAGCTTCTCCGGCTGCAAGCCGCCAAAGCTGAGCAGATCCCGAATCGGCGTGCCGATCAGCGCTTCGACATTGGTTGGATGGCTCAGTGCATCACCGGTCAGGGTGGTGATCCGCTTGATCAGCGGCTGGCCCAGCAACACGGCGTCGTGGATTGCCAGCAGGGTGCCGATGTTCTGGCAGACCATGCCAAGATCGGCCGGCAGGCCGCCACTGGGGACTTCCTTGCCAGTCAGAATCTGGATCAGCTGCTTTTCGCCGCCGGACGGGTACTTGGTCGGGAAGACCACAACCTGCATAGCGCGTTCGCCGACAGCCGCGCGCATGGCCGCGACAGCATCAGGCTTGTTGTCTTCAATGCCAATCAGCACCTGCTCCGGGCGCAGGATGTGCATCAGCACTTCGATACCGGCGACGATGTGCTCGGCGCGGTAGCGCATGGCGCTGTCGTCGGCAGTGATGTAAGGCTCGCACTCGGTACCGTTGATGATCAGCGTATGGATCTTCTGCTCGGGCCGGGCTTTCAGTTTGACTGATGTTGGGAAGCCGGCGCCGCCCAGGCCGCTGATACCTGCGGCGCGAATGATGTCGAGCAGGGCCGCAGGCTCCAGCGTGCGGAAGTCGCTGATCGGGTCGAGCTCGCACCAGCGGTCTTCGCCGTCCGCCTCGATGCGGATTGCCCACTCCTCGAGGCCTGAGGCGTGCGGGTAGGGCGCTGGGCCGATGGCGGTAACGGTACCCGAGGTCGGCGCGTGCAGCGGGCAACTTACGAAGCCGTTCGCCTCCGCGATCAACTGGCCCTTGAGAACCTTGTCGCCGATGGCGACGCAAGGTTCGGCGCGGGCGCCAATGTGTTGCTGCAATGGCACGATCAGCTCGCGCGGCAGCGGCAAGTGTTCGATGCCGAAACCGAGGGATTGGGTTTTGTTCTCTGCCGGGTGAATGCCGCCGGGAATGTCCCAGATACGGATGGGGCTGGCTGCGGTCATCAGGCGGCCCCTCGGCTGGCGTCGGTAGCAATCAGGGCGGAGCTGGGCAGCGGGAAGTCCCACTTCCAGTTCTGGGTGGTGGTCGGCAGGGGCAGCATGTCGATACAGTCAACCGGGCAGGGTTCTACACAGAGGTCGCAGCCGGTGCACTCGTCAGAGATGACGGTGTGCATCTGCTTGGCGGCGCCAAGAATCGCGTCGACCGGGCAGGCCTGGATGCACTTGGTGCAGCCGATGCACTCGGCTTCGCGGATATAGGCAACCATGCGCGGCTTTTCTTCGCCGTGCTCGGAGTCCAGCGGCAGCGCTTCGACATCGAGCAGGTCGGCTAGCGCCTGAATGGTGGATTCACCGCCGGGTGGGCATTTGTTGATCGGCTCGCCATTGGCGATGCCTTCAGCGTATGGGCGGCAGCCCGGATGGCCGCACTGGCCGCATTGGGTTTGCGGCAGCAGGTCGTTGATCTGGTCAACGATGGGGTCGCCGTCTACCTTGAAGCGAACGGCAGCAAAGCCGAGGACCGCGCCGAAGATCAGCGCCAGCCCCAGCAGGACGACAATGGCAGTAATGATCATCGACATGCTTACAACCTTATCAAGCCGGTAAAGCCCATGAACGCCAGCGACATCAGGCCGGCGGTAATCATGCCGATGGCAGCGCCGCGGAAGGGTGTCGGCACGTCGGCAATGGCAATGCGCTCACGCAGGCCGGCGAACAGGATCAGGATCATCGAGAAGCCGATGGCAGCGCCCAGGCCGTAGGTCGCGGACTTCATGAACGTCTGCTCGGCGCGGTTGGTGTTCAGCAGGGCAACGCCCAGTACTGCGCAGTTGGTGGTGATCAGCGGCAGGAAGATACCCAGTACGCGGTACAGCAGCGGGCTGGTTTTGTGCACCACCATTTCAGTGAACTGCACGACTACCGCGATCACCAGAATGAAGGAAATAGTGCGCAGGAACTGCAAATCCAGCGGCACCAGAATGTACTGGAACGTCAGGTAACTCAGGATTGAGGCCAGCGTGAGTACGAAGGTAGTCGCGGCCGACATGCCGATAGCGGTTTCCAGCTTGCCGGAAACACCCATGAACGGACACAGCCCGAGGAACTGCACCAGTACGAAGTTATTGACCAGTATGGTACTGACCAGAATAAGGGCAAATTCAGCCATGTAACCCAACCCCATGTGTCGACCAGCGTTGCGCAGCTCTGCAGGCTACTTCGCCAATCCAGGCTAATCGGGCGGCAGCACCGCCCGTTGATTGCGTTGACGCGTTTACTTGACCCGTTGACCCGGCTTGGCACCCTGATCGGGGCTCAGCAGGAAGATCTCTTCACCACCCGGGCCGGCAGCCAGCACCATGCCCTCGGATACGCCGAACTTCATCTTGCGCGGTGCCAGGTTGGCAACGTACAGGGTCAGGCGGCCTTCCAGCTTACTCGGGTCCGGGTAGGCGCTCTTGATGCCCGAAAACACGTTGCGCTTGGCGTCGCCGATGTCGAGGCTCAGGCGCAGCAGCTTGTCGGCACCTTCAACGAATTCGCATTTCTCGATCAGCGCCACGCGCAGGTCCACTGCAGCGAAGGCATCGAAGTTGATTTCTTCGGCCAGCGGCTCCTTGACCAGTTCGCCGTTGCCTGCCGGAGCGGCGTTTTCAGCTGCGGCGGCCAGGTCTTCCTTGGAGGCATCGACCATGGCTTCAATTTTTGCTGGCTCGATGCGCGCAAGCAGCGGCTTGAACGCATTGAGCTGGTGATTGGTCAGCAGCGTCTGGTGATCTTCCCAGCGCAGCGGTGCGACGTTCAGGAAGGCTTCAGCATCGGCGGCGAGGTTCGGTAGTACGGGCTTCAGCAGGGTCACTATGAAACGAAACCAATTGATGCCTTCGCTGCACACCGCAATTGCTTCTTCGGTTCTGCCTTGCTTAGCCAGCTTCCAGGGCTCAGTTACAGCAATGAAGTTATTCGCTACATCGGCCCAGCGCATGATTTCTCGCATAGCCCGCGAGAAGTCACGAGTTTCGTATGCTCTGGCGATTTCAACTTCAATTGTTCGATAAAACCGGTCGTCATCAAAAAACGAAGCGCCGCTCCAATCATGGTCACTACTGACTTTAGCAAGCTGCTCAAGTACGAACTCACGGGAAGGCATAACACCGTTATTCAACTTTTGAATAAAGCCGGCGCAGCGGCTGGCGATGTTGACCACCTTGCCGACCAGGTCAGAGTTGACCTTCTGCACGAAGTCTTCCAGGTTCAGGTCGAGGTCTTCCACGCCACGGCCGAGTTTTGCCGCGTAGTAGTAGCGCAGGTACTCCGGGTTCAGATGATCCAGGTAGGTGCGGGCCTTGATGAACGTGCCGCGCGACTTGGACATCTTCTGGCCGTTGACGGTCAGGTAGCCGTGGACGTTGACGGCGGTCGGCTTGCGGAAGCCCGAGCCTTCCAGCATTGCCGGCCAGAACAGAGTGTGGAAGTTGACGATGTCCTTGCCGATGAAGTGATACAGCTCGGCGCTGGAGTCGGCATTCCAGAACGCATCGAAACTCAGCTCCGGGCGACGGCTGCACAGGTTCTTGAAGCTGGCCATGTAGCCGATCGGCGCGTCCAGCCAGACGTAGAAATACTTGCCGGGCTCGCCCGGAATCTCGAAGCCGAAGTAGGGCGCATCACGGCTGATGTCCCATTCCTGCAGGCCGCTGTCCAGCCATTCGGCAATCTTGTTGGCGACCGCGTCCTGCAGAGAACCGCTGCGGGTCCACTGCTTGAGCATGTCGGTGAAGTCCTGCAGGCGGAAGAAGAAGTGCTTGGAGTCCTTCAGTACCGGGGTGGCGCCGGAGATCGCCGAGCGCGGGTCTTTCAGCTCGGTCGGCTCGTAGGTCGCGCCGCATTTCTCGCAGTTGTCGCCGTACTGGTCTTCGGCCGCGCATTTGGGGCAGGTGCCCTTGATGAAGCGGTCAGCCAGGAACATGCCCTTTTCCGGGTCGTAGTACTGGGTCACGGAGCGCGTGCTGATGTGGCCGGCGTCTTTCAGACGGGTGTAAATCAGCTCTGACAGCTCGCGGTTCTCCTCGGAATGGGTCGAGTGGAAGTTGTCGAAATTGACCAGAAAGTCGGCGAAATCCGCCGAGTGCTCGGCGTGCACGTTATCGATCAACTGCTCGGAGGTAATGCCTTCCTTCTCGGCGCGCAGCATGATGGCAGAGCCATGAGCGTCGTCGGCACAGACATACACGGCCTGATGGCCGCGCAGCTTCTGGAAGCGAACCCAAATGTCGGTCTGGATGTACTCCAGCATGTGCCCAAGGTGGATTGAACCGTTGGCATAGGGCAGGGCGCTGGTAACGAGGATCTGACGAGTCGCGGCGATATCGGACATGGGCGTTTGGGATACTTTGCGGTTGAACGTGAAAGGGCTGGGATGATAGCAGATGGGGCGCGGTGAAGGGAGCCTTGGCGTGCATGCAAGGGCGCATCCATGCGGGTTCTGTACCGTCATTTTCAGTTGCAGCTGTACCTTGTTGAGACAATAAGGAGCGGCGTATAACGTCTCGCTGCAAGGAGGCGTCATGCAATCTACCCCCGTTTCTGATCTCCCCGAGAACCCGCGGGCCGGCCGCCGTGAATGGCTTGGCCTCGCCGTCCTGGTTCTACCAACGCTGCTGCTCGCCCTGGATATGACGGTGCTGCATCTGGCCGCGCCGCACCTGAGCGCCGATCTGGAGCCGTCCAGCGCTGAATTACTGTGGATTCTCGATATCTACGGCTTTATGGTGGCCGGCTTTCTGATCACCATGGGCACACTGGGTGACCGGATCGGCCGTCGCCGACTGCTGCTGATTGGTGCGACAGCATTTGGCCTGGCTTCGCTCGCTGCGGCCTTTGCTCACAGTTCGTTCATGCTGATCGTTACGCGCGCGCTGCTCGGCGTTGCCGGCGCGACCCTGATGCCGTCGACCCTCGCGTTGATTCGCAACATGTTTCACCTTGAACACGAGCGCACGCTGGCGATAACCATCTGGATGACTGGTTTTATTGTCGGCAGCGCGATTGGGCCGCTGGTCGGCGGCATCATGCTGGCCTTCTTCTGGTGGGGCTCGGTGTTTCTACTGGCGGTGCCGGTGATGGTGTTGCTGTTACTGGTCGGGCCGTGGCTGTTGCCGGAGTTTCGAGACGAACAGGCAGGCAGGCTGGATCTGGCCAGTGCGCTGCTGTGTATCAGCGCCGTTTTGCTGGTGATCTTTGGCATCAAGGACAGCGCCCGCGATGGCCTCAATCTGCTGGCAATCAGTGCCCTGTGCGCCGGGCTTTTTATCGGCGCGTTGTTTGTCCGTAGGCAACGCCAGCTGACCGATCCGATGTTTGACCTGTCGTTATTCCAGCGGCGTGCGTTCACCGTGTCCGTCAGCGCAATGATGCTGTGCATTCTGGCGCTGTCCGGGGCTTGGCTGCTGATCTTCCAGTATCTGCAGGGTGCGCTCGGCATGACGCCACTGGAAGCAGGGCTGGTCATGTTGCCGTCGGCGTTGGTGCAGACCATTGCGTCACTGCTGGTGCCGCGCATGGCACGCTGGCTGGTCCCGCGTGTGCTGATTAGCGGGGGCTTGCTGGTCGCCGTTGCCGGCTTTGGCGCGCTGTTGCTGATTGGCCGCTATCCCGGGCCATGGTTGATGGTGCTCGCAACCGTTCTGCTAGGTGTTGGCATCATGCCGATGATGATTCTGGGTACCGATCTGGTGATCGGCTCCGCGCCGCCAGAGAAAACCGGTGCGGCGGCCGCAACCTCCGAGACGGCAACCGAGATGGGCATGGCGTTGGGCATCGCCGTGATCGGCAGTGTTGGCGCGGCGGTGTATCGACAACGCATGCTGGAGCTGCTGCCGGACGGGCTGACCGAGCATCAGCTGGAAGTGGCCAGTGATACCGTCGGCGGCGCGCTTGGTTTGGCAGCGCAGCTGCCGGAGGCGATGGCGGCAGAGGTGCTGTATGCCCTACAGGCCAGCTTCACCCAGGCGCTGCAAACCAATGCGCTGATCGGTGCGGTGATCATGGGCGCTGCGGCCTGGCTGACTGGGCGCTTTCTGGCGTCTGCCAGAGCGCATCGGTGAGCGTGCGGGTGCGCAGCTAACTGCGCAGTGCTCCGGTGGAAGTTGCCCATTCTCGCGGAGTGTGGATGCCTAAAAGTGATGTGCTTTGCTTGGAATGCATCGTAACAGTTTGATATTTATCCATTTCCCATTAGTGGCGCGTCTCTTGTAGGTGTTGGTGTACCCGGTATTTTCGGGCTAACTGACACATGCAAGGAGCACAGATGCCAACCCCAGCCTACCTCACTATCGAAGGCACCAAGCAAGGCCTGATCACCGCAGGCACCTTTACTGAAGATTCGGTCGGCAACATTTTTCAGGAAGGACACGAAGATCAGGTACTGGTGCAGGGCTTCAACCACCAGGTGATCATCCCGCGTGACCCGCAATCAGGTCAGCCGACCGGGCAGCGGGTACACAAGCCGCTGATGATCACCAAGGTGTTCGACAAATCTTCACCGCTGATCTTTAACGCACTGACGTCGGGCGAACGTCTGGCGCGTTGCCGTCTTGAGTGGTACCGCACATCGGCAACCGGCACCCAGGAGCACTACTTCACCATCGAGCTGCAGGACGCAATCATCGTCGACGTGCAATCGCAGATGCCCAACTGTCAGGACCCGGGCAAGGCGCATTTCACCCACCTCGAAGATGTGTACTTCACCTATCGCAAGATTGTCTGGACCCATGAGGTCTCCGGTACCTCTGGCTCGGATGATTGGCGCAGCCCGATCGCGGCGTGACGCTGTGCTGCCGCCTCACCCATTTGGGTAGAGGCGGCATGGTCGAGACAAACCCGTATCTTGTCTGTGTTGTGCACCGCTGGCAGTATCTGTTACAGGAAGACAGACAAAAACCACGGGAGCCTTGATGAAGTCCGCCTCAGCCTATCGCCTGTACGGCGCCTCGCATTCGCTTTATACCGGCAAGGCACGTTGCTATCTGCGCAATCAGGGCTTGCCTTATGTCGAATTGCCAACCTGGCATCCGGACTTTGCCACCCGCATCGTGCCGCAAATCGGACGTGGCATCATTCCCGTGCTGGAGACGCCGGACGGGCAGGTGATTCAGGACACCATCGACATCATCGACCACCTCGAAGCGCAGGGCGTGCCATGGCCCGCGTATCCGCAAACACCGTTGCAGCGCGTTGTCGCAGTCATCATCGAGTATTACGGCGGACAGGCGATGCTCAAGCACGCCATGCATTACCGCTGGTCGTTCCGTGCGGAGCAGGAGGGCTTCCTGCGCTGCGCATTTACCCTCGGCTCAGGCCCGCAGATGGCGGAGCAGATCATGGGGCGGATGAATTCCTACTTGCCGCGCCTTGGCGTCAACGCCGAGAGCATTCCGCTGATCGAGGCGTCATTTACCCGGTTGCTCGACCGTCTGGAACAGCACTTTGCCGAGCTGCCCTATCTGCTCGGCACCCAGCCCTCGATTGCTGACTACGGCCTGATCGGCCCCATGTTTGCCCACCTTGGGCGCGATCCCGTACCGCTGGCGATCATGCAGCGCAGAGCGCCGCGGGTACACCGCTGGGTTGAGCGTATGACTTCGCCCGGATTGGACACGGTGGAATATCCGGAAGCAGAACCGGGGTTTATCCCGAACGATGAGCTGCCGCCGACGCTGATTCCGGTGCTTGAGCACATTGCCGACGAGATATTTCCCGAGCTCACCGACAAGTTGGCCTTTCTTGATGCCTGGGTTGCCGAGATGAAGCCCGCGGATGGTACGCCGGTGACCGAGAAGCCTCAGATTCGTCAGGTCGGGATGATGCATACGCAGTTCCACGGTGCGGCGATTGAGGTGGGTGTTGAGCCCTATCTGCTGTATGTGCTGCAGCGCGCCACCGACACGCTGCAGGCATTGCCGGAAGCTGACCGGGCTACAGCTCAGGCACGCCTGGCGGCGCTTGGGCTGGCGGATGCAGTCAAGCTCGGTCGTCGCTGGCGGGTGGGGCGGCAGAATAATATCGAGGTTTGGGAGATGCCGGCGACAGCCTAGGGCCGCCTGCAGGCTGGCAACAGCGCCTAGTGAACTGTTGCGAGCCTGCTACGCACACCCCGTAACCGCCGTGGTTCGGGGTTGGCTTCGCGCCAGGCAAGGTAGGCATTATCGAGCGCCTCGGCGATTTGTTCTGCCTGCGGGTTGCGCTTGGAAATCACGTACACCAGCGGCCATTCATCCAATTGATCGCAGCGCGTACCTTGCAATGGGTAGTCGTTCAATACCTCCTGCATCGGATGGCCATAGCTGATGAGGTACTGAGCACGGCCGCGCAGCAGTATTTCCATCGCCGCGGTGTGGTCCGGTGCAACGATCGGGTGATAGTGGTTCTCGGCCAGCACCTTGTTGAGTTGTTCGCGATAGGTGTAGCCACGAATCACTACCAGATCGTGGTTGGCCAGATCCTCAAAGTGCGTGATCTGCGGCGTGCCCTTCAATGCGAAGGCGCACAGCTTGACGCTCACACCCAATGAACTGGATTCAACGGTAAAGTCCCGCAGAGCCGGTACTTGCGGTGAGCCGGGCCAGAAATCGATATCGCCGGTATCCAGGCTGCGGTATATCCGGTTGATTGGGTAGGGCTTCCATTTGACGCGATAGCCGCTCGCCGCTGCCAACTGGTTGGTCAGGTCGATGATCGAGCCTTGGGCTTGCCCTTGTTCGTCGGTATAGGCAATAGGTGGGAAATGGATATAGCCAGCGGTCAATACTGGCAAATCCTGCTGATCGGCAAGGGCTGAGGTCATGGGGGCGAGCAGCAGCATCAGGCTGGCCGCGGCAACACGCACCCACAGACCGGGCGTTCTATGCATGTCCATTGTTGTTGTCTTTTTGTTGTCACAAACGCACGGGTGTAACGGCAAGATAACCGGCGTAGACGCATCCGTCCAGTGACTAGCCTGAATGGGTTAGGCGGCAGGTGGCAGGCGAACGCCCGGCAGCGAGGCAGCGCTACCGGGCCGGGGATCAACTCAGTGGCTTGACCGAATCGAGTATTGGGCTGAGGTAGGGTTTGTTGGCGTCGATTTCAGCGCGGCTCAGGCCGTTCATCTCGTAGGGGAACACCAGCCAGTCTTCGGTGGTGTGCAGACAGAAGTCAGGCTGCAGATCGGTTTTTGCTGCGCCTGCGCGCTTGTAGAGCGTCGCAATGCGTGTGTCGCTTGGCATGTTGCGCTTGAGTTGGCCCTTCAACTTGCCGATCACTGCCTGCACGCTATGGCCAGTACCGAATGCGTCATCAACGATCAACAGTCGGTCATCCTGGTTGAGGTTATCCAGCAGGTAGTGCGTGCCGTGGACGCGGATCTCGGCATCGGGAGCGGCGACCATGGCGTCATAGTGCTCCATGCCGCGATAGGAGGTGCGCAGGGCGATGTGATCGGTTTTAACGCCGAGGGTCTGCAAGCATTCCTGTACGTAGATGCCAACGGTGCTGCCGCCGCGCCACAGGCCAACAATGAAGTTGGGGCGAAAGCCGCTTTCAAAAATCTGTACGCCGAGCCGGAAGGCATCCTCAATCAGCTCGTTTTCGTCGAGAAAACGGCGGGTGCGAGTGCTCTGTTGTGGGGAATTGGATTGGTTCATGGCTTGCCAGGCTGCTCCCTCTGGTGTGATCATGGCGCGATTCTGGAGAAGCTTACGGTCTTATGGCTGAGAAACAATACCTTAGGGAATCGCTGATCAATTCAGATTGGCGCGGTTCCAGCGCCAATCGACGGTATTTTTGATGCAGCCAACCTGCTCTCGGCGACATTGCTCCGCAAATCGCCTTCAACTCTGGCCATTTCGGCTTATTTTCACCCTATTGCCGGGGTTCAAGACGCAATAACCCCATCAGTCGTTGCATAACACCGCTTGGCCAACACCAGATTGGCCAGTGCAAACAGGCTGAACAGCTGGGCCTGATTCTTCTCCATGCCCCGGTAGCGCACCTTGCGGTGACCAAACAGATTCTTGATCACATGGAACGGGTGTTCCACCTTGGCGCGGATGCTCGCTTTGCAGTGCTCAATGCGTTGCATGATCTGCTTCTCCGGGCCATCTTCCATTTTCTTGATGGTGCTGCGCCGTGCAGCAATCCGCAACGGAGGGAGCGTGTCATCATCCTCACCAAGACGCTTGCCCAGTCCTGTGTACCCAGCATCAGCATAGACAGGTTCCTTGCCGTCACGTAGCAGCTGCGCGGCTACTGTGATGTCCGCCTGGTTGGCCGAGGTGGCCACCAGGCTGTGTGTCAGACCTGTTGCCGCATCAACACCGATATGGGCTTTCATGCCGAAATACCACTGGTTGCCTTTGCGTGTCTGCTTCATCGCCGGATCACGCTGCTTGGCCTTGTTCTTGGTAGAAGGTGCAGCGGCAATGATGGTGGCATCGACAATGGTCCCTTCGCGCATGAACAAACCACGTTCTGCCAGACTGGCGTTGATCTCTTCGAAGATCCGCTGCGTCAGCGAATGCCTTTCCAGCAGGTGGCGGAAACGCAGCAGTGTTGTGGCATCCGGTACGCTTTCGATGGAGAGATCGATACCAACGAAATCACGCATCGCCTGACTGTCGTAAATCGCATCCTCAAGGGCTTCATCAGCCAGGCCGTACCACTGCTGCAGGAAGTAGATTCGCAGCATCCGGTCTAGCGGAGTCGGTGGACGGCCACGCTTGCCGGCAGCGTCTGGGTAATATGAGGGCGACAGGGCATCCAGCAGACGCTGCCAAGGCACCAGCACATTCATCTCGGCCAGGAAGCGTTCCCGGCGGGTAACCTTTTTCTTGTTCTGATGCTCGGCTTGGGCGAAGGTGATCTGCTTCATCGGGTGGCTTGGCTGAGGTAGTGGCAGTGTCTGGTGATTATACTCAGGGCTGCGTAATCAGGCAGAGGGCTGATTTGTGCAGCGTTTCCTTAGTGCACAAAGTCTGCTCGAAGACGCATTCAGTCTCGCCGCGCAGGTACTCAATTCGGGCTTCCGTCCGACCTTCATGATTGCTGTCTGGCGCGGCGGCGTCCCTATGGGTATCGCGGTTCAGGAGTTTCTGGACTACCACGGGGTACAGACCGACAACATCGCAATTCGCACCTCCTCGTATCATGGTATCGATGAGCAAAGTAAGGAAGTGCGCGTGCACGGTCTGAACTATCTGGTTAAGCATGTGACCCACGAGGACTCGTTGCTGATTGTCGACGACGTGTTTGACACCGGCCGTTCGTTGGAAGCGATTATCAACGAACTGCGCCAGAAAGCGCGCCTGAATACACCCCACGATATTCGGGTCGCAGTGCCGTATTACAAACCCAGTCGCAACGAGCTGGACTGGGAGCCGCATTACTACCTTCACAGCACCGACGCCTGGCTCAAGTACCCGCACTCGCTGGAAGGTTTGAGTGCCGATGAGATCAAGGCTAACCGCCCGGTTTTGTACGAGATTCTGGCTCCGCATTTGCCAGCCGGCAGCTGAGTCATTCGACGGCGGTAAAAAAAGCCCCTGCATTGCAGGGGCTTTTTTATTCAATTGCCTTCGCGGCGCAGCGCCTGTGGCGAGAAGTCCCGCGGGGACAGCACGGCGTTGAAATCGTACATTGGCTCGTTGTTATCCAGGCCGTCGACGAAGTAATTACCTTCGCGCAGGTGGTACAGGGTTTCCAGCGTGCTGCTGAACATGGGCACGTCGTAGTAGCTGATCGGGTGGCTTTCCTGCAGGCCGATCAGCTCGCCATCCCTGTCGCGCAGGTCGACAGCGAGAATCTGCCAGCTGTCCTCGTCGAGATAAAAGCGCCGAGCGGCGTAGGGATGCTGGTAACCGGTGCGCAGCGTTGCATCGATGACCCAGACCCGATGCAGCTCGTAGCGCAGCAGTTCGGGGTTGAGTGTCCGCGGCAGCACGATCTGGTCGTAGGGAATGCCCTGCTGGTGTACCTGATAGCTGTTGTAGGGCACCAGCATTTCCTGCTTGCCCACCAGCTGCCAGTTGTAGCGGTCCGGGGCGCCGTTGAACGAGTCGACCACGTCCGCAGTTGCGAGGTCACTGGTATCGGGCTGCACGGAGTCATAGGCCAGAATCGGCAGGCGACGAACCCGCCGGCTGTCCGGGCTGTAGCGCCAGGCGCGACGCGTCGTCAGAACCTGATCTAACGGGTCCTGCACAACCAGCGCGGTACCGGCCAGTTTGGCGGGTGCGGTAACGACATACTTGTAGTAAAGCAGGGTGTTGTCCAGTCGTTCCGCGGTCATGCCTTCGCGGTTGTAAACATAGTAGATCGCGCGGTCGCGCTTGATCAGATTGGCCTTCCCGTTAATAACGACCGCCTGGCTGTTTACAAAGCGGGTCTGCTCACCTTTGTAGTGCAAAATGTGGTTCCAGATCGCTTCCATTCCTTCCTGCGGGATGGGAAACGGGATACCGGCTGCGGCGCCGCGCAGGCCGTTGCCGTTGGCGATCAGTTCGGCGCGAGTTGCGTTGGCTCGGGTCGCCTGATAAATGCGCTCGGGCGCGGCGGCGCTGCGTCGGCTCGGAAACACACGCAGGTAATATTCCGGGTTGCGCTTGAGCAGTTCGACCAGTCCGGCCGGCAGCAGGTTCTGGTACTGGCTGAGGTTGGCAATATCCACACGGAACAACTGCGTGTCGCTGCTGTACGGGTTCAGGTGGTGCATGCCGGGGCGGTAGCCCGGCGGCGCGCTGACGCCGCCGGTCCAGGCCGGGATGCTGCCGTCGGCGTTGGCAGCCTGTTCGGCACCGAGTGGTGTCAGATCGCGACCGAGTCGCGCAGCTTCGCTAGGGTCGACTTTGGCATGTACCGGGCCCGCAAACGCGGCCAGCGTCAGTGCGGTTATCATCCTGCGCATGTTTGTGCTCCTCGCAAACCTGACCGGAATGCGAGTGCCGAGCGGGTCTGCAGACTGTAATGTTTGCGGTCGGCCTGATGGCCGAAATCGGCGCGGATTGTAGCGCTAAAAGTTTGACGCCATCAAAGCGACTACAAAACGCTACAGGCAAGCATGGAAAGATGTGACGTGCTTGGCTTTTCATGCACCCGGGTTAGCTGCTTTGGCTGGGATGGACGAGCGGCTCTGTGCCGGGTGCGCGACTCCGTGATGGCTAAACACTGGCTATAATCCCATCTGAATCGAGTTATGAAAGAGGTAGTGAATGGCAGCACGGAAGCTGTGGTTGGCGGTGTGGCTAGTGCTCGCATCGAGCAGCTTATCCGCTGCCGGACAGGCGATCACCTGGGTAAAGAATAACGCGCCGCCGTTCTACCTGATCAACGATCCAGATGGAGAAACCGGTTTTGGTGACCGCGTTCAGACTCTGCTGGAGAGCGCCATGCCGCAGTATGCCCATCAGACCATACAAATGCCGTTGACTCGGCTCGAGCAAAGCTGGGAGCGGTACGCGCCACTGTGTTTTGCAACCATGATTTCCGAGCCTCCGTTGAACAATCATTATCAATTGTCCATTCCTTATGCGGTCTACTTGCCTCATGGGCTGATAAGTACGCGCGCCTTTGCGCGCACCCTGAGCAGGGAGCCGGATGGTTCGGTTTCTCTGGAGCGCCTGCTGTCGGAGCAGACCGTCAACCTGGGTCATATTGCTGGACGAACCTATGGCAGTCGCGTTGATCTGATTCTCAAGCGCCATGAGGCGCAAGTGGATATGGTTCAGCGGGTTGGCGCGAACGAGACTGCCGGCGCGCTGGCAATGCTCCAGCACAACCGGTTTGACCTCATCATTGAGTACGGTTTTGTACTCAACCATGTTCCAAGCGATTCCGAGCGTTATCCTGCGCTGGTTTTTACGCCGATAGCGGAGACTCGCGGTATGGCAGTACTGGGCGCGGTAGGGTGCACTAACAGCCCTGCCGGTCATGCAGCCTTGCAGGACATCAATGTCGCGATAAGCAAGATGGTGCAGAGCGAGGAATACCTGCGCGCAGTATCGCGTTGGCTGGTTCCTGCTACAGAGCAGACAGAGTACTGGCGGCTGTTCGATGAAAGGATATTTGCGGCAATGGAGACAGCGCAGTAGCGCCCCGGTTAGGCCGAGGCGCCACGGCTGGCCGGTTAGAATCGGAGCTGAACGCCAGCTACCGCTGTAGCAAACTGGTCAGTTGCTCCAATGCTGGTACTGTAATTTACGTATGCTGTAAGTTCGTCGCTGAAAGCGGCCTCAAGACCGATGCTGGTGGTGAAGTAGTCCCGATCAGGATCGCTTGTCTCCAGGCGATTGTCGGCAACATAGAGATGGCGCGCCTCGTCGCCATATTCATGCTCCCAGGCAAGGCTCGCACGCGGCGTCAGCGTTGCCATGCCGGTCTGAATCAGCATCGAGGTGTCAACGCCGAACATGGACCGCAGCGAACGGGCCCGCTGGGCAGATACGTCGTCTCCGTTGCTGTAACGGTAGCCGTCGATGTCGCTGTAGATGTATTGAACCCGGGCGAACGGGTCAAGCGCGACTCGCTGGATCTGGTTGTGGTAACCCAGACCAAGGAGCAACGACAGCTCATCAGCGCTGGTGTCCGACTTGGCGTCAGTGTCAAGGTCGAAGTCTGAGCGGGTGTAGCTAACAATGCCCTGGGCGTGCATCAGCTCGGTCAGTTGGTAGCTGCTGAAGGCCGAAAGGCTGGTTGCTGTACGTTTGATTTCATCGCCGGAATCATCAAGATTGCTGGTGCCATCTTCATAGCTCAATGCAGCACCTACGACCAGTGACGGAGTCAGCTTGTGATCAAGGCCAGCGGTGATCCGGTTGCTGCGGTAGTTGTACCCAGGCTGTGATTCGTCAGCGTCAATATCGTTTTCGTTGTAGCTGGTCTGCAGGAAGAATCCATGCTGCGGTATCAATGAAGCCTCGCGCAGGCTGCCAAGGCGCTGAATCAGAACGCGAGCCAAGGACTTGTTCGAGCTGATCGCAAGGTCACCGAGCAGAACGTCAGCTGTGGTCATGTTTACCGGCAGCGTCAGCAGATAAATGACGCCTGGGCCGCTAATGGTGGTGGTGTAAGTGCCTGCATCACCAGCGGCGAATCCGGTATCGACCAGGATGTATTGGGTATTGGCGGTAAGGGCAACGCCATCGATGTTTGAGCTGCCAATCCCAAAGTTGCCGTCATCATCGCCTGCGACAAAGTTCAGAGACTGATTGGTCGGATCGAACGCACCTTGATACAAGAACAGGTATCCATCGTAGCCATTTTGAATGGAGCCGATATCGTAGTTGCCGTCAGCGTTTACGTAAAAAAACTGTGTGTTGTACGTGACCGGGCCCAGACCAGAACAACATGTTCCGTCAGCGAATGCACGATCCCAAGAACCTTCGGGGGAGTTGAGGTCGCCGCTGTAGCTTGCGGTGTCGGCTACAGCTTCAAATACAAAACTACCGGCACACAGAATCGCTGCGCTAATGGCATGGCGCAGGCGCATTTGATGGGGGGTTAACATTTATTGTTCTCGTCAAGGTAATGGCAGAAAGCTATATCCTAAGCCCACTCTGATCGGCGCGGAAGAGCCTGGCAGACCTTTTTTTGGCGCTTTAGCAGGAGCGGCTTTCGGCGCGACGTTAACTTGCCTGTTATCAGCAGTCCAAGCCGGAGGGTGTGCAGAATTCTGTGTAACCGGGGATGGGGTTACTACTGTGGCAGCC
>JAYNRF010000023.1:46730-63126 GCA_038114645.1 Pseudomonadaceae bacterium | reverse complement strand
CCGGCGTTCTTGTTTCTGTCTTTCCCGGGATTCCGTGAAGAACCAAAAAAAAGCCGGCCCAAAGGCCGGCAAAGGAGATCAGTCGATTACTGCGCGTAGCGATCAGGCGGCAAGTACCGCAGCCCCTGCGCCGCATAGATGGCGGCCATGCGGCCATCCAGGATCATGCTTTCCACCTCATCACCCAGCGCATAGGCCAGCTGACGGTTAGAGTCGTGGACCGCCATGCCCAACTCCCAGATCTGCTTGCCGATATTGGGGTAGGCGTTTTCAGTCAGTTGCATGCCAGCCTGCGGATGTTGCGCCAGCAGCCAGTCGATTTCTGCCTGGGTGCCCATTACCGCGTTGACCTCGCCCTTGAGCATGGCGTCGAAGGCGACGCTGAGGGTGCGGTAGTGATGGGTCATGCCGGCCAGTCGACCGTTCATCACCGAGCCCAGGTAGAACGATGGCACCGAGTCTTCCTCTACCCCTACCGGGTAATACTGGAAGATGGCGATGCTGGGCACTCCGTCGATCTTGTGCGGGTCAAAGGCGGCCTGCCAGCGCTCGCGCTGATAGGGGCCAAACATGTGCACCAGCTCGTTCTTCGGCAGCCCGAGTTCATCGCGGCGGTTGCTGAACTCCTGATCGTACGGCACCCGCAGCATCACATCCGCGACTTCACCCGGGCGCAGGTAATGCCCTTTCCACAGGTGGTTGCGCAGGTCACCGTCAATGGTTTCGTCCGCCTGCATCCACTGGATGCTGAGGCGCACGCCGAGTCCTTCGGCCAGTCCCTTGGCGAGCGCAACATCCACGCCAGCCGGCTCGCCGTCCTGCATGAAGCTGTAGGGCGGAAAGTCCTGATACATGGCTACGCGCAGCTCACCGGAGGCGACAATTTCGTCGTAATCACGGATGTGCGTGATGTTGTACGCCTGCGCTGGCAGTCCCAGCAGCAGGCAGAGACAAAACAGCCAGGCGCGCAGCATGCTGTTACTCCTCCACCGCGATGCTTTCCAGCCAGGTACGGATGGACCAGAGTGCTTCCTGACTCAGGAAGTCAGCCATCTTCGGCATGTAGACGCGGCCGTCGCGCACCGAGCCATTGATGACCCGTTCCTTGAACCACTCGTCACCGTAGTCACCGACTTCCAGGTAGCGCAGGTCCGGCGTGATACCGCCGGAGATGCCTTCCAGGCCGTGGCAGGCCGCGCAGTTCTGGTTATAGGCAGAGGCACCGACCTTGATGGCCAGTTCGTGCTGCGGATGCCCTTCGCGGTAGGGGTTGGTTTCGCGCCATTCCGTGCCCAGTTCTTCCAGTCCTTTGGTGTCTACACTCTGCGGAGTGACGTTGCCGTGGGCCAGCGCCTGGCCGGCGGCCAGTGCCAAACCCAGTGCGGTCATTTTCAGCGTGTTCTTGTAATGGTTCATACTGCTCACCTCGTGGCCGAATCGAATGCGCAAGTGCATTGCTGTCGACGGCCATGGTAGGAATCCACCGCAGTACACCCAATGCTGCTTTGGTGGCCGGGGTCTAGTTCGTTGGTAGTAGAAAGCCCCACCCGTTCAACCCGAAACCCCTATTCCAGAGCGGCCAGCCGAGCTGCGACCGAACAACGCACTCTCCTTCGACCAAGTGGTTTGCATCCTAAGTAGCACTCCCTTTCACCCGCTACCAAGCGCCACCGGCACGGGCATTTTTCCCGCCGTATCCGGGCTGTTTTCCGTATCCGCGCCCTGACACCACGCCCACCATGAGCCGTGGATCAGCCCCGCTGAACACTCCAACGATCAACAGGAAAACTGCCATGAAAACAACAAGACACCCTGCACTGAAGCCCATCAGTCAGGCTATCAAGAGCGTCGTGATCGCTGCTGGCCTGTCCCTGGCCGCCGGTCCGGCTGCCGCCACACCGGTCACCTGGGACGACATCGCCAATGACCACATGACCACCAACAACGTGCTGATGTATGGCCTGGGCACCAACGCTCAGCGCTACAGCCCGCTGAACATGGTCAACGATGAAAACGTGTTCAAGCTGACGCCGGCGTGGTCCTTCTCCTTCGGTGATGAAAAGCAGCGCGGGCAGGAGTCTCAGGCCATCGTTCACGAGGGCGTGATCTACGTCACCGGTTCCTACTCGCGCATGTTCGCGCTGGATGCCAGGACCGGTCAGCGGCTGTGGAGCTACTCGCACCGCCTGCCCGATGACATCCGCCCCTGCTGTGACGTAGTCAACCGCGGCGCTGCCATCTTCGGCGACAAGGTGTTCTTCGGCACATTGGACGCGGGCATCGTGGCGCTGAACAAGGACACCGGCAAGGTTGTCTGGCGCAAGAAGTTTGGTG
This sequence comes from Pseudomonadaceae bacterium, assembly GCA_038114645.1. GTDB lineage: Bacteria > Pseudomonadota > Gammaproteobacteria > Pseudomonadales > Pseudomonadaceae > Halopseudomonas. The sequence continues at coordinate 60,792 of JAYNRF010000023.1, read as the reverse complement.
ACCACAAGGCTGGCTACACCATGACTGGCGCGCCGACCATCGTGCAGGATCAGACCACCGGTCGCACACTGCTGATTCACGGCTCCTCCGGTGATGAGTTCGGTGTGGTCGGTCAGCTGTTTGCCCGCGATCCGGAAACCGGCGAAGAAGTCTGGATGCGCCCGTTCGTGGAAGGCCACATGGGCCGCCTGAACGGCGAGAACAGCACCCCGACCGGCGACGTGAAAGCGCCCTCCTGGCCGGACGATCCGAACTCCCCGACCGGCAAGGTTGAAGCCTGGAGCCAGGGCGGCGGCGCGCCATGGCAAAGTGCGAGCTTTGACGCCGCCACCAACACCATCATCATCGGCGCGGGCAACCCGGCACCGTGGAACGGCTGGGCGCGCACTCCGGTAGATGGCAACCCGAACGACTACGACAGCCTGTATACCTCCGGTCAGGTTGGCGTGGACGCCACCACCGGCGAGGTCAAATGGTTCTATCAGCACACCCCGAACGATGCCTGGGACTTCTCCGGCAACAACGAACTGGTGCTGTTCGACTACCAGCAGGACGGCAAGACCGTCCCGGCTACCGCCCACGCCGACCGCAACGGCTTCTTCTATGTGGTCAACCGCGAGGACGGCAAGCTGATGAACGCCTTCCCGTTCGTCGACAACATCACCTGGGCCAGCCACATCGATCTGGAAACCGGCCGCCCGGTAGAGAACGAAGGCCAGCGTCCAGCCCGTCTGCAACCGGGTCAGGAACGCAGCGAAGCGGTTGAGGTTTCCCCGCCGTTCCTAGGCGGCAAGAACTGGAACCCGATGGCCTACAGCCGCGACACCGGTCTGTTCTACGTCCCGGCCAACCACTGGAAGGAAGACTACTGGACCGAGGAAGTCAGCTACACCAAGGGCTCCGCATATCTGGGCATGGGCTTCCGCATCAAGCGCATGTTCGACGACCACGTCGGCATCCTGCGCGCGATGGACCCGCAGACCGGTCGCGTAGCGTGGGAACACAAGGAGCCGCTGCCACTGTGGGCGGGCGTGCTGACCACCGGCGGCAACCTGGTGTTCACCGGCACCGGCGACGGCTACTTCAAGGCCTTCAACGCCGAAACCGGCGAGCAGCTGTGGCAGTTCCAGACCGGCACCGGGATCATCTCCCCACCGATCACCTGGGAGCAGGACGGCGAGCAGTACATCGGCGTGACCACCGGCTATGGCGGCGCGGTGCCGCTGTGGGGCGGCGACATGGCCGAGCTGACCAAGCCGGTTGCTCAGGGTGGCTCGTTCTGGGTCTTCAAACTGCCCAGCTGGGCTAACGAGTAACCCCTGAAACGCCCTGCCCACCGGGTGGGCAGGGCTCTGGAGCCGAACATGAAACCACTGATTTGCCTGACTGCCAGCCTGCTGGCCCTGAGCAGCACTGCGGTGCTGGCGCAGAGCGCCGACATCGCCGAGGAAGACATTCGTAGCCTCAACGGCTGCGCGCTGATCCCCGGCACCCAGTGCCCCGGCGCTGACCTGCGCGGTGCCGATCTGCGTCATCTTGATCTGCGCAAGGCAGACCTGACCGGTGCGGACCTGCGCGGTGCGGACCTGCGCCACGCGACGCTCGACCAGGCCAAACTCGATAACGCCCGCCTGCAAGGGGCCAACCTGACCCGCGCCAGCCTGCAACAGACCGCCATGCGCGGCGCCACCGCCGATGAGGCGCAGTTTGTTGCCGTCAGCGGCTGGAACCTGACCGCCCAGGGTGCCAGTTTCAAAGATGCCGACTTCACCGGCGCCAGTCTGGACTTCGCCCGCTTCAGCGGCGCGACCCTGCACAACACCGTTCTGCGCGCGGCCAATCTGGAAATGGCCTGGCTGCCCAAGGCCGACATGGCCGGTGCCGACCTGCGCGACGCCAACCTGCAGGAAGCCAAGCTCAACCACGCCAACCTGACCGACGCCAATCTGCAAGGCGCTCGCCTGCATTACGGCACCTTTCTGGACGTCACCATGGATGGCTGTACCGCCTGCCCGGTGGACTGGGAGTAACGGCCCCAACACGCGCCTGTCAGCTCCCCTTAACTGATTGCATTCTGCTAGTGTTTAAGCAGACAGCAATCCACTGACGGGCAGGTAGTACGTGAAGCCGGATCCAAAGACTTTAGATAACTTGCGCGAAGACATCGCGCAGATGTACAGCAGCAACGAGCACGAAAGCGCGCTGCTGCGGGGTGCCCATCTGACGTCAGTGGTCCGGGTTACGCCTGCGATGATGTTTGCCAACGTCGGTGCCGGTTCCTGCATTCTGTTGAGCTTCTCCCCCGACATTCCGCACGGCCTCTGGCTGTGGTTCGGCGCGCTTACCCTGCTCTGCGCGCTGGCCTGCTGGACCTGGTGGCGGATGCCCAACTCAGGCCTGATTACTGCCAGCGTGCGCCGAGTAAAGCGCTCGACCCTGCACGCGGCCGGGTTGTCCGGCATCTGGGGCGTAATGATCGTCCTGTGGTTCCCGACCAGCGCCAGCCTGCAGCAGATGACCATCTCCACGCTGGTCACCGGCATGATCGGTGCCGGCGGCTTTGTGCTCAGCCCACTGCCCCGTGCCAGCTTCATCTACGTCGGCCTCTACACCCTGTCATCGCTGCTCGGCCTGCTGCTCACCGGCCAGTCAAACTTCTTTGTCTTCGCCCTGCTGCTGTTCCTCTACTCCCCGATGGTAGTCATCGGCTCCATGCTGTCCTGGCGCAAGTCGACCGATCTGATCAACGCCCAACGCCAGGCTGCCCGGCAGGGGGAAACGCTCTCGGTACTGTTGCAGGATTTTGAACTGGACGCGGGTGACGCGCTCTGGGAAACCGACAGCAGCGGCATGCTCAACCACGTGTCTTCGCGGCTGACTGAACTGCTCAACCTGGCACCCGACGAGCACAGGCAGCACCGCTTTATGCACCTGCTGGCGCAGCGCTGCCCCGACCTTGGCAACAGCAAGGTGGAGGATCTGATCGAATGCCGCCAGAACTTCCGCTCGCTGCCGCTGACCATGCAGGACCATCGTGGCGTGCGGCACCTGACCTTGACCGGCAAGACGCTGATCGATGATCAGGGGCGCTTTATCGGCCGCCGCGGCATCCTCAGCGACGTTACCGACAAGGTCAACAACGAGCAGATGCTGCGCACCCTCGCCCACACCGACTCGCTGACCGGGCTGGCCAACCGCTTCAAGCTGCGCGACACCATCAGCGGGCTGGTCTCGAACAACGAGTCGCTGGCACTGCTGTCGGTGGATCTGGACCGGTTCAAAAGCATCAACGACAACCACGGCCACAGCACCGGCGACGCACTGCTCCAGGTCATTGCCCGGCGCCTGCGCAGCAGTGCCGCCGAAACCGCGCTGGTCGCTCGCCTGGGCGGCGACGAATTTGCGCTGGTTGTATGGCCGGTCAAGGACACCAGCGCCATCACGGAACTTGCCCAACAGTTGATCCACAACCTCAGCGAGCCGGTCACTGTCACCGAACGGGAGTTTCGCGTCGGCGCCAGCATCGGCATCAGCATCCGTGCCCCCGGCGGCCCGCATCTGGATGACCTGATGGTGCAGGCAGATATGGCGCTGTATACCGCCAAGGCCGCCGGGCGCGGCTGCTGGGCGCTGTACTCCGATGAAATGGGCGAACGCAGCCGTCGTCGTCTGGCAATCGAGGATGGCCTGCGCCATGCCATCGCGCGCGGCGAGATCCATGTCCACTGGCAGCCCAAGGTGGATCTCGCACGCTGGGAAATTGTCGGCGCCGAGGCACTGATGCGCTGGAGTCACCCCGAGTTGGGCAAAGTCGGGCCGGACGAGTTCATTCCCATCGCCGAGCAGTGCGGCCTGATCGAAAACCTCGGGCGCTGGGTGCTTGAGGAAGCCTGTCGGGCAGCAGCCAATCAGCTGCAAGGGCTATCCATCTCGGTCAACGTCTCGGCGATGCAGGTGCAATTCGGGCACTTTCTCGAGGACCTCAAGACCCTGCTGCAACGCTATCAGCTCACCCCGCAACGACTCGAGCTGGAACTGACCGAGTCCGTCATTCTCGACGACCCGGACCAGGCGCTGCAGATGCTGCACGCTATCCGCGCAACCGGTGTGCGGCTCGCGCTGGACGACTTCGGTACCGGCTACTCGTCGCTGTCTTACCTGCGCCGCTTTCCGTTCGACACGCTGAAGATCGACCGTTCGTTTATTACCGAGTTGCTAACCCGCAAGGACGCCCTGGCCATCGTGCGGATGATTACCGAACTGGCCATTACGCTCGGCAAGCGCACGGTCTGCGAAGGGGTAGAAACAGCGGAGCAGCTGGCAGCCATCCGCGCCACCGGCTGCAATGAGGTGCAAGGCTATCTGATTTCGCCACCGGTGCCGCTGCATGCGTTCCCACGCAGCCTGCCCGAACGTCCCGGCAGCGCTGCAAACATGACCGGCGCCCACTAAAGCCGAAGGGCTTTGCGGTCAGCTCTGGGGCTGCTGGCGATAGCTCTCGGGGCTTACCCCGTGCCAACGGCGGAAGGCCTTGCTGAAACTGCTGGCGTCAGAAAAGCCCAGCCGGTCAGCAACCTCTGACGTGCGCAAGCCGCTGCGCAGAAACTGCACGGCCCGCTCAGCCCGCCAGAGATCCGCCAGTTGACGATAACCACTGCCTGACTCAGCCAAGCGGCGGCGCAGCGAGCGTTCGCTTATTGCCAGCGCCGCAGCCAGTTTGGCCTGAGTAGGTAACCGATCGCCGTATGCACGCAGCAGGCCGAGAATGTCCTGCACCAGCGCGGGCGTAGTGTCGAGCGCCGCCAACTCGCGCTGGGCCAGTTGTTCGTGCTCCCGCCACAGTCCGCTATCGCCCAACGGTAAAGGCGTATCCAACGCGGCGCGCTGGTGCCAGATCACATTGCTGGACTGGGCAAAACTGACATCGCAACCCAGCACCTGCTGCCAGGGCTGCGCCGGATTGGGCTGTGGACGCTTTAGGTCAACCATTTGCACCGCGTCGCGAGCGACCACGCGACGCATGTTGCTGACGTGAGCAGCGATGAAGGCGTCAATGGACGCGGGGTGCAGGGTAATGCCAGGCAACTGGCAGATCTCCAGCCCGACCCGGTCGGGTTGATGCAATAGCCGTAATGTCACGCCGGTGGTGATCAGCCGCTGGAAGCGCTCTGCGACCTCAAGGATGTGTCCGAGCGTTGGCGCAGTCTGAATCAACAGTCCCATCACCCGCACGTGCATCGGCATAGCACCCCGGCCCACCCACAGCCCCATGGCCGGATCAGCGCTGCGCTCGGTGGCCAGCGACCAGAGTCGCGTCATCAGTTCGGTCGACACCCGCCCACCGGGATTGGCGCGCAGCGTCTCCACATCCAAGCCTGCTTCGCGCAGCAGCCCTGCGCCGTCAAAACCGCGGCTGTCGAGCGTATTCAACACCGCCAGCGGCCATGCCGCCACCGTACTGGCCGCACTCACATAGTCAGTGGCCATCTTGGACCTGACTCTGGCCATTCCCGACCTTGTTGGCGTCCTGCCCACTCACTAGCCTGATCAGACCATCAATAACAACAGAGAAAACCATGCGCTACCTGCTTGTTCTAAGTGTCGCTGCATTGCTCACCGCCTGTGACCAGAACCAACCGGTGCAGAGCACCACTCAACTGGCTCCCGAAGCCCTGACCAAACAGAGCGAGCTGTTCCGCAAAGGGGTGGAACAGGTAACGGACGGCGTCTACGTCGCCATCGGCTACGGCTTGGCCAACTCGATCATGCTCGAAGGCGATGACGGCATCATAATCGTCGACACCATGGAGACGGAAGAAGAAGGCCGCGCCGTACTGGCAGAGTTCCGCAAAATTACCGACAAGCCGATCAAGGCCATCATCTACACCCACAATCACACCGACCACGTCTTCGGCGCCAGCGCTTTTGCTGAAACACCCGGTATCCCGGTCTACGCGCATGACAGCACCGAGTACTACATCAACCGCGTGGTCAATCAGATCCGGCCGATCATCACCGCCCGCTCCATGCGCATGTTCGGTCACCACCTGCCGGAAGGCGAGCTGATTAACGACGGCATCGGCCCCAAGCTGGGCGTTACCCCGGAAAGCTCGCTGTACGCCCTTACACCAACCAATACCTTTGCCGATCAGCTGTCGCTGGACATTGCCGGAATCAAGCTGGAGCTGGTCCACGCCCCGGGCGAAACCGAGGACCAGATCTTCGTCTGGCTGCCGGAAAAGCAGACCGTACTGACCGGTGACAACGTCTACCAGGCCTTCCCCAACCTTTACACCATTCGCGGCACCTACTATCGCGACGTCAAGCAATGGGCCAACACTCTGGACCGCGTGCGCGCATTAGGCGCCGAGCATCTGGTGCCGAGCCACACCCGCCCGGTGCACGGCAAGGAACAGATTGCAGCGCTGCTGACCGACTACAGCGACGCCATCAACTTTGTGCACGATCAGACCCTGCGCTACATGAACAAGGGCCTGACGCCGGACCAGATCGTTGAAGCGGTCAAGCTGCCGCCGCACCTGGCCAGCAACCCGTGGCTGCAGGAGTTCTACGGCAAGGTCAGCTGGTCGACCCGTTCGGTGTTTGACGGCTATCTCGGCTGGTTCAGCGGCAACCCGAGCGATCTGCAACCGGCGCCGGAACAGCAGCAGGCCAATGATATGGCAGCACTGGCCGGCGGCAGCGATGCCCTGCTCGCCAAGGCCAAGGACGCGCTGGAGCAAGGCAATGCCCAATGGGCACTGGAACTGAGCGACCACCTGCAGCTGCTGTTGCCTGACAACGACGAGGTCAAAACCCTGCGCGCCGGCGCCCTGCGCACACTGGGCGCGGCCGAAGCCAACCCGAACGCCCGCAACTATTACTTCACCGTCGCGCGCGAAGTGCAGGACGGCCTGAAGCCGGGCTTTCGCCCACGCATGAACATGGACTTCCTCGCCAGCCTGCCGGTCGAAAACTTCCTCGGCGCCATGCCTGCACTGCTCAAGGCCGAGGATACGTTGGACGTTGAAACGGCGCTGGGCTTCGACTTCCGCGACAGTGGCAAGCAGTTCACCCTGCGCATTCGCCGCGGTGTAGCCAAGGTCAGTGAGGGGCTGGACAGCGATGTCGTGGCCACTCTGCAAACGACCGAAGGCACCTGGAAAGCAATCGCAGCAGGCATCCAGAACCCCGCTGCCGCACTGGCTGGTGAAGGCCTGGACATCGACGGCAGCACCCTGTCGGCGCTGAAGATTCTGGGCTATTTCGAGAAGATCGACTGACGCACACCCGCTGTGTCAGACGCCTGCCATGGCGCCTGACACAGGCAACGGCAACACAATAAAAAAGGAACCCACAATGCCCTTGTCCACCAAAGCCAAGGCCGGCTTGCTGCTCGGCGCAGGCGCCCTTGCCGCGGTCGCCTGGAGCGCCAACGCCGTCATGCACCAGGCCAGGGAAACCGCACAGGCCTACCTGTACGGTTATCCGCTGGTGCTCATGGAGGTGACGAAGCAGCAACAGAACGCCACCGGCACCAGCGCAGTGAACCACCTGCAACACAATACCCGCTTCCCTGACGCCGATTATCGCGCGGTGGTGACCCCGAACCTGGACACCTTCTACAGCATGAGTCACCTTGATCTGAAGGCCGAGCCGGTGATCATGCACATCCCGCCTAACAGCGGACATTTCTACATGATGCAAATCATGGATGCCTGGACCAACGTCGTCGACAGCCCCGGCACCCGCACCATCGGCGACGCCAGCAAGACCTACCTGATCGCCGGACCGAACTGGCAGGGCGAGCCGCCTGCCGGGGTCGAGTTACTGAACGTACCAACCAATCTGATCTGGGTCTTCGGCCGCTTCCGCGCTACCGACCCGGCCGACCTGGCACCGCTGACCGCACTGCGCAACCAGTTCAAGGTCATGCCGCTGAGCGAATGGCAAACTGGCAAGGCGGCACCGACACCCGCCATGCTGGTACTGCCGAAGCTGGAAAAAACCGCACCGGACCTGCAGCTGCGCGACTGGTCGCGTGAGGCGTTTTTCACCACCTTCTGTCAGCTGCTGCGAGACAATCCGGGGCCGGAAGCCGATGCGCCGATGCTTGAGCGCATCCGCGCCACCGGCCTGTTGACCGACAGTTGCCAGCCGCAACAATCCTGGCTGCAGCGCATCGGCAGCGACCTGGGCTACCGCAAGGTGATGGACGTAATCGATCACATCAATGATCTGGTGGCCGATCTGCCAACCTACAACGGCTGGCGCATTGCCTACGACCTCGGCCGCTACGGTACGGACTATGAAAGACGCGCAGTCATTGCCAAGCTCGGTCTGGGCGCCAATCTGCCGGAAGACGCCATCTACCCCAGCGTGCGCGCCGATACCAACAAGCAGCTGCTCAGCGGTAGCCACCGTTACCGTCTGCACTTTGCCGCCGACGCACTACCGCCGGTGCGCGCCTTCTGGTCGCTGACGCTGTACAACGATCAGCAGTTCCTCGTGGCCAATGCGCTTAACCGCTACGCCCTCGGCAGCCGCGATGACCTGCATTACAACGCCGACGGCTCGCTCGACCTGTATATCCAGCACGAGGCGCCTGCCGACGCTGAGCAGCAGAGCAACTGGCTGCCGGCGCCCAGCGACGGTTTCAACCTGTTCCTGCGCCTGTACTGGCCCGAGCACGCCGCGCTCGACCAGAGCTGGCTACCACCAAGTATCGAGCTGCTGGACTAAGCCCACCTGCCGTTGCAAATGCCGCACGGCCACGGCATGCCGTGGCCCTACAGAGCGCGTAATCGTGGCTTTCGTTGGGACGCGACATGTGGCGTCCGCCGGGGCCAGGAGGTGCCAGATACCCAGACCAGGCAGAACACCCGAGGCGGCACGGACACGACATGTCGTGTCCCTACAGAGCGCGTGATCATGGCTTTCGTAGGGACGCGACATGTCGCGTCCGCCGGGGTCAGGAGGTGCCAGATACCCAGACCTGGCGCCGCGGCAGAGGCGGCACGGCCACGGCATGCCGTGGCCCTACAGAGCGCGTGATCATGGCTTTCGTGGGGACGCGATAGGTCGCGTCCGCCGGGGTCAGGAGGTGCCAGATAGCCAGACCTGGCGCAGCAACAGAGGCGGCACGACCACGGCATGCCGTGGCCCTGCAGAGCGCGTGATCGTGGCTTTCGTAGGGACGCGACATGTCGCGTCCGCAAAGGGCCGGGAGATGCAGAATACCCGGGGCTAGCGCGGCAGCCAGCTGGCCAGGTAGGCACAGGCCGCGTTGCTCGCCTCCTGCGCATACACCGGGCTGATGACACCCTCAACCGCATAGCCGTGACGCATGCAGGCAAAGGCAATATCGACCGCCAGCACGGCGACGTCCGGTGATTGCGGCAACCGCGCCTCTGGATCTACCCGCTCGCGCAGCAACTGGCTGATAGCGGCATCCTTGGCACGATGCGCCTCAACGTCACCGTCAGCCAGCGCGCCGCGCAACAACAGGATGCTGGCGACCGGATTACCGTTGTAATAGTCGACCGCTGCCGCTACCAGTGCACCGACCTGGCCACGCCAGTCGGCCGCGCTCGCCGGGTCCGGCTCAGTGGCCTGCAGCGTCTGCACCAGGCGTTCCATGTGCAATCGGGCGATATGCGAGAACAGCGCGTACTTATCCGGAAAGAAGGGATAGATCGCGGCGCGGGGCACCGCCGACTCGGCCGCAATCGCCGGAATCGAGGTGCTCTCCGGGCCGAGCTGCTCCAGCAACTGCTCGGCAACCGCAACGACCTTCTGCATCCGCGCCGCTGAACGCTCCTGCACCGGAGTACGCGCGACGGGCTTGCTGACACGTCTTGCCTTCTTTTCTGACATAAGTTAGATTTCACCATCAAACAAAAGTTGGATTTCGCAATTATTCCGCCAAAAACCTCGCGGTGCAACCACGGAGCAGTCCTTATGAGCTATGCGCAACAGCCCGCCTGGCGGGCAATTCAGCAGTTCCTGCCGGCCGAATATCAACTGCAGCCAGGCCAGGAACCGACCGAAGAATGGTGGTCGTGGGGCGGCCACAGCGTCCACCTCGACTGCTACCGCAACGCCGACGCGCCGGTCAAAGTGATCCTGTTCCACGGCGTTGGCACCAACGGTCGCCAGATGCAGACCATCCTCGGCGCGCCGCTGGCCAGACTCGGCCTGGAAACCATCGCCATCGACATGCCCGAGTACGGCGTGACCAAGGTCGGTAAGGGCAAACTGGTGACCTACGACGACTGGGTTCAGGCCGGCTGCGACCTGATTGACGCCGAGCTGGCCCGCGACAGCCGCCCTATCGTGCTGTACGGCCTGAGCGCCGGCGGTATGGAGACCTATCATGTTGCGGCCCGCAATCCGAAGGTCTGCGGCATCATCGGCATGTGCTTCCTCGATCAGCAACTGCAGCAGGTGCGTGATGAAACCGCGCTGAACCGCTTTATGAGCCGGGTTGGTGTACCGATGGCGAAGCTCACCTCGCAGACGCCGCTGGCCGGTATGCGCATCCCGATGGCGATGGCCGGCAAGATGCATGAGCTGGTCAATGATCCGGGCGCGCTGAAAACCTGCATGGCCGACAAGACCTCCGCCGGCAAGTGGGTCAGCATGCGCTTTTTGACCAGCTACATGTACTACCAGCCCACGGTCGAACCCGAAGCCTTTGATGTCTGCCCGGTCCTGCTCACCCAGCCAGCCGACGACCGCTGGACACCGGCGCACCTGAGCGAGCTGTTCCTGCAGCGCATCACCCGGGTGCTGGTCGAGCGCGTGGTGCTGGACAACGCTGGCCACTTCCCGATCGAACAGCCCGGTCTGGATCAGATGGTCGAGGCGATCCACCGTTTCGCGCTCAACTGCGCCGCCCGCCCGCAGTAAGCCCGCGCCAGCCCGGGTTCAGTCAGCCGTCTGCCCGGGTGCCGCCTGCTGCTGCGCACGCAGCGTCGCCGGTGCGTTGCCAAACCAGCGCCGACAGGCCCGGGTCAACGAGCTGGGATCGCTGTAACCAAGTAAAAAGGCCACCTCGGTAAGCGGCACCTGAGTGTGGGGCAACAGCGCACGGGCACGCTCGCGCCGCAGCTCATCCACGATATCTTCAAAACACATGCCCAGCGCCGCCAGTCGACGCTTCAAGGTGTGTGCCGGCATCTGCAACTGCTGCGCTACCACCGGTAGCGTGCAGTTGCCGCTCGCCAACGTGCGTTCAACCAGTGCGCTTACCTGCCTGCCCAGATCCAGCGGGTGGCGCTGAATCAGATTGCGCACCGCGCGCTCGGCTGCTGCCTGTAATTCGCCGTTGGCCGAGTCGATGCGCAGCCCCCACAGTCTGGCCGGAAACAGCAGCCGATTAGTGACCTGCTCCAGCGTCACCTTGCAGCCAAATGCACGCCGATAGCGGCTCGGCGGCAACGGCGACTCATGGGCGAACTCGATCTGCCAGTCGCTGCCTGCTTCACGGGTAATCAGCCGCAGGAAGTTGCTGGAGACGGTGAATGCCAGCTCGGTCAGGTGACGGCGCGCGGGGCCCTGAATCCCGGCATCGTGATTGAGCGTCACGATGGCGACGTCGCCCTCCAGCCGCGCAGTCAGGGTCACACCCGGTGAGTGATACGGCATATAGCGCCCAAGCTGCTGCAGCGCCTCGCCGACGGTCTGCGCGTAGTTGGCAACCAGCGCCGCCGGCCCCATGACAGCGAGGCTTTGGCGCGCGCCAAGGCGCAGGCCGAAGTCTGCCTTGCCAGTCACTGTCGCCGCGTCATTGACCAGTTCAGCGTAGAGTCGCTGCGGCAGGCTGAAGTCGCCATCTTCGATCTGTTCCGGCGTCAGCGCATGGCGCTGCAACAACGCCCGCGCATCACCACCCAGCTGCGTCACCAAGGGTACAAAGCCGCTCAACGCGCGTGCCCTTACATAGAGATCATGCTTCGTCATCGTGTTCCAAAATGCCAACTGACTGTACTCAAATGCCAAGTAATTACAGCCAGTGCATGCAAGCATTGCAACCACATAAAACAATATTCGAGTGAATCCAGATGATCGCCAGCTATCAGGACCTGCTTGCCATCGAGCAAGCGCCGCTGCCCAACACCGACCTCTCCAGCACCTATGCACTGCTGCAACGCAGCGCCAGTCGCTTTGCCGACTCCCCTGCGCTCAGCTTCTTCCTCACGGTCGATCAGCACCCACAGCCACACCGCTGGAGCTACGCCGAGCTGCTGGCCGACGTCACCCGCACGGCCAATCTGTTCCGTCGTCTCGGTGTACAGCGCGGCGACGTGGTTGCGGTGATCCTGCCCAACCTGCCGGAAACTCACTTCGCGATGTGGGGCGCATCAACCGCTGGCATCGCCTTTGCGGTCAACAACCAGCTGGAATCGGCCCAGATGGCGCAGCTGCTGCAGGCAGCCAAGACGCGCTGGGTGGTCACCGTTGACGCAGCGCTGGACGCCGACATGAACCAGCGCACGCTGCAGGCCTGCGCCGACCTGCCGGAATTGCAGGGCGTGCTGCAGGTGACCGGCGAACGCTATCTGACGCCCACTGCGCCCCGCGATCCGGCAGCAATCGGCAAGCTGCCGGTGCTGAACTTTGAGCAGGCGCTGAGCGGTGAAAATGGCGACAGCCTGGACTTCGAGCCACCGGCAGCAGATGACATCGCCACCTACTTCTGCACCGGCGGCACCACCGGTCTGCCCAAGATTGCTCTGCATAGCCAGCGCAACCAGATCGCAATCAGCAGTCAGCTCGACGCGATCATCGGCGATGTGGTGCTGCGCCATGGTCGCACCGTGCTTACCGCGCTGCCGCTGTTCCACGTCAACGCCCTGCTGGCCACCGGTCTGGCAGTCTTCGCCGCTGGCGGTCACGTGCTGTTGGCTACCCCTGCGGGCTACCGCTCCCCCGGCTTGATTCCGCGCTTCTGGGAAGTCGTTGCCACCCACCGGGTCAGCAGCTACTCGGGCGTGCCGACCATCTACGCCGGCTTGCTGCAAGTCCCGATTGGCGACTGGGACACCAGTTCGCTGACCGTCGCGATCTGTGGCGCAGCGCCGATGCCAGCCGAGCTGATCCGCCGCTTCGAGCAGCACAGCGGCCAGCGCATCCTGGAAGGCTACGGCCTGACCGAAAGCACCAGCGTGTCTTCCGTCAATCCGGCTGCCGGCCAGTCGCGTGTCGGTTCGGTCGGCATCCGCCTGCCGTGGCAAGACATGCGCGCCATGATTCTGGACGAAAGCGGCCAGTGGCTGCGTGATGCCGAAGTAGACGAACCGGGCGCGCTCTGCCTGAGTGGCGCAAACGTGTTCGCTGGCTATCTGGATGCCAGCCACAACAAAGGCGCCTGGTTCGAGACGCCGGACGGCACCCGCTGGTTCAACACCGGCGACTTGGGCCGCTGCGACGCCGACGGTTTCTTCTGGCTGACCGGTCGCAAGAAGGAGCTGATCATTCGCGGTGGTCACAACATCGACCCGCGCAGCATCGAGGACGTGCTCGCAGCGCACCCCGCGGTGGCCATGTGCGCCGCGGTCGGCCGCCCGGATACCCATGCCGGAGAACTGCCGGTGGCTTACGTGCAGCTGCGGCAGGGCTACCAGGCAACCACAGCCGAACTCCTTGAGTACGCGGCACAGCACATTGCCGAGCGCGCCGCGGTGCCGAAGGATTTGATGCTGCTCGACGCGCTGCCACTGACTGCCGTCGGCAAGACCTTCAAACCGGCACTGGTCATGCACGAAATCGAACAGACCGTGCGCCGCGAGGCTGACGCCTTGGGGATCGAACTGGATATGGTCGAAGTCGCCCAGCTCGACAAGCGCGGTGTAGTTGCCCAGTACCGTTGCAGCGCGAACCAGGCTGAGCTGGCCGAGCGACTGGCCAGCTATCACTTCGCCAGCGAAGCGGTCTGATCCAGCATCCTGCACGCTGCTTTGCAGGTGTCGGGGGTTGGGCCAACGCCGGCAACCCCCCCAACTGCAAAAAACCACCACCCCCCCGCCAAAACCCACCGGGTACCCCCTGAACAACACAA
>JAYNRF010000023.1:0-46720 GCA_038114645.1 Pseudomonadaceae bacterium | reverse complement strand
CTGGCTTTATATAACTTCGCCCGGGAGGGGTTCTTATCCAGCATCCTCCCGGCTGTTTTGCTGGTGTGGGGGTGCCCCCCACCGCGCCACCCCCGACTATCTGCATCAACCAAGAACCCGCGCGAGAAAGCACAGCTGATCCCGGATCACCTGCTCAAACCCCTCCCCAACATACACACTGAAGTGGCCCATCTGCGGATAGCGGCATAGCTCCGCATGGGCTGCACGCTCAGCCAACCGCTCAGCGGCGAGTGGCGAGACCACAGAGTCCCGCATGCACGGTTGCAACAGGATCGGACAGCGGATTTTGTGTGCCTTGCCCAGCGGATGATACAGCGCCAGCGTCAGCGCAAAGCGCGCACTCATCTGATTGCGCCAGCCGGGCGCGGCAATCGCCTGATAACCATCCCACGCCTCTGCCGAACTCAGCGCTGCAAACTCGCCATGTTTCGCCACCACCGGTATCAGCAAAGGTGACCGACCAACCATCGCCCGCAGCTGGTCAACCAGACCGGAGCCGCCCAGACGCAGCAGGTGCAACAGCCCCGCGTAGCCCAGATACATCCGGGTGGAGGCCAGCCCATCCAGCATCGGGTTCATGGCAATCACCGCTGCAAGCCCCGGTTGCTCGGCTGCCAATGTGGTGACATGCCCGCCCGAGAACGAGGTGCCCCAGAGCACCACCCCTGTGGCGTCCACCCCCGGCAGACCGCGGGCGTAGCCCAGCGCGGCGCGCCAGTCGGTCAACTGGTGCGTCACCGTCAACAGTTGCCTCGGCTCGCCGCCACTGCCGCCGAAGAAGCGGTAATCAAACACCAGCACCCGATAGCCCTGGGCAACAAACCGCTCGGCGAACGGCTCAAGGCCTGCGGCGCGCGTGCCGCCCAGACCATGAGCCATAACCACGCAGGGAGTGATCTCGTCCGGCCCGACCTGCGGAACGTAAAGCCATGCCTGGCAGTAGCTGTCGCCACTGGCAAAGCTGACGTCCTCACGTTTGAATGCCGCGGCCGTCATGCGCACCCCCACGGTTCAGGCCGAACGACGCAGCGGGGTGACGTTCTCCATCCGCGTGCGCTCAAACTGCAGGATGCCGTCTTCGATCGGGTCTTCGAGCAGCATCTGCGAGTCGCGCTCGAAGTTCATCGTCACCTTCCACGGCAACTTGCTGCCCTGACGCGGTAGCAGACCCTTGGCCCGTTGCACATAGCCGGATGCCAGGCTGTCCAAAATCCCGCCGCCGGTGTCGCAGTTTTCCTCGTCGCGGGGTGTAACCATATCCAGGTCGTGCTCTTCCATGTACTTGAACAGGCGGCACAGGTACTCACCGGAGAGGTCCGACTTCAACGTCCAGGGCGCGTTGGTATAGCCGATGATCCACGCCATGTTGGGCACATTCTGCAGCAGCAGGCCCTTGTAGGTCATCGAGTCACCGAGCAGGCGTGGCTCACCATCGATGCGCAGCTGGATGCCGCCGAGCATCTGCAGATTCAGTCCCGTGGCGGTGATGATGATGTCGGCATCCAGCTGCTTGCCCGACTTCAGACGAATACCGGTTTCGGTAAAGGTGTCGATATGGTCGGTCACCACGGACGCCTGGCCATTGCGCAGCGCTTTGAACAGGTCACCGTCTGGCACCGCGCACAGGCGCTCGTCCCACGGCATGTACTTGGGCGTGAAGTGGCTCATGTCGAAGTCCTTGCCCAGCTGGCTGCGGGTGCGCCAGAGCAGGAAGCTGCGCATGGTCTTGGGCCAGCGTCGGCAGGACTCATAGAGCCAGCGCTGGATGCGAATGTTGCGGGTGCGGGCAAAGTTGTAGACCCACTTCTCCGGCAGGAAGCGCCCCAGCACCGCAGAGATCTTGTCCAACCCGGGTACCGAGAAGATGTAGCTCGGCGAGCGCTGCAACATGGTGACGTGAGCCGCCTTGCCGGCCATCGCGGGTACCAGCGTCACCGCGGTCGCACCGCTGCCGATGACCAGTACGGTCTTGCCGCTGTAATCCAGATCTTCCGGCCAGTGCTGCGGGTGAATGCGCTGGCCCTTGTATTGCTCCTCGCCCGGAAATTTCGGCAGGAAGCCGGCATCGTGGTTGTAGTAACCGGTGCAGCTGATAAAGAAGTCACAGGTAAAGCGGCGCTTGGTACCTGTCGCCTCTTCCTCCGCTTCCAGCGTCCAAAGGCGCTGTTCGCTCGACCATTCGGCGCTGAGAATTTTCAGGCCGTACTGGATTTTCTCGTCGATCTTGTACTGCTTTGCCGTGTCGGCGAGGTATTGGCGGATGGAAGGGCCGTCTGCCAGCACTTTCAATTCATTCCAGGGCCGAAAGGCATAGCCGAAACTGAACATGTCGGAATCCGAGCGAATGCCGGGGTAACGGAACAGATCCCAGGTACCTCCCAGCTGTTGCCGGCGCTCAAGGATAACCAGTTTCTTATTGGGAAACGCGCGCTGGATGTGACAGGCCGTACCGATACCCGACAGGCCCGCGCCGACAATCAAAACGTCGAAATGCTCTGTGTTCATGTTCAGTCTCCGTTAGGAATTATTCTTGTGATGCCGATACTGCGCATGAATACGGCGTAATTCTTGATCCTGCGAGACATATTTTTTACTCTGCGAGACATGACCGCCGTCGTGAGATCAACCGGAATGAAGGGCTACGCCGAGCTGATGCAGCAGCTCGGCGTGGACCCTTACGCCCTGCTGCAGCGGCATGGGCTGCCACTCGACCTTGGCGACAACGACGATGAGATGGTACCGCTGCAGCCAATCATGGCGCTGATGGAAGACAGCGCGCGCATTACCCGCCGTCCGGACCTCGGCCTGCAGCTGGCGGCATTTCAGGACGTGCAGGTACTTGGCCCACTGGCCGCCGCGATCCAGAACTCGACCAGCGTGCGCGAAGCCCTAGCGACCACCTCACGCTTCATGTTTATTCACAGCCCGGTCATGGTGTTCAGCGTGCTGGAGCCCTCCGAGGGCAAGTCGCGCGGTATCGAGTTGCGGATGGAAATAACCCTTGCCCATGTCACCGGTCAGCGCCAGACCATGGAGCAATGCGTCGGCGTCCTGCATCGCATGGTGAAGTTCTTCGCTGCGGGCCACTATGAGCTTCTGGGCATCAGCCTGCCGCACAGTGCACTGGCCGATGAGCAGGTGTATCGCCGCTTTTTCAACGCACCTGTGATCTTCGACCAGCCCCATGCCTCACTCTGGATCTCGCGCGACACACTGGAAAGCGACCTCACCGGCGTCAACGCCAGTCTGCGCAACATCGCCCTGGACTACCTGCAGCGGCATTACGGTGATCAGACACAATCAACCACCGAGCAGGTTCAGCGCGCCCTGCGCGCCACCCTCAGCACCACCGGCGGCAGCAAGGACGCCATCGCCGCGTTGCTGTTTCTCCACCCGCGTTCCCTGCAACGCAAACTGAGCGCGGAACAGCAGACCTTCGATGCCATCCGCGATGAGGTCAGACGCAACGCTGCAGAGCACTATCTTTTGGAAACACACATTCCCATCGCGCACATTGCCGACTTGCTGGGGCTGGCTGATCAGTCGGTACTGACCCGGCTGTGCCAGCGCTGGTTTGGCAATTCGCCCGCGCGGCTGCGCAAGAGTCTGCAGCACTAGGGGCCAGCAAGCTGCAAACGCAACGGCCCCCAGACAATGCCGAGGTGAATACGGGGCCCAAGGAAAACGCTTAGGGAAAATTTAGGGTCTGCTTAGCAGCTATTTAGCAACGCCGTTTGCGCCGCTCGCATAGCCTGTGAGCTCCTCGAACAACAACGGAGCAATACCATGGCCCTACCCCGCTACGACATCTACGCGCTGATCCACAAAGGACTGCGCGCCTGTCTGACTGAATCGCTGATCAATCTTGGCCGCGTCGATCTGCACGCCGACAAAGAGCTGAACGCGGTACTCGACCAGGTCAGCGATCTGCTGGCGATCTGCCGCGGCCACCTCAAGCACGAGAACACCTTTATTCATCCTGCAATGGACGCTGTCGAGCCGGGTGTGGCCACCGAGATGTACCACCACCACGACCAGCATGTGGCGATGATCCTGGTGCTGCAGGCGCAACTGGAACACCTCGCCGAATGCCCCCGCAACCAGCGCGCGCCGCTGGCTGCCCAGCTCTACCGCAAACTGGCGGTGTTTGTGGCGGACAATCTGGCCCACATGCATGAGGAAGAAACCGACAACAACGCGGTGCTCTGGCGACACTACTCCGACGAGCAGATCCGCGACATCGAACACCGTCTGGTACAGAGCATTTCACCGGAGGACAATGCCCGCTACATGCGCTGGATGCTGACGGCAATGAACCATCAGGAGCGTGAGCAATTGCTCAGCGAGATGCGCGCGGCCGCGCCGCAGCCGGTGTTTGAAGGGGTGCTGGCGATTGCCCGCGGCGCGCTGCCCACACTCGAGTGGGGCAAGCTGGAACTGGCGCTAGCCGGGTGAATCGGCAACCAGACGAACCGGGCGCTGCAGCACCAGCTGAAAGCGCCCGCGCCCGGTCTTGCGCAGCTGCAGGTCCGGGCACTGCTCTGCCAGGCGGCGGCGCAACAAGATCAGGCGTGCTTCCAGATTGTCGTCAATATCAGGCAGCCCCAGACTGCCATCGAGCCGCAGCTCGCGGTTGCTGAACTCAACCCGTTGCTGCTCCTGCATCAAGGTCAGCAAACGCCAGAGGATGCTGCCGGCGACGCCCTTGATCAGATAGACGTCGTCGACGAATACGCTGTGATTGCCAGCGAAATAGCGCACCTGCAGCGGCGGCAACGACGTGTCTGGGGTGATGGCCTGAATCAGCTGGGTACTTTCGCCCTGCTCCTGCTGCTGCAACTGGGCGATCTGCTGCGCCAGCTGCATGCCGAATACCATCAGAGCATCTTCATAGTGGTAGTCAAACGCCAATTCCCGCTCGCTCTCAAGAAACAGCACACCGACCAGCGCCGCGCCGGTCAGCAGTGGAATGGCCAGCTGACTCTGCGGCGCGGTCAGACCCGGGAAGGGAATGCCGGTCTCCAGCTGCGGGTCGACCAGCGCCGCGCGGGTAGCCTCGCTGTACAGATACTCGGCACTCATGTGGCTGATCAGGATCGGCGTGCGGTAACGCGCAGCCACCCCAATCACACCACAGTCATAGGGAACTTCAGCACCAACGCCGGACTCGCTGTAGCCGCTGCTGGCGAGGGTATACAGCTTTTGCGCCGCCTCATCGGCGATCAGGATCATCGCCTGCCGCACCCCGGTCAGCCCACACAAACTAGCAAGCGCGCTATCAAGTAACTGCGACAGGTCGCAGTGCTGCTGCACCTGCTCGCACAACCGCCGCAACAGGCTGGTCCACGGCAGCGGCGTTGCACTCGGCGGGCCAACCTCACAGTCGATTTGCTCGATATGCAGCACCCGGCAGATATCCGCCCCCTTGAGTACAAAGACGTCGCCCATGCCGGTGTGCGAGGCAATACTGGCCAGCCTGGCCTTCATGCTCTGGAACAACGCGCCTTCGGTCTCGGTACGCACATAGAGCATCGCCAGCCGATAGCGCGCGGTCGTCACCGGATCAATCAGGTACGCCGTGATCTGCGGGTTCTGCTGCATGTTCTGTCGAGTCTTGTTGAAGAACTGGAACGACAGAGCGATGTGATCGCTGTCCACATGGTGAATCTGCGACACATAGGACACGTTCGGCACACCAGCGGCATCGCAGGTCGCGATGGTCGCGGGCACCGCGCCCTGCAGGCAGGCGCGTACATGATCCAGTGTCAGCTGCATGGCGCTGGCCCTATGCGCTGCCCGGCATTGGCGCCCGGCGTCTGCTGGAAAACATCGGTGGGCGTCATCAGCACTCGGCACAGATCATCCGGATCGTTGGCAAATAGCCGCCGATTGAATGCCTCGTCAAAGCCGAGCGGCAAAATGTCTGCGCCGAAGTTACGACGACTTGCCGACAATAGCCCGAGGTCACCCTGCTCCAGCGGTGCAATCCACGCATCGCTACCCTTGATCTGCAACGTGCGATGGCTACTGGGCTCGGTAAATACCACGGCCAATTGACCGCTAGCGGTGATGTCCCGCAACAGGTCCTGATTCTGCCGCCGCGACAGCAGCACGACCAGCTGGCATCCGTCGGTGGAGAAACAGCAGGCCAGCCCGCGGGCGATAGAGGGCACGTGACGCAAGTCACGGGAGGCAAGCGAAATGGACAGACCCTTACTGATGAACTCGGCGTCGTCCAGTGACAACCAGCTGGGGGTAGGCATGAACAGGATTCGCGCAGCGCAATGGCGAGAATGTAGAACTTGAACGGCCCAATTGACAAGCGCCAGAGCAGGCTCGGTCGAACGAGAGTTCTCACCGAGAGCTCACCGAATAAACAAAAACGCCCAGCTAGTCGGAGGACAGTGCCGTCTGATGCTTCGTCAGGGATTATTCGGCGCTGCGCGCCTCACCGCTTCGCGGCCGCCGTCGCTGCGCTCCGGCGTTCCTCGCCTGCACCGCAGGCTCGGTCGAACGAGGGTTCTCACCGAGAGCTCACCGAATAAACAAAAACGCCCAGCTAGGCTGGGCGTTTTTGTTTATTGGCGGAGAGTCAGGGATTCGAACCCTGGGTACGGTTGCCCGTACAACGGATTTCGAATCCGTCCCATTCGACCACTCTGGCAACTCTCCAAGTCGGCGCGCATCTTACCAGCATTCGCCGGCGCGACGAAAGCCGAAGTTACGGCAGCGGCACACCCAGACGGTGGGCGACTTCTTCGTAGGCTTCGATCACGCCGCCGAGGCCTTGGCGGAAGCGATCCTTGTCCATCTTCTTGCGGGTTTCCTTGTCCCACAGACGGCAACCGTCGGGGCTGAACTCATCGCCAAGAACGATCTCGCCTTTGAACAGGCCGAATTCCAGTTTGAAGTCGACCAGCAGCAGTCCGGCAGCGTCAAACAGATCCTTGAGGATGCCGTTGATCTGCAGGGTCAGCTCCTGCATGCGTGCCAGTTGCTCGGCGGTAGCCCAGCCGAAGGTGACAACGTGCGACTGGTTGATGAAGGGGTCGCCCTTGGCATCGTCCTTGAGGAACAGTTCGAACGTCGGCGGCGTCAGCGCCATGCCCTCTTCCACACCCAGGCGCTTGACCAGGCTGCCGGCAGCAAAGTTACGCACTACGCACTCGACCGGAATCATGTCGAGCTTCTTGACCAGGCACTCGTTGTCGGACAGCAGTGCGTCGAACTGGGTCGGAATACCGGCTTCTTCCAGCTTCTGCATGATGAAGGCGTTGAAGCGGTTGTTGACCATGCCCTTGCGATCGAGCTGTTCGATCTTCTTCCCATCAAAGGCGGAGGTGTCGTTGCGGAACAGCAGGACCAGGCGATCCGGGTCATCAGTGGTGTACACCGACTTGGCTTTACCGCGATAGAGTTCGTTACGTTTTTCCATTATCGGCTCCCGCTGTCCGCAAAATGGTGATGGGTATTACTCGATGTCCTGCCAGGGCAGGCCTTGATTTTGATGTGCCATAAGCAGATTGCCTGACCAGCCGATCAGGGCCTCCTGCATGGCTGCCAGAGCCAGCTCTGGCCGATTATTCTTTTCGCTGATATGCGCCACGGCGATATGCTGCAGTCGCTCCCGCCCTCCTGCGACACGCAGAAAACCGGCAGCCTGCTGATTGCTCAAGTGGCCCAGATCACCACCTACCCGCGCTTTCAGAAATGCCGGATAGGGACCGATCGACAGCATGTGCGGATCATAGTTGGCTTCGAGGAAAAGTGCATCCAGATCGGCGTAGTGCTCTACGATCCAGGGAGTAATTGTGCCGGTGTCAGTGAGCACGCCGAAGCGCCGCTGACCATTGTCGAAAATATACTGACAAGGCTCGCGTGCATCGTGCGGCACAGCTACCGGGGTAATCTCCAGGTCACCAACTTCAAAGCGTCCGTGCAGATCAATCCAACGCAGGTCCAGACCGTCTTCACGCAGCTCAAACCCGGTACCCGGTGTCAGATAGACCGGCAAGCCGTAGCGACGCGCCAGCTTGCCAACGCCCTGAATATGATCGCTGTGCTCGTGGGTAACCACGATGGCGCTCAACTGATCACCGCGCAGCCCGGCTTCCGCCAGGCGTTGTTCGGTGGAGCGCAGACTGAAGCCGCAGTCCACCAGAACCCGCGTGGCACCCTGTTCAATCAGGGTGCCGTTACCACGACTGCCACTACCGAGGGAGCAATACCGCACCGCCGTTGGGCCCCTCGTTCAAGCCGCGCTGAATACGCTCAAGCAATTCACGTGCGCGTGCCGGATCTGCTGCCTTCTCGAAGCCGGCGTCGACACTGACTTCAACCCGGTTAGAACCGGATGTCAGGCGCACCTGCAACTGGTTTTCGTCCGGCGTGGTGGTCTCTTCTTCGTCATCACCACCGAACCAGCGTGCGAAGAAACCGGGTTCCTCCTGCTCGGAACGGGTCTGATCGAGATCAACGTAATACACGCCAGAGCTGCGGTTGTAGTCGGTCACCAACACATCGGCACGCGCCAGCGCGTCGCCCACATCAGCCCAGGCACGGTTAAAGTCGGCGTTCATGTACAGCACGCTATTGCCGGCACCGTCCTGCTCCAGGCTGGTTTCAACCGGGCCGCTGTTGATCATGCTGGACACCAGTGCGCTGCCACCTGCAGTGACGCTCTGGTTCAGGTAGGTTTCCAGCTCGGCCAGCAGGCCGCGCTCGAAGCTGGCGTTATCGGAACGCGCTGGCCACTCGCTGTCGTCATCGCCGAGATCACGATTCTGGTGGGTAACCTTGAGTTCGCTGGTGCCTGCGTTGACACCCGGCTCCAGACGCACGCGGAAGCGCTGCTCTTCGCCTTCGATTCCACGCCCCTGCTCCAGCAGTGGCATCATGCGGCGCACCAGCGGATTACCAGCGGATTCACTGAAATCGACCCACTCAGTGGCAAACTCGCTCAGCGCCTGATCCTGCCTCGCCATCGGCACACGATAATCAGACCAGAAGCGCTCCAGCAGCGGCCAGATTTCGTTGGCTGGCAACTGGGCCAGCAGCCAGCGTTGGCTACCCTGCTGCTGCAGCGAGAAAACGGAACTGTCGGCACTTGCCAGCATGGCCCGCGGACGCGGAGTTTCAAAGCCGTCCTCGCCTGCCGGAGCGGCGGCAACCTGGCCCGGAACCGGCAGCAGGTCGCCGATCGAGCGTGTTTGCAAATCGGCGGGCACGCTCATCCGCGGAGCCACCGCAGCCTGTTGATAGTCACTGCCACGATCACGGAAGTACCCGTCATCGCCCATCAGATACCCACAGCCACTCAGGCTGGCCAATAACCCCAGAGTCAGTGCACTCAGCACAGGCTTCATAAACGTTTCCTTGGTCAACAGGTCTTCCCGGTTCGATTACAGCATCCCGCATTGGCGCAACGCGCCGTGCACAGCGTCATGGCAACGCGGGCTGAGTGGTGTCAACGGCAAGCGAATACCGTCGGCGATCAGCCCCATTTCCATCAACGCCCATTTGACCGGAATCGGATTGGATTCGATAAACAGCGCCTTGTGCAGCGGCATCAAGGCTTCATTGAGACGACGAGCAGTCTGCTCGTCGCCGCGCAGTGCGGCAGCGCACATGTCGTGCATTTGCTGCGGTGCGACGTTGGCGGTGACAGAGATATTGCCCTTGCCACCGAGCAGGATCAATTCGACCGCGGTGGCGTCATCGCCGGAGTACACTGCCATCCGGCCGTCAACACGTTCGATCACCTCGCGCGCGCGCTGCAGGTCACCGGTGGCTTCCTTGATACCGACGATGTTGCTGATCGCCGCCAGGCGTTCAACCGTCTCGGGCAGCATGTCGCAGGCAGTGCGGCCCGGTACGTTGTAGAGGATTTGCGGAATGGCAACGGTTTCAGCGATGTGCTTGTGGTGCAGATACAAGCCTTCCTGGGTCGGCTTGTTGTAGTAAGGCGTAACCAGCAGAGCGGCATCCGCACCGACGCTGCGCGCCGCTTCGGTCAGCTCGACCGCTTCGCGGGTTGAATTGGCACCAGTGCCGGCAATCACCGGGATGCGGCCAGCAACCTGTTGCACCACCCGACGGATGGCTTCCTTGTGCTCGGCCATATCGAGCGTTGCAGACTCGCCGGAGGTACCGACCGCAACAATGCCGTCGGTGCCCTTTTCCAAATGGAAGTCGATGAGACGCTCCAGTGCCTGCCAATCCAGGCCCCCGCTAGAATCCATGGGTGTTACCAGCGCCACCAGACTACCCGAGATCATGCAACTCTCCACTTGGAACAATAAACGGCAATGGTACTTTCGCGCTGCGGCCAGTACAAGGGAAGCTCCGATTAATTCCGCAGCCTCGCGCTGTACGGCAGCCCCTGCGAACCGGGCGTGAACACCGACCTGCCGCGACAGTTGAACCGCTCACGACAGGCTGTGACAATAGGCCCTTGCTTCCCGCCCGCCAACCGGGCGATCCCGCTTCAGTCTGAGGAACCCAATGTCCAGCACCCCGAGTCACCGCGAGCAATATCTGGTCGTTCATGTAATGGGCCGGGAGACCACATCGCTTGCCAGTCTGCTGACTCGCCTGTGCACCGAACACCGCTGCCAGATTGTCACCAGTCGCATGAGCCGCCACGGCTCCTGTGCGGTCCTGCTGCTGCAGGTCAGTGGCAACTGGGACGCCCTCGCGCGTCTGGAGGCCCAGCTGCCGGCGCTGGCAAAACGCGAGCACTTCCAGCTGTCGATGAGCCGCAGCCACAGTATTGATGAACGACCGCAAGCGCTGCCCTACAACGTCTTTGTGACCGCAGCCCAGCGGCCAGAACTGGTCGGCGAGCTGTGCAACTTTTTCCAGCATCTGAGCATCGATATCGAAGAACTGCACAGCTTCACTTATCTGGCTCAGCACACCGGAACACCGATGCTCAACCTTACCCTGACCATCGCCATTCCCGTGCAGACGCAGCTAAGCTGGTTGCGCGAGCAGTTCCTTGATTTCTGCGACGAACTCAACCTGGACGCTGTGATCGAACCCTGGCGTCCCCTTCACTGACCATCTGACGAGGTATCCATGCACGTCGAACTGAACAAGCCTGTACCCGATTTCAGCGCTCAGGCCACCGGCGATCAGACTGTCACCCCCGCCAGCCTGGCCGGCAAGAATGTCGTGATCTACTTCTACCCCAAGGACAACACCCCAGGCTGCACCACCGAGGGTCAGGACTTCCGTGACGCGCACGCCGAGTTCGCGGCGGCCAACACGGTGATTCTGGGCGTTTCCAAAGACAGCCTGCGTACCCACGCCAATTTCAAGGCCAAGCACGCATTTCCATTCGACCTGATCAGCGACCCGGACGAGAGCTTCTGCCGGCTATTCGACGTGATCAAACTGAAAAAGCTGTACGGCAAGGAGTACGAGGGTATCGAACGCAGTACCTTCCTGCTTGATGCCAAAGGCGTGCTGCGTCAGGAATGGCGGAAGGTCAAGGTGCCCGGGCATGTGGCCGAGGTGCTGGCTGCCGCCCGCACCCTCGCCTGATCTTCCCGGATCAGATGCCTCAGGCCTGCCCGGCCTGAGGCTCAGCTGACTGGCTATCGTGCGCGGCCTCTATGCCGCGCGGCCAGGCGTAGAGCACGGCCTTGAACAGGGTCGCCAGCGGGATCGCAAAGAATACCCCCCAGAAGCCCCAAAGCCCGCCAAAGATCAGCACTGCAGCAATAATCGCCACCGGATGCAGGTTGACCGCCTCGGAAAACAGGATCGGTACCAGTACGTTGCCGTCCAGCGCCTGAATCACGCCGTAGACGATCATCAACATCATGAACTCGTTACCAAGCCCCCACTGGAACAGGCCGATCACCGCGACCGGGATGGTCACCACTGTCGCCCCGATATACGGCACCAGCACCGACAAGCCAACCAGCACCGCCAGCAATGCCGCATAGTTGACCCCGAGTATCGCAAAGGAAATGTAGGTCACCGCGCCGACAATCAGAATTTCAACGGCCTTGCCGCGGATGTAGTTGGCGATCTGCTGGTTCATCTCGGTCCAGACAACACGCATCAGTCGGCGTTCGCGCGGCAGATGACTCACCGCCCAGTTGGTGATGGTCTGGCTGTCCTTGAGGAAGAAGAACACCAGAATCGGCACCAGCACCAGGTAGACCAGCACGGTGACCACCACCGGCAGACTGGCCAGCGACTGTGACAGCGCCCACTGACCAAACGAGCCGACCTCGCCATTGATGGACGCCATCAGCCGCTCTATCTGGGCCGCCGAGATGAACGAGGGATATTCCTCGGGCAGGTGCAGCAGCTGCGAGCGCCAGGATGCGATCATGCCCGGCAGCTCGTTGAACAGATTGAGCATCTGCTTCCAGAGCAGCGGCACCAGAACACCAAACAGCGCCGCCAACGCACCGAGAAACAGCAAAAAGACAATCCACACGGCCAGGCTGTGCGGCATCCAGCGCTGCAGCCGCGATACCAGCCCCTGCAGCAGATAGGCGAGCACAACGCCGGTCAGCAACGGCGCGAGCTTGTCGCCAAAGCTGATAACGATCGCGAACCCCAGCGCCAGGACAACCGCCAGTACAACCGCCTCTTCATCGGAAAAGTAGCGCTGAACCCAGCCTCGAAAAACTTTTAGCATCGGAACCTAATCTGCTTTACGCAACCAATAGTGAAAATCGCCGTCCAACTCCCGGGAGTCGAGCAAGGCATGTCCGGACAGCTCCGCGAAGCGTTGAAAATCCCGCTGAGACCCCGCATCGGTGGCAACCACATGCAGCGTCTGGCCTGCTACCATGCCGTTCAGCGATTGCTTTGCCTTGAGCAATGGCAGCGGGCAGGACAACCCTCGAGCGTCCAGTTCGACGTCAATGGGTAAATGGGTGTTTTCAACAGACATGCAGGGACTCCACAGCGAGTGGGCCACAGTATAGCCTTGACGGCTCTCACTCCGACAACTGCTACACACGGGTGCGCAACAAAAATGATGCAAAAAAGGATGTCCGTCAGACCGCTTGCCCAGGCCCTGATGCTCGCAACGGCCATGACATTGCCAGGCACAGCGCTGCCGGCCGGAGACGAGTTCAACCTGCCCTCCCTGGGCGACACCAGCTCATCCATCATGTCCCGCGAGCAGGAATACCAGTTGGGTCGTACCTGGCTGAGCATGCTGCGCGGTGCGGTTGCGACCCTTGAGGACCCGCAACTAAAGAGCTTTGTCGAAGATCTAACCCGTGGCCTGGCAGAAACCAGTCAGCTAACCGACCGCCGTCTCGCCTTCGTGCTGATCGACAGCCCTCAGCTGAACGCCTTCGCCGCGCCCGGTGGCGTGGTGGGCGTCAATGGCGGCCTGTTCCTGCACGCACGCAGCGAAGCCGAGTTTGCCTCGGTGCTCGCCCACGAATTGGCGCACCTGTCCCAGCGGCACTTTGCCCGTGGCCTGGAACAGCAACAGCGCATGCAGATCCCGTTCATGACAGCGATGCTCGCCAGTATCGTGCTGGCGGCGGCGGGCGGCGGCGACGCCGGCTTTGCGGCGCTTGCAACTACCCAGGCGGCAGCAGTACAGGAGCAACGCCGCTTTTCCCGTCAGAACGAACAGGAGGCCGACCGCATCGGCATCCTCAATCTGGAAAAGGCCGGCTACGACCCGAAAGCCATGCCGGACATGTTCGAGCGTCTGGCCCAGCTCAGTCGCTACGACACGACCCCGCCCGAATTTCTGCTCACCCACCCGGTAAGCCAGTCACGCATGGCCGACACCCGCAACCGCGCGGAGCAAATGAGCGGCGGCCGCAAGGACTCTCTGAACTTCCAGATGATGAGGGCGCGGGTTCAACTCAAGTACGAGCAAAGTCCGGGGCTGTCAGCAAAACGTTTCCGCGCCCTGCTGGACGAGAACGGCGGTGAACACGCCGCCGCCCGCTACGGCCTGGCACTGGCATTGAGTCGAGGCGGCGAGCATGCCGAAGCACGGCAGACCCTGGCACCACTACTGGAGGCCTCGCCAAACGATCTGACGCTCAATCTCGCCCAGATCGAGCTCGACACCAACGCAGGCTGGCTTGACCAAGCCCTGGAGCGCAACCGTCGTCTGCAGCAACGCTACCCCGGCAACTTCCCGCTGGAGTTCTCGGAGGCTGACCTGCTGATGAAGCAGCAGCGGTATGCCGATGCTGAAAAGGCTATCAATCAGCTCACCAACCAACGCAAGGATGACCCGGATGTGTGGTATCTGGCAGCGGAGATTCGTGGCCTGGCCGGCAACATCCTGGGCGTGCATCTGGCGCGCGCCGAGTTCTTCCAGCAGACAGGTGACCTGCAACAAGCAGGACAACAGCTTGATCTGGCCCTGCAGCGGGCAGGCGGAAACTTCGTCATCAGCTCACGCATCAAGGAGCAGCAGAACGAACTGCAGCGTCAGCGCGCACTGATCGAATCAATGTAAACAAAGGAAACGCCCGCCGCAGGACGCGGCGGGCGGCGCTTCAGGCATTGCCCTTGGCGGCCAGGCTGGCCTGACGAGTAAAGTCGAGCATGCGATCCAGCGGCCGCACAGCCTTTGGAATCAGCTCAGGATCTACCAGAATTTCATCGGTACCCTGCTCCAGGCTGGCAAGCACACGCGGTAGTGTGTTCATCGCCATCCACGGGCAGTGCGCACAGCTGCGACAGGTGGCGCCGTTACCCGCCGTCGGCGCTTCGATCAGCAACCGATCCGGTGCCGCCTGCTGCATCTTGTAGAAAATGCCGCGATCAGTAGCAACGATAAAGGTTGGATTGGGCAGATCGCGCGTCGCCTGAATCAACTGACTGGTCGAGCCGACCACATCGGCCATTTCCACCACCGACTGCGGCGACTCCGGGTGCACCAGCACGGCGGCGTCAGGATAGACCTTACGCAGATCCTCCAGCGACTTGGCCTTGAACTCCTCATGCACGATACAGGAGCCCTGCCAGAGCAGCATGTCGGCGCCGGTTTCACGCTGAATGTAGTTACCCAGATGCTGATCAGGAGCCCAGAGGATCTTCTCGCCCTTGTCCATCAGATGCTCGACGATCGGCAACGCACAACTGGACGTCACCACCCAGTCGGCGCGCGCCTTCACCGCTGCCGAGGTATTGGCATAGACCACCACGGTGCGGTCCGGGTGCTGGTCGCAGAACGCAGAGAACTCGTCAATCTGACACCCCAGATCCAGCGAACACGTCGCCTCCAGCGTCGGCATCAGCACGCGCTTTTCCGGACTCAGAATCTTGGCGGTTTCACCCATAAAGCGCACGCCGGCAACAATAAGCGTGGTAGCCGGATGGTCACGACCAAAGCGGGCCATCTCCAGCGAATCCGATACGCAGCCACCGGTCTCTTCGGCGAGCTCCTGCAACAGCGGATCAGTGTAATAGTGGGCTACCAGAACGGCGTTCTGGGCTTTCAGGGCCGCGGCGATGCGCGCCTTGTAATCGGCTTTTTCTGCATCACTGAGCGGAGCAGGCGCCTTGGCATCCAGGTGCGCCTGAACGAGCAGACGCTCGGGAATCTGGGACATGTTTGCATCCATCAGGAGAACAACGGAGGCCGGCATTGTAGCACGCCTGCCAACGCTGCCCAGCGCGACCGAATTGCAGACACGCGAACGCCTCGACTTGCGTCAAGGTACTGGATGCAAAAAGAGGATCACTGCGAAGGAGGGATCCAGAGTGGTGGGTCGTGTAGGATTCGAACCTACGACCAATTGGTTAAAAGCCAACTGCTCTACCAACTGAGCTAACGACCCCCTGCTGGACGCGCGCTATATTACTGATTTATCAGAGGAACTCAAGCCTTTTTTCAAAATCGGCAGAAATTAATTACTGATAGCGCGTCGGATCGAGCACGCCAGCCGCCCGAAATCCTTCTGCCCGCAACCGGCAGCTATCGCAACGCCCGCACGCCCTGCCCTCACCATCTGCCTGATAGCAAGACACGGTTTGACTATAGTCCACGCCAAGGCTGATGCCAGCCTGCACAATCTCCGCCTTGCTCATGTGCTGCAAGGGCGCGCGAATACGAAATCCGTCGCCCTCCACCCCCGCGCGGGTCGCCAGATTGGCAAGCCGCTCGAACGCCTCGACAAACTCCGGCCGGCAATCGGGGTAGCCGGAATAGTCGACTGCGTTGACGCCGATAAAAATATCCCGCGCACCCAGCACTTCTGCCCAACCCAGCGCAAGCGACAGAAACAGCGTATTGCGCGCCGGCACGTAGGTCACCGGAATGCCTTCCTGCGGCCCCTCTGGCACAGCGATGCTCTCGTCAGTCAGCGCCGAACCGCCGATGCCATTGAGATTCATACCAATCACCTTGTGCTCGATCACGCCAGCGGCGCGCGCAACCCGTTCGGCAGCCTGCAGCTCGGCGCGATGACGCTGACCGTAATCAAAGCTCATGGTGTAGCACGAGAGCCCCTGCGACTGAGCCATCGCCAGCACAGTTGCTGAATCAAGCCCGCCAGACAACAGCACAACAGCGGCAGGCGATTGCGACGCGGGATTGGCATTGCTCATAAAACCTCCGGGGCATAAATGCAAAAGCGCCCGGTGGGCGCTTTGCGTGAACATCACAGCTGAACATCAATTGAGCGTATTGAGCTCACGACTGGCCAACTGCGCAGCCGAGGAGTCCGGATACTTGCTGATAACCTGCTGAAACAGGTCGCGAGCCTTGTCGTTATGACCCAGGCGACGCTCTACGTCGCCCAGCTTGTAGATCGCATCCGACTCTTTGCGGTGATTCGGGTAACGACTGATGACCTGAGCAAACGCCTTGCCGGCAGACTCCAGGTCAGATTGAACCAGATAGACCTCACCCAGCCAGTACTGCGCGTTGCCAGCGTATTGGCTGTCCGGATAGCGTCTAAGGAAAGCGTTGAAGGCCAGCGCAGCCTTTTCAAAATCGCGCGCCTTGACCAGGTCAAAGGACGCGTCATAAAGCAATTTTTCCTGCTCGGGGTCAGCCGGTGCGGAGCTGGCCGCAGGCGCCTGAGCGGGCGGTGTTGCAGCGTCACTGTCAGCTGGCGCACTACCGCTGGCGGCGGGAGCCGGAGCGGAGGTCAAACCAGACAGTCGGCGATCAATATCCTGATAACGATCAAGCTGGTCCTGCTCCATCTGCTTGATCTTGTAGCCTTGCTCTTCGAGCATGCCACGCAGCATGGTTATTTCCTGCTGCAATTGGTAAAGCTGTTGAAACAGCTGGCCTTCACTGGAAAGGCCAGCCGCGGTCTGCTGGGCTACCGAAGCACCCCCGTAACTGGTAGACGACGCATTGTTCGAACCACCTTCCATTACCGGTACCTGGGCCACCGCCACCAACGGTGACAGCGCCAAGGCCATTGCGATGCCTCTGTAACCCTTCATAAGACCTCTTTTATTACTTGCGCAGCTCTACGCGACGGTTCTGAGCCATGGCTTCTTCAGTGGAACCCATCGCTGCCGGCTTCTCTTCGCCGTAGGATACCAGCTCCAGTTGAGCCGGGGACACGCCCTGCAGAACCAGGTAACGCTGAACGGAAGCAGCACGACGCTCGCCCAGAGCCATGTTGTACTCACGGGTGCCACGCTCGTCAGTGTGACCTTCCAGAACAACGCGGTTACCAGCGGACTTCAGGTCTTTGGCGTGAACGTCCAGAGCGCGCATGGCTTCCGGCTTCAGGTCGGAGCTGTCGTACTCGAAGTAGAAAGTGGTGATGGCGCGCAGAGCAGCTTCTTCGCTGTTCATGCCGTTGTCCATACCAGCGCCGTTGCTGCCTGCACCGTAGCCAGCGTTCGGATCTACTGCACCGGAGGTGTCACCACCTTTGGAGGAACAGCCAACAACAACGCCGAAAGCAACAACCAGAGCAGCAGCTTTGCCAAACTTGATAACTTGCATCATGAACTCCTATTAACCCCATATGGTTTAGTGTTGGTGCGCCCTATGGCAGGTATGGGGACCATGATGGTACGCGCAGGTCGTTGAACTGAGTCGGTATCACCGACCGTGCACGCCCGTTTGTAGATACCAGCATGAGTACACCCCGCCCCTGTTGACGGGTAGCATAAATTAACATAGCGCCGTTGGGTGAGACCGTCGGGGACTCATCCAGTGACGTTTCTGTTAAAACTCTCAGGTTGCCGCGCTGGAGATCCTGCGTGGCAATCTGAAAATTACGGTAGCCCTCCTGACGGTGCACCATCACCATGGTGCGGCCATCCACGGACAGCTTGGCGTTGGCGTTATAGTTGCCAACGAAGGTCAAACGCTCGGTATTGCCCGAACTCAGATTCTGCTTGTAGATCTGCGGGCGCCCGCCGCGATCCGAGGTAAATACCAGCGTATCGTTACCCATCCAGGTCGGCTCGGTATCGATCGCAAAATGATTGGTCACCCGGCGCAACTGCTTGCTTGCCAGGTCCATCACGTAAATTTCGGGATTGCCGTCGCGCGACAGCACGAACGCAAGACGCGTCCCGTCCGGCGACCAGGATGGCGCACCGTTCAAGCCTTCGAAGCTGCTGATACGCTCGCGCCGACCGGTACGAATGTAGTGGATATAAATCTCCGGGCGACGTGACTCGAACGACACATAGGCAATGCGCTCGCCGTCCGGCGAATAGCTCGGGCTCAGAATCGGCTCGCGCGACTGCAACAGCGTCACCGCACGCGCACCATCGTAGTCACTGCGCTGCAGGGTGTAACGGGTGTTGTCGACCGAGAAGCGCTCCGCAGCGACGTACAGCAGCTTGGTGCTGAAAGCACCCTGAATACCGGTCAGCTCCTTGAACACCTCGTCACTCAGGTGATGGGCGATATCACGCAGCTGCGTGCGGGTACCGCTTATCGAACGCGACAGCAACACCTGCTCACGCACCACACTGTACAAACTGTACGTCAGCGAAAACGCGTCAGCGCCGGTCGCCGAGACCTGCCCCACGACCACGTAGTCCGCTCCGATCATGCGCCAGTCACGCGCGTTGATCTCCGCGTCGCGGGTCGGATAGCTCAGCATGTTGCCGCGCGGAATCGGTGCGAACATGCCCGAGTTACGCAAATCGTTAGCGGTAATGTCTGCCATGTCTTCCGGCAAGGGCGCACTGCCCTGCCAGCCAAACGGCACGACTGCAATTGGGGTAGCTTTGTCGTTGCCCTGCGTGATTTCGATGTAGTTCTGCGCAAAACTCATCTGAGTAACACAGAGCAACACAATCAAACCAAGTGCTTTAGCAAATCTGCTCATTAGAAAGACAAGTCCTCTGGTTTGAAGCCCATCTCCAGACTTCTGAAATCCTGTTCAAACACCGCTGGGTGTTGACTCGAAAGTTGCTGTATCTCGGGAATACGAGCAACGTTTCTGACCGCCTGCACCGCAGACTGATCGAATCCCGCGTCTCCACTGGACTGCTTGACCACCACATCGGTGATTTGGCCTGTCGGCAGCATTCCAATGCGCAGCACCACCTTCATCCCATTACGAGCCGTAGGCGGCCTGCGCCACTGCTGCGACACATAGCGCCGAATCAGGTCGTTATAGCTGGCCGCAACCTGATCACCGCTTCTGTCAGCCTGCGCCTGTTGATACTGAGTTTCCTCGGCCAACGCCTCACTCAGCGCGCGCGCCTTGGCCTCTTCCTGCGCACGCCGCTCGCTAGCCTGGCGCTCCTGCTCGCGACGACGCTGTTCCGCTGCTTCTGCCGCTTTACGTTCGGCTTCAGCCTTCCGGCGAGCCTCTTCCTGCGCCTTGCGACGGGCTTCTTCTTCTGCCCGCTTGCGCTCTGCCTCGGCACGTCGCGCCGCTTCTGCTTCAGCGGCCTTCTTGGCCTCTTCAACCTTACGTCGCTCGGCCGCGGCTGCGGCTTCAGTCGCCTTACGATCAGCCTCTGCCTGCGCCTGGCGCTCTGCAGCTGCAGCGGCAGCCTGAGCCTCCTGTCGAGCCTTTTCGGCTGCAGCCGCACGTGCTGCTTCAGCAGCCTGCTGCTGTTGGCGCTGCGCCTCCATCGCCTCTTCTTCGTGACGCGGGGCAGACGTTTTTTGTGCTTCACCAGCAATCTTCTGGTCGGTCTGCGTCACCGCCGGGCTCATCGAATCCAGCTGCACCAGCGTCGCCTGCACAATCGGCTTGGCCGGCTCAAACTCCGGCGCACTGCTGAACGAGGCGAACAACAGAATCGCCACCGCCAGATGCAGACCTGCAGCCTTCAACAGCGGCGTGGAGTATCGCTCCGACGCCGCAGGCCGATATTGATATCGCGTGCTCACGGCGCCTCGGTAATCAGACCCACATTGGGTACGCCCGCTTGCTGCAGCGCACCCATTGCCGTGACAACCACACCATAGTTGGCTTGTTTGTCACCACGGATGTAGACCAGCGTGTCAGGCTTGGCGGCCATGATCTTACTCACACCCTCGGTCATCTCAGCCAGCGATACAACGCTGTCTGTATGGTTTTCGGTATCAACCCCGTCGCCCAGGTTCCAGTAATAGGTACCGTCAGCCAAAACAGACAGGGTCAGAACCTGCTGAGTGCTGTCCGACGGCAAAACCTCGCTGGACACCTGCGGCAAGTCAACCTTGACGCCCTGGTTCAACATCGGCGCGGTCACCATGAAAATGACCAGCAGCACCAACATCACGTCGATGTACGGCACCACGTTCATTTCTGCGACGGGTTTGCGCTTCTGACGCCGCCCTTGCATGTGCATGCCCATAACGACTCCGCTTACTCCTCGCGTGCGTGAACGCGGCGGTGCAGAATGCTGGAGAACTCTTCTGCAAAGGTGTAATAGCGGCCGATCAGCATTTCCGAACGGGCGGAGAAGCGGTTATACGCTACCACTGCGGGAATTGCGGCAAACAGGCCGATGGCAGTCGCCACCAGCGCTTCGGCAATACCCGGAGCAACAGTCGCCAGTGTCGCCTGCTGAACGGTCGCCAGGCCACGGAAGGAGTTCATGATCCCCCAGACGGTACCAAACAGACCCACATACGGACTGGTCGAGCCGACCGTCGCCAGAAACGGCAGGTGCAGCTCCAGTTTTTCCTCTTCGCGCGAGATCGCGACCCGCATTGAACGCTGCACGGCATCCATCACCGCATCCGGATCAACACCGGGCTGCTGGCGCATGCGCGAAAACTCCTTGAAACCAGCGCGAAAAATCTGCTCAAGACCGGAATTTTCATCCGGCGAACCGGTTACCTGGCGATACAGCTGAGACAGATCGACGCCGGACCAGAAACGGTCTTCAAAGTCATCCAGTGCGTTCTTGGCAGAGCGCATGACGCTGCCACGCTGAAAAATCATCACCCACGACGTCACCGACGCCGCCAGCAGCGTCAGCATTACCAGTTGCACCAGCACACTGGCGCCGGACACCAGGTGCCATATCGACATTTGGTCAGCCTGCACGCTCAGCTACTCCTCGCTTGTCCATCGAATTCTTGACTCATTACCCGTTAATCTCGGCCCACTTGCTACTCTCGAACGCGGCACGCATGCCGTCGGGAATAGCTCGTGGGCGATAGCGGTCAGCACTGACACAGGCGACCAATACCTCACCTTCACACAACAACTCTCCCGCCCGAGTCACACTCTGGCGGAAGCGAATACTTGCTCGCTTGGTTTCCAAGACAGTCGCAGTTACGACAAGTTCATCGTCCAATCGTGCAGGCGCGTGATAACGTGCCGTGACAGAGTGCACAACAAAAATGACGTTTTCTCTCTGCAGAGCGCTTTGATCAAAGCCCAGAGTACGGACCAGCTCCGTCCGCGCACGCTCCATAAACTTCAGGTAATTGACGTAGTAGACGATGCCACCGGCATCGGTATCTTCAAAGTAGACGCGGGCTTTCAGCTCGAACGGCGGCCCAGAACGTTCAACGCGCATAATGTAGTTCCAAGCAATGGTTTTGCATAGTGGGTGCCCTCGCTAAATGAAAAATATTTTTTAGGGTGAATCGGGCGCCGCCGGGTCGTCGAACAGGTCTGCTGATGGCGAAACCATCCGCGACGGCAACCTGAGCCCAAAATGCTGATACGCGTGACGGGTCACTACCCGACCGCGCGGTGTACGCATGATGAATCCCTGCTGAATCAGATAGGGTTCCAGCACATCCTCGATGGTGTGCCGCTCCTCGCCAATGGACGCAGACAGATTGTCCAGCCCCACCGGGCCGCCATCAAACTTGTCGATCATGGTCAGCAGCAGTCTGCGGTCCATGTGATCAAAACCCTGCTCATCGACATCCAGCAGATTCAGCGCCTGGTCCGCTACATCCTTACTGATGACGCCAGCTCCGCGCACCTCGGCAAAATCACGTACGCGGCGCAACAGGCGATTGGCAATACGCGGGGTGCCACGCGAGCGACGGGCTATTTCACGGGCACCGCCGTCGTCCATCTGCAAACCAAGGATCGCTGCCGAGCGCGCCACGATGGTTGCCAGATCGGCAACGGAGTAGAACTCCAGACGCTGAACGATACCGAAACGATCGCGCAGCGGGTTGGTCAGCATGCCGGCACGCGTGGTCGCACCTACAAGCGTGAAGGGAGGAAGGTCCAGCTTGATCGAGCGCGCTGCGGGCCCTTCGCCGATCATGATATCGAGTTGATAGTCCTCCATCGCAGGATAGAGAATCTCTTCAACCACCGGCGACAAACGGTGAATTTCGTCAACAAACAACACGTCGCCGGCCTCAAGGTTGGTCAGCAACGCGGCGAGATCGCCGGCACGCTCAAGCACCGGGCCGGAAGTGCTCTTAATCTTCGCACCCATCTCCTGGGCAATGATGTTGGCGAGCGTGGTCTTGCCAAGACCGGGCGGCCCGAAGATCAGCACGTGATCCAGCGCCTCACCCCGCCCCTTGGCCGCCTTGATGAACAGCTCCATCTGCTCGCGCACGGTCGGCTGACCGATATACTCTGCCAGCTTCAGCGGGCGAATCGCCCGATCAATCACTTCTTCCTGCTGCCTGGGCGTTCCCGCGATCAGGCGATCTTCTTCCAGCATGTTTTATCCATCAAAAAAGGAGGACGCTTGCGGACCGAGCATGCGCTACACCATGCCCCTGAGCGCACGACGAATCAACTCTTCACTGCTGAGGCCGTCTTCATCCACAGCCGCCACGGCCTTACTCGCCTCCTGCGGCTTGTAACCGAGTGCAATCAACGCGCTAACGGCATCTGTACTTGGCTTGATCGGCGCACTGGCTACGCCGGCGGGTACTGCCAACGATACCGAGCCCGGCAACGCGTCCCACGCCTTGAAGCGGTCGCGCAGCTCAATCAACAACCGCTCTGCAGTCTTCTTGCCGACGCCCGGTATTTTAACCAGTGCACTGACATCCTGATGCTGCACCGCCATGACCAGCTCATCGACCTCCATGCCCGACATCAGCGCCAGCGCCAGCTTCGGGCCCACCCCGTTGAGCCGAATTAACTCACGAAACAACTCACGCCCGCGCTTGTCGGAAAAGGCGTAAAGCAACTGCGCGTCTTCGCGTACCACCATATGGGTATGCAGGGTCACCTTCTCGCCCAGCGATGGCAACTGATAAAAGGTACTCATGGGCGCGTCCAGCTCATAGCCGACCCCCTGCACGTCCAGCAAAATATGTGGGGGCTGCTTTTCCAGCAAAATACCGCTCAAACGTCCTATCACCGGACTTTCTCCCTGAATTCAGATCAACGCCGACGCACACGCCCTGCGCGCATTGCCAACGCTGCGTTACCAAGCTGTTGCTGGACACCGCTCATATGGGCATGACACAAGGCAATCGCCAGCGCATCAGCGGCATCCGCCTGCGGCGTACCGCCCAGCCCCAGCAACTGGGTGACCATGTGCTGAACCTGCTTCTTGTCGGCCGCGCCGGTCCCAACCACCGCCTGCTTTACCTGGCGCGCGCTGTATTCATGCACCGACAGACCCGCATTCACCGCAGCGACGATCGCCGCACCACGGGCCTGCCCCAGCTTGAGCGCGGAGTCAGGATTGCGCGCCATAAAGACCTGTTCAATGCTCACCACATCCGGCCGGTACTGCCCAATCAGCTCTGACAGATAGTGGAAAATTTTCTGCAGCCGCTCGGGAAAAGCGCCATCACCCACCCGGATGCAACCGGAGGTGACATACTCCTGCCGCCCGGCTTCATGACGCACGATACCGAACCCGGTAATCCGGGACCCGGGATCAATACCCAGAATCAGCGCCATATCGCTCCCATTGGTTGCATCGGACCATAGAAAAAAGGGAGGCCAGCGCCTCCCTTTTTTGCGTCGGTACGCACCGGCTCAACCCAGCTGCTCCATGATGTCATCGGAGATCGACGCATTGGAATAGACGTTTTGCACATCGTCCAGGTCTTCCAGCATGTCGATCAGACGAATAATTTTCTGCGCCCCATCCAGATCCAACTCGGACTGAGTGGAAGGAATCATCGTTACTTCGGCGGATTCAGGCACAAACCCGGCAGTTTCCAGC
Organism: Pseudomonadaceae bacterium; assembly: GCA_038114645.1. GTDB lineage: Bacteria > Pseudomonadota > Gammaproteobacteria > Pseudomonadales > Pseudomonadaceae > Halopseudomonas. The sequence goes on along the minus strand of JAYNRF010000023.1, from coordinate 22,189 downwards.
GCATCACGAACGGCACCAAAGGTCTCGAAGCTGGTAAACACATCCGAGGAGCCGTCATCGTTGGTAACAATATCCTCAGCCCCAGACTCCAGCGCCGCTTCCATCAGGGCGTCTTCATCAACACCGGCAGCAAAGGAAAGCTGTCCGCGCCGGGTAAACAGATAGGCAACCGAGCCATCGGTTCCCAGGTTTCCGCCGCACTTGCCGAAAGCATGACGCACTTCACTGACCGTGCGATTGCGGTTGTCCGTCATCGCCTCAACCAGTACCGCCACCCCACCCGCACCGTAACCTTCGTAGGTCAGCTCTTCCATGTTATCGGCGTCGTTGCTGCCAGCACCACGGGCGATAGCACGATCGATGGTATCGCGGGTCATGTTGGCGCCCAGCGCCTTGTCTACTGCAGCGCGCAAACGCGGATTGTCAGCCGGGTTGCCGCCGCCGACCTTCGCGGAGACGGTCAACTCACGAATCAGTTTGGTAAAGATCTTGCCCCGCTTGGCGTCCTGAGCCGCCTTGCGGTGCTTGATATTGGCCCATTTGGAATGACCGGCCATAAAACCAACTCCAGATAGCAAAATCCCCGCCGTGTCATCGACACTGCGGGGATAAGAGACTTACTCAGCCTTGGGCTGTTCCCGCAGACGGATATGCAACTCGCGCAGCGACTTGTTATCCACCTCACCCGGCGCCTGGGTCATGACGCAGGCCGCGCTCTGGGTTTTCGGGAAGGCAATCACTTCACGAATAGACTGCGCGCCGGTCATCAGCATAACCAAACGGTCCAGACCGAACGCCAGACCACCGTGCGGCGGCGCACCGTACTTCAGTGCGTCCAGCAGGAAGCCAAACTTCTCCTGCTGCTCGTCCTCGCTGATACCCAGCACGCGGAACACGGTCTGCTGCATGGTCTTGTCGTGAATACGGATGGAACCACCACCCAGCTCGGTACCGTTCAGCACCATGTCGTAGGCGCGTGACAGCGCGGCAGCCGGGTTGGCTTCCAGCTCAGCCGGCGTGCACTTGGGTGCGGTGAACGGGTGGTGCATCGCGGTCAGGCTGCCATCGTCGTTTTCCTCAAACATCGGGAAGTCGACAACCCACAGCGGCGCCCATTCGCAGGTGAACAGGTTCAGGTCGTGGCCGAGCTTGATGCGCAGAGCACCCAACGCTTCAGAGACAACCCGCGCCTTATCCGCACCGAAGAACACGATATCGCCATCAACCGCGCCGACGCGATCCAGAATGACGTTGATATTGTCCAGCGGGATGTTCTTGACGATCGGCGACTGCAGACCCTCAACACCTGCGGCTCGCTCATTGACCTTGATATAGGCCAGACCCTTGGCGCCGTAGATGCCAACGAACTTGGTGTAGTCGTCGATCTGCTTGCGCGGCATGCTCGCGCCACCCGGGACGCGCAGCGCGGTGACGCGGCACTTCGGATCATTAGCCGGGCCGGCGAACACCTTGAACTCAACATCTTTCAGCTGATCTTCGACGTCAACCAGCTCCAGCGGGATGCGCAGGTCAGGCTTGTCCGAGCCGAAGCGGCGCATGGCTTCGGCCAGCGACATGTGCGGCAGCTCGCCGAACTCGACATCCAGCACTTCCTTGAACAGGTTACGCACCATGGTCTCGGTCAGGCCCATGATGTCGGCTTCATCGAGGAAGCTGGTCTCAATGTCGATCTGGGTGAATTCCGGCTGACGGTCCGCACGCAGGTCTTCGTCGCGGAAGCACTTGGCGATCTGATAGTAACGGTCGAAACCGGCAACCATCAGCAGTTGCTTGAACAGCTGCGGCGACTGCGGCAGAGCAAAGAAACTGCCGGCATGAGTACGGCTCGGCACCAGGTAGTCACGCGCACCTTCCGGCGTAGCACGGGTCAGGATCGGCGTTTCAACGTCGAGGAAGCCGTTATCGTCCAGATAGCGGCGAATGCTGGAAGTGATGCGCGAACGCAACTTCAGCTTCTCGGCCATTTCCGGGCGGCGCAGGTCGATGAAGCGATAACGCAGACGGGTTTCCTCGCCAACGTCGGTGTATTCATTCAGCGGGAACGGCGGGGTCTCGGCCTCGTTCAGCACTTCCAGCTCATAGCCCAGCACTTCAATCGCGCCGGAGGCCATGTTGGCGTTACGCGCACCCTCGGGGCGCAGACGAACCTTGCCGGTCACCTTGACCACGTACTCGCTGCGCACGCGGTCAGCCTTGGCGAAGGTATCAGCACGATCAGGGTCAAATACGACCTGCGCCAGACCTTCACGATCACGGATATCAAGGAAGATGACCCCACCATGGTCACGGCGGCGGTGAACCCAGCCGCAAAGAGTTACTTCCTGATCCGCCAGCGATTCGTTCAGCTGGCCGCAATAGTGGCTACGCATCATGGTGTGGTGCTTCCTGTGGTCGGCAAATTCGGTGCACTGGGCCGCGGTGCGTTGATACACGCGGATGGCGCCCAGATAAAACGCCGTACTATACCGGAAACTTGCCTCACAAGGGAGCCCGCACCAGCAGGCCGGCGACGCTCGGGAACCTATCGCACCTGTCGAGTATCCGAGTAGAAGGCACGCGTTCACCGCCGCGCAACGATAGATCGCCTCACGCACGGCACGAACTAACCAATACAAGCAAGGAGCTCCAATGAAAATCGATATTGGCATCACTGAAGCGGATCGAGCCCAGATCGCAGAAGGCCTTTCTCGCCTGCTGGCAGACACCTACACGCTGTATCTGAAGACGCACAATTTTCACTGGAACGTCAAAGGCCCGATGTTCCAGACCTTGCACTTGATGTTTGAAACCCATTACAACGAGCTGGCACTGGCGGTAGACGACATCGCCGAGCGCATCCGCACCCTTGGCTTCCCCGCCCCCGGCACCTATCGCCAGTTCGTTGAACTAAGCAGCATTAAAGAAGAAGTGGGCGTACCGGAAGCGAAAGACATGATTCGCCTGCTAGTGGAAGGTCACGAAGCCTGCGTACGCACCGCTCGCAGCATTTTTCCGGTGTGCGATGAAGCGCACGACGAACCGACCGCCGACCTGCTGACCCAGCGCATGCAAATCCACGAAAAAACGGCCTGGATGCTCCGCAGCCTGCTGGAAAGCTGATCAACCCAAGCCTCAGGTCACACGACGCCCGACCTCTATTTGGAGGCCGGGCGATTTCAGGTTAGAGTGCCCCGGCAGCTCACGCCGCGAGCTGCATAATCAATACGACCACAACTCCAACACAGCACTCTATTTACGGTGAGCCTTTTGAAGACCCTTCGTTACTTGCACCTTTTCATCGGTGCTGCCGCCCTGCTGGCCGGCCTGTTCGCCAGCATGCCGTTCCTGACCCAGTCCGCACCTATCAACTACCCTGGCCTGCTCGCGATCCTGACTGCGCTGGTCAACCTGCAGCAGTTCACTCAGCAGCGCACCGCAGACAGCGGATTCGCTGGCGCCACCGCCCTGCTAGGTTCGGCCCTGCTAATCATCGCAGCCTGCATTCCGTTCAGTGCACTGCTGGTCAACCCGCTGTTCGCCGACTGGAGCATCTGGGCACTGAGCGCCGCGATCAGCGGAACCTGCCTGCACACCCTCTCCGCACTCGGCCAGGAACTAAGCGCCATGCAGCGCTCCCCGCGCGCGGCAAAGCCGACAAAACCGGCAAAGAAAGCAGCAACCAACAGCAACGATCCACGCGAAACCGGCACCGTGAAATGGTTCAACACCAGCAAAGGTTTCGGCTTTATCACGCGTGACGACGGCGGCGACGTTTTCGTCCACTTCCGCTCGATTCAGGGTGAAGGGCATCGGGCCCTGCAAGAAGGCCAGCGCGTTTCCTACGTCGTAGCCAACCGCGACAAGGGCCTGCAGGCAGAGGATGTCGCCATCCTCAATAACCGCAAGCGCTAAAGCGGCGCTCAATAGTGGGGAGGCGGCGGCTCCTCCCCAACTTCTCCCGGGACCTGCGCAGCCAAATCTGCCTGCCTTTTGGCTACCAATTCGAGTGAGCGCCGAAGCCGATCAAGCTCAATTTGCTGGGCCGACAGCGCGTCGTTCAGCGCCTGAATAGTGTCATCCTGAAACGCCAGGCGCATTTCCAGCTCATCTATCCGACTAACCAACTGCTCATGACTCACTTGCCACTCTCCACAAAGCCCAGTTGCCCATTAAGCAACGCACGCACCTTGGCCAGCATCTTTTCCAGCCCCTGCGCGTCATAAGGCACTGGCGGAACCTTGCCCCAGACTGGCGCGGGCCAAGCGACATCGTTGCGATAACGAACGATATGATGCACGTGTAACTGCGGCACCATATTCCCCAGGGCGGCCACATTCATCTTGTCTGCGGAAAACGCCGTACAGAGCAAACCCGCCAAGCCATCAGACTCGCGATGGAACTGCGTCCGGTCGTCATCAGACAACTGAAAAACCTCGCGCATATCGGCTCGACGCGGAACCAATACAAACCAGGGATATTGGCTGTCGTTCAACAACAAGACCCGGCAAAGCGCAAAGTCGCCAACGACAACACAATCCGCTTGCAGCTGCTTATGCAGTTCAAACATGCAAATCAACCTCAGAAGCTAAAAATCAAAAAATTGTCTCATGGGTGGGCAAATAGCAGCCAATTATCAGCATATCCGCACAAAGCGTATAAAAAAACGCACAGCAGGTATCGCCATTTACTGCGCAATATTCTATAAACAGTCCCCGACAAAACGCTGTTTTTTAAGGCACTTGCTTTCGCGCTCAGTACATCAGTGCTTAAATGTAGTGCGAAAACAAGAGACCAGGCCGCAGAGCCTACAGGTTTTCTTTATATCAAAGGAGCACACCAATGAAGAATGCAGTTAAATGGAGTTCGCTTGCACTGGCAGTCGCCGCCGGTAACGGCTTGCTGGCGACCCACGCAATGGCAGAGGGCGAAGGCTTCGTCGAAGGCGCTTCCGCTACCCTGTACAACCGCACTGTTTACTTCAACCGCGACTTCCGCGACGACACCGTTGGTCAGAGCAAGCGCGACGAAACAGCTACCGGCTTCCTGCTGAACTTCCAGTCAGGCTTCACCCAGGGCCCAATCGGCTTCGGTGCTGACGTTGTAGCAATGCTAGGCGTCAAACTGGACAGCACCCGCGACGACGCAGGCACCGGCTTGCTGGCACTGGACAACAATGGCCGCGCCAAAGACGAATACTCCGAAATTCGTGGTGCTCTGAAAATGGCCATCCTGGATGACACCGTGCTGCGTTACGGCATCCACCAGCCGGAAAACCCGGTCGCTTACTACTACGACAGCCGCCTGCTGCCCAACCACTATCAGGGCTACAGCATCACCAACAACTCGATCGACGCGTTGTTCGTCGAGGCTGGCCGCCTGACCGATCGCGGCGAGATGAACAGCTCCAACGAGACCGACGGTATTCATGCTGACGGCAAGGACCTGACCTACTTCGGCGGTACCTACACCTTCACAGACAACGTCAACCTGTCTCTGTACGGTGCCGACAGCGAAGACCAATACAAGCGTGGCTTTGTTGGCTTTGACTGGACCATCCCGCTGAGCGAAGGCACCAGCCTGAACACTTACGTCGCGTACTACGACACCAGCGACGAGAATAAGAATGATGGCGACGAGTACGACAACCAGGCTGGCTCCATCGCTGTAACCCTGAGCACCGGCAACCACTCGTTTGGCCTGGCTTACCAGCAAATGAATGGCGACGGTCGCTATAACTATGACGACGGCGAGATCTATCTGGCCAACTCGGTCCAGTACTCTGACTTCAATGGCATTGACGAGAAGTCTTATCAGGCTCGTTACGACTACGACTTCGCTGGCCTGGGCATTCCTGGCCTGACCTTCATGACTCGCTACATCTATGGCACCGATATCGATGTCAATGCACCTGAGCATGCGGCGGATGGCGTCACCCGTGACAACCACTGGGAGCGCGATAGCGAACTGCAGTACGTTGTTCAGAACGGCTACCTGGAAGGCCTGAGCGTCCGCTGGCGTAACGCCACCGTCCGTCAGGACGCGAACTTCGACGGCGGCGACGTCGACGAAAACCGCCTGATCGTCGGTTACACCTGGACTCTGCTCTAAGCGTTCAGGCAACAAGGAAAACCCGGCTTCGGCCGGGTTTTCTGTTTCTGCACCTGCACTGCGCAGCGCCCCCTCGGGCTGTACGGCTTCCCGGCACAATCGTACAATAGCGCCCAAATTGCCCGTCACATCAGGACACCCGTTCCCCATGCGTACCAGCCAATATCTGATTTCCACCCTCAAGGAGACCCCCTCCGACGCCACCGTCATCAGCCACCAGCTGATGCTGCGCGCCGGCATGATCCGCAAGATTGCCTCCGGCCTGTACACCTGGCTGCCGATGGGCCTGCGAGTCTTGCGCAAGGTAGAGGCCGTGGTGCGTGAGGAAATGGACAACGCCGGCGCACTGGAAGTACTGATGCCCGCAATTCAGCCCGCCGAACTGTGGCAGGAATCCGGCCGCTGGGAACAGTACGGTCCGGAACTGCTGCGCCTGAAGGATCGCCACGACCGTGAGTTCTGCGTTGGCCCGACCCACGAAGAGGTCATCACCGACCTGGCTCGCAACGAGATCACCAGCTACAAGCAACTGCCGATCAACATGTACCAGATTCAGACCAAGTTCCGCGACGAAATCCGTCCGCGCTTCGGCCTGATGCGTGGCCGCGAGTTCCTGATGAAGGACGCCTACTCCTTCCACCTCACCCAGGAATCACTGCAGCAGACTTACGACGGCATGTACCAGGCCTACTGCAACGTCTTCAGCCGCCTGGGCCTGGAGTTCCGCCCGGTGGTTGCTGACAACGGTTCAATCGGTGGCGAAGGCTCCCATGAATTCCACGTCTTGGCCGATTCCGGCGAAGACGCGATCATCTTCTCTGACACCGGCAGCTACGCGGCCAACATGGAGAAAGCGACAGCCCAACTGCCGCAGGGCGACCGCCCCGCCGCCAGCCAGCCGATGGCGCTGGTCGATACTCCGGATCAATTGACCATTGCCGCGGTCAGCGAGTTCTTGAAGGTCCCGGCGGAGCAGTCGGTCAAGACCCTGATCGTGCTTGGCACCGAAGAAGAAGGCAAACCCCAGCCATTGGTTGCCCTGGTACTGCGCGGCGATCATGAGCTGAATGAGATCAAGGCCGAACACCTGCCGGAAGTACATGCACCGCTGACCTTCGCCAGCGAAGCGCAGATTGTCTCCACCATCGGCTGCAAACCCGGCGCCATTGGCCCGGTCAAACTGCCGATCACCGTCATCGCCGACCACAGTGCCGCCCACCTGGCGGACTTCGTTTGCGGCGCCAACGTCGACGGCAAGCACTACACCGGTGTGAACTGGGAGCGTGACGCTCAATACAACCGTGTTGCAGACCTGCGCAATGTCGTCGAGGGCGATATCAGTCCGGACGGCAACGGCACGCTGGTCATCAAGCGCGGCATCGAAGTTGGCCACATCTTCCAGCTGGGCCAGAAGTACAGCCAGGCCATGAACTGCACCGTGCTCAACGAGCAAGGCAAGACGCAGACTCTGATCATGGGCTGCTACGGCATCGGTGTTTCCCGCGTCGTTGCTGCCGCTATCGAGCAGAACTACGACGACCGCGGCATCCTCTGGCCAGATGCTCTGGCACCGTTCCAGGTTGCGCTAATCCCGATGAAGATGGAAAGCTCCGAGGCCGTCCAACAGGCGACCATGGCACTCTACGAAGGCCTGCAGGCCGCTGGCATCGACGTCCTGCTGGATGACCGCGACAAGAAGACCAGCCCCGGCGTGAAGTTTGCCGACATGGACCTGATTGGCATCCCCCACCGCGTTGTCATCAGCGACCGCGGCCTGGGCGAAGGCCAACTGGAATACAAGTACCGTCGCGATCAGGACGCCACCAACGTTGCTAGCGACCAGATGCTGAACTACCTGCTGGAGCGCATTCAGGGGAAATGATGCCGCATCGACTGGACGCCCGTACGGGCAGCCGCCTGCTGTGGGCCAGCGCCATGCTGGCCACACTGCAAGCCTGCAGCGTAAGCCAACCCCAAGAACCCGCGTCCGGCCATATCGAACGCGAACTGCTCAGCCACACCCTGCACATTGAAACCGGTGAGCCACGCGTACTCGACGCCCCGCACCGCAGCATCCGAGTAAGCGAAAGCAGGCTGTTCCAGGTCAGCCAGTATGACGCCGGCGGCAACCTGCTGGATCAACATCGCCAGTATCAAAATCTCCCCTGGGCCAACCGCCCGGTAGAGATTCAGCTTGGCGAGCTGAGCGTACAACGCGAAACCGACAGCGAAGGCCAGTTCCGCCTGAATTTGCTCGATGAGGACATCGTACCGGTCGACTTCGATCAGTTGCGCACCATCGAGCTGGAAGCTCGCAACAGCACCGAGGTGCATGCCGAAGCCGTCCTGCTGGTCGACCGCGAGCTGCGTACCGTCCTGCACGAAGCCTCGGAGTTGATCTACGACAATCTGGAGGAAGACGACGTCGAGCAGTGGGTACAGCGGATCAACCGCCTGAGCGCACTTGGATTGAAGGAGGAAGCCAGCCAGCTGGAGAACATGCTGATCCTGCTGACCACCGGCGACCCGCACCTGCAGGGCGACTTTATCCAAGCCCTGGACCATCGCGACCAACCGCAGGATTAACCATGCGCCCAGGGACGGTGCTGTTTCTAGTGTTGATGGTGATCGCCGGCAGTAGCCAGGCCATAACCGACACCCGCCCAGTCGATCCGGAGCTACGCGCCGAATTGATGCGCACCATTGCCAGCGCCAGCAGCTTCCAGGACCGTTTCGACGCCGAGGTCTGGCTGCTCGACATGTCGACCCGGATGGCACCCTTCATACCCGATGAGCAAGCTCGCCTGAGACTGCTGCGCCTAGCGCACCAGGCAGCTACCCGCGCAAGGCTCAAACCCGATCTGGTGATTGCCGTGATGCACGCTGAGAGCCTGTTTGACCCCTACGCGCTGTCATCGGTCGGCGCCCAGGGGGTCATGCAGGTAATGCCATTCTGGAAAAGCGAAATTGGTCGACCGGACGACAACCTGATCGATCTTGCCACCAACCTGCAGTACGGTTGCACCATCCTGAAGTTCTACATGGACAAGGAAAACGGCAACCTGAGGCGCGCGTTGGCCCGCTACAACGGCAGCCTGGGCAGCAACCGTTACCCCGACCGCGTGCTGGATTACTGGTACAGCTACTGGTACGTCAAGGACTGACGCCTGCCGGTGCCTCAGAGCTGCACGAATCCGGCAATATCCTGCCAAACACACGCTTCCAGCTCGACGCTATCCACCGCGGCCCGAGCAGGCCCGCGCCGCAACCAGGCCGTCATGGCCTCCAGCGCTTCCTCGTTGCCACAAAGCATCAGCGCCACACTGCCATCGGGCTGATTACGCACCCAACCATTGATCCCCAGCTTGGCAGCCTCACGCACCGTTGCCTGACGAAAACCGACACCTTGCACCTTGCCAACCACTCGCCCCTGCAAACAGATCTCACTCATCACGCGCCCCATCCTGCTCGGTTGTCATCAGCGGTTTCAGATCATCGTAATGCTGCGGCCCCTGCAAAGTCGCCAGCACATTCCCTTCGCCATCCAGCACATAGGTTGTCGGCAACACCTGCGGACGAATCAACCGATAGCTGCGGGTAAAGTCGGCACCAAGCACCGGAAAACGAATATCCATGCGCGCAGCAGTTGCCGTGAGCTGCTCGCCGACAGCGCCGTCATAGTCGACGCCAAGCACCCTGCCACGAGGCAGCTCGGCGGCCAACCGGTTGAGCTCGGGCAACTCATCGCGACAGGGGCCACACCACTCAGCCCAAAAGTTGACCAGCACCCGCTGCCCCTGCAACTGTTCAGGAGCAACCGCCTCGCCGTTGTGATCAAGCCACACGTCAGCCTTATTGCAGGCGCCCAGCAACAGCGCGCCAAGCAGCAGCATCGCCCGCACCACCCCCCTCATACCCGCTCCTTGGCCGACGGCTCGGCCACCGACAACGAACCGCCCAACAGCCAGTGCTTGACCGAGCCCTGCAACTGGGCGCGCCGCGCCTGGTCAGCCCCCGCCAGCGCCTCACTGAACGCCGAATACCACTCTTCTCCGGCAGGCAGCGCAGCCGGCAACGCCTCATGTACGATAACAGGGACCGGCATCCGCTCAAGCAACTGGCTCAGCTCCAGCTCGTCCAGGTCGCGACAGAGCACGAAGCAGCCGTTCTGGGTACGCGTCACCACCTGCTCGCTCTCGAGCCAATCGGTCAGTTGTAGCCACAATTCCTCATGCATCGACCAGCCGCACGCATTGACCCGCGCCAGATCAACCTGATCGCCGCTCTGCTGAGCGCGCAGAAACACCCGCAACAGCGCCAGCAGATTGATCATCCAGGGGTATTCGGGACGACGCCAGGCATGACCATTGCCCATATTGCTGACCAGCTCGGCGCCGAGCAGGATGATCAGCCAACTGACGTAGATCCACAGCAGGAACAGCGGTACCGCGGCAAACGCGCCGTAAATCAGCTGGTAGCCTGGGAACAACTTGACGTAAACCCCGAAGCTGGCCTTGGCCGCCTCGAACAACAGTGCGACAAAAACGCCACCAACCAGCCCATAGCGCAACGGCACCCGGGTATTGGGCACAGCAACAAAGATCAGGGTAAAGGCGGCGATACTGAGCAGGATCGGCAACGCCAGCAACAACTCGCTCCACACCGTCCCCAGCAGCGCACCCTGCTGAAACAAGGACATCGAGGCAATGTAGGTGCTGACCACGAAGGCCGCACCCAACAGCAGCGGACCAATGCTCAGCACCGCCCAGTAGAGCAAGAAGCTCGACAAGCCGCGGCGCGGTTGGCGAATACGCCAGATAGCGTTAAACGCTTTCTCGATATTCACCAGCATCATCAATGCAGTAATCATCAACAGCGCAACGCCTGCACCGGTGAGTTGCCGGGCCTGCGTGGAGAACTCGCTCAAATGCCGCTGCAGCGCTTCACCGCTGGCAGGCAGAAAGTTCTTGAAAATGAATGCCTCGACCTGCCCGCCCACTTGGTCGAACGCCGGAATGGCCGCGAGCATGGCGTACGCCACCGTCATCACCGGCACCACCGCGAACAGGGTGGTATAGGTCAATGCAGCCGCATTCTTGATGCAATTGTCTTCGAGAAAGCGGCGCCCCAGATAACGAACGAAATGCAGAAACAGATTCAGTTGACGCGGCATCTCATCTCCCTGACAGCCCGAGGCATTAACGCTTAGAATACCCCCCAACCCCGCCTTCGGCCACCGTCACACGGAGCACCTCCCGATGACCACCACCATCTACCACAATCCGCGCTGTTCCAAATCCCGCCAGGCACTCGAACTGCTTGAACAGCGGGGCACCGAGCTCGATGTTGTCCGCTACCTGGACACCCCGCCGGATGCCGCAACACTGGTTGACCTGCTGGAGCGTCTGGGCATCAGCGCCCGCGACCTGATGCGCAAGGGCGAAGACCCCTACAAAGAACTGAATCTCGCCAACCCCGAACTCAGCGAAGCACAACTGGTGCAAGCCATGGTCGATTACCCCAAATTGATCGAACGCCCGATCGTCATCCACGACGGCAAGGCCGTCATTGGCCGCCCGCCGGAGCGGGTACTGGAGCTGTTTGCATGACTCAACCCGGCTACGTTCTGGTTCTGTACTACAGCCGTCACGGCGCAACGGCGGAGATGGCGCGCCTGATCGCCGAAGGTATCGAGCAAAGCGGTATGGAAGCGCGAGTCCGCACGGTTCCGCCGGTCGCGCCCGAAACCACAGCCAGCTTGCCCCCGGTGCCTGTAGACGGTGCGATGTACTGCAGCACAGATGACCTGAAGCATTGCTCCGCGCTGGTACTCGGTAGTCCGACCCGCTTCGGCAACATGGCGGCGCCGCTCAAGCATTTCATCGATGGCACCAGCAGCCTGTGGCTGGCCGGTAACCTGAACGGCAAACCGGCGGCGGTATTCACCTCTACGGCCAGCCTGCACGGCGGCCAGGAAGCAACGCTGCTGTCGATGCAATTACCGCTGCTGCACCACGGCATGTTGCTGGTTGGCCTGCCGTACAGTGAAAGTGCGCTGACCGAAACCCGTGGCGGCGGCACGCCCTACGGCGCCAGCCATCACGCCGGCAGCCAGGGCGAGCGCCGACTGGATCAACACGAGAGCCAGCTGTGCCGCGCACTCGGCAAGCGCGTTGGCAGCATTACCAGCCAGCTGGCAGCGGGAGCACAAGCCCGTGGCTAAACAGAAAAAACCATTACCGTCATTGGCATATCTGCGACCGCGCTGCCGTATCAGCCGCCTGATTGCGCTGATCGGTTACGCCGGTCTGCTGCTCGGCATGCTCGGCTACAACCTGCTGGTGGCCGACCTGCACGGCGCCAACCCGATCATCATCATTGGCGTACAGTTGCTGCCGCTGCTGATCTTCCTGCCCGGTATCATCACCGGACACGTGCGCACCCACGCCTGGCTCAGCTTTGCCATCAACCTGTACTTCATTCAGGGGGTGCTGATCTGCTTCCAGCCGGGTCGTCTTGGTTACGGCCTGTTCATGGCGGGCTTCAGCGTGCTGTATTTCGTTGCAGCGCTGTATTTCATTCGCTGGAGTTTTCAGGCACAACGGGTGGAACGCGGCGAAAGCTGACGCCGGCGCGTCAGGTAAGGGAGATGTGGCTACCAGCCCATCTCCCGCTTGACGAAGGGAATGGTCAGACGGTGCTGATCACGCAATGAGGCCTGATCCAGGGTTTCCAGCGCGGCGAACAACTCGCCCATCCCGCGCGCGCCGCGGCTAAGAATGTAACGCGCCACATCGTCTCCCAACTGCAATCCGCGTTGCGCGGCACGCAGCTTGAGCACTTCCTGCTTGCCATCGTCATCCAGCGGCTGCAGCTGAAACACCAGCCCCCAGCCAAGGCGCGACTCAAGATCGGGCAATTTCAGGCCCAACGCCCGCGGCGCAGCGGCCGCGGCCACCAGCAGTCGGCCACCCTGTTCACGCAGGCGGTTGTAAAGGTGGAACAATGCCTCTTCCCACTCGGGACGGCCAACCACCGCATCCAGCTTGTCGAGGCACAACAGGTCTACCGACTCCATGCCTTCCAGCAGCAGCGGGCCTTCATCCGCCAGTTCATCCAGCGGCAGGTACATGGCCAGGCCGCCTTCGTCTGCCAGCGCATGGCAGGCCGCCTGCAACAGGTGAGTACGGCCGGTGCCCTCAGCCCCCCAGAGAAACAGACAGCACTCAGGCACCGCTGCCTGCGGCGAGGCGAAAGCCTGGGTTGCGGCCAGTACGGTTGCATTGGGGCCGGGGTAATAGCTGGCGAAGGTTGCTTCGTCCCGCAGCTTGATACCCAGAGGCAGTTGAACGGGTTGTCCTGCCGACATCAGTGCTGTTATTCCTAATCCAACTCGACACGTACGTCGACTTCAACAAAATGGTGCGCCAGCGGCTCAACCAGCCGCCTGAACGTGCTGCAGCCGGCACTCGCCACCCTCAGCGCCAGCGATAATACAGCGTATTGCGCTGCTCTGCTGCCTCGGCTGCGTCTGCTGATGCCTCGGCCGCACCGTCTGGACCGGCGGTTTCGTCCACAGACAAGGCCGGCGGCTCTACCTCAACCAGCCGCTGATCCAGCATCAGCATGCGCTCCAGCTGGGCGCGATCACCGGCGAAATCAACCCGAAAATGCACCCGATCGCCTTCAACCGAGAGCAGGCTCGGCTGCTGCTCCATACCCAACTGCTGCAGGGTGCGCTGCAGATTGGCAAAGGCATCAATACTGTTGATTCCGCTGATTTCCAGCTGCCAGCCCGACAGCGGCGCGCTCGATGCAGCACCGCCGACTGCGTACTGCGCATGCACTTCAGCAGCAACCGCACGCATCAACTCGTCCGCCACCACCGCCGGATCAGCATTTTCAGCCTTGCCAGTCAGCGTGCGATCGTTCAGCCACAGGGTCCACTGCGCTCCCCAGCTGTCGCCGTCGCGCTGGATCGCCAACGCCAATACGCCTTCATTGGCATAGCGTTGACTGGCCTCTTCCAGAACCGCCTTGCTGGCGTCGACAACGTCCTGCTCACTGACACTGCCGCGATCTTCCAGGTCCGCCAACGGTTGCATCAGCGCAACACCGCGATAACGACCTGCCGTTTTCAGCGCCGCGCCCATTTCACTGGAGGCCGCCAGGAAGTCACGACTGTAGTCGTCCCCCTGCACTGCCCAGACCAGAATACCCGGCCGATTGCGCCCCAGCACCGGCACCTTGGCCTTACCCAGCGCCTCGCGCAGCAGCAGCGGATCAAAATCAACGCGCAGCGCACCGTCCTCAGTCAGCGAACCGACCTGACGTGTCACCCGCGTTGGCTCGGCAACCACCTCCGCCAGCGGACCCGCGTCGGTCTTGACCCCGGCGCCAGCCAGGCGCTCCAGCATCACCTGCGTAGCACGTTGCAGCTGGGCCGACTGTTCGGCCTCCGCTTGCGGCGGCACGTCGACCTGATACAGGGATTCAACTACGGCAGCCTGCGCCAACAGCGGCAGACAAAGAGAGACAAGACCGATACAGGCGTTACGCAACAGGGGCATGGACAGTTCCGTCGGGTAGCAGGAGATTTTCACAGCCGCGATGCTGCGAAGGGATTCAACCCGCTACATTAAACAAGCCACGCAGGCGCGGCAACCGACTTGCCGCAAGCCAGCCCGCCACGCTGCATTCAGTATGTCGGGAGGCCGCGTTCGGCATGGCTCTGCCGAGCATGAGTTGGTAGACTATGCCGCTATTCGAAAGCGCCTTGCCGCACAGCACCTCAGGCGTGTCGAGCCCTATCCCTTTTTTAACAGTTCGAGATCCGCTCATGAGCAGCCAGACGCCTTCCAAACCCTCGATCAGCTACAAAGACGCCGGTGTCGACATTGCCGCCGGTAACGCCCTGGTCGACCGTATCAAGCACGTTGCCAAGCGCACCGCGCGTCCGGAAGTAATGGGCGGTCTGGGCGGTTTTGGCGCCCTGTGCGAAATCCCCGAAGGCTACCGCCAGCCAGTACTGGTATCCGGTACCGATGGCGTTGGCACCAAGCTGCGCCTGGCCATGGATCTGAACATGCACGATCAGATCGGCATTGATCTGGTTGCCATGTGCGTAAACGATCTGGTGGTCTGCGGCGCCGAGCCGCTGTTCTTCCTCGACTATTACGCCACCGGCAAGCTGAACGTTGATGTTGCCGCTCAGGTCGTGACCGGCATCGGCGCCGGCTGTGAACTGGCCGGTTGTGCACTGGTTGGCGGTGAAACCGCCGAGATGCCCGGCATGTACGAAGGCGAAGACTACGATCTGGCCGGCTTCTGCGTTGGCGTGGTCGAGAAGGCCGACATTATCGACGGCACCAAGGTCATCGACGGCGATACCCTGATCGCCCTGCCTTCTTCGGGCCCGCACTCCAACGGCTACTCGCTGATCCGCAAGATCATCGAAGTCGCCGGCATCGACATCCACAGCACCCAGCTCGACGGCAAGCCGCTGAGCGAGCTGCTGATGGCACCGACCCGCATCTACGTCAAAGCCCTGCTGCAACTGATCAAGCAGACCGGCGCCGTCAAGGCCATGGCCCACATCACCGGTGGTGGCCTGCTGGAAAACATCCCGCGCGTTCTGCCGGAAGGCTCGCAGGCGATCATCGACCTGACCAGCTGGCAGCGCCCAGCCGTGTTCAACTGGCTGCAGGAGCAAGGCAACGTTGACGAGACCGAGATGCACCGCGTGCTGAACTGCGGCGTCGGCATGGTCATCTGCGTGGCTGCCGAGCAGGCCGAAACCGCCCTGCAGAGCCTGCGTGACGCCGGCGAGCAACCCTGGGTCATCGGTCGCATTGCCAGCGGCGCGGAAGGCGCCGAAGCTGTTGTACTGCAGCACGGCAACTAAATCGTGCGCAGCCGTATTGTTGTCCTGATCTCCGGATCAGGCACCAACCTGCAAGCGTTGATTGATGATCTGGCCGGCGCCGATGCGCCGGCCGAGATCGTCGCCGTCATCTCCAACAAAGCCGAAGCCTATGGCCTCACCCGCGCCAGCGAAGCAGGCATTCAGACCCGTGCTCTGGATCATCGCAATTTTGCCGACCGCGCGGCCTTTGATCAGGCACTGATCGCCGAGATCGATGCATTCCAGCCTGACCTGGTGCTGCTGGCCGGCTTCATGCGTATTCTCACTGCCCAATTCGTGACACATTACCGTGGCAGACTGCTCAACATTCACCCGTCGCTGCTGCCGCGTCACAAGGGTCTGCATACCCACCAGCAGGCACTGGACGCGGGCGATGATGAACACGGCGCCAGCATTCACTTCGTCACCGAAGAACTTGATGGCGGTCCGGTAGTCATACAGGGACGAGTGACCGTTCACCCGGACGACGACGCCGCCAGCCTGGCCGCTCGCGTACAGGTGAAGGAGCACGCCCTGTACCCGCTCGCAGCGCGCTGGTTCGCAACCGGTCGCCTGCGCCTGGAGGGAGATCAGGCCTGTCTCGACGACAAACCTGTGCCAGGCACCGGGTTGAGACTGGAAGACATCGAATCCGGTAGATGAGACAAGATCAGATGCACGCCAACACGACAATTCAAAAAATAACGCACAACCGTTTCACCAAGCCTCTTGCGGCCCTGCTGCTGAGCCTTAGCGCCAGCGCTGCCGGCGCCGTCGAGCTGGAGCCGTTCACCGCCAGCTACGCCGCTGACATGAAGAACATTCCGGTTAACGGCGAAGCCATTCACAGCCTGCAGCCCAATGCCGACGGCAGCTGGAACCTGTCCTTCAGCGCCAGCATGTTTGTTGCCAAGCTGACCGAGCAAAGCAGCCTGCGGGTGGTCGACAATCAGATTCAGCCGATCAACTACCGCTACGAGCGGCGCGGCCTGGGCCGGGGCAAGGAAATCACCCAGCACTTCGACTGGCCACAGGCGCAGGTCACCGGCACCTACAAGGGTGACGAGTTCAGTCTGCCAATCGAACCCGGCCTGCTCGACAAGACCACCTACCAGCTCGCCCTGCAGGCTGATCTGGCGGCCGGCAAGCAGGAAATGAGCTACCGCGTGGTCGACGGCGACGAAGTGGAGGAATACGAGTTCCGCGTGGTCGGTGAAGAACGCGTCACCACCCGCGCCGGGCAGTTTGACGCGGTAGAGGTAGAGCGTGTGCGCGAGCCCAATGCGCGCCGCGAGACCACCCTGTGGTTTGCCAAGGACTGGAACTACCTGCTGGTGCGCCTGAGCCAGATCGAAACCGATGGCCAGCACTACCAGATCATGCTCAAGGAAGCGACCGTCAACGGTCAGACCGTGACCGGCATACCGGTGAGCCACAAGTAACACGGCGACGCCTGCGTGCGGCCTCCTCGGTGGAGACGCCGCAGGCTTACTCCACCCTACGCCCCAGCGCCAACCCGTAGGGCGAAGTATGCGCAGCGTCTGCGCCGTTGTCCCGCCTCACTTAGACCTCTGTGAAAAACCCATAAAAAAACCGCGACAGCGCAAGCTGCCGCGGTTTTTTGTCAGCTGAATCAGGCCTTGGTGAAACGACCGCCCGCTTCAGCCAGCTTGACCAGACCAGCAGCCGGCTTCCAGAACTCGCCGCGCTCGGCTTCCAGCGCGCGGATCTCGGCCAGCACCTTGTCCAGACCCAGGCTGTCGGCGTACGCCATCGGACCTACGCGGTCAGCCGGGAAGCCGTAACCGAAGCGATAAACGCGGTCGATATCTTCGGCAGACTCGGCGAAGCCTTCGTCCAGAATGCGTGCACCTTCGTTGACCAGTGCCAGAATGCAGCGGGTAACGATCTCGTCGGAGGACACGTCACGGGCGGTGTAACCGGCTTCTTCGGCTACTTCACGGGCCATCATGTCGGTTTCCGGATCGTGGATCGCCTGACGGCTGCCAGCTTCGTACTTGTAGAAACCGTGGCCGCTCTTCTGACCGAAACGCTCCATTTCGCACAGCTTGTTGTCCAGCCATACGATCGGCTCGCCGCGGCCGATACCAGCCAGCTGACGGGAGCGCCAGCCCAGATCGACACCCACGACGTCGTACATGCGGTACGGGCCCATCGCCATGCCAAAGCCCTGCAGCGCCTGGTCGACTTCCCACGGAGTGGAGCCTTCCAGCACGACTTCGCGGGACTGGCGGGAGTATTTTTCCAGCATGCGGTTGCCGATGAAGCCGTGGCAGTTACCAGCCAGAACGGCTTCTTTGCCAATCTTCTTGCCGACCGCCAGACAGGCGTCCATGACGTCCTGGGCAGTGGCCTTGCCACGCACCACTTCCAGCAGCTTCATGATGTGCGCCGGGCTGAAGAAGTGCAGACCCAGAACCAGAGTCGGACGGGACGTCGCGGAAGCGATTTCGTCGATGTCCAGGTAAGAGGTGTTGGTCGCCAGGATAGCGGACGGCTTAACCGCCTTGTCCAGCTCGGCGAAGATCTTCTTCTTCAGATCCATGTTTTCATAGACCGCTTCAACCACCAGGTCCATGTCGGCCAGTGCAGCGTAGTCCTGAGTGGTGGTGATGCGGGCAACGCGCGCCTGCGCTTCGGCGTCATCAAAACGCTCCTGGGCAACAGAACGCTTGTAGACAGCAGCGATCTCGACCAGACCTTTCTCCAGCATCTCGCCGTTAACGTCCAGCCAGGTGACCGGGTAGCCAGCATTGACGAAGTTCATCACGATGCCGCGACCCATGGTGCCAGCGCCGATAACGCCAACCTTCTTGATATCTTCAAACGCAGCCATGTCAGCTACCTCCGGATAATGTGAGCAAGATGAAGTACAAAGACTGTTTGGTATGCAAAGGCGGCCGAGCGGCCGTTCTGCGGGGACCGATACAGTACGCAAATTGCGCCCGGATTGGACCCCCGCCACGCTGATAACACTTATTCACAGCATGAATAAAACAACGCCATTCCGGCTCAGATAGACGGCAGCGGCTCGCCAACCGTCCACTCGGCCGCAGCACGCTGTGCTTTCTTGAGCTGGCTGGCACTCAGTTCCTCGGCCACCACATCCCGCGCCTCGCGGGCGCCATCCAGCCCCTGCCCGGCGCACAGGGCGAACAGCATGTAGGCCATCGCGTTGTTAGTGCGCGTCCCCTCGCCGTTCATATACATGATGGCCAGATTGAACATCGCACTCGGCTCACCCAGGCTGGCGGCAGCGGTGTACCACTTGATCGCCTCGCCGTTATCCTCACGGGTGCCCTCGCCTTCGTCGTACATGATCGCCAGGTTGTACTGGGCATTACGCTCGCCCTGCTCAGCCGCAGCCGTGTACCACCTGATCGCCGCCTGATTGTCTTCGGCGGTACCTTCGCCCTCGTCGTACATCAGCGCGAGGTTGTACTGCGCCTTGGCATGCCCCTGCTCGGCAGCAAAGGTGTACCAGTTGATCGCTTCGGCATCATCGACCTTGGTACCTTCACCCTCGTCATACATCAGTGCCAAGTTGTACTGGGCATCCTTATGGCCCTGCTCGGCAGCCTGGCGATACCACTCGATGGCACGACGATCATCCACCGGCACACCCTCGCCTTCGTCATACATGATCGCCAGGTTGTACTGGGCGGCAGCATCACCCTGTTCGGCGGCGGCGGTGTACCAGCGAATGGCTTCCCGGTCGTCAAGGCGCACGCCTTCGCCGTTGTCATACAGCAGCGCCAGGTTGTACTGGGCATCCTTGTGGCCTTGCTGGGCGGCCAGCAGGTAATACTCGGCGGCCTTGCTGTCGTTGACCGGCACGCCTTCGCCCTCGTCGTACATCAGCGCCAGGTTGTACTGGGCGTCGGCGTGCCCCTGATCGGCGGCGCGCATGTACCACTCGATGGCTGCCAGATCATCAACCGGCACACCCTCGCCTTCGTCGTACATCAGTGCGAGGTTGAACTGCGCCGGAGCGTGCCCCTGGTCAGCGGCCTTGGTGTAGAACTCGATGGCCTTGAGGTCATCCAGTTCAACGCCCTCACCCATGTCATACATGTAGGCGACCGAGAACTGGGCATCGGCGTCACCTTGCGCCGCCGCTTCGCTGTACAGCTCAAACGCCTTGGCATAATCCTGCTCAACACCTTCACCATCGTAGTAACGCTGGGCCAGTTCGCGCTGGGCCTCGGCGTCGCCGTTGAGCGCCTGATTGATCCACTGGGTGATCTGGGTTCGCAGGTCACCTTTCTTGTCGTATTCGGTAACCGCCTGCAGCGGTGCGGAGAGCAGCGCACCGGTTAGACCCAGCGCAAGCAGTGAGGTAGCTTTCATCAAATAACCATCCCTGTAGCCATGAGGTTGCCGCGCAGCGCGCGGAGCGTCAGCAGATGATACCGAAGTGAGCTGCTGTGCCTACCCCGAGACCGCAGAATCGTGATCGAATCAGGACTCGCCGACCAGTTCGCGGACGTAGTCATCAGCGCCGGGGCCAGCCTGTACCTCAACTTCCCACGCTTTCAGCGGCGCGCCATCGGCAGACAGCACTTCGGCACCGCGAATCGGCTGACCGGTGGCCTTGTCGAGCAGCAACAGTCGATCACCACGGCCATTGGGTCGCCACTTCTCACCCCATTGCATCAAGCTGATGATGATCGGATAGAGGTCCATCCCGGCGGGAGTCAGGCGGTATTCGAAGGAACGCCCGTCGGCGGCGGACGGGACTTTCTGCAGCACCCCAGCCTCGGTGAGCTTTTTCAACCGGGCGCTGAGCACACTGCTGGAGATGTCCAGCTGGCGCTGGAAGGCATCAAAGGTGCGCATGCCGTGGAAGGCATTGCGCAGAATAAGCAGCGACCACCATTCACCGATGATCTCGGCGGTTTTGACAACACTGCAATCAATATGGGTGGTCTGCATGAATCTATCCTGCAAGGGCTGCCGCCCGGCGCGAGACCGGGCGGCAATCCGGGTTACAGCATCGACACCAGACGGGCGCGAATGATCTCTTCGGCCTGCTTCATGATGCGCTCGATCAGGTCTTCGCAGCTCGGGATGTCGTGGATCAGGCCAGCGACCATACCGCAGGACCAGGCGCCCAGATCCATTTCACCGTTCTGCATGATGCGCGGGTAAACGCCGGCAACTTCGTCGATGATGTCAGCGAAGGTCAGCTTGTCGCCCAGCGCCTTCTCTTTCTCGACGATGCGAGCAACAGCGGCGTTGTTCAGCACGCGCTCGGTGTTGCGCAGCGGACGCATGACCAGACGGGTATCCAGTTCGGAGGCAGCAACGATGGCCTGCTTCACGTTCTCGTGAACCGGCGCTTCCTTGGTAGCGATGAAGCGGGTACCCATGTTCATTCCTTCGGCGCCCAGCGCCATGGCTGACACCAGCGAGCGGCCATCAGCCATGCCGCCGGAGGCAACGAACGGGATATCCAGCTCTTCGGCAGCGCGTGGCAGCAGGATCATGTTCGGGATGTCGTCTTCACCCGGGTGACCACCACACTCGAAGCCGTCAACGGAAACGGCGTCGCAGCCGATGGACTGGGCTTTCAGCGAGTGACGAACGGAGGTGCACTTGTGGATGACCTTGATGCCGGCGTCTTTCAGCAGCGGCATGTATTCCTGCGGGCTGCGGCCAGCAGTTTCAACGATCTTGACGCCGCCTTTGACGATGGCGTCGATGTAGCCCGGGTAGTCCGGCGCGTTGACGGTCGGCAGGAAGGTCAGGTTGACGGCGAACGGCTTGTTGGTCAGTTCCCGGCACTTGGCGATTTCATTGGCCAGATCGGCCGGAGTCTTTTGGGTCAGACCGGTGATGGTACCCAGGCCACCTGCGTTGGAAACGGCAGCCGCCAGTTCGGCAAAACCAACCCAGTGCATGCCGCCCTGGAGAATCGGGTGCTCGATGCCGAACAGTTCTGTAATACGTGTTTTCACTTTATTTTCGCCTCTTGCTGGGAAATGACGGGTCGACCACGCCGACCAGTGATTTAGCTTCGGATCGAGAAGCTAAATCCTCCACTGGCAAAAAGCAAGGTGAAAACCGCCCAACGGCGATCCCGAAATACCAGTCCACAAACGAGGGTGTGCAGAATTCTGTGTAACCGGGGATGGGGTTACTACTGTGGCAGCC
>JAYNRF010000022.1:0-64750 GCA_038114645.1 Pseudomonadaceae bacterium | reverse complement strand
TCCCCATGTGAGAGTAGGTCATCGTCAAGCACCTATACCAAACACCCCGATCAGACATGGTCGGGGTGTTTTTCTTTGCGCGCACGGAAAACCGTGTATCCCGGGTTAGACATACCCACAGGCGCGTCCCTCGCTCAGCTTCGCCTCCTGCCTACTCCATGCTCTGTTTATCTCCGAAGGCTGCTAAGCTGCAGTGACGCAGAGGAGGGAGTATGGGGTTATACGATCGTTATGTTTTGCCGAAGTTGATTGATACCGCCTGCGGGATGGGGGACGTCATGGCTAGGCGGGCTCGTTTGGTACCTCAGGCACAGGGAGAGGTGCTGGAGATTGGTATCGGCACAGGACTCAATCTTCGCTATTACGACCCTGCTAAGGTGACGCGCTTAATTGGTGTTGATCCCGCGGCGCAGATGCAGGCGTTAGCGCAGCAGCGCAGCGCCTATCTTGAGTTTCCTATCGAAATGGTCGCAGTCGACGTTCAGGGTATACATGCGCACGACTGCCGGTTCCACACCATTGTCATGACGTTTACGCTTTGCAGTATCGCTGACCCTTTGCCTGCCTTACGGGAGATGCGTCGAGTGCTTCGTGACGATGGACGGCTGTTGTTCTGTGAGCATGGCCTTGCCCCAGAGCCAGGTGTTCAGCGGTGGCAGCATAGACTTACGCCCTGGTGGAAGCCTTTGGCTGGTGGATGTCACCTTGACCGGGATATTCCGGCTTTGATTCGAGAGGCGGGTTTCTCCATCGATCAGCTCGAAACTGGTTATATCAAAGGACCGCGTCCGATGACATTCCTGTATGAAGGGTTTGCAACAAAGGGCTGATGATCAATCAGCTACAAACAAAAAAGAGCGCGCAGCGGCGCTCTCTTTGTTTGGGATTGAATCAGGCGCGACCCCACTCCACGTCTTGCAGGTGTCGCCACATGATCTTGCCGGTAGGTGACTTTGGAATGCTGTCGCTGAAGGACACCATCTGGGGGCACTTATAGGCTGCCATATTGTTATGGCACCAACTGATGATGTCCTGTTCGGTTGTACCTTCCTGGCCTGCTGCGAGCACAACTACTGCTTTAACGGACTCGCCGCGGCGCTCATGCGGAGTGGAGATGATGCACACTTCCTGGATGGCTGGGTGCGCGTACATCAGTGACTCGACCTCTGCAGGCCAGACCTTGAAGCCAGAAGCATTGATCATCCGTTTGACCCGGTCGACAAGGAAGAAGTAGCCCTCTTCGTCGTAGTAGCCAAGATCGCCAGATCTGAAGAAACGATTCCCATTCAGTTCGACAAAAGCTTCCTCTGTGGCGTCTGGACGGTTCCAGTAACCCTGGAAGATCTGCTCGCCGCGCATGATGATCTCGCCAGTTACGCCAGGCTCTACTTCCTTAAGCGTCTCGACATCGATTACGCGAGAGTCAACGCCGATGAACGGAATGCCGAGGCACTGTGCCTTGCATGCTTGCGGCGGGTTAACGTGTGTTGCGGCGATGGTTTCGGACAGGCCGTAGCCTTCCATATAGATCAGACCGGTTTTTTCCTTCAGTTTGGCTGCGACGGCTGCCGGCATTGCGGCGCCACCGCCACCGATGCCCGTTAGCGAGCTGATGTCGTATTTGTCGATATCGGGATCGGACAGCATGTCGACTACCATGGTCGAGATGTTGCGCCAGGTGTTGATCTTCAGGCGCTCGATGAGCGTTGCCGCCACCTTGCGATCCCAACGCGTCATCACGACCAGAGTGCCGCCAGCATAGAGCGTCGAGTTCATGCACGATTGCATGCCGGTGACATGGAACATGGGCACTGATACCAGGTGAATACAGCTGTGCTGGGTGTTGACCCAGGCGGCGCCGTAAACGGTGGTCGCCATGACGCTGTGATGGGTGTGTACGCAGCCTTTCGGGTTGCCGGTGGTGCCAGAGCTGTAGGGAATGACGCAGAGGTCGTTTGGCCCAGCAGTAAGAGGCCCCGGGCGCAGATTTGCCTTGAGTGCATCTTGCCATTGGCTGACGCCGGCTGCTGTGCTGGTGGATGCTGCTTCACTTACTGCTTCGGGTAGTGGCAGATCTGTCGGGTTCTGAACGTACTCGCTGTAGGCGCTGACGATTACTTCGCGCAGGCTGCCTTTACCGACGTGCGGAGTCACAAACTCGCTGAGCTCTTGTGCGCAGAGGGCGACAGGGGCTTGGGTATCTTCGATCAGGTAAGCAAGCTCGGCGGTGCGGTTCATCGGATTGACCGGCACCACGACGGCATTGGCGCGCAGAATCGCGAAGTAGCCGATGATGTACTGCGGACTGTTCTGCATGTACAGCAGCACCCGGTCGCCTGCTTGTACGCCGGCCTGCTGCAGGTAGCCGGCCAAACGCTCGGTTTGATCCTGCAGTTCGCGGTAGCTGATATCTGTGCCGTAGTAGTGGATAGCGGGGTGTTCTGGGTAGCGCAGCGCCGAGACGGTGATGTTGTGATAGAGGTTGGTTGCGGGCAACTCCAGCGTGCGGGGGACCTGCTCCGGCCATACTGCAAAATGACGATCAAACATGCATCCTGTCTCCTGTTGTTGTCTGCGCTGCGACCATCGGTCGGCACCGACTGTTGTATTTGTGCATCGTTGCAGCATAGGGGAAGGGCGATGCGGTAGGGAATCAAACTGCGCTGTCGTGTTGGCAGACAATAAACAGCGCTTAGTGGGCGTGCCGTTAAGGGGCGGGGATCGGGTATAGTTAACGGCTGAGAGTAACGTCACGACGTCACCACGCATGAGGGCTGCAGGCATGACACAGAATCAGGTAATCATCTTCGATACCACACTGCGTGACGGGGAGCAGAGCCCCGGCGCGTCGATGACAAAAGACGAGAAACTGAGGATCGCCAAGGCGCTGGAGAAGCTGCGCGTTGATGTCATCGAGGCAGGCTTCGCGATTGCCAGTCCGGGTGACTTTGAGGCGGTCAAGTTGATCGCTGACACCATCCAGGACAGCATTGTCTGCAGTCTGTCCCGCGCGGTGGATGCCGACATCGATCGTGCCGCAGAAGCGCTGGCGGGAGCGAACGCGGGGCGCATTCACACCTTTATTGCAACCAGTCCGATCCACATGGAGCACAAGCTGCGTCTGCCGCCGGACCAGGTTGTTGAGCAGGCGGTCAGAGCGGTCAAGCGTGCTCGCAATCTATGCCCGGACGTGGAGTTTTCCTGCGAAGATGCGGGGCGCTCGGAAATCGATTTTCTCTGTCGCATCATTGAGGCGGCGATTGATGCAGGCGCGCGCACGATCAATATTCCGGACACCGTCGGCTACGCGATTCCGCATCAGTTTGCCGACACCATCCGGCAGATCATCACTCGCGTGCCAAATGCCGATAAGGCGATCTTCTCTGTCCATTGCCACAACGATCTTGGCCTTGCGGTTGCCAACTCCCTGGCGGCGGTGACCGCCGGTGCGCGCCAGGTGGAATGCACGATCAACGGTCTGGGCGAGCGGGCCGGTAATGCCGCGCTTGAAGAGATCGTTATGGCGATCAAGACCCGTAAGGATCTGCTCAATGTGGATACCCGTATCCAGACCGAGAACATTCTCGCAGCGTCGCGTCTGGTCTCGGGCATCACCGGCTTCCCGGTGCAGCCGAATAAGGCCATTGTTGGCGCTAACGCCTTTGCGCATGAGTCCGGTATCCACCAGGACGGTGTGCTCAAGCACCGCGAAACCTACGAGATTATGAGTGCTCAGTCGGTCGGCTGGCATACCAATAAGCTGTCGCTCGGCAAGCTGTCGGGCCGTAACGCATTTCGCTCGCGACTGGAAGAGCTGGGTATCGAACTGAGTGGTGAGGCGTTGAACGCGGCCTTTGCGCGCTTCAAGCAATTGGCCGATCGCAAGCACGAAATCTTCGACGAAGATCTGCAGGCACTGGTGACCGATACCTTGACCGAAGTGGAAGAGCACATCCGTCTGGTTCACTTGGAAGTGACTTCCTGCATGGGTGAGGTGCCGGTTGCCCAGGTACAGTTGATCGTCGATGGCGAAGAGAAGGCGTCGAGCGCCGAAGGGTCAGGGCCGGTCGACGCGACCTTCAAGGCGATTGAGCAGTTGGTTGGCTCGCAGTCCAGTCTGCAACTGTATTCGGTCAATGCGATTACCCAGGGTACGGATTCGCAGGGCGAGGTAACCGTGCGGTTGGAGAAGGCTGGACGCATCGTCAACGGTAACGGCGCTGACACCGATATTGTGGTGGCGTCTGCCAAGGCTTATATCAACGCCTTGAACCTGATGCGTGAAGGGGCCTATCGCGCCCATCCGCAGGCGGCGGACGTTTGATGTACGAAGTGACTCGACTCGCCTATCTCGAGGCGCTGGGCGTCACCAATTGGATTCCACGGAAACCCCTGACGGTGGCGCCGGCACGCACTCCTGCGTTGCTGTTGCCAGAGCCTGAGGTACCTGCGCCAGAGGTGGCTGATCTCCGTGCCGAGCGCCCCGCTATTGCGCCGCGCATCGAGGTGCCGCGACCAGTGAAACCATCAGTTGCGCCGGTACCCAGTGCGCCGCCGGTGCCGCCACCTGCACCTGAGCCTGTGCACAAAGGTCCGGCGGCGGAGCCGGTGGCCGCGTTCTATCTGCAGCTGTGGCAGTCTGGCCCATGCATGCTACTGATTGAGACGCCGGAGCCCGGGCTGGAAAGCGCCATGCCCGGATTTATCCTGCTGCAGGACATCTTGCGAGCCGTGCAGTTACCGGATCGTCCGACGCTGGTTGGTGACTTTCGTTGGCCGCTCAACCGCAACCCGCAGCTTGACCGCAGTGCCGCGGCTGCCAATCGTGGCTTGCAGGCGTTCCTGCAGGCGCGGCTTGAAGCGCGACAGATCGTGTCAATCGGCTGTTTTGGCGCGATGAACACCCTATTGGTTGAGACCGATTTAACCCAGGCCGACGCGCTATTGGGTTGTGAGGAATCTGTCGAAGGGCTGCCACCGGTATGGTTTGCGCCCAGTCTCGATAGCCTACTGAAACGCCCGCAGGAGAAGGCTGCGTTGTGGACGTTGTTGCGCCGTGTGCGAGCGCGCTGGCAGGAGAAGTCATGAGTGTGTTGTCGTTTCGCCGCATGCAGGAGTCGGATCTGGATGCGGTACTGGCAGTCGAGTTCGCCGCTTTCAGTCACCCTTGGACGCGCGGCATCTTTCTCGACTGCGTTCGCTCGGGACATGAGTGCTGGATCGCCTTCAGCGGGCAACAGCAGGTCGGTCACGGGGTGCTTTCGGCGGCGGCGGGTGAGTCTCATCTGCTTAACATCACCATCAAGCCTGAGAGCCAGGGCAATGGCTATGGCCTGGCGTTGCTTGATCATCTGATGCAGCAGGCCAAGGCGCGCGATGCAGAAGTCACTTTCCTGGAGGTGCGTGAGTCCAACCAGAGCGCAGCGCGTCTATACGAGCGTTACGGTTTCAACGAAATCGGCCGACGCCGAAATTACTATCCGGCGGTGGGCGGGCGCGAAGATGCGCTGGTAATGGCCTGTCCACTGATTGACTGACCGATGTCCAGCGCGCGTCGCAATGGCGCAATCGCCGGACTGGTGATCTGTACACTGGCTTGGGCTGGCAATGCGCTGGTGGCGCGTGCCAGTGCAGGTATGTTGCCACCGATCGGGTTGTCTTTTTGGCGCTGGCTGACCGCACTGTTGTTGCTGCTGCCGTTTACCTTGCCGAGTTTGTACCGGTATCGTGATTTGCTTGCAGTGCATTGGAAGCAGATCGCGGCACTCGCAGCACTCAGCATTTCTTCCTATAACACGCTGCTTTATCTGGCGGCGCAAAGCACCACAGCAATCAATATCACCTTGGTCAACACCGGGCTGCCGGTTGCGGCATTTATCTGGTCGGTTGTGCTGTTGCGGCAATGGCCGACACGATTGACGCTGCTGGGTACTCTGCTGTCATTCCTCGGTCTGTTGTTGATCCTGAGCGGTGGCAAACCCTGGCAGCTGCTGCAGATCGGCTTCAATCGGGGCGATTTGATCATGGTGTTGGCGGTGCTCACCTGGGGGCTGTACTCCGTGTTGTTGCAGCGTTGGTCGGTCCCAGTCCCGGGGTTTACCCTCCTGGCGGCGATGCTGTTGTTTGGTGTGCCGCTGCTGCTGCCGTTCTATCTCTGGGAGCTGAGCTCCCGTGGCGGCATGCCCTGGTCGCTGGAGGCGTTTGGTGCGATTGGCTATACGGCCGTGATGGCGTCGCTGGTTGCCTATTCAGCGTGGAATCATGGTGTGCGCGTGCTTGGACCGGCAACCGCATCGCTCTTTAGCTATCTGATGCCGATCTTCGCTTCGTTGCTGGGTATCCTGCTGCTCCAAGAGCAATTACACGCATACCATCTTGCCGGTGGCGCGCTGACGTTTGTTGGCCTGTTATTGGCCACTAGACGAGGGCGCAAGGCTTGAACCGTCTGTGTGTCATTCCCGGGGACGGCATCGGGCATGAAGTTATTCCGGTTGCCGTTGCCGCGTTGCAGCGTCTGATTCCGGGCTTGCAGGTGGTGACCGCGGATGCGGGGTGGGATTGCTTTCAGCGTACCGGCCGTTCGGTGCCGGAACAGACCTTGGAGCACATGCGTGAGTGCGATGCAGGGCTCTTCGGCGCGGTCTCTTCACCCGCGCGTAAGGTCGAGGGGTATCGCAGTGCGATTCTGACCCTGCGGCAGGCACTTGGCCTGAACTGTAATCTGCGGCCAATACGCAGCTGGCCGGTCATCTCGCCTCGCAGCGGTATCGACATGATCATTCTGCGGGAGAACAGCGAGGGGCTGTATGTCGGTCGCGAGCATATGCAGAGCGAGGATATTGCCATCGCCGAGCGGCAGATCAGCCGGCCTGCGTGTGAGCAGTTCGCAGCGCGTATCGTCGAAGTGGCCGGTTTACGTAGCGCTCGGCGCATCACGCTGGCGCACAAGGCCAACGTCCTGCCGCTGACCTGCGGGCTGTTCCGTGATAGTTGCCGTCAGGTGCTGGCTGAGCGTGGCTGGGATGCGCAGGTGGATGAGCGGTTGGTAGACGTGGCCGCCTTGCAATTGGTGGAATCACCAGAAAGCTTTGACGTGCTGGCGACCACCAACCTGTTCGGCGACATTCTTTCTGATCTGGCCTGCTACTGGTCAGGTGGGCTTGGCATGGCGCCGTCCCTCAACTGGGGACAGGGCATCGCACTGGCTGAGCCTGTGCACGGGAGCGCGCCGGATATTGTCGGTACCGGCCGAGCCAATCCGATCGCAGCGCTACTGAGCGCCGCATTGCTGCTGAGGTATCACTGGCGGCAACCGCTGCTGGCGGCGCGACTGGAATCGGCGGTTGAGGGGTTTCTGGTCGAGGCGGGTATGGTTGATTTTGCTGATCGCACGACAGCGGTTATTGCTGACGGCGTAATCAGCAGGCTGTAGGGCGATAGGCTGGACGCAGAGGCATAAAAAAAGGCCTAGCCGAAGCTAAGCCTTTGAAAAGGTTGGTGGCTACACCGGGACTTGAACCTGGGACACCAGCATTATGAATGCTGTGCTCTAACCAACTGAGCTATGTAGCCATCCGAGGCGCGCATTATTCATTTCTGCGGAAATGTTGTCAACCCTGTATCCAAAACTTTTTTATCTGCTTTTTCAATTGTTTAACCTGGGCCCGCTGTTGGCGGGTGGCTTGGCGTTTTTGGCTCAGCGGCTGTCCAACTGCATGGGTACGCTGACGCCTTCGGCGCCGCTGTCGTCGTTGACGCTGACATCGATCTGGAATACCCGTTCAGCCTCGAGTCCTGCGCGTTCGATCAGATAGCCTTTGATATTGCCTGCTCTGAGTTGGGCGAGGCGACGGAGCATCAGTTCGCTGCCGCGCCAGTGTTCGAGTACCGCCTGGCGCAACTGCACTGCGCGTTCTTCCTCGTCCAACTCTGCCCACTCTGTCGGGGGCTGCTGTTTGAGCTGGCTGCGGTAGATGGCCTCAAGCAGCACGCGCTTGTCGTCTTCGTCGACAATCAGCTCGCTGGGGTCGGCAGGCAGCTTCTTGCCGCTGTTTTGCAGGATCTGGTACTGCAGGCGCTGGTACTCGCTTTCCAGGCGCTCGGCTGCCAGCGGTGGGCCGTCCTGTTTGATGGCGCTCAGGCCTTCAATTTCCAGAATCAGGGCAGGACGCTCCTGCAGCGCTTGGACCAGCGTATCCAGTGCACTCTGGGCCGGGCCGTCCAGCTCGGCGCTG
Source organism: Pseudomonadaceae bacterium (assembly GCA_038114645.1). Taxonomy (GTDB): domain Bacteria; phylum Pseudomonadota; class Gammaproteobacteria; order Pseudomonadales; family Pseudomonadaceae; genus Halopseudomonas. The sequence continues at coordinate 56,516 of JAYNRF010000022.1, read as the reverse complement.
CCTGCCGCGAAACTGACTTGGCTGATGTCCTGGTCGTCCCCCGACACAAGGCCGGCGATGAACTTGAAGGGGGCCTGGGTTGCCCGTAGCAGCAGGTTGCGCAGCGTTTGCCAGACAATCGGCATGACGCTGAACTGGGGATCGTTGAGGTTTCCCGAAACGGGTAGCGAGAGGTCGATATTGCCCTTGGTGTCCTTGAGCAGCGCCACCGCGAGGCGCACTGGCAGATCAACGGCGTCTGGGCTGTCGACTTTCTCGCCGAGCTGCAGGCCTTCCAGCAGCAGCTTGTTTTGGGCGTTCAGCTGACCTTGCTGGATGCGGTACTCGAGGTCCAGGTTCATTCGGCCTTTGCGGATGCGATAGCCGGCGAACTTGCCTGAGTAGGGTGTCAGGGTAGTCAGCTCGACGTTGCGAAAGCGCGTAGCAATATCGAGGCTGTTGAGCGGGTCGAATGGTGTCAGCCCGCCCTTGATGGTGACGGGGGCGTAGCGGTCGACGCGGCCGCTGATGTCGACGTCGGCAACCAGAGGTCGCTGATTGTCGATGGTGCCGATTTGGCCGTTCAACTGGCCCATGGCCGTGGCAAAGTTGGGCGTCAGGCTGAAGTCGGCAAAGTTGGCGGAGCCGTCACGCACTGCGATGCCTCCGATGCGCAGGGCCATTGGCGGCTTGCTTGCTGTCTGAGCCTGTTGTACTGCGCGGCCCGGTTGTTTGACGATCAGGTCGCTGAAGTTGGTGGTGAGGTTTTCGTTGATGATGAAGCGCACGTAGGGGCGCTGCATGCTGATTTTGTCGATTGCAAGGCTAGTGCCCTGATAGTTGATGCCTGAGACCTGGAGGCTTTGCCACTTCAGCAGGTCACGTTTGCGCGCGGCGTCGACCACATGCACTTGGCTGACGGTGGCGTCGCCGGTGACGCCCAAGTCAAGCGGCGCGACGCCACGTAGCTGCAGCTTTACATCGCTGTCGAGCAGGCCGCTGCGTAACTGGATGCGAACCAGTGGCTCAACGTAGGAGCGAGCGAGTTGCAGGTTGATATCGCGGGTGCTGAAGTCGAAATTGGCCGCGATCGGTTGCAGGTTGACCTCGCCGGTTGCGCTGACGTGGCCGTCGCCGTTTACGCCTGTGTCGACACTGAGCTTGAAGGGGGCGGCAGCGGCGCTGTCAAAGTTGCTGAGGGTTAGATTGAGTGGTGCCAGTTCCAGACTGACGTCTTTTTCAGGAAGACGGTCCTGCAGGTGTAGCTGGTAGTTGATGAGCTCTGCGTTTGCCAGTTGCAGCTGCCAGGCCGGAGCGGGCTCTACTGGCTCTGCAGCACGCTCGACGGATGTGCCGTCGCCGTCAATTGCATCGGGCTCAGTGTCGTTCTTGGCACTCGCCTCGGTGGTGCGGGTTGGTGCGGGTATCAGGCTGAGGAGGTCGATTTTGCCGTCCTCGGTGCGCGCTGCCCAAGCTTCCAGGCCTTCACTTTGCACGCTGCCCAGTCGTGCCTGGCGGCCAGCGAGGTCGAGTGAGCCGTCGCTGACATCCAGTGACGGGACGCGCAGCAACGGTTTTTCACCGTTGTCGATAACCAGCTCGCGCAGCTTGAGGCCGGCGTTGCTTAGGCGTACGTCGGTGCCCGTGGAAAAATCGACATGGTAGTCGGTGCTGGCGCTGACAGCGCCGCTGCGCAGCACCAGCGGCAAGCGTTCGTGCACGTAGGGCCAGATCGTGTGCAGCTCGGCGGTGTGCAGGCTGATACGGCCGCTGGAGCGCAGTGGTACCAGGCTTAGCTCGCCCTCCCAGTCCAGTGCCGCGCCGTAGGGCCCTGCAGCGGCCAGCGTCATGTCACTGTTGTTGTCGGGCAGGGTGCTCAGGTTATGCAGTTCGACCGAAAGGTCGTCGTAGGCAAACTCGACAGGTTCCGACGGGCGCAGATCTTCGAAGTTGAAGCTGTTCTTGATCAGCACGATGCGGTCGAGTACCGCGGGGAAGGGCCGGGCGTTCGGGTCTTTCTCTTTCGGCTCCGACGGAGGTAGCTCGAATAGCTGCAATAGGTTCAGCTGTCCTTCTGCGTCGAAGCGGGCGTCGACGTGGGCACGTTCCAGCTCGATATCGGAGAGGTGCAGCGCGCCGCGCCATAGGCTATTGATCTGCAGGTTCGCGTAGGCGCGACGAAATGCGACCTGTGGCGCGCCTTCTTCGCCGATGTGCAGGTTCCACAGCGTCAGTTCAAGGCTGAACGGGTTGAACTCAACGCGCTCCAGCTTGGCCGGGACGGTTGCCAGACGGCTCAACTGTTTATTGGCTACGTGCAGAACGATGGCTGGCAGCAGCAGGGCGCCAATCAGGCTGTAGGCAAATGCGATGGTCAACAGTGAGACCAGCAGGGACTTCTTCCTTAAATGCATGGGGATCTCGCAGCAGCTTGGAGCACCGGGGAAGTATGGCACGTGAATCGCTCTGATGCGGTCTTTGTGCCCAATGTCGCGAAGGTCTTGAGTGTGGCGCGTATGGCATGCATCCCCGGCGAAGCGGCACCGTAGAATGACGACAAACAACAAAAGTGACAGGAAGGGCGTGATGCGACGGGTTGCAGTCTGGTTAGCGGTACTGGCTTTGCTGGGAAGCGGGAGTTTGTGGTGGCTGAGTCGTTCGCCTTCTTCTGATCTGATCTTTTTTGGCGGCCCGATTCTGACCGTTAACGAGCAAAACCAGGTTGTTGAGGCGCTGGCGGTCAAAGACGGTGTGATCGTCGCGGTCGGCAGTGTAGCTGACGTGATGACTCATCGGACGGATCAGACCGGCCTGATTGATCTGCAAGGCCGCACATTGCTGCCGGGTTTTGTTGCTGCGCACGAGCACCCGACGCTGACTGCTGTGTTTCGCGGTGCGCATGATCTCTCCGGGTTTACCCACCAAAGCAATGATCAGGTATGGGCAGAGCTGAAAAAGGCCATCGCGGACGCGGCACCGGGAGAGTGGGTCTACGCCGGAGGGCTGGATGCGATTCTGGTACCTGACCTGCAGGTGCCGATGCGTCAGGCGTTGGATGAGCTCGCGCCCAACAACCCGGTGGTACTCATCTCCCAGACATTGCACTCGGCTTGGGCCAATTCGCGGGCGTTTGAGGAGGCTGGGGTTACCCAGGACACGCCGGACCCTGGTCTCGGCTCCTATTACGAGCGTGATGCCAACGGCGAATTCACCGGTTTTATTGCCGAGACGCGGGCTATGGCGCCCTTTGTGGATGGGCTGAGAGCGCCGTTGGGGCTGGTGGGGCGCTACGCCGAGACGCTGGACAGCTATCTTAGCCAAGGCTTCACTTCTGTCGCTTCGCTCGGTTACAACCTGCCGCCGTGGATGGCCAGGCTGGTGGCGCTAAGGGATTTTCACCCGCGTATTCGGCAGTTCTTCTATCTGGTCGACAGCGAGCTGAAGTACCTGCCGGAGCACCCGGATCATGACGATCCCTTCTTCCGTGTGCTGGGCGTAAAGCTATGGCACGACGGCTCACCCTACACCGGGAGCATGTTAACCTCGGTTCCGTATCTGGACAGCCCGCTGGGCAGGACGCTTGGTATCGAGCCGGGCAGTCATGGTGCCGGGATGATTGCGCAGGATGACTTGATCCAGAGCATTCAGCGCTACACCGAGCAGGGCTGGCAGGTGGCAATTCACAGCCAGGGCGACGAGTCTAACCGGCAGGTTACGCAGGCCATCCTCAAAGCGCTGCCAGCTGACGCGGTTACGCGACAGGTGAGACTGGAACACTCGGTCATGTTGCCGCCGGACTTGCTGCCCGCGCTGGCTGAGCGTGGGGTCAGCGTCAGCTTCCACATCAATCACATCCTCTATTACGGCGATCGTCTGGCCGACTCGATCATTGGTCAGCGCGCGGCTCAGCAGGTGTTGCCAGTACGTCGGGCCTTCGAGCTGCAGATGCACCCGTCGTTGCATGCCGATAGTCCGATGTTCCCGACCGAGGGCTTTAGTCTGATGCAGACCGCCGTGACGCGGCAGACCTCCAGCGGCCAGCGGCTGAATGCGGCTCAGGCGATTGATGCGCGGCAGGCGCTGCGGGCGATGACGATCAATGCGGCCTGGCAGTTGGGGATTGACCAGCAGGCCGGCAGCCTGGAAGCAGGCAAGTGGGCCGACCTGCAGATCGTCGATCAGAATCCCTACGAGGTGGCCCCGCAGGCGTTGAGCCAGTTGCGCATTGAGCAGGTATTTGTGGCGGGTCAGTCACGCTTTAAGCGTGACTGACAGCAGCCTTTGCGTTGCTGTTGGTGTCCTGGTGCTGGCTGAACCAGTCCAGTGCCAGGTTCGCCAGCCGGTCCGGCTGTTCCAGCGGAATCCAGTGGCCGCATTGGTCAATGCGTTGATACTGCCATGTGCTGTTGACGTAGCGCTGTGAATTGACCATCTGAGTCTCGGTCAGATAGGCGTCGTCACTGCTCCATACGCCGAGTGTTGGGCGTTCGGCTTGTCCCCATTTGCCGAATAGCCCGCGTTTGAAATTGGCTCGATACCAGTTCAGGGCTGCGGTCAGGCGACCGGGGCGGCTCATTCGCCGCATCACGTTGTCGATGTGTTTGCCGCTCCCCAGCCACTTGCGCATGCCGCCCGCGCGCAACAGGTACCATTCGGTCAGGCCGCGCAGCTGGAACAGCACGATGTAGAGACCCTTGCTCAGCTTCTGCTCCAGTCCGCCGCGGCTGTAGCTTTGCGGGTGCCCTACCGAAACGGCAACCAGCGCGCGAACGCGCTCCGGATAGAATAGCGTGACCGCCCAGGCAACCACCGCGCCCCAATCATGGCCCATCAGGTAAACCGGCTGGGTGATGCCAAGGGCATCGAGTATTGCCGGGGCATCGGCGGCTATTTCTTCTATGTCGTAGGCTGCGGTGCTCCGCGGTGCGTCGCTTTCGCCGTAGCCGCGCTGATCGTAGGCAATCACCCGATAGCCTGCTGCGAGCAATGGCTGTGCGGTTGCTGCCCACAGGTCGAGCGAGTCAGGGAAACCGTGCAGCAGCAGAACCGGCGCTCCCTGCCCTTGATCAAAAACGCGGAACTGCAGGCCGCGAGCTGAGACAAAGCGAATGCTCTCGGCGGAAAAGGTCGTGCTCATCGAGTATCTCTCGGCTGGTTATTATTTTTTCGCGGCTCATTGTCGGTGATCGGCCTCTGCTGCGCCTCGTCCCGGAATGCGAATAGTCAGGCATTAACTGACAATTTTCGCCGGCGGCTCAAGCCCGCTGGTTGCAGCGTTGGACAAAGGCAAGGAACTCTTCGGCGGGCAATGGCCTGCTGAAAAAGTATCCCTGGTATTGTGTACAGCCGTTCTCCGCCAGAAAATCGCGCTGTTCAGCGGTCTCGACACCCTCGGCGATCACGCCCATGCCCATGCTGTTGCCCAAGGCGATTACGCTGCGGACGATGGCCTTGCTGCTGGCGTCGTTCAGCACGTCGGTGACGAAGGTGCGGTCGACCTTTAACTTGTTCAGCGGCAGCCGCTTCAGGTGGCTGAGTGATGAGTAGCCGGTGCCGAAGTCGTCCAGCGAGAAATGGATGCCGTGCGCGACCAGTGTTTCCATCTTGTGCAGCAGGTCGTCGAGATCCTGCACGATCAGTGTCTCGGTGAGTTCCAGTTCCAGTTGTCGGGCAGGGATGTTGAACTCCTGCACCAGTGCGAGCACGCCGGCGGCGAAATTCTTTTGTCTGAACTGCCGCTGGCTGATGTTGACTGCCAGTGTCAGCTCGCGCGCCCAGGGCTGGTCTCGCCAATTGCTCAACTGTCTGCAGGCCTGGCGCAGTACCCATTGTCCGATTGGCAATATAAGACGTGTTTTTTCTGCATGGTCTATGAACTCGCCCGGTGGGAGCAGGCCCCGTTGCGGGTGCTGCCAGCGGATCAGCACCTCGGCGCCAAACACCCGCCCGCTGCCATCCAGCTGCGGCTGATAGTGAAGTACAAACTGCTGTTCACGAATGGCTTCGCGTAGTGCGGTTTCCAGCGCTGAGCGTTCGACATTGTCCGATTGCAGGATGTGCAGCAGGCCCAGCAGCAGGGTTATGGCGGCGGCGGCCTGTATCCATGAACCGAAGACGCGAATGTCGTCGGTTAGCTGGTAGGTCAGGGTAGGTGTCCAGCTGGACGCCGCAAGACAGACAAACAGCACCATGCACAGTACGGTCACGCTGTAGCGCAGCAATAGCGGGTCATCGCGGAAAGCCATCAGCGCTGCGACGGCAAGCGGTAGCAGGTACAGGTGCGTCGCGCGAGGGGCCGCGCTGGTGGTGTTATCGAACAGCAGGGTGTTGGCCACCACCAGGCAGATCATGACGCCAAACAGCAGCAGATTCGCCTTGCGGGTTTCGTTGTGCAAGGTCAGGTACATGACCGCAACGCCGCACAGGATCATGGCCAGGTCCATAAGTGCAATTGGCCAGAGGCTGTGCAGGCTGAAGTAGCTGCCCCAGAACAAACCAAGTGTCACCATGAGCAGACACGCCAGCATGCGCATGCGGCGCTCACGGCGTTGCCCTAGCAGGGCAAGGTCGCTTGCCTGCCAGAGCAGCTGGGTTCGTCTGAGCAGTGGTTGATGAAGGCTCATGTCTGCGCCACCTTGCGCGTCGGGTTCAGATTCGGAAGCCGGCAGCCAACTGTTTCAATGCTAGAGCCGGCTGGCCGGTGTGCTTTACGCAAGGGTGCGTGCACCTGCTTGACCACTCCCTGTTTGCGGCTGCTGACGGTCGCCATCGCGATGTTCGTCGCCGCTGCTGCGAAGGCGAGCGCGCTTTCCTCTGGGGGCTCGGCCACGATAGTTGTATTCAAGGCTAGCAGGTTTGTTTGTGCGCAGCGGTTGGTGATGCCTTGCTTGTGTTGGCAGGGCAAAGCGTGAGGGCGCGCGGGGATTGGAGAAACGTCCGTGGTCGAGGGTGACGCCGAAAGTTTACTGAGCAGTGCGACTGCCGATGCTGGCAGGTGCTCGGTCGGTTGTTAAGCACAGGCAAAGGGGTAAGGTGGCAGTTCTGCCGGGCATAAACGCAAAAGCCCCTTGATGCGATGCATCAAGGGGCTTCCGTGGGTCTGAGCGGTTGTCAGACGTTGAAGCGGAAATGCATCACGTCGCCGTCTTTGACGATGTATTCCTTGCCTTCCAGGCGCCATTTGCCGGCTTCCTTGGCACCGCTTTCGCCGTTGTACTGAATGAAGTCGTTATAGGCGACCACTTCAGCACGGATGAAGCCCTTCTCGAAGTCGGTGTGGATCACTGCCGCCGCCTGCGGTGCGGTAGCACCGATCTTCACGGTCCAGGCGCGGACTTCCTTCACGCCGGCGGTGAAGTAAGTCTGCAGGCCAAGCAGCTCGTAGCCTGCGCGGATGACGCGGTTCAGGCCCGGCTCTTCCATGCCCATGGTTTCGAGGAACATCTGCTTTTCCTCGTCGTCATCCAGTTCGGCGATTTCGGCTTCGATCTTGTTGCAGACCGGCACCACGACGGCGCCTTCCTCGGCCGCGATCTCGCGGACCACATCCAGGTGCGGGTTGTCCTCAAAGCCTTCTTCGGAGACGTTGGCGATGTACATCACCGGCTTGTTGGTCAGCAGGTGGAAGCCCTTGGCGAGCTGGCGCTCTTCCGGGCTGAGGTTCTTCAGCAGCGAACGGGCGGGCTTGCCGTCTTCAAAGTGCGGGATCAGCTGTTCGAGCAGCGCCTTCTGCGCAACTGCTTCCTTGTCGCCACCCTTGGCGTTGCGGGCAACGCGCTGCAGTTGCTTCTCGCAGCTTTCCAGGTCGGCGAAGATCAGCTCCAGATCGATGGTCTCGATATCTCGGCGCGGGTTGACGCTGTTGGAAACGTGGATGACGTTCTCGTCTTCAAAGCAGCGAACCACGTGGGCGATGGCGTCGGTCTCACGGATGTTGGCCAGGAACTTGTTGCCCAGACCTTCACCTTTGGACGCGCCTTCTACCAGGCCGGCGATGTCGACGAACTCCATGCTGGTCGGAATCACGCGTTCCGGCTTGACGATGGCGGCCAGGGCATCCAGGCGGGCATCGGGCATGGGTACTACACCACTGTTCGGCTCGATGGTGCAGAAGGGGAAGTTTTCGGCACCGATACCGGCTTTGGTCAGTGCGTTGAACAGGGTGGATTTGCCGACGTTGGGCAGTCCGACGATGCCGCAGTTAAAACCCATGGTGTTGTCCTCTGCCGTTGGTTCGGCGTAATGAGATTCAGGCCTTGAAGCTGTGCAGGCGTTGCATGACGGCGGTCCAGTTGCCTTCGACCATGCCCGGCAGTTCGCCCATGGCTTCGTCGATGCAGGCATCCAGTGCGTCCTGCTCGGCACGGGGCGCACGGCCCAGAACAAAGCCGGTCACCTGTGAGCTGTGGCCGGGGTGGCCGATACCCAGTCGCAGGCGGTGAAAACCGTTGTTGTTACCCAGTTTGGCGATGATGTCGCGCAGACCGTTGTGTCCGCCGTGTCCGCCACCTTTCTTGCACTTGACTACGCCCGGCGGCAGATCCAGCTCGTCGTGGGCGATGAGAATTTCTTCGGGTGCAATGCGATAGAAGCTCGCCAGCGCGGCGACGGCCTGACCGCTGCGGTTCATAAAGGTGGTGGGGATCAGCAGGCGAACGTCCTGACCGTTAATGCTGATGCGGGCGGTCAGGCCAAAAAATTTGCTCTCCGGACGCAGGCTGGCGTTGTGCCGTGCGGCCAGACGTTCAATAAAAAGGGCGCCAGCGTTGTGGCGGGTCAGTTCGTATTCCGGGCCTGGATTTCCCAGTCCGGCGATCAACTTGATTCCCTGCGTCACAACGGGCGCCCTCTTCAGAGTCGTGCGGGAGATTACTCCGCGGACTCCTCGCCTTCAGCCGAAGTGTCAGCAGCTACGCGAGCGGCGTGGACGTTGGCAACCGGCAGGTTGTGATCAGCGCCCTGAGCCAGAGCAGTGATAGCAACGCCTTTCGGCAGTTTCAGGTCGGACAGGTGAACGATCTGATCCAGTTCAACGGCAGCCATGTCGACTTCGATGAACTCAGGCAGATCTTTCGGCAGGCAGTGAACTTCCACTTCAGTCATGGTGTGGGAGATAACGCCGCCTTTCTTGACGCCTGCACAGCTGTCTTGGTTAACGAAGTGCAGCGGGACGTTGACGGTCACTTCGTGGCCAGCAACAACACGCAGGAAGTCAGCGTGCATGATCACCGGCTTGGCCGGGTGACGCTGCAGGGCTTTCAGCAGCACGTCTTCTTTCTTGCCGTCGATGGACAGGCTGATGACGTGGGAGTAGAAAGCTTCGTTTTCCAGGGCTTTTTTCAGTTCGCGTGCTGCCAGAGCAACGTTCTGCGGAGCCTTGTCACCACCGTAAACGATGGCAGGAACCAGATCAGCGTTACGACGCAGGCGGCGGCTCGCACCTTTCCCCAGGTCGGTACGCGCATTCGCATTCAGAGTGAAGTCGACCATTTGTAGTCTCCTTGCTAATTCGCCCGGGCACTTGCGACCAGTGCTCCGAGCGATGGGTGATGCCCTCGCGGGCGGTTAAATCAGTGCCTGTACCTTAACGGAACATCGCGCTGATGGATTCTTCGTTGCTGATGCGGCGCATGGCTTCGGCCACGATCGGGGCCATGTCCAGCTGGCGAATGCGTTCGCAGGCAGCAGCGGCAGGCGCGAGCGGAATGGTGTTGGTCACCACCAGCTCGTCCAGCACGGAATTGGTAATGTTTTCGATGGCCTTGCCCGACAGAATCGGGTGGGTGCAATAGGCATAAACCTGAGCGGCACCGTGATCCTTCAGAGCCTTGGCGGCGTGGCACAGGGTGCCGGCGGTATCAACCATGTCGTCAACCAGGACGCAGGTACGGCCTTCGACGTCACCGATGATGTGCATGACTTCGGACTGGTTGGCTTTCGGGCGACGCTTGTCGATGATCGCCAGGTCAACACCGAGGCTCTTGGCCACGGCGCGGGCGCGAACTACGCCGCCGATATCCGGGGAAACAATCATCAGGTTTTCGAAGCGACGATCCTGAATGTCATCGATCAGGACCGGCGAGCCGTAGATGTTGTCGACCGGGATGTCGAAGAAGCCCTGAATCTGGTCAGCGTGCAGATCGACGGTGAGCAGACGGTCAACACCAACGGTGTCGAGCATGTCGGCAACAACCTTGGCGCTGATGGCAACGCGTGCCGAGCGCGGGCGGCGATCCTGACGGGCATAACCGAAGTAGGGGACTACTGCGGTGATACGGGAGGCGGAGGAGCGACGCAGGGCGTCAGCCATGACCACCAGTTCCATCAGGTTGTCGTTGGTCGGTGCGCAGGTGGGCTGCAGGATGAAAACGTCCTTGCCGCGCACATTCTCGTTCAGTTCGACGTTGACTTCACCGTCGCTGAAGCGGCCGACGGTAGCGTCGCCCAGTGGAATGTGCAGTTGACGCACGACGCGCCGTGCCAGATCGGGGTTGGCGTTCCCCGTAAAAACCATCATCTTGGACACGCAGCAATACCTTTTGTGGGTAGTGGCTTGGCGGAGAATTCAGGTCTGCGGGAATGCCGATAAGGCCTCAACCAGCCAGACATGAACTGTTCTGTACTTGATTGCTGCCGGAGAGAAAAATGGCAGGGGCGGCTGGATTCGAACCAACGCATGGCAGGATCAAAACCTGCTGCCTTACCGCTTGGCGACGCCCCTGTATCTGTCCGGATGCACGGCTGCATCCGTCATGCTTGCTTTTGCAGTTCGCGGTGTAACGGGGAAACGTTACAACCTCTTGCTACAAAACTTCGCAGTGTGGCTGGCAACCGGGCGCGAACTTTATCAGCTTCGCGTTCGTTTGGGAAGGCCCCAAACAAGCAACTGCCAGTCCCGGTCATCTTAGCTTCACAATAATTGTTTAGCAAGATCAACGTGTTACGAATTTCAGGGTAACGCGTTGTGACGACCGGCAGACAGTCATTCCGACCACCGCCTGCGACGAAGGCCGCTAATGTAATGGGCGATGTGTTCCGCGTCAACCTCTCATCGGAAAAAATTTCAGCGGTGCTGACGTGACAGTCCGGAGCAACGACCAGAAACCAGGGTTCGGGCAGCTCGACCGGGGTCAGCTGCTCGCCGACCCCTTCCGCCCAGGCGGCATGGCCGCGCACAAAGACGGGAACGTCTGCGCCCAGAGTGATGCCAATGTCGGCCAGCTGATCAATGCTCAGGCCTGTTTGCCACAGGTGGTTGAGGCCGAGCAGGGTGGTGGCCGCGTCGGAGCTGCCGCCGCCAATGCCGCCGCCCATGGGCAGCACCTTGTCGAGCTGTATGTCGGCGCCAAGCGCTGTGCCGCTGGCTTGTTTGAGCATTCGGGCGGCGCGCATGATCAGGTTGTCTTCGGCGTCGACGCCGGGCAGCTCGGTCAGTAGCCGCAGTTCACCGTCATTGCGCTGGCTGAAGTGCAGGGTGTCGCCATGATCGAGAAACTGAAACAGGGTCTGCAGGTTGTGGTAGCCGTCGGCGCGACGACCGGTGATGTGCAGGAACAGATTCAGTTTGGCGGGAGCGGGCAGGCTGTGTGTTGCGGTATTCATTCGCTGATGCCGGGTTTCCATTCGGTGATGACCAGCGTCAGCAGCAGGTCGTGACCGGAAATCTGCAGGCGCTGGGGAAGTTCCAGGTCGCCAACCTGTTGGTAGCGACTGTATTCAATGGTCCAGCCACTTTGACTGAGACGGCCCAGCCGGCTTTGGCTGTCGAGTTGCAGGCGGCTGGCGGAGTCGGGAGCGGGCAGCCCGCGCACCCACCAGAGCAACTGATCAACCGGCAGGCGCCAGCCGATCTGCTGCGCCACCAGTTCTTCAGCCGAGCTGGCGGTCACCGGAGGCTGTCCTGCGACTTCCAGCGTGGTCTGGGTGCGGTCGCCCTGAATGCGGGTGGCGCCGCGGCCAAGCGGGCCTGACAGGCGGATGTCGTAATAGCGCTGGCGCTGCAGCCAGAACAGGGTGCCGCTGCCGGACTCCTGGGGGCTGCGGATGCCCAGCTTGCCTTGCAGAATCCAGCGGTCCAGCGGCTCTACCGCCGCACGGTGGGCCTTCCAGGCGGTCTGGTCCCCGCCGAATTCGATGGTTTCGCGTTGATGCAGGCTGCCGCAGGCGGTCAGAGTCAACAGCAGGGATAGCAGCAAGGACAGGCGCAACACGGACATGGTTTATTCGGCTTCCAAACGATCGCGGGTAGTTGGGATGAGTGTGCTTTCGGGGTCGAGTTTGAGGGCCTCGCGCCAGATGCTGCGGGCTTTGCGCTTGCTGCCCTGACGCCAGAGGACTTCGCCCAGGTGAGCGGCAACCTCCTGATCCGGGTAGGCGTCGTAGGCGGCGCGCAGCAGCTCTTCAGCGCGGTCGAGGTTACCCAGGCGGAAGTGCACCCAGCCCAGGCTGTCCTGAATGGCCGGGTCGTCGGGGGCCAGCTCGGCGGCGCGGGTGATCAGCGATAGCGCCCGGTCGAGTTGCACATTGTGATCGGCCAGTGTGTAGCCCAGGGCGTTGAGCGCCATGGCGTTGTTCGGTTCCTGCGCGATGATGGCACCGAGGTCATCTTCTACGCCGCGCAGGTTACCCAGCTCCGCGTGCAGCATGGCGCGGCTGTAGAGCAGGCTGGTGTCCTGTGGATAGGCTTGCAGGGCGGCATTGGCCTGCGCCATCGCCAGCTCAGGGTGGGCGGCCATCAATCCTTCGATCTCGATCTGGAACAGGGTCAGGCCATGCTGGGGGTGCTGGGCACGGTCCTGCTGAAACTGTGCCTGCAGGGCGGTAAGCCGATCTTGTTCCAGCAGCAGTTGCGCTATCTGCACGCGAGAGGTGAGTAGTTCTGTCCCGCTGTCGATGCTCTGCCATGTCAGCATGGCGTCTTCGCTGCGCCCGGCGGCCAGGTAGGCGCTGCCAAGGTGATAGCGCGCGGTGTTGTTGCCTGGTGCCAGTTGCAGGGTGTGTTGCAGGTGGACGACCGCGTCTTCGGCGTTGCCCAGCTCAAGGTCAATAAGGCCGAGCGACAGTTGCAGGTCGGGGTCGTCCGGGTTGTCGGACGCCAGCTTTTGATATTGCACGCGCGCGTCCTTGAAGTTGCCGTCGCTGACCAGCAGGCGCGCGAGCATCAGGCGCAGGCGAATGTCGTCCGGGAAACGCTCCAGGCCACTGTATAGAAGCTGTTCTGCGCGTCCGGTGTTCTGTTCTGCGAGCAGGCGACTGTGCAGCAGAATGATTGGCGCTACCTCGTCGCTACGCGGGTAGGCCTCCAGCAATGCCAGTGCGTCTTCCTGCCGGTCAGCCTGTTGCAGCAACAGTGCACGGGCGAACACCAGTTGGGCGTTGTCCGGGTGGCGCTCCTGCATCTGTTGCAGGCTGGTCAGCAGGGCATTGCGGGTCTGCGGGTCGGTCTGGGCAGCGGCCAGCGCCAGGAAGTCGAAATGGGTTTCGCCATGCAGGTTCAGTGCGCGCTGCATCATCTCCATCGCCTGCTCATGCTGGCCGGCGCGGGCCAGATGAATGGCTGCCGAGCGCAGCGCTTCGGGATCCTGTGGTGCGACCTCGACCCAGAGCGCGGTCATCTCGTTGGCGGCTTGTTCATTGCCGAGAAACTCGGCCACGCGTACGGCGCGCTCGGCGATGCCCGGGTCACGGGTGCTGCGCGCCTGCTTCAGGTAGTTGTCCAGCGCGATATCGAAACGGTTGCGCTGACCGGCGATTTCGGCGGTCAGCAGGTCAAACAGGGTGTCCTGGCGGAACTGACCATAGACCGTCGGCTCCTCTGCGGCGCGGATATCGGCAGCCGGCTCGGTTGTTTCGGTTGGTGCGTCGGCGTGATCCAGGGTGCTGCAGCCGCCAAGCGTCAGTGCGATCAGCAGCGCAGGCAAGGTCGGGTTGAAAATAACCTTCATAGGAGATCTCGTACGAAACGGTGGGCTGGCCCCGGCGGATATCCGCGTGCAGCGGCGCTTTGAGGCATCATGACACAGGCTCGATGACAAACCCAGAGGGCGGGGCGGCCCGCCGGGCTGCGGCATCCTGACGCCGCGCTCGGAGCGACCGTTGGCGATGCGGCGATTGATTGGCTTGAATTAACATAGGACAATTGCACGTTTTTGGCAGCAGCTCCGTTCTCGCAATACGAGGCATCATGGGTTTTATCGCACTGGGCATCAATCATCGGACCGCAGGGGTTGAGGTACGCGAGCGCGTGTCTTTCGCGCCCGAGCAGCTGCCCGATGCACTGCAGCGTCTGCGTGCCGAGGCCGGTGCTGACGAGGTTGCCATCCTGTCGACCTGCAATCGCACCGAGCTTTACTGCGCACAGGATCAGCTTGATGCCGATCGGCTGGTCGAGTGGGTTGCCCGCTTTCACGGTATGACCGCAGACGAGGTGCGCCGTTCCAGTTATCTGCATCAGGATGCAGGTGCGGTTAACCATATGATGCGGGTTGCCGCCGGGCTGGACTCGATGGTGCTGGGCGAGCCGCAGATTCTCGGTCAGATGAAGGATGCCTGGCAGACCGCACGTACCGCCGGTACCTTGGGGCCCTACCTGGATCGACTGTTCCAGAGCACCTTTAATATGGCCAAGCAGGTGCGCACCGATACCGCCATTGGCGAGAATCCGGTGTCGGTCGCCTTTGCCGCCGTCAGTCTGGCCCGTCAGATTTTTGCTGACCTGCGTCGCAGTACCGCGTTGCTGATTGGCGCTGGCGAGACCATCGCGCTGGTCGCCCGTCACCTGTTTGAGCAGGGCGTTGGCCGCATCATCGTCGCCAACCGAACGCTGCAACGGGCTGAACTTCTCAGCGAGCCGTTGGGCGGGCAGGCCATCGTATTGACCCAGATTCCGGATATTCTCGCCGAGTGCGATGTGGTGATCAGCTCAACCGCCAGTCCGCTGCCGATTCTCGGCAAGGGCGCGGTAGAGCGCGCACTCAAGCAGCGCCGTCACAAGCCGATGTTTATGGTCGACATCGCCGTGCCGCGCGATATCGAACCTGAAGTCGGCAGTCTGGCTGACGTCTACCTTTATACCGTCGATGACCTGCACGAGGTGATCGAGGAAAACATGCGTTCGCGCCAGGGCGCCGCTGAGGCCGCCGAGCGGCTAATCGAGCTGGGCACCGGCGAATTCATGCAGCGTTTAAGAGCGCTGGCGGCGGTGGATGTGGTGCGCAGCTACCGGCAGAAGGCCGAGCAGGCGCGTGACCAGGAGCTGCAGAAGGCGCTGGCCAAGCTGCAGCGCGGCGCCGATCCCGAGCAGGTGATGACCGAGATGGCGCGCATGCTGACCAACAAGCTGCTGCACGAACCCAGTGTGCAGCTCAAACAGATGACGGCGCAGGGGCGGGTTGAAGCGCTGGCGCTGGCGCAGGAACTCTTTGCCCTGGGTGACAGTGCTCCGGGCAGCAGCAATACCACGGTACAAGGCGACTCATGAAAGCATCCCTGTTGAACCGGCTGGACTCCCTTGGCGAACGTTTCGAGGAGCTGTCTGCGCTGCTCAGCGACGCTGAGGTCATCAGTGATCAGCCTCGTTTCCGCGCTTACTCCAAGGAGTACGCCGAGCTGGAAGGCACAGTAAAGTGCTACGAACAGTGGCGCCGGGTCCAGGGTGACATCGAGGAGGCACGCAGCCTGCTCAAAGACAGTGATCCTGATCTGCGAGCCATGGCCGAAGAGGATCTGGAGAGCGGTACGGCGCAGCTGGTCGAGCTGGAAGAAGAGCTCAATCGCTTGTTGCTGCCCAAAGATCCCAACGATGATCGCAACGTGTTCCTTGAAATTCGCGCCGGGACCGGCGGCGACGAGGCGGCGATCTTCTCCGGTGATCTGTTCCGCATGTACAGCCGTTATGCCGAACGTCAGGGCTGGCGTGTTGAGGTGCTGTCGGAGAACGCCGGTGAGCACGGCGGCTATAAGGAAGTGATTGCGCGAGTCGAGGGCCAGTCGGTCTATGCCAAACTCAAATTCGAGTCTGGCGCGCACCGCGTGCAGCGCGTGCCGGAGACCGAGTCTCAGGGGCGTATTCACACCTCGGCCTGTACCGTCGCCATCCTGCCGGAAATGGACGAGCAGGCCGAGATCGAGATCAATCCGGCGGATCTGCGGGTCGATACCTACCGCGCTTCCGGTGCCGGCGGTCAGCACGTTAACAAGACCGACTCGGCAATTCGCCTCACTCACCTGCCAACCGGCATCGTGGTCGAGTGTCAGGATGAGCGTTCGCAGCACAAGAACCGCGCCCGTGCCATGAGCCTGTTGCAGGCCAAGCTGGTCAACCAGCAGCGCGAAGCGCAGGAGAAGGAGTTGTCAGATACCCGCCGTTCACTGGTGGGCTCCGGTGACCGCTCTGAGCGGATTCGCACCTACAACTTCCCGCAGGGGCGGGTGACCGACCACCGCATCAACCTGACGCTATACAGCCTGGATGAGGTGATCGCCGGCAATCTCGATAACGTGATCGAGCCGCTGCTGCGCGAATATCAGGCCGATCAGTTGGCGGCGCTGGAGTCGGCATGACGCCGACCCTGGCCGAGTTGCTGGCCAGTGCCGAGCTGCCGGACTCGGACACGGCCCGGCTGGATGCCGAGCTGCTGCTCTGTCACGCCATCGGCAAGCCCCGTACCTATCTGCGTACCTGGCCCGAGCGTCAGCCCGATGCAGAGCAGTTGCGTCGCTTCGAACAACTGCTGAGTCAACGTCGCAGCGGCGTTCCGATAGCTTATTTGCTCGGCGAGCAGGGCTTCTGGAGCCTGCAGCTGGAGGTCAGCCAGGCGACCCTGATCCCGCGGCCGGATACCGAGCGGCTGGTTGAAGTCGCGCTGGAACTGGGCCCGCAAGGCGCAGCCGAGGTACTGGATCTGGGCACCGGCACCGGGGCGATCGCGCTGGCGTTGGCGGTTGAGCGCCCGCACTGGCGGCTGACCGGGGTGGACCGGGTGGCCGAGGCCGTGGCCCTGGCGCGGCGTAATGCCGAGCGTCTGCAGATCGGTAATGCCCATTTTGACCAGAGTGACTGGTTCAGCGCGTTGGCGAACCGGCGCTTTAACCTGATTGTCTCCAACCCACCCTATATTGCCGAAAGCGACCCCCATCTGCAGCAGGGCGATGTGCGCTTTGAGCCGGGCAGCGCGCTGGTCAGCGGCGTCGACGGGCTGGACGATATCCGAACGTTGGTGCAGCAGGCTGCAAGCCATCTGCTGCAGGCCGGCTGGTTGCTGTTCGAACACGGGTGGCAGCAGGCCGATGCGGTCGCGCTGTTGCTCCGCGAGCAGGGCTTTGAGCAGGTGCAGAGCTGGCGCGATCTGGGTGGACAGCTGAGGGTAACCGGAGGGCAATGGCGTGGATGACCAGCAACTGCTGCGTTATAGCCGGCAGATACTGCTGCCACAGATCGATATCGACGGTCAGCAACGGCTGCTGGACAGTCGGGTTTTGATCGTGGGTGTCGGTGGGTTGGGCTCGCCGGTCGCGCTTTACCTCGCCGCTGCGGGTGTCGGCCAACTGGAACTGGCCGACCCGGATCAGGTTGACCTGACCAATCTGCAGCGCCAGATCATTCATCACGCCGTCGATATCGGCCGCGACAAGGTTGCCTCTGCGGCAGAGCGGGTCGCCGCGATCAACCCTCAGGTCAGGTGCCGCACGCTCCCCGTAGCCTTAGCTGATGAAGCGTTGCTGGCTGCGGTGGCTGAGGTCGATCTGGTGCTGGATTGTTCCGACAACTTTGCCACCCGCCACGCGGTTAATGCTGCCTGCGTCAGGCTCGGCAAGCCGCTGGTGTCCGGCGCGGCGATTCGCCTGGAAGGCCAGCTCAGCGTCTTTGACCCGCGCCGTGACGACAGCCCCTGTTATCAGTGTTTGTACGGCGAGGGCGACGAGCAGGCGCTGAGCTGCAGCGAAGCTGGGGTGGTTGGCCCGCTGGTCGGGCTGGTAGGCAGTCTGCAGGCGCTGGAGGCGCTCAAGCTGCTGGCCGGTTTCGGGGAGCCGCTGGTTGGCCGGCTGCTGCTGATCGATGCGCTCGACAGCCGTTTTCGCGAGCTGCGCGTGCGCCGTGATCCTGGCTGCAGCTGCTGCGGAGCCGCGACGTGAACGCGCCCATCGGGGTGTTCGACTCCGGTGTCGGCGGGCTGTCGGTGCTGCGCGAGATTCGCCATCTGCTACCGCACGAAAACTTGCTCTACGTGGCCGACAGCGGCCATGTGCCCTACGGCGAAAAGCCGCCCGAGATGATCCGTGAGCGCAGTTTGCGGATCGCCGAATTTCTGATCGGGCAGGGCGCCCGCGCGTTGGTGCTGGCCTGTAATACCGCCACGGCGGCGGCGGTAAACGAACTGCGCGGCACCTTCGATATGCCGATCATCGGCATGGAGCCGGCAGTCAAGCCGGCGGCGGCGGCGACCCGCAACGGCAAGGTCGGGGTACTGGCGACCACTGGCACCCTGCAGAGCGCCAAGTTTGCCGCCTTGCTTGACCGTTTCGCCCGTGATGTTCAGGTGCTGACCCAGCCTTGTCCAGGGTTGGTCGAATGTGTCGAGCAGGGAGACCTGCAGGGCCCGCAGGTACGCTTGTTGCTGCAGCGTTATCTGCAACCGTTACTGCAGGCTGAGTGCGATACGCTGATTCTCGGTTGTACCCATTACCCCTTCCTCAAGCCGGTTCTGCGGGAGCTGTTGCCGGTCGACGTCCAGCTGGTCGATACCGGCGAGGCCGTTGCTCGCCAGTTGCAGGCCCGGCTGGGCGAGAACGGTCCGCTGCAGGCGTGCAGCGATGGCGCCGTGCGCTTCTGGAGCAGTGGTGATCCGCAGCAGATGGCTCGGGTGCTGCCGGTACTCTGGGGTAGCGCAAGCGAGGTAGAGGCGCTGCCGGTGTAAGGCGCGCTGACGAACAATCGGCTATATAACTGTCTATCGAATGCTGTTTGTTGAATATAAAAAGGAAGAAGACGCGATGAGACGTTCAGGTTTGATCATCAGCGCCGTGCTTGCGGCCATGACCCTCAGTCCCGCCGTATACGCACTGGACGGCATCACCGTAGAGGGCGGTGACAGCAGTGAGTCAACCAACGTGTGGCGCGTGGGGGCGCAATTCGATTTCGGCCGCACCCTGTGGCAAAGCGACGGCGGCGGCGCCGTGCTGACCGGTTTCTGGGACGCGGGTTTCACCCACTGGAGCGGCCTGGATGCCGAGACGGTCAGTCTGGCCCCGGTGTTCACGCTCAACTTCCCGGGTGATGGTGGCGTGACACCGTTCATCGAGGGCGGGATCGGCGCAGCAATTTTCACCGAGACCAACCTGGCGGATCGCCGTGATCTGGGCTCCAAGTTCCAGTTTGAAGATCGCATTGGCGCTGGCCTGCGCTTCAACTCGGGAGCCGAGTTGGGGGTGCGCTGGTACCACTATTCCAACGCCGGCATCAAACAGCCCAACTCGGGTATCAACAAGTCTGCGGTGTACTTCCGCTACCCGCTGTAAACAGCCGGGTCAGGCGTCTGTGCGGCGTCTGGCCAGTTGCAGGGTGCGGTATTGTTCGCGGTACAGGTGGGCGAAGCCGTGCAGTAGCGGGAACACCACTGCCCAGACGGCCGCCAGCAGCAGGGCGCTGTTGCGCTCGCCGAGTGGTAGACCAACCCCGGCCAGTTCTGCGCCGGCCAGATAGCTCAATGGGCCGCCGATGGCGCCCAGCAGCACTGCTCGCCAGATCGGCTTGGCACTCCATGCCAGGCAATGATTCAGGGTGGTACCCAGCAGTGCCCACAGCAGCACCAGCCAGATCGGGGCCAGACTTTCCTGGCCGACAAAGCCAAATACACCCATCTGCAACAGGAACGAGTCGAGTGCGGCCCCGGCCAGCATGACCGACACCACCAGCTTGCCTTCTGCAGCCCAGCTGCTGACCCAGAAAAAATGCACCAGCAGGGCCGCCACCGGCACCGCCAGCCAGTAACTGTTACCGCCCAGCACGCAGGCCAGCCAGCCGAGCTGGAACAACAGGGCGTTGGCGATCAGTCGCCGGTCAGGCATGTCAGTCTCCTAAGCGCAGAAGTGCTCTCCGGGGCGGGCATCGGGCTTGCCGAGCAGAATCTGCGCAGTGCCGATACCGCGCTCGCGGAAGCCCCCCTCGCAGTAGCAAAGGTAGAACTCCCAGAGCCGGAAAAAGGCGTCATCATACCCGAGTTGCGCCAGCTCTCCACGGTAGCGCTGCAGGTTGTCATACCAGTGGCGCAGGGTTCGCGCGTAGTGCAGGCCGATGTCTTCCATGTGCAGCATGGCCAGGTCGGTGTGACGGCGGGTCAGTTCGCCGATCAGGCTGACCGACGGCAGCGAGCCGCCGGGGAAGATGTAGCGCTGGATAAAGTCAACGCTGCGGCGGGCCTGATCGTAGCGCTGGTCACGCATGGTGATCGCCTGCAGCAGCATCAGCCCGTCGGGCTTGAGCAGCGCCGCGCAGGCCTTGAAGTAGGTGGCGAAGTACTCGTGGCCGACTGCCTCGATCATCTCGATCGACACCAGTTTGTCGAATTGCCCCTCCAGCTGACGGTAGTCCTTGAGCAGCAGTGTGATGCGGTCTTGCAGCCCGGCGGCCTGAATGCGCTCTTCGGCGTGGCGGTACTGCTCTTGCGACAGCGTGGTTGTGGTGACACGGCAGCCAAAGTTCTGCGCGGCATAGATCGCCATGCTGCCCCAGCCGGTGCCGATTTCCAGCAGATGGTCGTTTGGTCCGAGTTCCAGCTTGCGACAGATGCGCTCAAGCTTGTTCAGTTGCGCCTGATGCAAGTCGTCGCAGCCCGGCGGGAAAACGGCCGCCGAGTACATCATGCTGCTGTCCAGCAGGCGCGAGAACAGTTCGTTGCCCAGGTCGTAGTGTGCGCTGATGTTGCGGCGCGAGCCGCGCAGGCTGTTGCGATTGAGGCGGTGCAGCCACTTCAGCGCCGGTTGACCAAGGCGCGCCAGACCGGTTTCCATCGCATCGAGCACATCCAGGTTGCGGACAAACAGGCGGGTTACGGCTGTCAGGTCGGGGCTGCTCCAGTAGCCGTTGAAGTAGGCCTCGCCCGAGCCAACGCTGCCGTTGCAGGCGATCTGTACCCAGGCTGCCGGATCGTGCAGGCGAATTTCGGCGTGCAGGCCGTCGCTATCGGGCTGACCAAAGTGCAGTTCCCCTTCCTCTGTCCGCAGTAACAGGGTGCCCCGGCGCAGCGCCTTGAGTTGGCGCATGACCGCCTGGCGGCAGAGACGTTGCAGCCAGCCACCGCGCTCGCGGTAGTCGCTGCTGCAAGTGAGTTCAGGTCTGCTCGGTTTCATGTCGGGACTCCTTGAGCGGGTGCGCCGCCACCGATTGGGTGGCGGCTGCATGGTCATACAGTGGGATACCTTTGAGCAGCAGACGCAGGGCCTGCCAGTAAATGCCGCTGACAGTGCGCAGCACCATAAAGGGAAATGACAGCGTTTCACGGCGCAGCAGGCTGGCACTCAGCGGCTTGCGCTGCAGGCTGAGGCTGGCATCGAACAGGCGCTGGTCGCCTTGTTGATGCGCAATGTGGACCTGTACTCGCTCGCCGGGACGGCTGAAGCGCATGTGGTAGTCCGCCTGCAGCGGCAGGAAAGGGGAGACGTGAAAGCGTTTGTGCAGGCTGAAGTTCTGCTGCTGGGTGGTCGGGTCGGCCTCCATCACGTAGCAGAAGTGTTCGCCCCAAGGCGTGTTGGTTACTTCGCAGATGATGCTGCGCAGTGCGCCCTGGCGGTCGTAGCAGTAGAAAAAGGAAGCTGGATTGAACAGCATGCCGAAGCTGCGGACCTGGGTCAGCAGCTGCACGGCGCCGTCCAACTCCAGTTGCAGGTGCTCTTTGATCAGACGCTGGGCGCAGGCCTTGAGCGACTCGCCCGGCTGGCGTTCGCTGCGCAGGTAATCGGTCTCGCGAAAGCGCATGGGCGACCACCAGCGGCCGGACCAGAGCGGACTCAGCCCGAACACCTGCTGCTGTTCATCGAGATCCAGCAGCAGCAGGCTGCTGCGATAGCGAAACTGGTGCACGCGCGGCTGGTGCCGGCGGTGCTGCAGCAGGCCGCTGTAGAGCGCGCTGCGCAGTTCCATCAGAGCGCCTCTCCGAAGTGGGAGGCCACGCGCAGCGCACTGACCACGCCGTCCTCGTGAAAACCGTTGGCCCACCAGGCACCACAGAAGAAGGTGTGTTGCTTGCCGAGCAGGCTCTGCCATTGCTGCTGGGCAGCGCTGGCGGCCAGGCTGAACTGCGGGTGTGCGTAATTGAAGCGGCCGAGAATCTGCGCCGGGTCGATCTGCTCGGTCTGGTTGAGGCTTACGCAGAAAGTGCGCGACGCCTTGATGCCCTGCAGGATATTCATGTTGTAGGTCAGCGCCGCGGGCTGGCTGGGGTCGCCGCCGAGGCGGTAGTTCCAGCTCGCCCAGGCCAGCCGGCGCTGCGGCAGCAGGCGGGTGTCGGTATGCAGTACTACGTCATTCTCTGCGTAGCGGATGGCGCCGAGAATCGCCTGCTCCTCATTACTGGGCTGCTCAAGCAGTTGCAGCGCCTGATCGCTGTGGCACGCCAGCACCACTCGGTCGAAGCGCTCCTCCCCCTGACGACTGAGCAGGGTCACGCCGGTGTCATCGCGGCGAATGCGCTGCACTGGGCAGTTCAGGCGGATGCGGTCGGCAAAGGGCGCCGTCAGGGCGGGCACATAACTGCGCGAACCACCCTGGATGACGCGCCATTGCGGCCGTTCGTTGACGGACAGCAAGCCGTGATTGCGGAAGAAACGGATGAAGAACGCCAGCGGGAAGTCGAGCATGTCGCGCAGCGACATCGACCAGATCGCCGAGCCCATCGGCACGATGTAGTGGTCAACGAAACGTTTGCTGTAACGCTGCTGGCGCAGGTAGTCGCCCAGAGTCAGCTGTGCGTCCAGATCGCCACCTTCCAGGTCGGATACGGCTTTCTGGTTGAAGCGCAGAATGTCCGCCAGCATGCGCAGGAAGCCAGGCGACACCAGGTTGCTGCGTTGGGCGAACAGGGTATTGAGGTTGTTGCCGTTGTATTCCAGGCCGCTGCGCGGGTCCGACACCGAAAAGCTCATTTCGGTGGGCTGTGACGCGACGCCGAGTTGTTCCAGCAGGCGAATGAAGTTGGGGTAGGTCCAGTCGTTGAAGACGATGAAGCCGGTATCGATCGCGTGGCGCTGCTGATCCACTTCGACATCGACGGTATGGGTGTGCCCACCGATCCAGTCGCCGGCTTCGAATACCGTCACCTCGTGGCGCCGTGACAGCAGGTGGGCCGCAACCAGCCCGGAAATACCGCTGCCGACAATCGCAATACGCATCAGTGCACCTCCGGATGTCGGGTGGCGGGTGTACGTCGGCGCCGGGTAATGGCGACACGCAGCCAGTCCGGCAGCGCGGCCAGCAGACGCAACACGGCAATAAAGCGGCCGGGGAAGCGAATCTCCCGCTGACCGCGTTCCAGACCAATCAATATCCGTTGCGCCGCCTTGGTGCTGCTGATCTGCATCGGCATCGGGAAGTCGTTGGCGGCGGTCATCGGTGTGTCGACAAAGCCGGGGCTCACCAGCGTCGTAGCGATTCCCTCGTCGGCCAGATCGAGTTCCAGCGATTGCATCAGATAGCGTAGCGCGGCTTTGGAAGCGCCGTAGGCTTCAGCGCGCGGCAGCGGCAGGTAGGTGACGCTGCTGCCAACGGCAATCAGGCGCGGCTGGCTGCCCTGACGTAGCAGTGGCAGGGCGGCTTCGATGCAGTTGGCGGTGGCCATTACGTTAACCTGCATGACGCGCTCGATCAGGCTGGCAGAGAAGGCGGGCAGCTCCATGTATTCGCAGGTGCCGGCATTGAGAATGGCCCAGTCCAGTCCACCCCAGCTGGCGTCGATGCGCTCGACCGCTTCAGCGACAGCGTCGCGGTCGGTCAGGTCTGCGCTGATCACCAGAATTTGCCCGGGATAGCGGGCCGCGAGGGTCAACAGCGGTTCGCGGCGGCGGGCGGTCAGGGCCAGACGGTGGCCGTCAGCGGCCAGCAGCTCGGCCAGCGCAAGGCCGATGCCGCTGGATGCACCGGTCAGCCAGATTCTGCGTTGTGCGTTCATGTCAGTCGCCTTTTCAGCCAGCTAATCAGGGTGCCAAGTAGCGGTACGTGTTCGTACAGCAGGGCCCCGGCGTCGTAGTGGTCGATGTGGCGGTAGGCCTTGCCCTCGCGGAACCAGACCTGGCTGACGCCGGGAACACGGATTTCCCGGCCGCCAGCCAGTCGGGGATGCCGATAGGTCATGGTCCAGCAGAGCAGCGCCTGCTCATGGTCGATTGGACTGAGCTGGGTGAAGTCGAAATCCAGCGCGGTAACGTTCTCGTACAAATTGGCGCAATAGCTTTTCAGTGCGGCGAGGCCGAACACCTCGTGCAGCGGATCGCTGAAGTGCACTTCAGGATGATAGAGCTGTTCCAGCAAATGCATGTTTTCACGATCTACAGCGGCAAACTGGCGGGCAAAGGTTTCGATCAGGCTGTGTTCGATCATGCCGGCTCTCCTGCGCTGCGGAAGGCGTCGATGGCGCGCTGGCGGCTGCTGCGCAGGTCCACGATAGGCGCCGGGTAGCTGCTGCCGGAGAACAGGTCAGCGCTGGGCGGCAGGTGAATCTGGCGGGCCGGCAGGTGTGCCAGCTCGGGGACCCATTGGCGGATAAAGCTGCCGTCCGGGTCGAATTTCTCGGACTGGCTGACCGGGTTGAATACCCGGAAGTAGGGAGCGGCGTCAGTGCCGGTTGAGGCACTCCACTGCCAGCCGCCGTTATTGGCCGCCAGGTCACCATCGATCAGGTGCTGCATGAACCAGCGTTCACCCTCGCGCCAGTCGATCAGCAGGTTCTTGGTCAGGAACATGGCGCTGACCATACGCAGGCGGTTGTGCATCCAGCCGGTCGCGAGCAGCTGCCGCATCGCGGCGTCGACCAGCGGGATACCCGTGCGGCCCTGCTGCCAGGCGGCGAGGCCATCAGGGTCGTTGCGCCAGGCCACCGTCTCGGTTTCCGGGCGGAATGCGCGGTGGCGCGAGACGCGCGGGTAGCACACCAGAATGTGCTTGTAGAACTCGCGCCAGAGCAGTTCGTTAATCCAGCTGACGGCGCCGGGGTTGCCGCCGTCGAACTCGCCGCGGTT
Source organism: Pseudomonadaceae bacterium (assembly GCA_038114645.1). GTDB lineage: Bacteria > Pseudomonadota > Gammaproteobacteria > Pseudomonadales > Pseudomonadaceae > Halopseudomonas. The sequence continues at coordinate 31,313 of JAYNRF010000022.1, read as the reverse complement.
GGCCTGCAGCGCGGCGTGCAGGCACTGGCGCGGCGACAGCACGCCAGCGGCAAGGTAGGGCGACAGGCGGCTGGTGGCGTCGAGGTCGAGGCGATCACGGTCTTCGGCGTAGTCCTCGATCAGCTGAGTGCTAAAGTGCTGCAGCCGCTCGGCGGCTGCTCGCTCGCCGGCTGGCCAGCGCTGTTGCTGTTCCGGGGCGGCGATGGTGAAGTCGCCGAATCGGTCTGGAACCGGCGTGCTTTCGATCTTCAGCGGCTGCTGCGGGCTCGGTGCAGGCAGCATGGCTGGCAACTGCTGGTGCAGGCGTTGGTAGGCCTGGCGGCGGAACTGGCTGTAGACCTTGTACATGCCGCCGCTCTGGGTCGTCAGGCTGCCGGGCGCGAACAGTAACTGATCGGTGTAGCGCTGACAGCTCAGGCCTGCATCCAGGAACGCCTGGCTGACGGCATCGTCGCGTTGCTGCTCGTGAATACCGTATTCGTCGTTGAAGTGCAGGTTGCTGGCGCCGAGCGCACGGGCGTGATCGAGCAGCACCGCTGCGCAGTCGCTCCAGCGTTCGGCGTGCAGTAGCTGCAGGGGTATTTGCAGCCGTTGCAGTTCGCGAGCGAGTTCCTGCAGGTTGCGCCGCCAGAAATCGACCTTCACTGCTGCGTCGTCGTGGGCGTGCCAGTCGTTGGGCGTGACGATGTACACGGTGCTCACCGGACCACGCTGGCTGGCGTGCCAGAGGGCGTGGTTGTCGGTGGCGCGCAGGTCGGCACGGAGCCAGCACAGTTGCAGGTTATTGCTCAAATCACTCTCCCTTGCCGGTGGCCGGTCGCCCGGCTCATCGTCTGTTGATATCGCTAGATGGCGTTGCGCAGGCTTAGCTCTGGCGGATGCGGCTGCAGGTACGCCTGTTGCAGCAGATAGGGATCGGGGTGGCGCAACAGGTGGTGCTGGAGCAGGGTGATAGGCACCACCAGCGGCACTACGCCGCTGCGGTAGCGGCTGATCAGTTGCTGCAGTTCGGCTTTCTCCGGGGGATTCAGCACCCGCTTGAAGTGCCCGGCGACGTGCTGCAGTACGTTGCTGTGGCCGCGCCGACTGGCTGGCTTGCGCAGTGCTGTCATCAGCTCGCTAAAGTACGCTGTGGCGGTTTCTCGCAAGTCGTCGCCTCTCCCGGGGTTGGCCAGCAGCTGTCCCATGCGGCGGTAGCTGGGAGCCTGATGCGCCATCAGCAGATACTTGTGTCGAGCGTGAAAAGCCAGCAAGCGACTGGCGCTGAGCCCTTCGCGCAACAGTGCTTGCCAATCAGCGTAGACGATCACGCGGTTGACGAAGTTCTCGCGCAGCACCGGGTCGTGCAGACGGCCTTCTTCTTCTACCGGCAGCAGCGGGTTGTGCTGCATCAGTCGGGCGGCAAAGACGCCCTGGCCGGTGGCGGGGGCGGGATAGCCGTTGGGCTCATAGACCTTGACCCGCTCCATTCCGCAGCTGGGCGACTTCTGCATGAAAATGAAGCCGCACAGCTCCTGACTGCGCGCACTGAAGTCATCGGCGTAGTGCTGCAAGGCGTCGGTGACATCGAGACTGTTGTCGACAGTGCCGACGGCGCGCGGCGCGTCGGGGTCGCCAACCAGGCGAATGGGCTTGCGGGGAGTGCCGAGCCCGATGGCCACCTCCGGACAGAACGGACGCAGCTCGAACAGGGTCCCCAGTTGATCGGTGCACAGCCGGGAGTGCTTGTGACCAGCATTGAAACGCACAGGGTCGCCGACCAGGCACTGGCTGATGCCGACCGGAATACGCGCGGTGGAAGCGGTTTGCATGGCTTTAGTCCTGTACAAGGTGTCTGTTGTTGTACAAGGATAAGCGCGATTTCAGATTTTTTGTATAGGTTTTTTGACCGCCCGTCTGCCGAGTGTGCAGACGGGCGGTCGTTTTTTGCTCAGTGCTGGCCGAGAGCCGCGTGGGCGGCATGCCTGCCACTCAGCCAGGCGCCCTCCAGTCGTCCAGCCAGACACCAGTCGCCGCAGACGTAGAGGCCCAGATCAGGGGCCGCGAGCGCCCCCCACTCGCTGTCCTCGGACGGACGGGCGTAGAGCCAGCGGTGGGCGTGCACCAGTTGGGTCGCTGGCAGCGTGGTTTGCAGCGCCTCGCCAAGGGCATCAAGCAGTTGCTCTGCGATCTCGGTGGGTGGCGTCTCCAGCTGGGTGGCGGCCCATTGCGGAGTCGACTGCAGCACCCAGTTACACTGATCACCGCGGCCTGGCTTGCTGTGGTTGGCGCAGATCCAGTCTAGCGGCCCAGTGCGGACAAAGGCGGCTTCAACCGGCGTTTTCAGAGGTTCTGCGAAGCTCACCGATACTGCCCAGCCCGGCTCCATGCCGACCTGCTCGGCGGCTTTGGCAAGCTGTGGTGCTGCGCTGAGCAGCGCAACCGCCTGCGGCGCCGGAGTAGCCACTACCACCCGCTCGAAGGGGCCGTACTGCTTGCCGTCGGCGTCGGTCAGCAGCCAGCCGTCCTCGTGTCGGTTCAGGGCGGTGATGCGCACCGATCCGTGCAGCGGCAGGTCTGCCAGCAGCGCTCGGCTGAGTGCGGTCATGCGCGGGCTGCCGACGTAGCGGTGCTGTTCGTCGGTGGATGGCTGCAGGCCCTGTTCGTCGATGCGATACAGCGCGGGCTGCCAGACATCGACCCAGCCGCTGGCGTGCCAGCGCTCGACCTCCGTGCGGAAGGCGCTGTGACGGGCGGTGAAATACTGGGTGCCGATGTCAAACTCGCCGAAATCGGTGCGCTTGGTGCTCATGCGTCCGCCGGTACCACGGCTTTTGTCGAACAGTTGCACGGCGACGCCGGCTTCCTTCAACTGATGGGCGGCGCTGATACCGGCCATGCCGGCGCCAATAATGGCTACGCTGGTAGGTAGGGACATGCGGGTTCCTGCTGTTGAATGTTGTACCGATGATAGGCAAAAGGCCGTAAAAGGCTATACAAGTTTTTTCATTTGTATAGCATTGGGCCGCTGAAGGGTGTGGCTGGCGGTTGGCGGCCATGCAGCACCTGTGCATGGCAGTTGACCCGTTTTGGCATCAGGGAGGCCGAAGATGAAGGTATTACTGACGGGAGCAACCGGCCTGATTGGTCGGCGTTTGTGTCGGCGGTTGCTCGAAGCCGGGCATGATCTGGTGGTCTGGAGCCGGCGGCCGGCGCAGGTGCCCGCGCTGTGTGGCGACGCGGTGCGAGGCGTTGCGAGTCTCGATCAACTGAACGACGAGCCGCTTGACGCGGTGATCAACCTTGCTGGTGCGCCGGTTGCAGATAGGCCCTGGACGGATGCACGCAAGGAGCTGCTTTGGGATAGCCGGGTTACCCTGACCGAGGAACTGGTGCATTGGCTGGGGCGCCGGGCGCAGCGGCCGCAGGTGCTGGTCAGTGCGTCCGCTATCGGCTGGTACGGCGACGGTGGCGATCAGGTGCTGACCGAGGCCAGTCCGGGGCGGGTAGAATACACCCACACGCTGTGCGATGCCTGGGAGCACGCTGCCAAACGCGCGGCGTCCTACGGCATTCGGGTGTGCATTTTGCGTATTGGGCTGGTGCTGGCGCCGGACGGCGGTTTCCTGCAACGTATGCGGTTGCCGTTCAGTCTGGGCTTGGGCGGGCGCATTGGCTCCGGAGACCAGTACATGTCCTGGATCCATCATCAGGACATTGAGGCCCTGTTGCAGTGGCTGATGGAGTCGCCGGACTGCCGGGGGGTATACAACGGCACCGCGCCAAGTCCGGTCAGCAACCGCGAGTTTACTGCTGCGCTGGCGCAAGCGCTGCATCGTCCGGCGTTTATCCCTGCGCCGGGCTGGGTTCTGAAGTTGGCGCTCGGGGAAATGTCCCGGCTTTTGCTGGTTGGGCAGCGGGTGTCACCGGCGCGTGCGCAGGAAGCCGGGTTCAGTTTTCGTTTTCGCCATCTGGAGACCGCACTGGCGGATGTGCTGCAGAGGGCGAAGTGACCTTGTTTTGTTTGCTGGAGTGAATTGATGTCTGATCGTGGGGTGTTGCTGGTTAATCTGGGCTCGCCGAAGAGCACGGATGTGGCCGACGTGCGGCGCTATTTGAACCAGTTCCTGATGGATCCCTATGTTGTCGATCTGCCGTGGCCGGCCCGGCGTCTGCTGGTCAGCCTGATTCTGGCAACCCGCCCGAAGGCCTCGGCGCATGCCTATGCCTCTATCTGGTGGGATGAAGGCTCGCCGCTGGTTGTTATCAGCCGTCGGGTCCAGCAGGCGCTGCAGCAGCAGCTGGATATGCCGGTGGAACTGGCGATGCGCTACGGCGAACCGTCGATTGAAAGCGGCCTGCTGGCACTGGCGGCGCGTCCGGGTATCCGCGAAGTGCTGTTCATGCCGCAGTACCCGCAGCACGCCGACAGCACCATCACGACGTCGGTGGAAGAGGCACGGCGGGTGATTGCCAAGCATGGGCTGGATATCAAGCTGAACGTGGTTCCGGCGTTCTACAACCGACCCGACTATATCGCGGCGTTGGCGCAGTCGGTGCAACCTTATCTGGAGCAGGGTTTTGACCACCTGCTGCTCAGTTATCACGGTCTGCCCGAGCGCCATCTGCGCAAGGCTGATCCAACCGGTTCGCACTGCCTGGCCAGCGGCGATTGCTGCGAGCGGGCATCGGCGGCCACCGCGACCTGCTACCGGGCGCATTGCAGCCATGTCAGCCGGGAACTGTCGGCGGCGCTGGGGCTCAGCGCCGAGCAGTGGTCACAGGCGTTTCAGTCCAGACTCGGGCGCGCGAAATGGATTGAGCCTTACACCGAGGCGCGAATCGACGAACTGGCGGCAAAGGGCGTCAAGCGCTTGCTGGTGGCCTGTCCGGCGTTTGTTGCCGACTGTATCGAAACGCTGGAAGAGATTGGTGATCGCGCCCGCGAGCAGTTTATTGAGGCGGGCGGCGAGGAGCTGGTGCTGATTCCCTGTCTTAATGATCAGCCGCAGTGGATCGATGTACTGGCAACATGGGCGCGCGAGACGCCCGCAATGGCCTGAGCGCAGTGCCGGTGAGGCGCGTCAGCCGCGCTTCACCCACTGTGACAGGGCCAGATGCAGGCCCAGACCAATCAGTACCCCACCCATCAGACGGTCGAACCAGTGGCCGAGGCGATTGAAGGCGCGGCGCACTGCGTCGCGACTGAACAGCATGGCGACCAGGCAGAACCAGGCCCCGGTCGCAAAGGCCAGATACACGCCATAGCCAGCCTGTACCAGCAGCGGGGTGTCATGGCTGATGACCACGGTGAACAGCGATAAAAAGAATAGCGTCGCCTTTGGATTCAGGCCGTTGGTGATAAAGCCTTGCATGAACGCCTGTCTGGCGCTCAACTGCTTGTCTGCCGCCATCGGCTGTTCGGCCGAGGTCGGCTGGGCACGCAGGGCGCGGAAGCCGATATACAGCAGGTAGGCCGCTGCCAGCAGCTTCATCAGATTGAACAGCCAGACCGACTGCGACACAATCAGGCCAATCCCCAGCAGTGAATAGGTAACGTGCACAAAGATGCCGATGCCGATCCCGATTGCGGTATACAGGCCGATGCGGTGACCAGCGCTGACGCTGTTGCGAATCACAACGGCAAAATCGGGGCCGGGGCTGATCACCGCCAGCAGGTGGACCAGGGCCACCAGCAGGAACTCATTCAGATACATGTGCACTCTCCTCTGGGCCGGCAATATTACCTGCTGGAGGCGGCTGCAGACAGGTACAGTCGGCATGCAAAATTCCCTTTCCACGGTTTTTCTCGATCGCGCCACGCTGGATCTCGGCGACCTCGACCTCAGTGCGCTTGAAGCCGCCTGCGCGTCCTTCACCAGCTATCCCGGCACCACGCCTGCCCAAGTCGCCGAGCGCATTGCCGGACAGCAGGTGGTAATTACCAACAAGGTGGTGATCGACCGGGCGCTGATGCAGGCCAACCCGCAATTGCAGTTGATCCTGATTGCTGCCACCGGTACCAATAACGTTGATCTGCAGGCCGCGCGGGAGCTGGGTATTGTGGTGTGCAACTGTCAGGCCTACGGCACCCCCGCCGTCGCCCAGCACACGCTGATGCTGATGCTGGTGTTGATCACCCGCTTTGAGTCCTATCGTCAGGCCGTGCGTGACGGTGCCTGGCAGCGCAGCAGCCAGTTCTGCCTGCTCGATTACCCAATCGGCGAGCTGTCAGGACGTACATTGGGGATCCTGGGGTTTGGTGAACTGGGACAGGCGGTTGGCCGGCTGGCCGAGGCGTTTGGTATGCGGGTGCTGGTTGGTGCCCTGCCGGGCCGGGAGCAGCCAGGGCGGCCATCGGTGGCCGAGCTGCTGCCGCAGGTCGATGTGCTCAGTCTGCACTGTCCGCTGACCGAGCAGACCCGCGATCTAATCGGTGCCGAGCAGATGGCTTTGATGAAGCAGGGCAGCTTGCTGATCAATACCGGGCGTGGTGGTCTGGTCAATGAGCCGGCGCTGGCGGCAGCGCTGCGCTGCGGCCATTTGGGTGGCGCGGCCTGCGATGTGCTGAGCGTCGAGCCTCCTGCCAACGGCAATCCGCTGCTTGATGCTTCGCTGCCCAATCTGGTCATTACCCCGCACAGTGCGTGGGGCAGTCGCGAGGCCCGTCAGCGCATTGTCGGTCAGCTTGAGGCTAATTTGCTGAGTTTCAGCAACGGCACCCCGCAACGTCAGGTCAACGCCTGAGCGGGTGTTATCGCGATCACATCCGAGTGGCGATGCTCACCCATTCGGGTGGCGTGATTAGGGGCAGCTCACCCTAAGCTGGCGGGCGTCAACGGATGACGTTCGCCGCGTACCTTGCGTCCGGCGAATCCGCCAAATGGATTTGGCACAAGGATTCAGCCGTCATGGCATTCCCCTTTCGCACGGCGTCCGCTCGGGCGCAGTGCGGTTTTTCTCTCATTGAAGTGCTGGTGGCATTGCTGCTGGTCGCGCTGGGCGTGCTTGGTGCGGCTGCTCTGCAGCTCAATGCGCTGCGGTTTACCCAGGATAGCGCGCATCGCGTCCAGGCCAGTTTGCTGGCGACCGACCTGCTGGAGCGCATGCGTGCCAATCCGGGGCAACGTACCTCCTATGCCGGCGATGTCTCAGGCGATTGCGTTACCGAATCGGCTGACCCCCTCACCGTGCTCGCCCAGGACCGCCTCGACTTCGCTGCCGGTGTCACCTGCCGCTTGCCTCAAGGCAGGGCCAGGGTCCGGGTTGAGGACGCGCTGGTGACGATCCAGATCAACTGGTCGCAGGCGCGTATTGCCGAAGACGCTGAGGACGAGCTGCTGCTGGTGGTTCAGCTCGGAGGTGGCGCATGAGGTTGTCAGTGCGCGGCTTTGGTCTGGTTGAGCTGATGGTCGCCATGTTGCTGGGGCTGACCCTGGTGCTGGCGTTGGTGCAGTACTTGAGTAGCAGTCGCGATAGTTGGCTGTTGCAGCAGCAGAGTGCCAGCCAGCAGGAGGACGCACGTTATCTGCTTGGGCGTCTGGCCCGCGATCTGCGCGCTGCCGGTGGCTACGGTTGCCTGGACCTGGAACGGGCATTGCCAGAGGGGCTGCCACCTGAACTCGCCCAGCCGGTGCGTTTTGATGCCGGCGTGTTGAGCCTGGTAACGGCGGTCCCTGCGCAGCGCTCAAGCAGTCAGCCGCAGACGCTGCGTGCCGCCGACTTCGGCGCTCGCTGGCTGCTGGCTGGTGATTGCCAGCGGCGTGTGGCTGTCACTGAAAGGGAGGCGTTGACTGTGTTGCCGGGCGACTGGGTAGTGCCGTTGCGGCAGCTGGAGTACCGCCAGCAGGGTGATCGGGTTCAGGTGCGTCTCAACGGGGCGGGTAATTACGAAACCCTGATCGAGCAGGTGGTACGGTTTGTACCCAGTTTTGGTTTGGCAGCTGACGCACACTCGCCAGGTGTGGCTGGTCGCTACCAGAGCGATCTCGGCGACGCAGATCAGGCGCGGCTGCGCAGTGTGCGGCTGCAACTGGTGCTGGGGGCCGGTATCGGCACTGCTGCGGCCGGTCGCACGCGTGATCTGGTGTTTCGTCAGGTGACGCGGCTGCGTAATCGACCGGATGGGCGGCGGCATGATTAGGCCGCAGCGTGGCGCAGCCTTGCCGTTTGCGTTGGTTTGTCTGCTGGCCACCGTTGTTGGTGCGCTGGCGGCGAGCAATTCAGCACGGGTACAGCAACAGCAGGCGGCTAACCTGATGCTGGCAACACGCAGCTTTCAAGCCGCAGAGAGCGCCTTGCGTATGCTGGAAAGTCAGCTGGTATCCGGCACGTTGGTGGTGCCTGCCGAGCGATGCCGCAGTGCATCCTGCAGCGTGGCATCGGCGGTGACGGCTGCCGGCGCAGTGGAACACTGGCAGCGGTTCTCATCACCCGGGCCGGTGGAGCTGTGGTATCGAGTCGACTGGCTTGGCAACAGCCCTGTTCCGGCTCAGCTCAGCACCAGCGGTGACAGTCGGCTGTATCGCCTGCTGGTGCGTTCGCAGATGGGGCGCAGCCATCACCTGCTGGAGGCGACCTATGCCCTTACCCTGCATTAGTGGGCGTTACTCCTGCGCCGCTGCGGGTGTTCTGTTGAGCACGTCGGCCGCCGGGTTTGAGCCGCTGAGCAGCCCCTACCTACCCGGCGCGGCGGTTCCCGCCAACGTGGTGATCCTGCTCGACAGCTCCAGCAGCATGGCCATGACTGCAGCCGGTGAACAAAACCGCTTACAGGCTGCACGTGAGGCGATCCGGCAACTGCTGCGCCAACAGCGGCAGCAGCGGTTTGGTTTGTTCAGCTTCAATCCGTCGACAGGGCACGGCGCTGCGCGTGATAGTGCGGGCGGACGATTGCTGGTCGAGGTCGCGGACATTGCTCCAAGTGACTCCGGCGACCGGCATTTGCAACGACTGGAGCAGGCGCTGGACAGCCTGGCGCCTGACACCAGTGACAATCCGGATCGCTACACCTGGACGCCGCTGGCCGAAGCCCATTACGAGATCAGCCGCTACCTGCGCGGTATGGACTCCTTCTACAACGTGGATCAGCCAGCCTACGACAGCCCGCTGCAGTGGCGCTGTCAGCCCAGCTCGGCGGTGGTCGTTACCGACGGCTTGCCGACCTACGATGACCAGTTTCCCTCGTCCCCGGCAGAGGAGCCTGCGGGGCTGCTGTCAGAGGCGGCTGGCGTATTTGGTTTGCCTGATTGGGATCGGGATGCCGGCAACGATGAGTCAGGCGAGGACCTCCAGGTGCCGGGCAGTACCTTTTACCTGGATGACATGGCCGCCTTTGCACTCAGCCTGGATCTGCGAACGGGCGGATTCGATGCGGCCGGTGTCAGTTGGGATGATCCCCTGTTTACCCGGCAAAGGATGCGCACCCATGTGCTTGGTTTCGGTGTCGATGACCCGCGTCTGCGGGCGGCAGCACGGGCAGGTGGCGGGATTTACAGCACTGTCGATGATGCCGGGCAGCTGGCCGCGGCACTGACCCATATGGTCGGACAATCGGCCCTGCCGCGCGTGTTGTTGCATCGGGAGGTTGGTGGACTGCAACTGGCTGATGGGGCGTCACTGTCGATGCGCATGTATCAGCATCGCTCAGGATGGGGCGGCGAGGTTCAGTTCTGGGAGCTGGGCGAGGCGGGGGAGCCGGTCGCCATGGTCTGGACTACCGATCAGGCCTTTGCCTCCGGTGCGCCGCCTGAGCTGCTGCAAACCTGGCGGCCTGTCGCTGGCGGTGTGGCTTCCGGGGCGGTGACGTTGGACGCGGCGGCCGCCGATAGGTTGAGCGCTGAGCAGCAGCGGATGTTGCAGAGCGCGGCCGCTCAGTTGCTGCCGGGGCTTACTGATGGCGTACCGCATCTGCTGCGCTGGTTAAGCGGTGAAGCCGTCACGGGGTTGCGCCCACGCGAGCGCCTGCTCGGTGATCCTGGTCGTCCTGGTCCCAGGATATTGCCGGCAGGGGCGGCGCTGGTTGAATTGGACAGCGATGGCTACCGGCGTTACCTGCGTGAGCGCGCGCAGTTGGGTGACCTGATGCTGATCGGCAGCAACGACGGCTTTCTGCATGTGGTTGAGATTGGGGGTGGGCGGCGCTACAGCTACCTGCCCGCCAGTCTGCTGCCTGCGCTAGTGGACTGGGCTGCGCCGGACTACGCCGCTGATCAGCTGCACCGGGCGGGAGTGGACGGTCAGGTTGCGTTGGCGGATCTGCGGCAGGATGGTGTCTGGCAGACGGTAGCGGCGACCGGGCTGGGCGCTGGCGGGCGCGGGTTGATCGCGTTGCGGGTTTTCGGCCAGGCGCCGGGCGACGCGGAGCCTGGGGTGCTATGGGAGCGCAGTGCGAGTGAGTCGGGCTGGAGCGCGTTAGGGCATATCTACGCGGCACCGCTGCTGATCGAGCACGCCGGTCGCGCGCTGCTGCTTACCGGTAACGGCTACGGTAGTGCGATTGGCGGTGCCGCGCTGCTGGTGGTTGATGCGACCACTGGTGAGCTGCTACGCCAGATCGATTTGCCTGATCGGATGAATAGTGACGATGCCAACGGCCTGTCGGCATTGTCATTACAAAAGGGCGCAGCAGGGCAGCTGGTTGCCGGCTTTGCGGGTGACTTGCACGGCCAGCTGTGGCGCTTTGAGTTGGCGGCTGACGATCCGGCTGACTGGCAGGTGGGCAATGGCGGTGCGCCGTTGTTCCAGGCCGCGCACGACCAGCCGCTGACTGCAGCGCCGGTGCTGCATTACAGCGCAGCTGCGCAGCAGGACGTGCTGCTGTTCGGCAGTGGCCGGCTGCTGGCGCAGGACGATCCGGGCAGCGCCGCCGCGCAGGCGTTCTACGCCGTGCGCAGTCAGTCTGTCGATGTTGGGCACGTCATTACTCCTGCCGACTTGCAGGCGCAGCGTGTGCTACCTGGCCTTGATCCGCATACCCGGCAGGTGAGTGAGCAGGCCGTGGACTGGCGTCAGCAAGCGGGTTGGTATCTGCCGCTGCCGGTAGGCCCGCGCTCGGCGGAGCGGGTGCTGGCACCGGCGCTGGTGCAGGGCGGTCGAGTGGTGTTTATGACGGTATTACCGCTGACGGAGGCCCGCGACCCCTGCCTGTCGGGTAGTACCGGCTGGCTGATGATGCTGATGTTGGACGACGGTGGCATGCCGCCCTTTGTCACGCTGGACACCGATCGTGATCAGCAACTTGACGAGGGCGATAGCCGTATTGGGGGCATTGAACTGGATGTCGGCCTGCCGGGCGAGTTGCAGATGAGGCGATGGGCTGCTGATCCGACCCTACGGCCGCCGGGCTGCGAAGGGGAGCGCTACCTGATTGGCGGTAGCCATGCTGTGGCGGCGATGCTGGCAAGGGGGGAGTGCCGACTGGCGCGTATCCACTGGCGACAGCTGCAATGAGGCGACGCAACGGGTTCAGCCTGATCGAGCTGCTGATCGCACTGGTCATCCTTGGGCTACTGGCGGCGCTTGCCTATCCGTCGTATCTAGCCCATGTGCGCAAGGCGCAGCGTGTCGAGGTAACCGGATTGTTGCTGGAAAATGCCCAGCGGCTGGAGCGGCACTACGCACGCTCGGGTCGCTACGATGAGGGCGAGGTCGTCGGACTGTTCAGGCAGAGCCCGGCGCGGGGACGGGCGGTGTATCGCCTGTTGGTGCAGCGGCAGGCGCAGGGGTATGTTTTATTGGCCGAGGCTGTACAGGGTAGTGCGATGGAGGGCGACGTCTGTGCGTCCTACAGCCTGAATCAGCTGGGGCAGCGGACGCCAGCAGATGATCGCTGCTGGCGTCGCTGAGCGGGCATCAGTGGGCAGCGGGTGCTGCTTCTTCAGCCTTGGGCAGGATCAGATTGAGCACAATAGCAACCACGCCGCAGAGGCTGATGCCCTGCAGGCTGAAGCTGTCATTGCCGATTACCATGCCACCGATACCAAACACCAGGGTCACCGATACGATGCACAGGTTGCGGGCCTGTGACAGATCGACCTGATTGCGCACCAGGGTGTTCAGACCGACCACGGCGATGGAGCCGAACAACAGGCACAGAATGCCGCCCATGACCGGCACCGGCATGCCCAGCAGCACGGCGCCGAACTTGTCGATAAAGGCCAGTATGATGGCGAACACCGCTGCCCAGATCATCACATTGGGGTTGAAGTTGCGGGTCAACATGACCGCACCGGTCACTTCGGAGTAGGTGGTGTTTGGCGGGCCGCCGAAGAACGCGGCTGCCGAGGTGGCAATACCGTCGCCCAGCAGGGTGTTCTGCAGGCCGGGTTTTTCCAGGTAGTTCTTGCCGGTTACGCCGCCGATGGCCAGTACATCACCAATGTGCTCGATGGCCGGAGCAATCGCGACCGGAATCATGAACAGGATTGCGGCCAGCTGGAACTCGGGTGTGACGAACTGCGGAACGGCAACCCAGGGCGCTGCGGAAACCTGGGTGAAGTCGGTCACGCCGAGCAGCCAGGACAGGGTGTAGCCCACCAGTACGCCAGCCAGAATCGGCACCAGACGGAAGATGCCCTTGGCATAGACGGCAACGATAATCGTGGTGATCAGTGACGCGCCGGCGATCAGAATCGCGGTGTTGTATTCGACCAGCTGGGCGCTGCCGTCCCCGGCCTTGCCCATCGCCATGTTAACGGCGACCGAGGCCAGGCCCAGACCAATCACCATGATGACCGGGCCAACCACGACCGGCGGCAGCAGGCGCTGGATAAAGCCCGGCCCACGCCAGCGAATGATCAGACTGAGCAGGATGTAGACCACACCCGCAGCGACCAGACCACCCAATGTGGCCGGCAGGCCCCAGGTCTGGTTGCTGTACATGATCGGTGCAATAAAGGCGAAGCTGGACGCCAGGAAGATCGGGATCTGCCGGCGGGTCGTGAACTGGAACAGTAGTGTGCCGATACCGGCGGTAAACAGCGCCACGCTCGGGTTCATTCCGGTAATCAGCGGCATCAGCACCAGCGCGCCGAAGGCCACAAACAGCATTTGTGAACCGGCCAGCGCGGTGCGCCAGCCGTGGGTCTGAACACCTTCCATCAAACGATATCCTTCTGCTTGGTGCCAAAGATCTTGTCGCCCGCATCACCCAGGCCGGGAATGATGTAGCCGTGTTCGTTCAGGCGCTGATCGACCGAGGCGGTATAGATCTGGACGTCCGGGTGCGCGTCGTTGACGCGCTTGATGCCTTCAGGGGCTGCCACCAGAACCAGTGCGCGGATCTCGCGGGCGCCTGCCTTTTTCAGCATGTCGATGGTAGCGACCATGGAGCCGCCGGTGGCCAGCATCGGGTCGATGATCAGGGCCATACGCTGGTTCAGTTCGCCGACCAGCTTTTCCAGATAGGTGTCGGCCTCAAGCGTTTCTTCGTTGCGGGCCAGGCCGATGACACTGACCTTGGCGCTGGGCACCAGGCTGAGCACGCCATCGAGCATGCCGAGGCCGGCGCGCAGGATCGGCACAACGGTCACTTTCTTGCCGCTCAGCTTTTCCACTTCCACATCACCACACCAGCCTTGAATGGTGTGGGTCTCGACCGCCATGTCCTGGGTTGCTTCATAGGTGAGCAGGGCAGCAACTTCCTGTGCCAGCTCACGAAAATTCTTGGTGCTGATGTCGTCGCGGCGCATCAGACCCAGTTTGTGCCGAATCAATGGATGGCGGATTTCTTTCACGTTCATGCTGAAGCTTCTCTCTAGCGTGGAAGGGCGCGGCAATTATGGCACAGCATGGGCGTTGACAGCAGTGGCTCGTCTGTCGGAAAACCTCCTCTATACTTGTGCTTTCGCGGCGACATGGGTATTTTTCGCCCCTTTTTTCATACCGGGACCGGCGGAGGTCATGCATGGCGGTAGAGCTGGAACACATCAAACAGGTCATGGCAGAGGCTGATTGCCTGTTCACTGAAGCGGACGTTGAAGGCGCGCTGGACGCTATGGCGGCCGAGATTACTGCCCGTCTGAGCGACAGCAACCCGATTGTCTACAGCGTCATGAATGGTGGCCTGATCATCAGCGGCAAGCTGCTGCCCAAGCTGCCGTTCCCGATGGAAGTGGGTTACCTGCACGCGACCCGCTATCGCAACAAGCTGTCCGGTGGCGAGCTGTTCTGGAAGGCCCGTGCCGAGCACTCTCTGGTCGGCCGTAATGTGCTGATCATTGACGACATTCTGGACGAGGGACACACCCTGGCCGCGATCGTCGAGTACTGCCGTGACGCCGGCGCGGAAAACGTCTACACCGCGGTTTTGCTCGATAAGCAGCACGACCGCAAAGCCTACCCGGGTATGCGCGCTGATTTCACCGGTCTGGATGTCGAAGATCGCTACATCTTCGGTTACGGACTGGACTACAAGGGCTACTGGCGCAACGCAGCTGGTATTTTTGCCCTCAAGGGACACTGATAATGATGTTGCTGCGAGCGGTTGTGCTGACACTGGGTGCCTTGCTGGCGCTGCCGCTTGCAGCTGCGTCAGTATCGCTGCCGCACGATGAGTACCTGCCGGAAGACGTCTACGGACAACGCGTAGACCGTCCTGAACAGGTGCTGTTCGAGGTTCAGCGCTACAGCCTGACCGTTGGCAGTGAGCTGCGTCCGGGCGCCCGCCCGAATGAGGCACAAGTCAGTGTCTCGCTGTTGCTGGACGGGCGCAGTCTGTTACCGGGCTCCCCGGTTCAGCGCGCCCGCCTGCAATTTGCTGATGGCGCTGGCGGGCAGCGCGGTGCGCGACTGGTCGAGGGCGGCACGCTACTGCTCATCCATTATCCGTTAGCCTTGCTGCCAACCATTCGCCAGATGCTCGATAGCCCCGGCGAGGACTATGTGCAGGGTCGCTTCTATGGCAATGGGCTGATCTGGGCTGATCTGCACTCTGAACCGGCTGCTGCCGCGGACTGAGCGTCGAACTGGTTAGACGCTCGGGGGATGGTTACAATGCCCGCCCTGGACTCTCTGAGGAAGATTCATGCGTAAAGACAAGCAGAAGGTGATCGGCGAGCCGATGACCGACGAACAGGTTGCGGTATTCCTGAACGCCCGCCCCTACAACAGCGACGAATCGGTTGATCTGCATGTGCTGGTGCGCGCGTACCGCGGCCTGCGTATTGAAGACTTCGAACGTTTTCTGGTGATGTTCAAGGCCGCAGGTCATGACCTGAATGCGGTTGATGCTGATGGCCGTACGTTCCTGGCTACCGTGCGTGAACACGCCCAGGGTGAAGAGTACGTCGCAGTACTGGAAGCAGCCGGCGCGCGTTAAGCCGGCAGCATGCTCCAGCCGGTGCGGCTAGCGCGCCGGCGGACGCGCGCAGCGGCTGGCAGCGGCTTGCCGATCCAGCGCGGCTGCAGCTCGCTCACTTCTACCCAGTAACCCGTCTGCGGTTGCTGCTGCAGTTCCCAGATGGCAACGCACACACCCTCGGCATTCAACTGGGCGTAGCAGCGGTGGCGTTTGAAAAGACTGGCAAGCATGGCGGTCATCTCTGTCGGTTTCTGCGCGCAGAATCGCTGATCTGCATGTCAGCTTGATGACACCCTTCTCCCCTCTGTTGGCTTCTCCGGAACCGGAGTATGCTGCGCCTGTCCAACGTGGCACCAACCACTTTTCCCTTTTTAATCCCATAGACGGCAGGAGTAAGGTTTTTATGCTCAAGCGTTCAGGCATGTTGCTGCTGGCCCTGATGGCCGCGGCGCTGGTGGGCTGTGCCCACAGTCCGCAGCAACTGACGGTGCAACCCCAGATCAACAAGCCGCTGAGTCAGGTTGCACAGCAGCAGCCGGTCAGTGTTCGTGTGCAGGATACCCGGCAGAACAAGGTGCTTGGCACCCGCGGCGGGATCTATCCCAACTCCAGCAATATCACCATCAGCGACAGCGCACTGCCGGTCATTCGTCAGCAGGTTGAGCAGGCATTGCGTCAGCTGGGCTTCAATGTGGTGCCCGAAGGCACGCCTAACGCCAACAGCCTGACGTTGAATCTCGCTGACCTGCGCTATCAGTCGCCAAAGGAGTCGGTCTATGTCACCCAGGCAGACATCAGCGCGACCTTCGTTGCTGAAGCGAGCAACATGAACCGCAATTATCAGGGACGTTTCAGCTCGTCGCTGCAGCAGCGCTTTGGTTACGCGCCCAATCAGGAAACCAACACCAAGCTGGTGACTGATGTCATGAGCGATGCGTTGACCCGGGTTTTTCAGGATCCGATGATTCTGCAGACATTGCAGCAGTAATTGTTACCCGCGCTAACGAAAGGCCAGCTGAATGCTGGCCTTTTTGTTGTTTACTCGTCGGACTCCGGCTCCGGGATGTTCAGCCGGACGCGGGCGCTGCCGGCGCGAATCATGCCCAGTTCTTCTGCCGCGCGCTGCGAGACGTCGATGATGCGGTGGCCGACAAAGGGGCCGCGGTCGTTGATGCGTACAATGACGCTGCGCCCGTTGTAGGTATTGGTGACCTCAACCAGGGTGCCGAAGGGCAGGGCAGGATGCGCTGCTGTGAGGTCTGTCTCGTCGTAGGGTTCGCCGCTGGCGGTGCGCCTGCCATGCAGTCGGGAGGAGTAGTAGGAGGCCTTGCCGGTCTGCGTCCAGCCGGGCTCGCCGAGTGGTTGTGCCTCGGTGGCGTGGGCACTGAAGGGCAGCTGCAACAGCAGTGCAATCAGCAGTGAGCGGAACATGGCGAGCTCCCGGAAAGTGGGCGGAGCGATCTCTGACCGCTCCACCGCTTTCAGGTTCAGCCTTCCAGTTTCTTGCGCAGCAGTTCGTTGACCTGCTGCGGGTTGGCCTTGCCTTTGGAGGCCTTCATGGCCTGGCCGACGAAGAAGCCGAACATCTTGCCGCGCTTGGCCTCGTCGCTGGCGCGGTACTGTTCAACCTGTTCGGCGTTGGCGGCCAGCACCTCGTCCAGCATGGCTTCGATCGCGCCGCTGTCGGTGACCTGCTTGAGCCCTTTGGTTTCGATGATGGCGTCGGCAGACTCACCTTCGCCGGCGGCCAGCGCCTCGAACACCATCTTGGCGATCTTGCCGCTGATGGTGTTGTCCTTGATGCGCAGGATCATGCCGCCCAGTTGCGCAGCGCTGACCGGCGACTGGTCGATTTCCAGACCTTCCTTGTTGAGCAGGCTGGACAGCTCGCCCATCACCCAGTTCGCTGCCAGCTTGGCGTCGCCGCAGGTCTGTTGAACCTGCTCGAAGTAGTCGGCCAGTTCGCGGCTGGCGCTCAAGACGCTGGCGTCGTAGGTCGACAGGCCGAACTGGCTTTCGAAACGTTCGCGTTTTTGCTGCGGCAGTTCTGGCAGCTCGCCACGGACTTCTTCGATAAAGCTCGGCTCCAGCACGACCGGCAACAGGTCAGGGCAGGGGAAGTAACGGTAATCGTTGGCTTCTTCCTTGCTGCGCATGGAACGGGTTTCGTCCTTGTTCGGATCGTACAGACGGGTTTCCTGGACTACCTTGCCGCCGTCTTCGATCAGCTCGATCTGGCGCTGGACTTCGGTGTTGATTGCCTTCTCGATAAAGCGGAACGAGTTGACGTTCTTGATCTCGCAGCGGGTGCCGAACTCGGCCTGACCCTTGGGGCGCACCGAGACGTTGCAGTCGCAGCGCAGCGAGCCTTCGGCCATGTTGCCGTCACAGATGCCGAGATAGCGTACCAGCGAGTGGATGGTCTTGGCGTAGGCGACTGCTTCCTTGGCGCTGCGCATATCCGGCTCGGAGACGATCTCCAGCAGCGGGGTGCCGGCGCGGTTGAGGTCGATGCCGCTCATGCCGTGGAAGTCTTCGTGCAGGCTCTTGCCGGCATCTTCTTCCAGGTGCGCGCGGGTAACACCGACGCGTTTGATCGTGCCGTCTTCCAGGGTGATGTCCAGATAACCCTTGCCGACGACGGGATGATCCATCTGGCTGGTCTGGTAGCCCTTGGGCAGGTCAGGGTAGAAGTAGTTCTTGCGCGCGAAGACGTTGGTCATGCCGATCTCGGCGTCGATCGCCAGGCCAAACTTGACCGCGTTGCGCACGGCCTGAGCGTTGAGGACCGGCAGGGTGCCCGGCATGCCCAGGTCAACCAGGCTGGCCTGGGTGTTGGGTTCGGCGCCGAAGGTGGTGGCGCTGCCGGAGAAGATCTTCGACGCGGTGGTGAGCTGGGCGTGGATTTCCAGCCCGATGACGATTTCCCATTGCATTGCTGTCAATCCTCTCAGTAGCCGGCCGGAGCGCGCTGGTGCCAGTCGGTAACCTGCTGGTACTGGTGCGCGATGTTGAGCAGACGGGCTTCGCTGAAGTAGGGCCCCAGCAGCTGCATGCCCAGCGGCAGGCCGTTGGCAAACCCGGCAGGCAGGGCGATGCCCGGAACGCCGGCCAGGTTGGCGGTAATGGTGTAGATGTCGGTCAGGTACAGACTGACCGGATCGTCGATCTTCTCGCCGATCTTGAACGCCGGGGTCGGCGAGGTCGGGCAGAGGATCACATCGACCTGCTCGTAGGCGGCCATGAAGTCATTCTTGATCAGACGGCGAATCTTCTGTGCCTGCAGGTAGTAGGCGTCGTAGTAGCCGGCGGACAGCGCATAGGCGCCGACCATGATGCGACGCTTGACCTCGGCGCCGAAGCCCTCAGCGCGTGAACGCTTGTACAGGTCGGTCAGGTCGGCCGGGTTCTCGCAGCGGTAGCCGAAGCGCACGCCGTCAAAACGCGACAGGTTGGAAGAGGCTTCAGCCGGGGCGATCACGTAGTAGGCCGGGATGGCCAGCTCGGCGTTCGGCAGGCTGATTTCCTTGATCTCGGCGCCCAGCGCCTGGAACTGCTTGACCGCGGCGCTGATGGCGTCGGCCGTTGCGCTGTCCAGACCGGCGGCGAAGTATTCCTTCGGCAGACCGATGCGCAGGCCCTTGAGCGAGTCGTTCAGCGCGGCGCTGTAGTCCGGTACTGGCTGGTCGACGCTGGTGGAGTCCTTGCTGTCGAACCCGGCCATGACCTGCAGCATCAGCGCGCAGTCTTCGGCGGTATGTGCCATCGGGCCGCCCTGATCCAGGCTGGAGGCGTAGGCCACCATGCCCCAGCGCGAGACGCGACCGTAGGTCGGCTTCAGGCCGGTCAGTGCAGTGAAGCCGGCGGGCTGACGGATTGAGCCGCCGGTATCGGTACCGGTCGCCGCAGCGCACAGGCGGGCAGCAACGGCGGCCGCTGATCCGCCGGACGAGCCGCCCGGCACGCGGTCGGTGTCCCACGGGTTACGGGTCGGGCCGTAGAAGCTCGACTCGGTGGAGGAGCCCATGGCGAATTCGTCGAGGTTGGTCTTGCCGAGGCTGACCGAGCCGGCGTCGAGGAAACGCTGGGTGACGGTGGACTCGTATGGCGAGATGAAGTTGTCGAGCATCTTCGAACCACAGCTGGTGCGCTGGCCCTGGGTGCAGAACAGGTCCTTGTGCGCCAGCGGGATGCCGGTCAGGGCGGTGGCGTTGCCGGCAGCGATGCGGGCATCGGCGGCCTTGGCCTGCTCCAGTGCGGACTCGGCGGTAACGGTAATGTAGCTGTTCAGGCTGCCATCAAGCTGCTCAATGCGCTTGAGGTAGTGCTGGGTCAGCTCGACGCTGGACAGCGCCTTGCTCTGCAGGGCCTGGGACAGTTCGGCCAGAGTTTTTTCGTGCATGAGTGTGTCTCTTGTCTGGGCGCGGCAGGATTATTCGATGACCTTGGGAACCAGGTACAGGCCTTGTTCGGTGGCCGGTGCAATGGCCTGGTAGGCCTCGCGCTGGTTGCTTTCGGTAACCTCATCGGCGCGCAGGCGCTGGGTGGTTTCCAGCGGATGCGCGAGGGGGCTGACGGCGCTGGTATCTACCGCCTGCATCTTGTCGATCAGCTCAAGAATGCCGGAGAGTTTGGCGGTGGTAGCCGGGATTTCGTCTTCGCTGATGGCGATACGGGCCAGATGCGCGATCTTTTCCACATCGGTGCGGTCCAGGGACATGTACTTGTGCTCCATGTTGCCGGTGATTTCCGGTCGTCTGCTGGCGACGGGCGCCGTTTGGTAGTTCGCCACGGAAAATGCGGGCAAAGGCGCGAATTTACCACAGTCGCGCCTTGCCCAAAAACCCCGCCATTGTTAGAGTTGCGACACTTCTGGAAGTACCGATCAGTCACCTGCTTGCGCTGCGCAGAAGGCCACCAATCAAGGCCTTTAGCCACCAGTTTTCAATTCAACAGCGCTTGGAGCAGGTGGCTTATCCGTACTTTTTCCAATTAACCCACGCGTCTTCGGGGTCTAGTCAACGCATGTTCAAAAAAATTCGTGGCATGTTTTCCAGTGATCTGTCCATCGATCTGGGTACAGCCAACACGCTTATTTACGTTCGGGACCGCGGTATTGTACTGGACGAGCCGTCAGTGGTCGCGATTCGTACCACTACTGGCAATCAGAAAAGTGTCGTCGCCGTCGGTACCGATGCCAAGCGCATGCTCGGCCGTACCCCCGGCAACATTCAGGCAATCCGCCCGATGAAGGACGGCGTCATCGCCGACTTCAGCGTCTGCGAAAAGATGCTGCAGTACTTCATCAACAAGGTTCATGAAAACAGCTTCATCCAGCCCAGCCCGCGTGTACTGATCTGCGTGCCGTGCAAATCGACTCAGGTTGAGCGCCGCGCCATTCGTGAATCCGCACTCGGTGCTGGCGCCCGTGAAGTCTATCTGATCGAAGAGCCGATGGCGGCCGCCATCGGTGCCGGCCTGCCGGTTGAAGAAGCCCGCGGCTCCATGGTGGTCGATATCGGTGGTGGTACCACTGAAATCGCGCTGATTTCCCTGAACGGTGTGGTCTACGCCGAATCCGTCCGCGTAGGCGGTGACCGTTTCGACGAAGCTATCGTAACCTACGTGCGTCGCAACTACGGCAGCCTGATCGGTGAGTCCACTGCCGAGCGCATCAAGCAGGAAATCGGTGTGGCCTTCCCCGGTGGTGAGACCCTCGAAGTCGACGTGCGTGGCCGCAACTTGGCCGAAGGTGTGCCGCGCAGCTTCACCCTGAACTCAACCGAAGTGCTCGAGGCGCTGCAGGAGTCGCTGGCGACCATCGTTCAGGCGGTCAAGAGTGCGCTGGAACAGTCGCCGCCGGAACTGGCGTCGGATATCGCCGAGCGTGGCCTGATTCTGACCGGCGGTGGTGCGCTGCTGCGTGATCTGGACAAGCTGCTGACCCAGGAAACCGGCCTGCCGGTGATCGTCGCGGAAGATCCGCTGACCTGCGTTGCCCGTGGCGGCGGCAAGGCGCTGGAAATGATGGACCAGCACACCATGGACCTGCTGTCGACCGAGTGATCAGGCTGGTGGCCAGCCGGGTGTGGCGGGGTTGCTGCCTCGTCCGGCTTGCCGCTGACGGCAACCAACCTGTGGCTGCGAGGAGCCTGCCATCAAACCGCTATTCATCAAGGGGCCGTCGCTCGGCGTTCGCCTGGTCGTACTGACGGTACTGTCCATCGCTCTGATGGTGGTAGACGCCCGCTTCGATGCCCTCAAACCATTGCGCGCCCAGATGGGCATGCTGGTCGCGCCGCTGTATTCCGCTGCCGAGATGCCGGTGCGGGCGTGGCAGTCGGTTACCGAGCTCGCCACCAGCCGGGCGCAACTGATTGCCGACAACGAACGGCTGCGCGCCGAAGCCCTGCTGACCCAGCGCAAGTTGCAGAAATTGGCAACGCTGACCGAGCAGAACGTGCGTCTGCGCGAGCTGCTCAACTCCTCTTCGCTGGTCGACGAGCGAGTGCTGGTGTCCGAGCTGATCGGTGTTGATCCGAATCCCTTTACCCAGCGCATCCTGCTCGACAAGGGCGAAGCCGACGGAGTCTTCCTTGGGCAGCCGGTGCTCGATGCCACCGGGCTGATGGGGCAAGTGGTCGAAGTGTTGCCGCACAGCGCGCGGGTGCTGCTGATTACCGATGCGTCCCACAGTCTGCCGGTACAGATCAATCGCAACGGGTTGCGTGCGCTGGCCGCAGGGACTGGCCGCAACGAGTGGCTGGAACTGCGGTTTGTGGGCGATACCGCCGACGTGCGTGAAGGCGATATTGTCGTCAGTTCGGGTCTCGGGCAGCGCTTCCCGGCCGGCTACCCGGTTGGTCGTGTGCAATCCGTGATTCGTCATCCGGCCCAGTCCTTTGCCGAAGTGCGGGTAACCCCTTCGGCCCAGCTCAATCGCAGCCGCTATCTGCTGCTGGTTTTCAGTCCGGAGAGTGGTTACGGCGATGTGCTGCCGGCCCTGGAGCTGCTGCCGGAAGACGCTGCTCAAGAGCCGGAAGGTGAGCAGCAGGATGCGACCGAGCCATCAGTGCCGGCAGCTGAAGCGGAGGGTAGTGGCGATGCAGGCTAGTCTGGCGATTATCCTGAGCATTCTGGTGGCGCTACTGCTCAGCGTCATGCCGATGCCCGAGCCGGTCAGCATGGCCCGGCCAATGTGGCTGGCCATGGTGCTGGCTTACTGGGTCATGGCGCTGCCGCATCGTGTCGGTCTGCTGACTGCCTGGCTGGCCGGTCTGGTCTCGGATGTACTGTTTGGACAGTTGTTCGGCCAGAACGCGCTGGTCATGACGCTGGTGGTCTGGATGGTGTTGCTGCTGTATCAGCGTATCCGTCGCTTTCCTCTGTGGCAGCAGAGTCTGGTCATGCTGCCGGTATTCGGTATTGCTCAGATGGTCATGCTCTGGCTCAACAGTCTTAGCGGTAATCGGCCACCAACGCTGCTATTCCTGCTGCCGGCGGTGGTCAGCGCGGTGCTCTGGCCGTGGGTGTGCTCCGTGCTGCGCGGGGTGAGACGGCGCTTCCATGTCAACTGAGCTGCTGCTGGCGTCCGCCTCGCCGCGCCGCGCCGAACTGCTGGCGCAGATTGGGGTGTCCGCGACGCGTCTGGTTTGCAGCGTTGACGAGCAGGTACAACCGGGCGAGTCACCTGCGGCGTATGTCGAGCGGGTCACCCGCGACAAGGTGCAGGCCGGGGTACAGGCCGCACCGGGCCGCGTTGTGTTGGCCGCTGATACGGCCGTCGTGCAGGGCGAACAGATCCTTGGCAAGCCAGCCGATCGCGTCGATGCGTTGCGGATGCTGACCACGCTGTCGGGTAGTGAACACACGGTGATGACGGCGGTGGCGGTCGGTTGCGATGAGCGGATCGAGCTGGTTCGGGTCGACACGCAGGTACGCTTCAGGGCGTTGAGTGAGGCGGAGATTGCTGCCTACTGGGACACCGGCGAGCCGGCTGACAAGGCTGGAGCCTATGGTATTCAGGGGCTGGCTGCGGTTTTTGTCGAGCGCATTGAGGGCAGTTACAGCGCTGTGGTGGGATTGCCGCTGCTGGAAACCGCGACGCTGCTCAAATCCTTTGGAATTCCCTGCTGGCAGCGGCTCTGACGCGGCTGTTCCAGGGCTCGGATCACCGGTATTCTGGTGACAGAACAGGAGTGGTAGAGCCCATGAGTGAAGAAATTCTGATCAATATCACGCCGATGGAGACCCGCGTTGCGCTGGTCGAGAACGGCGTGCTGCAGGAAGTCCACATCGAGCGCACCCAGCGCCGCGGCATTGTTGGCAATATCTACAAGGGCAAGGTGGTGCGGGTGCTGCCGGGTATGCAGGCCGCGTTCGTGGATATTGGCCTCGAGCGTGCGGCGTTTATCCATGCCTCGGAAATTTCCGATCGTGAAGGTCAGGCGGTCGAGCCGATCAGCGCACTGGTGCACGAGGGCAAGGCGCTGGTAGTACAGGTCACCAAGGATCCGATCGGTACCAAAGGCGCGCGTCTGACCACGCATCTGTCGGTTCCCTCGCGCTATCTGGTGTACATGCCGCGCACGCCGCATGTCGGCATTTCCCTGAAGATTGAAGACGAGAACGAGCGTGAGCGCCTGAAACAGGTGGTTGCCGACTGTCTCGAGCAGGAAGGTATTCAGGAGGCGGGTGGCTATATTCTGCGCACCGCCGCCGAAAGCGCGCGGCAGGAAGACATTCTGGTCGACATCCGTTACGTGCGCCGTTTGTGGCAGCAGATCGGACAGCAGATGGGGTCTGCGCCTGCGCCGTCGGTGATCTATGAAGACCTGCCGCTGGCGCTGCGTACCCTGCGTGATCTGGCTAACCCGCGGCTGGAGAAGGTTCGCATCGACTCGCGCGAGACCTTCCAGAAGGTTGAGCAGTTCGTGCACGAGCTGATGCCGGGTGTCGAAGAGCTGCTGGAGCATTATCCGGGCGAGCGCCCGATCTTTGACCTCTACAGCGTTGAAGACGAAATCCAGCGCGCGATGGAGCGCCGGGTGATGCTCAAGTCCGGTGGGCATCTGGTGATCGACCAGACCGAGGCGATGACCACCATCGACGTCAACACCGGCGCTTTTGTCGGCCATCGCAACCTCGAAGAAACCATCTTCAAGACCAATCTCGAAGCGGCGACCGCAATCGCCCGTCAGCTGCGCCTGCGCAATCTGGGCGGCATTATCATCATCGACTTCATCGATATGGAAGACGAGGAGCACCAGCGTCAGGTTCAGCGCACGCTGGAAAAACAGCTGGAGCGCGATCACGCCAAGACCAACATCATCGGTATCACCGAGCTTGGTCTGGTACAGATGACGCGCAAGCGTACCCGCGAAAGCCTTGAGCAGGTGCTCTGTGAACCTTGCCCAAGCTGCCAGGGGCGCGGTATCCAGAAAACGCCTGAGACCGTCTGCTACGAGATCTTCCGCGAGATTCTGCGTGAGGCGCGTGCCTATCAGGCCGGGGCCTATATGGTACTGGCGTCGCAGTCGGTGGTGGATCGGCTGCTGGACGAAGAGTCCGGCAATGTGGCGGACCTTGAGCTGTTCATCGAGCGTCCGATCAAGTTCCAGGTGGAAACCATGTACACCCAGGAACAATATGATGTGGTGTTGATGTAATGGGGCGCTGATCCGGTGATCTGGCAACGCTGGCTTATTCGTTCGCTCAATGGCCTGATCTGGCTGCTGGTAGCCTGGCTGCTGGCTGCGGCAGCGTACGTCAGCATCGGCCGCCAGCTGGTCCCGGTCGTCGCCGATTATCAGTTCGAGCTGGTGGCCAAGGCAGAAGCGCTCTCGGGGCGGCACATTGAGCTGCGTTCGCTCAGCGGCCAGATGCAGGGTAGTCAGCCCGTACTGACGCTGCGCGGGCTGCGCGTTCACGAGAACGCAGACCCCGCCAGCCCTGTGCTGTTTGATCTGGATGACGTCACCGCCCGTCTTGATGTGTGGCGCAGCCTGTGGCTGCGCCGTCCGGTCATGGATGCGCTGCAGATCCGCGGTCTGGCGCTCACCTTAAGCGAAGACGAGCAGGGGCTGTGGCATCTGCAGGGGCTGGGTGAGCGCACTCGGCAGGTCGGCGGCCTGGAGCAGGCACTCGCTGCGCTGCGCGAACATCGCCGCATTACCCTGCTCGACACCCAAATTCGCGTATCCCCTTTTGGCGAGCCCGAGTGGCAGTTTGCGCACGGCGAGATGACCTTGCTCAATGGCCTTGGCTGGCAGCGTCTCGATGGCTGTCTGAGTTTGCCCGACGGCGAGCGGCTGCGCTGGCAGATCAGCGCGCTTGTGCCCGGCAGTCAGCTGACGGACGCCTCCCTGGGCTTCTTCCTTGAACTGCCGGCCAGCGACTGGAGTCGCTGGCTGCCTAAGGACTGGCTTGAGCGCGCTCACCTGCGGCAGCTATCGGCTGGCGGCCGGTTCTGGGGCAGCTGGCAGGATCAGCGTCTGCAGCGCTTGCAGGGCACCCTGATCGCGCCCGATGTCGGTTTGCAGACCGATACCACAGAACCCACTCTCAACGATCTCTTCGCCCGTTTTGAGTATACCGATGACGGCGACCGGCAACGCCTGACGGTGCAGGACTTCAGTATGCACCTGGGCGAGGACGTCTGGCCGACCACCAACCTGCAGGGCTGGCGTGAGCGCAGTTCGGCGCGCTGGTCATTGGCGCTGGACCGCTTGCTGCTTGACCGTGCAGCACTCTGGGTTTCGGCGCTGGCGCCCAATCAGCCGGTCGCCGATCTGATCACCCAACTGGCACCGCAGGGTACCTTGCGTCAGCTGTCGGCCGGGGGGCAGGGAGCGTTTTCCGAGTGGCCGTCCATTCAGTTCAGTGCCGCGCTGGAACAGGTCGGGGTGCAGGCCTTCCATAACGCACCGTCGCTCAGTGGTGTCAGCGGTACGGTCAGCGGCAGTCCGACGGCGGGTGAGCTGCGCGTCAACAGCCAGGCCTGGAGTCTGCAACTGCCCAACCTGTTTCCGCAGGCCTGGGAGTATGAGCGTGCGCAGGGCGCCCTGTTCTGGCGCTGGTCGCGAGAGCAGGGGCTGCAGTTGAATGTACCGGGGATGGCGGTCAGCGGTCCGCAGGGCGAAGGCAGCGCGCTGCTGGATCTGCACCTGCCACCGACAGGCCAGACGCCGACCATGGACTTGCGCGTTGCACTGCGTAATTCGACGGCTGACCAGCACGCCCCCTACTTGCCGCTGCGTTCACCCGGCTTCAGTCCGGCGCTGGCCAAGTGGCTGGCGGCCAGTGAGGTGAAAGGCGGGGTCCCGCTGGCGATCTTTGAGTACCACGGCTCGTTGCTCAAGGGCGCCGCACCGGAGGAGCGACAGATTGGTCTGTACGCGCAACTGCGGGGCGGCGAGTTGCACTTTCAGCCGGGCTGGCCGGCGCTGACCGAGCTGGATGGAGAGCTGCTGCTGCATGACGGTGAGCTTACGGTGGCCAGCCGCCATGCCCGCCTGCTGGACTCGGTATCGACTCAGGCGCGGGCGCAGGCCCAGCTGTTGCATCGTACAGGGCCTGCGGTGCTCTCGGTTGAGTCCGATTTCGGTGGTCCGCTCAGCGATGCGCTGCAACTGCTGCAGGATGGGCCGTTGTCGGAGCTCACCGGCAACCCGTTGGCCGGCTGGCGCGGCGAGGGGGCGATGAGTGGGACGCTGGGGCTGTCAATTCCGCTGCAACGCAGTAGCGAATCCGCGCCACAGCTGGAAGTGGAGCTGAGCACTGATGTTCAGGCCAGTCGTCTGGATATCCCGGTTCTGCAAGTGCCGATCGAAAACGCCAGTGGT
Organism: Pseudomonadaceae bacterium; assembly: GCA_038114645.1. GTDB lineage: Bacteria > Pseudomonadota > Gammaproteobacteria > Pseudomonadales > Pseudomonadaceae > Halopseudomonas. Next base: position 4,190 of record JAYNRF010000022.1, on the reverse strand, counting down.
CACCTGCATTATTCGCGCGGCGAGGGCCTCAGTGCCAGCAAGCTGGCAGGTAGCTTCCTTGGATCCGCGTTCAGCGGCAGCATGTCGCCGCTTGGTTCGCGTGGTCAGCGTCTGCAATTGAACGGAAACCATGCGGTTGAGGCCCTGCGGCAGTGGCCGTTGTTGCCGACCATCCCCACAGGAGTCGCCAATGGCAGCGTTGGCTGGCAGGCTGTCATGGATATCCGTGGCGGCCAGCAGGATCTGACCGTCACCAGCGACCTGAAAGGCGTTGAGTTGACCGTGCCTGCGCCCTTTGGCAAGTCAGCCGCGACGCCGCGCCCGCTGGAGCTGCAGATGAGCCTGGCAGCCGGGGTGCAGGACTGGCAGGTGAGCACCGACGACGGGCTGCGCGGCCTGCTGCGGTACCGCAATGGTCAGCTTGCCGGTGACCTGCGGTACGCCAGTGGTTCGCCACAGCCGCCGACCGGACGGGGCCTGAGCATTCAGGCGCAGGTGCCGTCGCTCGACTGGGAAAGCTGGCGCAGCTGGGCAGCCGGCCTTGGCGGCGCCACAACCAGCGCTGATGGTGGTGTGCTGGCCAAACTGGTGCGACAGCTGGATGTGCACGCCGACAGCTTTACCGGGTTTGGCATGACACTGGCCGATACCCGTGCGGTGATCACACGCGAGGCGGCACATTGGCAGATCAACGTCGAGCAGACGGATGTCGCTGGTCGCATCCTGGTGCCGGATGATGCGGCGCAGCCGATCGATATTGCCCTGCAGCGGCTGCGTCTGAATGCCGTCGACGAAGATCTCAGCAAACTGCCGTTGGCGACGCCGGCTGACGCGGTGCCGGAAGAAGACCGCCCCGACCCGCTCGCTGATTTTCGACCCTCGACACTACCGCCGCTGGACGTGCGTATCGAGCAGCTGTCCTGGGGCAGCAGGCCGATCGGCCTGGCCCGGTTCCGCCTGCGCCCGGATAGCACCGGCGCACGCTTGCCGGAACTGGAGCTGAATCTGCGTGGCCTGGCAATTAAGGGCAGCATGGATTGGCGCGAGCAGCCGGCCCACAGTGTGTTTGAAGGTAGTCTGGAGACAGAGGACATCGGCAAGGTGCTGAAGGCGTGGGACTACGCGCCAACCATCACCAGCAAGCGTTTTGTCACCAACGCGGCGCTGAACTGGCCTGGCTCGCCCGCGGCATTCAAGCTGCGGCGCGCGTCTGGCACCCTGGGAATCGAGGCCCGCGATGGCATGCTGCAGAGCGGTGAAACCAGTGCCGAGGCCTTGCGTGTATTCGGGCTGCTCAACTTCAATGCCTTGACCCGGCGCCTGCGGCTGGATTTCTCCGATCTATTCAGCAAGGGCACCGCCTACGACACCATCGACGCAGGGCTGTATGTCGACAACGGTGTGCTGCACAGCGAGCAGCCGATGGTGCTGGAAGGCCCGGGGGTGAAGATTCAGACTGAAGGACGCCTCAACCTGCGTGACAATCAGGTGGATATGGGCATGCTGGTGACCTTGCCGGTGACCAACAACCTGCCGTTGGCGGCGCTGATTGCCGGCGCGCCGCAGATCGGCGGTGTGCTGTTCCTGGCGGACAAGATCCTCGGCGATAAGGTCGCCCGCTTTGCCTCGGTGAAATACAAGATCAGCGGCGACTGGCAGCAACCCACGGTCGAGTTCGACCGGGCGTTTGATGACAAGGCCGCGCTGGAGGAAGACTGATGTCCACGGTTGCCGCGATTCAGATGACCAGTGGCCCGGTGGTGGCCGACAACCTGCGACGTGCTGCCGAGCTGATTGCTAAGGCAGCAGAGCAAGGGGCAGAGCTGGTGCTGCTGCCCGAGTGCTTCGCGGCCTTCGGCAACCGCTCGCTGCAAGCGATTGCCGATGCCGAGTGGGGCAGCGAACGGCCGATTCGCCGTTTTCTCGCCGAGCAGGCCAAGGCCCACGGGCTCTGGCTGATCGGTGGCAGCCTGCCGCTGCCGATCAGCGCTGGCGGCAAGCCGCAGGCCTGCCAACTGGTGCTGGACGAGCAGGGGCGCGAGGTCGCGCGCTACGACAAGCTGCACCTGTTTGATGTCGATGTCGCCGATAGCCACGGCAGCTATCGTGAATCCCGGGATTACGGCTATGGCAATCAGGTCCTGTGTGTCGACAGCCCGGTCGGGCGGGTGGGCCTGAGTATCTGCTACGATGTGCGCTTTCCGGAGTTGTATCAGGCATTGCGTGCCGATGGCGCCGAGTTGATCGTGGTTCCAGCGGCATTTACTGCGGTTACCGGGGCGGCCCATTGGGACGTACTGCTGCGCGCGCGCGCCATCGAGACTCAGTGCTGGGTGCTGGCGGCCAACCAGACCGGCGAGCATCCGAGCGGGCGCCAGACCTTTGGTCACAGTTGCCTGATCGACCCGTGGGGAGAGGTTCGCGCCTGTCTGGCCAGCGGTGAAGGCGCCGTGGTCGGTCAGCTGGATGGCAGTCAGCTGGCGTCCGTACGCGCTCGCATGCCGATCCTCAGCCACCGTCGTTTTGCCCTCGCAGCGCAGCCGCTGCCCGTGGCCAAGGAGTCAACCGAACATGAGTGATCTGATTACCCGCGCCGAGCAGGCGCTGCTGCAGCCCGCAGAGCTGACCCCTGATGCCGTCGCCAGCGTACTGGGAACCTTGCTGCAGGCACCGGGCGTGGATGCCGCCGATCTGTATTTTCAGCACCAGCTGAGCGAGTCCTGGGTGCTGGAAGACGGCATCGTCAAGGACGGCAGCTTTCACGTCGATCAGGGCGTCGGCGTGCGTGCCCTGTCCGGTGAAAAAACCGGTTTTGCCTACAGCAACGATATTCGTCTGCCAGCGTTGACGCAGGCTGCGGGTGCTGCCCGCTCTATCGCCCGCGCTGGCCAGACTGGCAGTGTGCAGGCTTGGCAGCGGCCCGATTGCACGCCCCTATATCCTGCGGTGAATCCGCTGGACGTCATGCCGCAGGCCGACAAAGTGAACTTCTTGCAGCGTATCGATGCCTTCACTCGCAGCCTGGATCCGCGAATTACCCAGGTGAGCGTCAGCCTGAGCGGTGTACACGATACGGTTATGGTTGCCGCCAGCGATGGTACCTGGGCCGGTGACATTCGTCCGCTGGTGCGGATGAACGTCAGTGTGATCATGGAACAGAACGGTCGTCGCGAGCGCGGCAGCAGCGGCGGCGGCGGGCGCACCGACTATCTCTATTTTGAGGCCGAAGAGCGCGCTCTGGGTTATGCCCGAGAAGCGGTTCGTCAGGCCTCGATCAACCTCGAAGCCATTGCTGCACCTGCTGGCAGCATGCCGGTGGTGATGGGCTCGGGCTGGTCCGGTGTGCTGCTGCACGAGGCAGTCGGTCATGGCCTTGAGGGGGATTTCAACCGCAAGGGCAGTTCGGCCTACAGTGGACGGGTAGGTGAGAAGGTGGCCTCAAGTCTGTGCACCATCGTCGACGATGGAACACTGCCGGGCCGCCGCGGTTCGCTGACCATGGATGATGAGGGCGTGCCGAGTAACTGCACAACGCTGATCGAAAATGGCGTGCTCAAGGGCTACATGCAGGACAAGCTCAACGCCCGTCTGATGGGCGTGGCAGCGACGGGCAACGGGCGCCGTGAGTCCTACGCGCACCTGCCGATGCCGCGCATGACCAACACCTACATGCTGGCCGGCGAGAGCGATCCCGAAGAGATCATTGCCTCGGTCAAGAAGGGCATCTATTGCGCCAATCTGGGCGGCGGGCAGGTGGATATCACTAGCGGCAAGTTCGTCTTCTCCACCAGCGAGGCCTATCTGATTGAGGACGGCAAGATCACCGCACCGGTCAAGGGCGCAACGCTGATCGGCAACGGCCCGGAGGCGATGAGCCGGGTGTCGATGGTTGGCCACGACCTGAAGCTGGACACCGGGGTTGGGGTGTGTGGCAAGGACGGCCAGTCGGTACCGGTCGGGGTAGGGCAGCCGACGCTGAAGATCGATCAGATTACAGTCGGCGGGACCGGCTGACGCCCAGCGCGGCGAGCCGCGCGGCTGGAGGCTTGAAGCTGGAAGCTTGAAGCAGTTCGAGGTGTTGCGGGCGTTGGGTTTTTCCGCAGATTCCGCTTGCCTGGCTTGTGCCCGGCCCTACCCTGATTAAGCTTCCAGCTTCCAGCTTCCAGCTTCCAGCTTCCAGCTTCCAGCTT
>JAYNRF010000021.1:0-65421 GCA_038114645.1 Pseudomonadaceae bacterium | reverse complement strand
TTCGGCTTCGGCTTCGGCTTCGGCTTCGGCTTCGGCTTCGGCTTCGGCTTCGGCTTCGGTAGGCAGCATGTCTGCGTCATTGAGCACGTCAAGCGGCTCTGCAGCCTCAACGACCTCGGCTGGTGCCTGCTCATGCGGCGCGGCTGACTCAGGCAAAGCGTCGCCCCGAGACAGCGCGTCGGCCTGCGCCATCAGGTCCACAACTTCGGGCAACATCTGATGCTGATGCTGGGCAAAATCGCTGACCAAACGCGGCATCAGCGCACGTACGGCGTTGACGACCTGGAACAGCGACGCATCAGCATCAATGCTGCGATCAATTACCCGGTTGAGCATGTTTTCGACGGACCAGGCCAACTCGGCCAGCACACCGGCGCGCACCATCCGGCCGCTACCCTTGAGGGTGTGGAAGGCACGGCGCACTTCTGCAAGCGCCTTGTCGTCTTCGATATCGGCCTGCCACTGGGGGGTGAACTCGGCGAGTGTCTCCAGCACCTCACCGGCTTCTTCAACGAAGATCTCGACCAATTCTGCGTCGAGTTCGTCTTCTTCCGGCTGAGCGGCAAGCGCAGGCGCGGACGCCGGAGCAGGAACCTCTGCTTCTGCTTCTGCTTCTGCCTCTGCCTCAGCCTCAGCCTCTGCCTCAGCCTCAGCCTCAGCAATCTGGTCTACGACCTCAGGCTCAGCAAGATCGTCGACCGGCACGTCCAGCTCAGGAACATCAGCATCAACAGGTGCCTCAGGCGCAGCGCTCTCCGCTGGCTCCCCCGGCAGGTTTTGCGGGTGATAACCGAGCAAGCCAAGACGTTCTTCGGCCACATCCAGAATGCTGTCGCCGCGATCACTGTCGTCTTCGGCGAGGCGCTCAAGGTAGTAATCAACACTGGTGATGACGTCAGCCAGGGCGTCCAGCGCCGTCCAGTCCGGCACCAGTTTGCGACCAACCAGTTGTTCACTTATATAACGGCTGCACGCCGCAACCGCTGCCGCTGCGCGGGCCAGCGGTACCATGGCCAGGCCGCCACGCACACTGGTGAGCAGGCCATCAATAGGCGCCAGCTGACCGTGATCCCACTGGTTGGCAATAAAGGCGTTAATTGCTTCGCGGGTTTCTTCCAGCGCGTTGCGCGCTTCCTGAACCACCAGTTGATGCACCAGGGCGATATCCTGGGCGGCGGCCAGGTTCTGCATATCGCTGTCGCCGCCACCGTCCTGATCGCCCCGTTCAACACCCAGAATGCCCTGCAGACTGGCCTCTACGTAAAGCATGCCGCCGGCCACGTCCATCAACGCGGCATCGCTGATCGCCGACTCACCGGAGGCCAGACGGCCGACCTGCTCAATCTGCTCAGTCAGCACCCGCCGCGGCTGACCCAGGCCCAGCATGGCCAGCGTGTCGGCAATACGCTTCATCACCGGCAGCATATTTTCCAGGCCGTCCAGCTGTCGGCGATCACTGCGCACGAACAAATCCAGCTGGTCCTTCACCTGCAGCAGTTCTTCACCCAGTGCCAGAGCGACCGACTGCATGGCCTCGCGGTCCGGGCCCACCAGCCGATCACCGCCACCACGTGGCTCGTCATTCCAGCTGCCCTTGAGCTGGTAGCGCTCTTTCAGCGCATCCAGACGCGGGCTACCGTCAGCGCTCTTGGCGACATAAAACAGCAGATTACGCAGCAGTTCACGCGGCGGCGAACTCTGCAGCGCTGTCGCGCCGCGGGCCATAAGCTGACGCAGTTCCTGGTCGGCCTGGCGCAGCAATTGGCGGACGGCCGCACTGTTGTCGATACTGCCGATCTCCAGACCTTCTGCCACGCCGGCGAAAATCGACCAGAGCTGGGCGTAAGGGGCGCCGGCGCACAGCGACTCCAGGCGCACAAACACGTTGCGTAAGTGACGGCTGTTCTGCGCCACATCCTGGCCGCGGATAACGCTGGCCTGCGCCATCTGCAGCGCCTGACGCAGCTTGCGTAGCTGACGCACGCTAGCGTCGTCGCTGAGATCAGCAACCCCGTCGCTACGCTGTTCGGTGTCCCCAGCGTCCAGCGCCGGACTGAACACGGCATTCTCGGACAGCAGCTTGTCGCCACGGGCGGTGCGCATGTCGTTGAGCAGCGGCAGCAGCACCATTGGCAGGTCGCGGCGCCCGCTCTGCACCCGATCAAGGTAGGCAGGCATCTGCAGGATCGCCTGCATCAGCACTTCCAGCGCTTCGCCTTCGCGACTGGCCGAGCCGTTCATCAGCGCCTGCGCCAACTGCTCCATTTCTTCGGCGAGCAAGGCAGCACCGTAGAACTCGACCATCTGCAGCGTGCCGTGGACCTGATGAATATAGGTCAGGCAAAAACGCAGTCGAGTTGAGTCCTCGGGGTTTTCGACAAAGGCTTCCAAAGCCTGTCGCGCCTGATTCAGCGTTTCGGATATCTCGCCCTTGACCCAGTCAAGCGCGACATAATCATGCCGATCACCCATATTCACTCCAGACGTCCATTGCTGTCCCGTCGCACGTAGGCCTGAACCTGATCATCAGGCATACGCTCCAGCAACGGGTTGTTCCAGTCCACGATTTCACCCAGTCCGATCACCAGCATGCCACCTGGAGCCAGCCGTCTGGCAAGCAGGTTCAACAGGTCGCGACGACGCCAGCGGCGGAAATAGATGAGCAGGTTCTGGCAGAAGATAATGTCCAGGTCCTGAATCGGAGCCTGGGCCAGTTCAAGAATGTTCAAGCGGGCAAAGCAAACCCGGTCACGCAGGGCGTACGCCACTTCATAGCGGTCGTTGGCCAGTGGCTGCAGCCATTCGCGGCGTTCCCGTTCGTTGAGACCGCCCAGCCGACCGCTTGGATAGACCGCAGTACGGCCCTGTTCCAGCGCTTTGTGGCTGATATCGGTGGCCCAGATGCCGTAGCCGGCCGGATGACCACCTGCACGACGCAGACTCTGCTCGACCATGATCGCCATCGAATAGGCCTCTTCCCCACTGGCGCAGCCAACGCTCCATAGCTGCAGGGGCTGATCCTTGCCGCGTTGCTGCAGCAGGTGGTCGAGGTGGCGACCAACTGCATCGAACGAGGGACGATGGCGCATAAAGCTGGTTTCGCGAACGGTCAACCGCTCAATCAGCGCTGACCACTCCACCGCACCGGCCGCACCGTTGGTGACGTGTTCAAAGTAGGCCTGATAATCCGGCATGCCGAGCTCGCGCATGCGCGCGCCCAGACTGGTCTGCAGGAAGGTCTTGCGCTGATCGCTGACGCACACGCCCGTGCGCGCTTCCAGCAGCGTTTGCCACTGACGAAACTGCTGCACGTCCATTTCCGGCAGCTGTTGCAACGACCAGTTTTGCGTTGTCTGCACGTATTACCCTCGCACTCAGCATCCTCGGGCGACGTGGAACGCCGCCCGTTTCAGCTTAGTCGCCCTGCTGCGGCAGTGTGAAACCATCAACCGACTGACGCATCGCCTCGGCCAGTTTCGCCAATTCACCAATGCTGCGCGCGGTCGCGGTCGTACCGGCAGATGTCTGCGAGGTAATTTCCTGAATCACGTTCATGGTGTTGGAGATGTGGCCAGCGGACGAGGCCTGCTGACGGGCGGCGTTGGAGATGTTCTGAATCAACGCTGCCAGGCTGGTCGATACCTTCTCGATCTCTTCCAGTGCCACACCCGCGTCCTGCGCCAGGCGAGCACCGCGTACCACCTCGGAGGTGGTCTGTTCCATCGAGATAACCGCCTCGTTGGTATCGGTCTGAATGGTTTTTACCAGCGCTTCAATCTGCTTGGTTGCACCGGAGGAACGTTCTGCGAGGCGCTGAACCTCGTCCGCAACCACCGCGAAGCCTCGACCTGCGTCACCGGCCATGGAGGCCTGGATCGCCGCGTTAAGAGCCAGAATGTTGGTCTGGTCGGCAATGTCGTTAATCAGGCTAACGATGTCACCGATCTCCTGGGACGATTCACCCAGGCGCTTGATTCGCTTGGAGGTGTCCTGGATCTGTTCACGAATGGTATCCATGCCGACGATGGTGTTCTGCACCACCTCGTTACCCTTGTTGGCGATGGCTACCGAGCGCTCCGCTACCGCAGCCGATTCGGAAGCGTTGGCCGATACCTGGTCAATGGAGACCGCCATTTCGTTTACCGCCGCCGAGGCGCCGGCAATTTCCTGCGCCTGGTGCTCGGATGCTTCGGCCAGGTGCATCGCGGTGCCCTGGGTTTCCTGGGCTGCGTGCTCTACTTCCTGGGCCGTATCGTTGATCGTACCTACCAGTGCGCGCAGCTGGTCAATGGATTCGTTAATGGAGTCAGCAATCGCGCCAGTGAAGTCCTCGGTCACCGTTGCCTGAGCGGTAAGGTCACCGTCAGCCAGGTCACCGATCTCGTCGAGCAGACGCAGAATCGCAGCCTGGTTACGCTCGTTCTTCTCACGGGTTTCCGCCAGACGCTCACGAGTATCGCGGGTCAGCTGAATACCGATCAGCAACAGACACATCAGCGCGACAGCCGCCAGCACATAACCCAACAGGGTATTGGCAACGCGTGCATCGGCGTGGTCCTCAAAGCCCTGGGCCAGACTGGAGGCGTTCTCCAGCAGCGACTGGGAGTCGGTGAAGATGTCGTTGGCACCGCTACGTACCTGATGCAGCTCCGGGGAGGTCAGCAGGATTTGTTCAACCGAGTCTGCCACGTAGCTGAACAGCGACTGAATTTCCTCCAGTCGGCTGGCCGCATCGGCATCCGCCACCTTGGTAATGCCAATGCTGGCATTACCTTCAATCATGCCCTGCAGTACCCGGCCGAACAGGCTGGCATCACGGCCGAAGCTGTCGGCGGCCATGACCGCGTCGTCATCGCCTTCCAGTACCCGGTTTACCGAGCCGAGGATACGTTCGGCCAGCAGCGACTGGCGCTGCGCGATAGCGACCTGATCGGCCGGCGCGTTGCTGGCAATCAGCACGTCTACCACGTCTTCGTACTCAACCTGCAGCTGCGGCACGGTATCGGACAGCGTCGCGGCAACCTCGTGCAGCGACAGTACCGTGTCCTGACTGGCGAGAATCGCGTCAGCAAAGCTGCGCACCCTGTCCCAGTCAGACTGCAGGGCGGCCTGCTGTTCGGCCATGCTGGACGGCATCGGCGGCAGCCCGGACGCTGGGTCACCCTTGACCAGATAATCCCAGCGCTGCTGGAAGTCATTACGGGCGCTCAGCAGCAGGCCGAAGGCTTCCGGCGTACCGGTTGCGGCTTCGGTTGCGGACTTGGAGATCTGCTGGGAGAGAACCCGCAGCTCGCCCGCGTGACCGATATATTCGGTATCACGCGAGCTTTGCGTGTTCAGATACAGGAAGTTGGCGATCAGCAAAACCAGCGACAGCAGCAGAATGGCACCCAGGCCAAGTACCGTTCGGTTGCTTCGCAAGGAAGACAGCGTCTGTGTATCAAGTATCTTCATATTACTGGCCCCTACCTGGCCTACGGCTGTTTTTTCTGGCTAATCATGCTCCGGCGCACTACGGGGCTGCCCCTGGTTACGCCAACTCCGATCAGATGGCTACGTCGAGAAAATCCTGATCACGTGCCAGGGCGCGAAAGTTGAATACCAGCGCATCGCGCTCCCCACGGTATCCACCCACCACATAGGGGCGCACACGCGCCTCCAGTTCCGGCAGCTCGGTACTGAACGTGCTAACCGGCAAATGCTGCATCCCCAGAACTTCGTCGACCAGCAAGCCGACAAACAGGTCGTCCCGATCAAACACCAGCACCCGACGCTGCTTGCGCCCGCTACTGGCAGTCACTCCGAAGAAACGGCTCATGTCGACAATCGGCAACAAACGGCCACGCACGTTGGCCACGCCACGGACCCAGGCCTTGACCCGGGGCAGCGCGGTGTAGCGGGGTTCGTGCAGGATTTCGGTGATCTCGCCCATGGCCGCGAGCATCACATGGCCAGCAAGGCGAAAGCCGACACCACTCCAGGTTTCGCTGACCTCGTCCTGAGACGGCAGGCCGGCAGCCTGCTGGCGGCACTGGCTGGCCAGCTGCTGGAGCAGTTCGAATGGATGTTGGATGTCTGACATGCCGTCCCTGTTCTCGTTCTTATCCGGCATCGAAGGCGTCGGCACCTAGCTGCCGAGCACCGTTTTCAGAGTCTTGATCAAGGTCGACTCATCGACAGGCTTGGTCAAATAGTCCTTGGCGCCCTGACGGGTGCCCCATACCTTGTCGGTTTCCTGGTCTTTGGTAGTGACGATGATGACCGGAATATGATTGGTTTCCGGGTCCTTGGTCAGCTGGCGGGTGGCCTGAAAGCCGTTCAGACCGGGCATGACGATATCCATCAGCACCGCATCCGGCTTCTCCTGGCGGGCCAGCGCCACGCCATCGGCACCGTTTTCAGCCTTGAGTACTTCATAGCCGTGTTTTTCCAGCATGCCGGTCAGCTTGTACAGCTCGGTCGGCGAATCATCTACTACCAAAATGCGGGCCATCAGACTCCCCCGGGTTATTCTTCGTATTGACTGCTACTCAGGCGCCGGCGGCGCCCGCGACGCTGCCGCTCTGCGGAACGTGGGCACGAATGGCACCCAGCAGCTCTTCCTTGCTGAACGGCTTGGTCAGGTATTGATCAGAGCCGACGATCCGCCCCTTGGCCTTGTCGAACAGGCCGTCCTTACTCGACAGCATGATCACCGGGGTAGCCCGGAAGGCGCTGTTGTTCTTGATCAGGGCACAGGTCTGATAGCCGTCCAGACGCGGCATCATGATGTCGACAAAGATGATATCCGGGTGGTTGTCGGCAATCTTGGCCAGTGCATCAAAGCCGTCAACTGCGGTAATGACGTTACAGCCGACTTTCTTCAGCAGGGTCTCGGCCGTGCGTCGGATCGTCTTGCTGTCATCAATCACCATGACCTTGAGGCTCTCGAAATTTTCTTCCATAAGACCAGCCTTTGTTATTGATGGAGGGTCGATTCAGAAGGCTGCTGCGTGGCATCCCTCGACCAGCCAATTCCCTTTCCGCGTACTTTTAGCATAGATTCCACAGGCAATCTATAAAGCCGGCACAGTGCCGGAACGACGGCACCACTCGGCCCGCACTGGCCGCGCAGGCGCTGCGGCGCTACACTCGTTTCCCCTTCCGAAACAGCCAGGACAGCACACATCCTATGCGAATTCGCCTCGGTATCGTCATGGATCCAATCAACGCGATCCAGTACAAGAAGGACAGCTCTCTGGCCATGCTGCTGGCCGCCAGTGCCCGCAACTGGGAGCTGTTCTACATGGAGCCCCAAGACCTCTATCTGGCCAACGGCAAAGCCATGGGCTGCCTGCGCCCGCTTCAGGTCCAGGCCAACCCGGACCACTGGTACGACCTCGGCGAGCAGCAACAGGCTCCGCTCGATTCGCTGGACGTGATCCTGATGCGCAAGGATCCGCCGTTCGACAACGAGTTCCTCTACGCAACGCACATTCTGGAAGCAGCGGAGCGCGACGGCGTGCTGATCGTCAACCGGCCAGCCAGTCTGCGTGACTGCAACGAGAAGCTGTTCGCTACCCAGTTCCCTCAGTGTGCGCCGGATCACATTGTGACCCGCCGCGCGGACATTCTCCGCGAATTCGCCACCCGGCACCGTGACGTTATTCTCAAACCGCTCGACGGGATGGGCGGCTCCATGATTTTCCGCATAAGAGAAGGCGACCCGAACCTCAGCGTGATCATCGAGACCCTGACCTGCCACGGCACCCAGCAGATCATGGCTCAGCGCTACCTGCCAGAGATCAAGGACGGCGACAAGCGCATCCTGATGATCAAGGGCGAACCGGTGCCGTATTGCCTGGCGCGCATCCCGCAGCAGGGCGAAACCCGTGGCAATCTGGCTGCCGGCGGCCGCGGCGAAGCCCGCCCACTGACCGAGCGCGACCGCTGGATTGCCGCACAGGTTGGCCCGGCGCTGCGCGAACGCGGTCTGCTGTTTGTCGGTCTGGACGTCATCGGCGACTACCTCACCGAAATCAACGTCACCAGCCCGACCTGCATCCGTGAAATCGACGCCGCCTACGATACCGACATCGGCGGCCGCCTGATGGATGCTATCGAGGAATTGCTGCAAGCACGTTAACCCTGTCGCACGCCGCCGAAGCCAGCATTCGGCGGCGTGACGCAGCACATGGACTTTTGTGGTTACCGCGGGCAGACTTCACCGGACAGTGACAGCACCCAGTACACGGACCGCATGAATAACGCAGCACCCGCCATCACCCCCAGCAGCCCGCCGACCATCACACCGCGTGATCGCCTCGGCTTTACCCTGTTCCTGGCTGCCGTGCTGCATGCACTGGTCATTCTCGGCATCACCTTCGACATCCCCACCCCGAGCGAGCTGTCGAAGAGTCTCGAAATCACCCTCGCCACCCAACGCAGCGAAGCGCCGCCGGAAGACGCCGACTACCTTGCCCAACTGAACCAGCAAGGCAGCGGCACACTGGATGAGAAGGCCGCCCCCAGCACCACAGAGGAAGCGCCGTTCCAGGACAGCGAAATCAACCAGATCAGCCCGCCGCCACAGGTCAGCGCGCCGCCGCCTGCGCCGGTGCAGCAAAAGACCGTCACCACCACTGCGCCCAGCCCACAACGCGTGGTTACCGCCCCGCCCACGCCCAAACCGGTGCCCGCGCCTGCAGCCCAGTTACGCTTCGACATGAATGACCTGTCACGCGAGATCGCCAGCCTGGAAGCCCAGCTGGCCGAGGATCGCCAGGCCTACGCCCGCCGCCCACGCATTCTGCGCCTGAATGCCGCCTCGACCATGCAGGACAAAGGCGCGTTCTATAAAGATGCCTGGCGCCGCAAGGTCGAGCAGGTCGGCAACCTCAACTACCCGGCAGAAGCCCGCGCCAACCGAATCTACGGCAGCCTGCGCCTGCTGGTGCAGATCAACCGCGATGGCACCCTGCGCGACGTGCAAATCCTGGAGTCCTCCGGCGAACAGGTGCTGGATCAGGCCGCCATGCGCATCGTCCGCCTGGCCGCACCGTTCATGCCCTTTACCGGCGACCTGATGGATATCGACGTACTGGAGATCATTCGCACCTGGCGCTTCGAACCGGGCGACCGGGTATCCAGCTTCTGACCGGCAAACCAGCCAGCTGCACCGCAATTCGGCCCTTGCCCTGCCCGGTCTTCGGCCCAATACTATGGGCATGATGCAGACGACCCCGAGCAATCTCACCCATCACTTCCTGATCGCCATGCCGCACATGGCCGATCCGCATTTCGATCACAGCCTGATCTACCTCTGCGAACACGGTGCCGAGGGCGCCATGGGGCTGATCATCAACCAGCCGAGCGAGCTCAACCTGAGCGACCTGCTTGAACAGCTTGCCCCCGACCTCGCCACCCTGAGCGACGTCGCTGTACTGAACGGCGGCCCGGTCGAGCCGGAGCGCGGCTTCGTGCTGCACGGCGGCAGCCGAAAATGGGAGGCCAGCATCGACCTTGGCCCGCTGACGCTGACCACCTCACGCGACATCCTCTGCGACATGGCCCAGGGCGATGGTCCGGACAATGTCCTGATTACCCTCGGTTACGCTGGCTGGGGCGCCGGCCAGCTGGAGCAGGAACTGGCTGACAACGTCTGGCTCAGCTGCCCGGCAGATCACGGTATTCTGTTCAGCATGCCCTGCGATCAGCGTCTTGCCGCAGCAGCGCGCTCGCTCGGCGTGGACTGGAGCCTACTGACCAGCCAGGCGGGCCACGCCTGATGCCGACAACCCACCGCCGCGCCATGGCCTTCGACTACGGCACCCGACAGATCGGCGTTGCCGTTGGCCAGACCCTGACCGGCAGCGCCGAGCCGCTGACCAACCTGCGCGCCCGTGACGGCGTGCCGGACTGGGATCAGATCGCCAGACTGATCCGCGAGTGGGAGCCGAACGTACTGGTCGTCGGCCTGCCGCTGAACATGGACGGCAGCGCCAGCGACATGAGCGAACGCGCCGCCCGCTTCGCCCGCCGTCTCAACGGCCGTTTTCAGCTGCCGGTCGAAACCGTCGACGAGCGGCTGAGTACCTTTGAAGCCAAACAACACCTCAAGTCGCAGGGACGCACCCCGAGCAGCTACCGGGACGACCCGGTCGACAGCCTCGCCGCGGCCCTGCTGCTGCAGACCTGGCTGAGCAGCCAGAGCAAGGAGACATAATGAGTACACTTCCCGCGGTCGACAGCCTGCTGAGTAGCATGGCCGACCAGCTGCGCAGCCATCTCAGCGCGCGGCAGATCAGCGACCCGGCCTTTGTCGGCATTCATACCGGCGGCGTCTGGGTTGCCGACGCACTGCACGCCGCCGTTGCCCCCGAAGCCCCGATGGGCACACTGGACATCGCCTTCTACCGCGACGACTTCGAACAGCATGGCCTGCCGCAACGAGTGCGCCCGTCAGAACTGCCGTTCAGCGTCGATGATCGCCATATCATTCTGGTCGACGACGTCCTGATGACCGGCCGCACCATCCGTGCCGCGCTCAACGAACTGTTCGACTACGGCCGTCCGGCGTCCGTCACCCTGGTGACGCTGATCGACGTCGACGCCCGCCAGTTGCCGATCCGTGCCGACATCCTCGGTGCCAGTCTGGCTCTGGCCCCTGGCCAGCGGGTAAAATTGACCGGCCCCAGCCCGCTGCAACTGACCCTGACCGACGCCGCTACCAATTGAGATCGCCATGAGCCTGACGCCGCATCACCTGCAACTCAACCACCAGGGCCAGCTGCGCCACTTCCTGACTATCGAAGGGCTGTCACGCGAGCTGCTGACTGAACTGCTGGACACCGCCGACTCCTTTCTTGAAGTCGGCGAGCGCGCCGTCAAGAAAGTCCCGCTGCTGCGCGGCAAGACGGTCTGCAACGTATTCTTCGAGAACTCGACCCGCACCCGCACCACCTTCGAGCTTGCGGCCAAGCGCCTGTCAGCCGACGTACTCAACCTGAACATCTCGACCTCATCGACCAGCAAGGGTGAAACCCTGTACGACACCCTGCAGAACCTCGAGGCGATGGCCGCCGACATGTTTGTGGTGCGCCACGGCGACTCCGGCGCTGCGCACTTCATCGCCGAACGCGTCTGCCCCGAGGTTGCGGTGATCAACGCCGGTGACGGCAACCACGCGCACCCGACCCAGGCGATGCTCGACATGCTGACCATCCGCCGCCACCGCGGCGACTTCGAGAAGCTCTCGGTCGCCATCGTCGGCGACATCCTGCATTCGCGGGTCGCGCGCTCCAATATGCTGGCGCTGAAAACCCTCGGCTGCCCGGACATTCGCGTCATTGCCCCGCGCACCCTGCTACCCGAAGGTATCGACCAGTACGGTGTGCGGGTGTTCAACGACCTGCGTGTCGGCCTGCGTGACGTCGACGTGGTGATCATGCTGCGCCTGCAGAAAGAGCGCATGCAGAGCGGCCTACTGCCAAGCGAAAGCGAGTTCTACAAGCTTTACGGCCTGACCCGCGAAACCCTTGCGCTGGCCAAGCCCGATGCGCTGGTCATGCACCCCGGCCCAATCAACCGCGGCGTCGAAATTGAGTCGGAAGTCGCCGACGGCCCGCAGTCGGTGATTCTCAAGCAGGTGACCTACGGCATCGCCGTGCGCATGGCCGTGATGTCGATGGCCATGACCGGACAGACCACCCAGCGCCAGCTCAACCAGGAAGCGAACTGAACCATGCGACTGACGATTGAAGGCGCCCGGGTTATCGACCCCGCCAGCCAGTTTGACGAAATCACCGACCTGCACATTGCCGCTAGCCACATTCAGGCCATCGGCGCCGCGCCGGAAGGCTTCAGCCCCAACCAGCGCATCGACGCCCGCGGTCTGATCGCCTGCCCGGGCCTGGTCGACCTCAACGTATCCCTGCGTGAGCCCGGCTATAGCCGCAAGGGCAACATCGCCAGCGAAACCCGCGCCGCCGCCGCCGGTGGCGTCACCACCCTGTGCTGCCCGCCAAACAGCCGCCCGGTGCTCGACACCCCGGCCGTCGCCGAACTGATCCTCGACCGCAGCCAGGCTGCCGGCAACGCCCGCGTGCTGCCGATTGGCGCGCTGACCAAGGGGCTGGAAGGCGAGCAACTGAGCGAGCTGGTCGCCCTGCGCGACGCCGGCTGCGTGGCCTTTACCCAAGGCCTGAAGCCCATGGGCAGCAACCGCATCCTGCGCCGCTCGCTGGAATACGCGGCCACCTTTGGCCTGACCATCATCTTCACCCCGCAGGACGCGGATCTGGCCGAGGGCGGCATGGCCCACGAAGGCCCGACCGCCTCGCGCCTGGGCCTGGTTGGCATTCCCGAGAGCGCCGAAACCGTGGCGCTGGCCCGCGACCTGCTGCTGATTGAGCAAACAGGGGTACGCGCCCACTTCAGCGGCCTGACCAGCGCCCGCGCCATGGATATGCTGGCCGACGCGCAGGCGCGCGGCCTGCCGGTCACCGCCGATGTCGCGGCCTACCAGTTGCTGCTCTGCGACGAAGACCTCGCCGGCTTCTCCAGTCAGCTGCACGTCATGCCGCCGCTGCGCTCGGCGGCCGACCGCCGCGCCCTGCGTCAAGCCGTGCAGAGCGGCGTCGTGCAGGCCATCGCCTCGCACCACCAGCCGCACGAAGCCGAAGCCAAGCGCGTGCCGTTCGCCGCATCCGAGCCCGGTATCAGCAGTGTGGAAATCCTCCTGCCGCTGACCATGACGCTGGTTGCCGACGGCCTGCTGGAGATGCCCGCAGCACTCTCGCGCGTCACCACCGGCCCGGCCGCTGCCTTGGGACTGTCGGCCGGTCAGTTGAGCGAGGGCGGCGTCGCCGACATCACCCTGTTTGACCCGGCGCAGGCCTGCGAGATTGGCCGCAACTGGCTATCCAAGGGTGCTAACTGCCCGTTCATCGGCCAGGGCGCTCCGGTCGCGGTTACCCACACACTCTACGGCGGGAAGCTGGTATATCAGGCACCCTGACGCGGTATTCGATTAAACGCCGCCTGCGCGGCATACCCTGAGCGATTAAAAGGAGTCCGGGCATGGCCGCATTCGGCTTGCGTGGCAAATCACTGCTGGCACTGCTGCTGGCCTGCCTGTTGGCGCTGGTCCCGGCCGGCCTGATCGGCTGGTCGGTGCTCAACGGCATTCACGAACACTTCGGCGAGGCCTATGCGCGTAACGCTACGCTACTGAACCGCGAGCGCATCAGCGCCCCAATCAGCCGCGAGCTGGCGCTGTCGCTGCGCTTTGCCAATTCCGAAGTGACCCGCCAGTGGCTGCGCGATCCCAACGACCCGGCCAAGGCCGATCTGTTCTTCCGCGAGGCAGAGCTGTACCGCGCCGACTTCCGCGACCACGCCTACTTCATCGGCCGCATGGACAACCTCGGCTACTACTTCAACGGCGGCGATCAGGCGCTCAGTCGCGCACCGCGCTATATTCTCAATCCCGAATCAGACGCCGACAGCTGGTTCTTCAGCACCCTGCGCAATACCGACAACTACAACCTGAACGTCGACACCAACCCTGAACTGAACACCACCAAGGTGTGGCTCAACATGGTGGTCAAGGACCAGGACGGCAGCGTTTTGGCGCTGGCCGGTTCCGGGCTGGATCTGTCGAGCTTCATTCGCGACTTCATTACCAGCGATGACCCGGGCGTCACGCCAATGATCATCGACGCCCAGGGCGCTATCCAGGCCCACAGCGACCGCAGCCTGATCGCGCTGAACTCGGGCGCGGACGCCAACACCGGCGCCGGCGCCAACCTGCTGAACCTGATCAGCGCACAGGATCAGGCCGCCGTTACCGATGCCATCGCTGCCACCGGTGCAGAG
Source organism: Pseudomonadaceae bacterium (assembly GCA_038114645.1). GTDB lineage: Bacteria > Pseudomonadota > Gammaproteobacteria > Pseudomonadales > Pseudomonadaceae > Halopseudomonas. Next base: position 51,564 of record JAYNRF010000021.1, on the reverse strand, counting down.
CCGGGCAGCGTGCGCATCCTGCCGGTCGCCCTGCAAGGCGCCAACCAGCTGCTGGCCATGACCTACATCCCCGAGCTGGACTGGTATGTGGTTAACGCCATTGACCTGACCACCGCCGAGGTCATCGACAGCACCTGGCTGACGCCGCTGCTGATCGGCCTGGGGGCGCTGCTGACCCTTCTCGTGCTGGTTTTCGCCGTCGCCATCGAGCGCCTGCTGCTCGGCCCCTTGCGCCAGCTCAAGCGCGGCGCTCAGGCCATGGCAGCAGGCAACTACGACGTGGCCATGCCCGCCGCCCGCGATGACGAAATTGGCGAGCTGAGTGACGCCTTCGGCATCATGGCCGAGAAGGTGCGCACCCATACCCAGGAGCTGGAGCAACGCGTGCAGGAGCGCACCCGCGACCTGGAGCAGGTCAACCAGCAGATGAGCAATGCCCAGCGCAAGATTGAAGACTCGATCGACTACGCCAGCCTTATTCAGCGCTCCATCCTGCCCAACCGCGAACTGATCAATGCCCTCGGCGAGCACCATGCAGTGCTGTGGCGCCCGCGCGACGTGGTCGGCGGCGACTTTTACATCTTCCGCCACGAGGATAACAAGTGCCTGTTCGGCGTCGTCGACTGCGCTGGCCACGGTGTGCCCGGCGCCCTGATGACCATGCTCGCCCACGCTGCACTGGATCAGGCCATCAGCGACTGCGGCATGAATGACCCGGCCGCCATCCTGCGCCGCACTGACCAGATCGTGCGGCATATGCTCAGCGATTCAGGTGAAGCACGCTCGATTGCCACCAATATGGACGTCGGCCTCGCCTGTGTTGACCTGCAGCAACGCACAGTGACCTTCTCCGGTGCCAAAATTGCCCTGTATCACAGCGATGGAGAGCAGGTGGACCATCTGCCGGGCGCTCGCCGCGCGCTCGGAGACAAGCGCCTGGGTGACTATCACAACACCTCGATCGAACTTAGCGCCGGCCGCACGTTCTATCTGTGCACCGACGGTTTCCTTGATCAGGCGGGTGGCGACCGCGGCTTCGGCTTCGGCAACAGCCGCTTCGCCGAGATGCTGCGCCGCCACGCCAGTCTGCCGCTAAGCGAGCAAAGCGCCGCCTTCAGCGATACACTGGCCGCCTACCAGGGCGATTACCCGCAACGCGACGACATCACCATGCTGTGTTTCCGCTTTGACTGAACACCGCTCGAACGCACAGGAGTTGTAATGGAAAATCTCGACCTATTCGCGATGCGCGAGCGTTTCAACAGCCAGCAGATCATGCTGTGCTTCAATGGACCGATTTCGCGCAGTCTGATCGAAGAGATCGGTAATGCACTGCGCAATTATCTGGCCGCCGACAGCGCACCAACCTCAGCCGCGATGGACGTGTTTGCGGTCTACATCGAAATGACCCAGAACATCAGCCACTACACCCGCGCCAAGGGCTGGAACGAACAGGAAGCGGGCGCCACCGTGGTGGTATCACGCAACGAGGATGGCCGTTACATCGTATCGGCCGGCAACCTGATTGACAGCGCCGACGGCGCCAACCTGGTCAGCTCGATCGACGAACTGGCAAAGCTGGACAAGACTGCGCTCAAGACCGCCTACAAGGAACAGCTGCGTCGCCCACGTGACGCCGAACGCCCCTCCGGCGCAGGCCTTGGCCTGATCGACATCGCCCGTAAATCCAGTGCCCCGCTGCAGGCCTCACTGCAGCCCGTCGCCAACGGCCGCAGCTTCTTCAGCCTGCGCGCCGTGATCTGACCGAACCAAGAGCCAAGCATTCATGAACGATTTCAACATTCCCAGCTCGCAATCCACTCCGGAAGTCCGCAGCGACTGGACCGCCGGCCAACTGCATATGGCCGGTGACTCCTATCCCGAAAACTCCTTCGACATGTTTCAGCAGGTCTTCGACTGGATCGAAGCCTATCTGGAGCAGGCCACCGCCCCGCTCAGTCTGGAGCTGCGCTTGCTGTATCTGAACACCAGCAGCGTCAAGGCAATGATGGATGTATTTGACCTGCTCGAAGCAGCGCACCAGAACGGCAAGCCCGTGCAGGTCAACTGGTACTACGACCCGCAGAACGAGCGCGTCGCGGAGCTGGCGGAGGAGTTCAAGGAGGACTGCACCTTCACCTTCAATATCATCAGCCACGCCTGAGCACGCCATGAAAGAGCCAAAAGAGGATCTCGAGACGCAGATTGCCCGTCTGCTGGAGCAACCTGAGCATCAGGAGAATCCTCTGCACGCACCCTTGTGCGAGCTGTGGGCAGCCCATCAGGATCTGGCGCGGCGCATCGACCGCATCAGCCACATCTCCGATGGCTACCAGAGCATGGCCAAGCAGCGCGAGCACACGCTGACCGAGCGGCTAAACAAGCAACTGCGGCAACTGGAAAAGGTCGCGCGCATCTCGGATCGCTATCAGAACATGATGCGCGACCTCAACGAAGCCCTGCGCGAAGCCTCGACCCACGACGCCCTGACCGGCCTCGGTAACCGCCGACTGCTGGTCGAACGCCTGAAGAAAGAGGCCGAGCGCTTCATCCGCTATCAGCGCCCGTTCAGCATTGCCATGCTGGACGTCGACCACTTCAAGGGCATCAATGACCGTTACGGCCACGAGATCGGCGACGGCGCTCTGATCGAGCTGGCCCGGGTGCTGGACGCCGAGATTCGTGACAGCGACCTGTGCGGCCGCTGGGGTGGCGAGGAGTTTCTGATTCTGCTGCCGGAAACCGGTGCAGCGGAAGCCACAAGGGTAATGGAGCGCGTACGCGCCGCCGTCGAGCGTCTGACCATTCGGGTACAGGATGAGTCGGTCGGCATGACCGTCAGCATCGGCATTGCCCAGCACAGCCCGAGCAACAGCTATTCCGACACCATCAGCAGGGCCGACCACGCCTTGCTCGAAGCCAAACGCGGCGGACGCAACCGCCTGAGCACCGCAGCCGCCCAATAGCAAACCGCCGTCTGAACGACGGCGGCCATGGCATCAGAAGCGGCGCGTCCGGTTCGCCACTTCCTCTTCCTGCTCCAGCGACAAGCCCTGGCTCAGCTGGTCCTCCATCAGGTGCTGCCCATCGGTTTCCGACCCCAGCTTGATCATCAGGCGCAGGTCGTTAGCCGAGTCGGCGTGCAGCAACGCATCTTCATAGGTGATCTCGCCCGCGCTGTAGAGCTTGTACAACGCCTGATCAAAGGTCTGCATGCCGAGCTCGTTGGAGCGCGCCATCAGCGGCTTGAGCTCGTGCACTTCGCCCTTGCGAATAAGATCGGCGGCCAGCGGGGTATTGAGCATGACCTCGATCGCTGCCCGGCGGCCCTTGCCATCCGGCGTCGGGATCAGCTGCTGGGCCACGATCGCCTTGAGGTTCAGCGACAGATCCATCCACACCTGCTGGTGCATCTCGGTGGGGAAGAAGTGAATAATCCGGTCCAGCGCCTGGTTGGCGTTGTTGGCGTGCAGGGTGGCCAGACACAGGTGACCGGTTTCGGCGAACGCGACCGCGTGATCCATGGTCTCCTTGGTCCGCACCTCACCAATCAGAATCACATCCGGCGCCTGACGCAGGGTGTTCTTCAGCGCCACTTCGAACGAGTCGGTGTCGATACCCACCTCACGCTGGGTGACGATACAGTTCTGATGCTGGTGGATAAATTCGATCGGGTCTTCGATGGAAATGATGTGGCCGCTGGAATGCTTGTTGCGGTAACCGATCATCGAGGCAAGCGAGGTCGACTTACCCGTACCGGTTGCACCGACGAAGATCACCAGACCGCGCTTGGTCATCGCCAGTTGCTTGAGCACCTCTGGCAGCCGCAGCTCTTCCATGGTCGGGATATTGATCTCGATCCGCCGCAGCACCATGCCCACCAGATTGCGCTGATAGAAGGCGCTGACCCGGAAACGGCCAATGCCGCGTGCGCTGATCGCAAAGTTGCATTCGCGCTTTTCGGCAAACTCGCGGCGCTGCGCTTCGGTCATCACACCGAGTACGGTTTCGCGGGTCTGTTCGGGGGACAGGGGGGTCTTGGTAACCGGCAGAATCTTGCCGTTCACCTTCATGCTCGGCGGCACACCAGCAGTGATGAAAAGGTCGGACGACCCCTTTTCAACCATCAGCCGCAACAGCTTCTCAAACTCCATGCGTTGCCTCTACTTTCCTTCACGGCGGCCGGCAGACCGCCGCCGACCCATTGTTGAACTCAGAACCCGTCGGCGACCTTGGCCTTCTCGCGCGCGCTTTCCTTACTGACCAGACCCTTGGCGACCAGGGCCTTCAGACACATATCGAGCGTCTGCATGCCGAGGTTACCGCCCGTCTGAATCGCCGAGTACATCTGCGCGATCTTGTCCTCGCGGATCAGGTTACGGATCGCCGGGGTGCCGATCATGATCTCGTGGGCTGCCACCCGGCCACCGCCGATCTTCTTCAGCAGGGTCTGGGAGATAACCGCCTGCAGCGACTCGGAGAGCATCGAGCGCACCATCGCCTTCTCCTCGCCCGGGAACACGTCGACAATACGGTCGATGGTCTTGGCCGCCGAGGTGGTGTGCAGGGTGCCAAATACCAGGTGACCGGTTTCTGCCGCGGTCAGCGCCAGACGGATGGTTTCCAGGTCACGCATCTCACCCACCAGGATAATATCCGGGTCTTCCCGCAGTGCCGAGCGCAACGCTTCGGCAAAGCCAAGTGTGTCACGGTGCACTTCTCGCTGGTTGACCAGACACTTCTTCGATTCGTGAACGAATTCGATCGGATCTTCGATGGTCAGGATGTGGTGGTACTTGTTGGAGTTGATGTAGTCGAGCATGGCTGCAAGGCTGGTCGACTTGCCCGAACCGGTTGGGCCGGTCACCAGCACCAGGCCGCGCGGCACATCGGAAATCTTCTTGAACACATCGCCCATGCCCAGATCTTCCATGGTCAGCACCTTGGAAGGAATGGTCCGGAACACTGCGCCTGCGCCACGGTTCTGATTGAACGCGTTGACCCGGAAACGGGCCACGCCGGGAACCTCGAACGAGAAGTCAGTCTCCAGGAACTCTTCATAGTCCTTGCGCTGCTTGTCGTTCATGATGTCGTAGATCAGCGCATGAACCTGCTTGTGCTCCATCGCCGGGACGTTGATCCGACGCACGTCGCCATCCACGCGAATCATGGGCGGCAATCCGGCCGACAGGTGCAAGTCCGATGCGCCCTGTTTAGCACTGAAGGCTAACAGCTCGGTAATATCCATAGGGTTCCCCATAACAACCTGCAAGCATGTAGAATGCCGGCAGTGTCTATTCCATTGGCAAGGTATTAACGTCCGTAATGTCCACGATAGCAGAGAATATTGCAAACGTTCGTGAGCGCATCCAGCGGGCTGCCGAGACGGCTGGACGGCCGCCGGAAGCGATCACCCTGCTGGCCGTCAGCAAGACCCGTCCGGCCAGCGCCATTCGCGACGCATGGGCTGCGGGGCTGAAGGATATCGGCGAAAACTACCTGCAGGAAGCCCTCGACAAGATGGCCGAGCTGACCGACCTGCCCTTGTGCTGGCACTTCATCGGCCCCATTCAATCCAACAAGACCCGCCCCATCGCCGAGCACTTCGACTGGGTGCACAGCGTCGACCGTCTGAAGATCGCCCAGCGCCTGTCTGACCAGCGCCCGGAACATCTGCCGCCGCTGAATGTCTGCCTGCAAGTGAACATCAGCGACGAAGACAGTAAATCCGGCATTTCGCTGGCCGAGCTGCCGGCGCTGGCCGCTGCCGTCGCCGCACTGCCACGGATCAGACTGCGCGGGCTGATGGCGATTCCGGCACCGGCCGAAACCAGCGAAGCGCGCCGCGCGCCGCTGGCGGCGCTGCGCCAGGCCGCCGAGGGCCTGCCGCTGGCGCTGGACACCCTGTCGATGGGCATGAGCGACGACCTGACCGAAGCAGTACAGGAAGGCGCCACCATCGTGCGGATTGGCACCGCCCTGTTCGGGCAGCGCCAGTACGCCAACACCTAACGCATGCTGAACGAGGTTTCCCACATGACTGCACCCGTAATCGGCTTCATCGGCGCCGGCAACATGGCCACCAGCCTGATCGGCGGCATGCTGCAGAAGAACGTCAAGCCGGCCAATCTGATCGCCAGCGACACCAAGGCCGAGCAGTGCGCCGCCCTTGAGCGTCAGTTCCATATTCGCACCAGCAGTGACAACGCGGTGCTGGCTGCCGAGTGCGACATCCTGCTGCTGGCCGTCAAGCCGCAGGTCATGCAGGACGTCTGCCGCAACCTGCCACGCAGCCGCAAGCCGGGCCAACTGATCATCTCGATCGCCGCTGGCATCACCTGTGACAGCCTGGAAAACTGGCTCGGCGCCGGCACCGCCATCGTCCGCTGCATGCCTAACACCCCGTCCCTGCGCGGCCAGGGTGTCAGCGGCCTGTATGCCAACGCCGCGGTCAGCGACGCGCAGCGCGAACAGGCCGAAGGCATTCTCAATGCGGTTGGCATCAGTGTCTGGCTGGACGAAGAAAAGCTGATCGACGCCGTCACCGCTGTCTCCGGCAGCGGCCCGGCCTACTTCTTCTACCTGATGGAAGCGATGATCGACGCCGGCGAAAAGCTCGGCCTGCCGCGCGACACCGCCGAGCGACTGGCGCTGTTCACCGGCCTGGGCGCTGCCGACATGGCGGTGCACAGCGATGTCGACGTCGCCGAGCTGCGCCGCCGCGTGTGCTCGCCGAACGGCACCACCGAGCGGGCGATTGAAACCTTCCGCAGCCAGGGGCTGCCAAAGATGGTCGACGACGCCATGCAGGCCTGTGCCGACCGCGCCGCCGAAATGTCCCGCGAGCTTGCCTGAGGATTGATTGCCCATGAACAGCCTTAATACGGCCGCCATCTACCTGCTGCAGACCCTCGGTAGCCTTTACCTGCTGGTCGTGCTGCTGCGTTTTCTGCTGCAACTGGTGCGCGCCGATTTCTACAATCCGGTCTCGCAGTTCATCGTACGCGCCACCAAGCCGCTGCTGATGCCGCTACGACGCATCATTCCCGGTTACGGCGGGCTCGACTTTGCCTCGCTGGTGCTGGCGCTGGTGATCCAGTTGGTGCTGATGATGCTGATCATCGTACTGAGTGGTTACGCGCTGCCGAACATCATTCTGCTGGTGGCCTGGTCTGCCATCGCCATCCTCGCACTGTTCGCCAAGATCTTCTTCTTTGCGCTGATCATCAGCGTGATCCTGTCGTGGGTCGCACAGGGCAGTTACAACCCGGCGGTGATCCTCATCAATCAGCTGTGCGAACCGCTGCTGGCGCCAATCCGCAAGATCCTGCCGGCGCTTGGCGGGCTGGACCTGTCGCCGATCTTCGCCTTTATTGCCATCCGCCTGTTCGACATGCTGGTGATCGCCAATCTGGCAGCCGCAGCCGGCATGCCCCGCGGCCTGACGCTGGCGCTCTGACGCCGGTGCCGTTCTACCACTGGCAGGGCGAGGACCTGATCCTCGACTGCCACCTGCAACCCGGCGCCAAGCGCGCCGAGTTTGCCGGGCAGCACGGCGAACGGCTGAAGATCCGCATCAGCGCACCGCCGGTTGACGGCAAGGCCAACGACGCCCTGATCCGCTTTCTTGCCGACGCCTTCGCGGTCAGCCGCCAGCAGGTCAGCCTGCTCAGCGGTCAGAGCAGCCGACAGAAACGCTTGCTAATAAAGCAGCCGCAGCAACTACCTGAGGAACTGGGTATCCGCCGCGGCTGAATGTTGCACCAGAACAACGCCCTCTTTAGACTGGCGCATCCATAATTGGCCCTTCGCCTGCCTGCAGTATCCCGGGAGCGATCCTCCCTACGAAGTCCGGCCAAGCGACACAGGAACAGGTTACCGATGTCCCGACTACCTGCTGACTCCGTCGGCCTGGTCACCCCCCAGCGCCAGACGTTTACCGACCCTTTGCCCCTGGCCTGCGGTACGCCGCTGAACAGCTACGAGCTGGTCTACGAGACCTACGGTGAACTCAACGCCAGCGCCAGCAACGCGGTGCTGATCTGCCACGCCCTGTCCGGCCATCACCATGCCGCCGGCTATCACAGCATCGACGAGCGCAAGCCCGGCTGGTGGGACAACTGCATTGGCCCCGGCAAGGCGATCGACACCAATCGCTTTTTCGTCGTCAGCCTGAACAACCTCGGCGGCTGCCACGGCTCCACCGGCCCGTCCAGCATCAACCCGGAAACCGGCAAGAGCTACGGCGCCAGCTTCCCGGTGCTGACCGTCGAGGACTGGGTGCACAGTCAGGCCAGGCTGGCCGACGTGCTGGGTATCCAGCAGTGGGCCGCGGTGGTGGGCGGCAGCCTCGGCGGCATGCAGGCGCTACAGTGGGCGATCAGCTACCCGGACCGGGTACGCCACTGCGTGGCCATTGCCACCGCACCCAAGCTGTCGGCGCAGAACATTGCCTTCAACGAAGTCGCCCGCCAGGCGATCATCACCGACCCGGACTTCCACAACGGCGACTACGCCGCCTTTGGCGTGATCCCCAAGCGCGGTCTGATGCTGGCCCGCATGGTCGGCCACATTACCTACCTGTCGGATGACTCGATGGGCGCCAAGTTCGGCCGCGAGCTGCGCTCCGATCAGCTCAACTACGACCTCACCAGCGTCGAGTTCGAGGTGGAGAGCTACCTGCGCTATCAGGGCCAGGAGTTCTCCGGGCGCTTCGACGCCAACACCTACCTGCTGATGACCAAGGCGCTGGACTACTTTGACCCGGCCGCGGCCAACGGTGGCGACCTGGCGCGCACGCTGGAGGTGATCAAGGCACGCTGCCTGGTGATGTCCTTTACCACCGACTGGCGCTTCTCGCCGGCGCGCTCGCGCGAGCTGGTGGACGGCCTGCTGGCTGCGCGCAAGGACGTCAGCTATCTGGAGATCGAAGCCGCCCAGGGCCACGATGCCTTCCTGCTGCCGATCCCCCGCTATATCGAGGCCCTGAGTGGCTACATGAACCGTATCGAGGTGAGCCAATGAGCCTGCGCGCCGACCTTGAGATCATCCAGCAATGGATTCGCCCGGGCAGCCGGGTACTCGACCTGGGCTGTGGCGAAGGCCAGTTGCTGCGCCACCTGCGCGACCACAAACAGGTGCAGGGCTACGGTCTGGAAATCGACCCGGACAAGATCAGCAGTTGCATCCGCCACGGCGTCAACGTGATGGAGCAAAACCTCGACCAGAGCCTCGACAACTTCGAGGACAACAGTTTCGACACCGTGGTCATGACCCAGTCGCTGCAGGCCATGCATTACCCTGATCGGGTACTGGAAGACATGCTGCGCATCGGCCACGAGGGCATTCTGACCTTCCCCAACTTTGCCCACTGGCGCTGCCGCTGGTATCTGGGCACCAAGGGCCGCATGCCGGTGTCCGAGTTCATGCCCTACACTTGGTACAACACCCCGAACATCCATTTCTGCACCTTCAAGGACTTCGAGCAGCTGTGCCGTGAGCGCAACATCAAGGTGCTGGACCGTCTGGTGGTCGACCAAACCCATCAGACCAGCTGGTTGAGTGGCCTGTGGCCCAACCTGCTGGGTGAAGTCGCGATCTACCGCGTCAGCCGCTAGTCCTGATTGAGAGGAGAACTGCCATGATTCGTCGTCTCTGCCTGCTGAGCCTGATGCTGCTCAGCTTCAACGTCTTCGCCGGCCCGGAACCCACCCGTTTCGGTGATCTGGTGATCTACCACAACGTCTTCAACAGCAGCATGCTGCAGCCCGACATCGCCGCCAACGCCGGCCTCAAGCGCGGCCCGACCCACGGCGTACTCAACGTCGCCGTGCAGCGCGCCGATGGCAGCGCGGTCGACGCCATCCTCAAGGGCGAAGTGCGCAGCCTGATTGGCCAGCCGGTCGCGCTCGACTTCAAGCGTATCCAGGAAGGCGATGCCATCTACTTTGTCGCCAACTACACCGCCACTCAACGCGGCATTTTGCTGTTCAAGGTCGATATCCAGGCCGAACAGGGCGCCATGGTGCACAGCCTGAGCTTCCAGCAGGAATTCTTCCCCGATGACCAATAAATCTGCCCTGCCCTTCAGTGAGTTAGTGCTCGCCAGCAACAACAAGGGCAAGCTCGCTGAACTCCAGGCCATGCTGGGTGACAGCATCACCGTCCGCCCGCAAAGCGACTTCACCGATATCGAAGCCGAAGAAACCGGGCTGACCTTCGTCGAAAATGCGTTGATCAAGGCCCGTCACGCCGCGCGCGTATCGGGTCTGCCGGCGCTGGCCGACGACTCAGGGCTCGCGGTCGACGCCCTCGGCGGCGCCCCCGGCATCTACTCCGCCCGCTACGCCGGCGGTGGTGGCGATGCCGCCAACAACGCCAAGCTGCTTGAGGCGCTGAAGGATGTGCCGGACGCCGAACGCGGCGCCCAGTTCATCTGCGCACTGGCGCTGCTGCGCCACGCCGAAGACCCGATCCCGGTCATCTGCGAAGGGGCGTGGGAAGGTCGCATCCTGCACGCCGCCAGCGGCGAGCACGGCTTTGGCTACGACCCGCTGTTCTGGGTCCCGGAGCGCGACTGCTCCAGCGCCGAACTCAGCCCGCAGGAGAAGAACCAGCTCAGCCACCGCGCCCAGGCATTGGCCCTACTAAAAGCCAGGTTATCGCTACCTTGAAGCAGCCAGAAGCTGGAAGCCGGAAGCTGGAAGCTCAAACCCGCACGGACAGCTTAAAGCTTGCAGCTTCAAGCTTGCAGCTGCCGCCCCTGGCGGCGTACATCCACATCCCCTGGTGCGTAAAGAAGTGCCCCTACTGCGACTTCAATTCGCACACCACTCACGATGCCCTGCCCGAGGCCGAGTACGTTGACGCCCTGATCGAGGATCTGGAGCAGGACATGCGGGCGCTCGAAGGCCTGCCCGCCCGGCCGCTGACCTCGATCTTCTTCGGTGGCGGCACGCCGAGCCTGTTTTCGGCCGCTGCGCTGGACCGCTTCCTGCAGGCGCTGAATCAGCGCGTGCCCTTCGCAGACGACATCGAAATCACCCTCGAAGCCAACCCCGGCACCTTCGAGCAGGCCAAGTTTCGCGACTACCGGCTGGCCGGCATCAATCGCCTGTCGATCGGCATCCAGAGCTTCAACGCCGAACACCTCAAGGCACTGGGCCGCATCCATGACGACCGTGAAGCCCTCGGCGCCGTAGAGATGGCGCGCCGCGCCGGCTTCGACAACCTGAACCTCGACCTCATGCACGGCTTGCCGAATCAGGACCACGCCCAGGCAATGGCCGATCTGGATCAGGCGATGGCGCTCGCACCCGAGCACCTGTCCTGGTATCAGCTCACGCTGGAACCGAACACCGTGTTCTACTCGCGCCCGCCCACGCTGCCCGAGGAAGACATTCTCTGGTCGATTCAGGAAGCCGGGCTGCAGCGGCTGGCCGCCGGCGGCTACGCCCAGTACGAGATTTCCGCCTACGCCAGGGGTGGCCGCCGCGCCCGCCATAACCTCAACTACTGGCAATACGGCGACTTTCTCGGCCTGGGCGCCGGCGCCCATGGCAAGCTGACCGACGCCAGCGGCAAGGTACAGCGCTACTGGAAGACCCGCCTGCCCAAGGACTACCTCAACCCTGAGAAAGCCTATCTGGCCGGCAGCAAGACGCTGGATAGCGGCGAGCTTCCCTTCGACTTTCTGATGAACGCCCTGCGGCTGGTCGACGGCGTGCCGAGCCGCTGGTATGCCGAACGTACCGGCCAGTCACTGGAGCAGATCGCCGACACCCTGAACCAGGCCGAAGCCAAGGGCCTGCTGGAACCCTGGCACCAGCAGCTGCGCCCGACCGAACGCGGCCGGCTGTTCCTCAACGACTTGCTGGAGATGTTCCTCTAGGCAGCCTGGGAAGGCCGAGTTCCAACTCGGCCAAACGCATCCAGCAATCTCCCTGGTCGAGCGGGAGCTCGACCCTCCCGAACCCACAACCACCCCTGCGTGCTCACCGGGAAGGCCGAGTTCTAACTCGGCCACGCACATGTAGCACCTTCCCTGGTCGAGCCGGAGCTCGACCCTCCCGAAAGCCCCCCCCCTGCTTGCTCGCCGGGAAGGCCGAGTTCCAACTCGGCCACGCGCACGCAGCAATCTCCACGGTCGAGCTGAAGCTCGACTCTCCCGTCCCGCCGGGCTGTGAATTACCATCGGTAACATCAATAGCCCTTGCCGCATGAACGTACAGTCAGCAGAATTGGCTCAGTCTGGAAACTGATTTCGATCTCGCCAGCCGGCAAGCAGCCGGCGACGACCACACAACAACCGCGGCCCACGGGCACGCAGCAGATCGAACCCGCACCCAACCCGGAGGCCCGATGAATCCCTTCAGCTTTGCCACCACTGCGCAGATCCTCTGCGAATCCGGTTCCGCCAGCCAACTCGGCGAACTGTGTAAGGTCCGCGACGCCCACCGCGTGCTGATTGTCACCGACCCCGGCATTACCAAGATCGGCCTGCTCAGCGACGTGCTGCCGACCCTGAGCGGTGCCGGCATTGCGGTTGAGGTATTCGATCAGGTTGAAGCCGATCCGCCAGAGTCCGTGGTGCTCGCCGCGGTTGCGCAGGCCAAGGCCATGCAAGCCGAGCTGATCATCGGCTTCGGTGGCGGCAGCTCGATGGACGTTGCCAAGCTGGTCGCCCTGCTCGCCCATCCGAGCTGCAGCCAAACCCTGCAAGACATCTACGGCGTAGGCAACGCCCGCGGCCAGCGCCTGCCACTGATTCAGGTGCCGACCACCGCCGGCACCGGCTCGGAAGTGACCCAGATTGCGATCATCACCACCGGCGCCACCACCAAAATGGGCGTGGTATCACCAATTCTGCTGCCGGACTTGGCCCTGCTGGATGCCGACCTGACCCTGGGTCTGCCCGCCCACGTCACCGCCGCCACCGGCATCGACGCCATGGTGCACGCCATTGAGGCCTATACCAGCAAGCTGAAGAAGAATCCGCTGTCCGACATGCTCGCCCGCGAGGCCCTGCGCCTGCTGGCCGGCAATCTGGACGCCGTCGTGCAAGATGGCCAGAACCGCGAAGCCCGCCAAGCCATGCTGCTCGGCGCCCTGCTGGCTGGCCAGGCTTTCGCCAACGCCCCGGTCGCCGCGGTCCACGCCCTGGCCTACCCGCTCGGCGGCCACTTCCACATTCCCCACGGCCTGTCGAACGCGCTGGTGCTGCCGACCGTTGTCGAATTCAACGCCCCGGCTGCCGCGCCGCTGTACGCCGAACTGGCACCGCTGATCGTCGGCCCCGGCCTGGTTGCCGGTGACGCCGACAGCCTGACCGCACAAATGATTAGCGCACTGGCTGCGCTGAGCCCGCGCTGCGGCCTGCCGAGCCGCCTGCGCGACGCTGGCGTACCGAAAGACAAACTGGAAATGCTGGCCAAGGACGCCATGCTGCAGCAGCGTCTGCTGGTCAACAACCCACGCGAGGTCACCGAAGCGGACGCGCTGGCCATCTACAACCAGGCTTACTGAGCCAAGCGGAGCATTCATGAGTACGAGCAAGCCCACGCGCAGCGATTACCCCTACCTGCACGCCATCACCACCCGCTGGCACGACAACGACATCTACGGTCACGTCAACAACGTGACCTACTACAGCTACTTCGACAGCGCGGTAAACAGCTGGCTGATCGCTGAAGGCGGGCTGGATATCCACACCGGCGACCAGGTCGCCTTTGTGGTCAGCTCCAACTGCGACTACTTCGCGCCCATCGCCTTCCCCGATGCCATCGAGATCGGCGTCAAGGTCGCGCGCCTGGGCAGCAGCTCGGTGCACTACGAACTGGCCGTCTTCAAACAAGGCCGTGAAGAAGCCTGCGCGGCAGGGCGTTTCGTCCACGTATTCGTCGACCGCGCCAGCAATACCGCCTTCCCGATCCCCAACCGCTGCCGCGCCGCCCTTGAGCGGCTGATGGACCCGATCTGATGCACAAACGATTGCTGTTACCGCTGCTGCTGAGCCCGCTGCTGATCGCTGCGGGGCAAAGCTACGCCGAACCACGGCTGCAGAGCCGGGTGGAGAGCTTTGATGTCAGCGGTGCGACCGTCGACACCATCCGCGCCAGCCTCAACCGTAGCCGACAGCACAGCGCCAACCGGGTTAACTGGAACTTCCGCTGGACCTCCACACCCGGTCAGTGCCGCATCACCGAAGTCACCACCGACGTCAGCGTCACGTCCTACATCCCGCGCCTGCAGGCAAACGCGCAGCGCCCCGCCAGCGTGCAGCAGAAGTGGGACAGCTACCTGCTCGCCCTGCAGCTGCATCAGGATGGTCATGTGGATTTGGCAATGAATGCCGCCAGACAGATCGAGCAGGCCATCCTCAACCTGCCGCCAGCGGCCTCCTGTGAGCAACTGCAACAAGCCGCCAACGCCACCGGTCGGCGCCTGCTGGAACAACTCGCCATCGACGACCGCGAGTACGACAAGCGCACCCAGCAGGGAACGCTGGACGGCGCGCACTTCCCGTAAAACCGCAGAACTGCACCGCCTGTAGGGTGGAGAACGCCAACGGCTTCTCCACCGACCACCCTCGCTCGGCACAGCGGGCAGTACCGCCGATTGGTGGACAACGCTGCGCGCTTGTCCACCCTACGACACGGTCCGGGAGCCGGGAAGGTCGAGCTCCCGCTCGACCAGCGTACTTCCCGACGACGCAGCGGGTCGCGTATCAGGCCATCCCACCCGGCGCAAACAGCTCGATCCAGTACCCATCCGGGTCACGGATAAAGGCAATGTTGTGCATCTTGCCGTCCTGCGGGCGCTTCACAAACGACACACCCAACTCCTCGAAACGCGCACAGGCCGCTTCCAGATCCGGCACCGCAAAGCCGATATGGCCAAAGCCGCGCGGGTCTTCATTACCGTTGTGATAGCTGAATTCAGGATCGTCTTCAGTGCCCCAATTATGGGTCAGCTCCAGCATGGCCGGACGGCCGAAGGTCTGGTGGGTGCGCTCAACGGGGTCATCTGACCAGGAGTCCAACGCATTGCTATCGACCGCCGCCAGGAAATACAGGCTGAACTTCATCGCCGGAAAATCCAGCTTCTTCACCAGCGTCATACCCATGATGCGGGTATAGAAATCCAGCGTCGCCTTCGGTTCCTTGATGCGCAGCATGGTCTGGTTGAAGACAAAGCCCTCGGTGGCCGGATCGCGGTTCTCGCACAGGCCCGGGGCAGATTCAAAGTGACGACTCATGGCAACAGCTCCCATCGTAGAAAAGGCCAAAGCCTAACACTGAAACGCCCGCACACAGAACGTGCGCGGGCGTCGTATCCGGTCAGCAGCGCGTCGCGCTTTCGACCGGCAGTTAAAGCGTAACCTAGGCAGGCAGCTTTTATCGGAACTTACGCTCTTCCCACCACGGGTAAAAGGCTGGTTTATCCGTGCTCGGACGGAGTTTGAACTCTGGCGCGCGCTTCTCCAGGAAGGAGCTGACGCCCTCTTTCGCGTCCGCAGACTCACCCATAAAGGCAATCGCGCGCGAGTCAATGATATGCGCTTCCATCGGATGATCCGCCGCCATCATGCGCCACAGCAGCTGACGGTTCAGCACAGCAGACATGGCCGAGGTGTTGTCGGCAATTTCACGGGCCAGCTCGCGCGCGGCCGGCAGCAGCTCGTCCGGCTCGTGGACGCTGCGCAGCAGACCGCCCTTGAGGGCTTCTTCAGCACTGAACACACGGCCGGTGTAAACCCACTCGGCCGCTTGCATCGGGCCGACGAGACGCGGCAGGAACCAGCTGGAGCAGGCTTCCATGGTGATACCGCGACGGGCGAACACGAAGCCGAACTTGGCGTTGGTCGAGGCCATGCGAATGTCAGCCGGCAGACTCATAGTCACACCCACGCCGACAGCCGCGCCGTTGAAAGCAACGATGACCGGCTTGGTGCACTCGTAGATACGCAGCGAGACAGTGCCGCCACCATCACGCAGATCATCACCCTCGGGCTGGTCCTGACGCTTGTGACGGTTGAAGGTATCGCCGCCCTTCTCCAGATCCGCACCGGCACAGAACGCACGGCCCGCGCCGGTCATGATCACAACGCGTACGGCGTCATCCGCATCGGCCGCATCAAAGGCCGCAATCAGATCACGACGCATCTGGCCGTTGAAGGCATTCATGCGGTCAGGACGGTTTAGCGTCAGCGTGAGGACACCGTCCTCCACCTGGTAATCGAGGGTTTCGTAGGTCATCTGGGCGTTTCCTGTTTGTTCAAATGCGGCCCAGTGTAGAACCGGCCAGTCACAGTAACCAGTTGAGTTACCGAGGCGTATGTGAGGGTATTGGCGGGGTGGATGAGTGTCTGATCCAAACAGGCTCTGAATACATACCGCGCAAACCCGCAGTGTCCCCGCTCAAGGGATCAAGCCGCGAGCCTCACCCTAGCAGTGCAGGGCCTTGTTGCGCCCGGCCGCCTTGGCGGCATACAGCGCGCGATCGGCGCGGCTGAACAGATCATCAATCGAGGCATCATCCCGGCGCCAGTCGGTAAAGCCGATGCTGACGGTAACCCCGGGCAAACCGGGCTCGCTGGTCACGGCAGCGAGCCGCAGGCGCTCAGCCAGCTCCCCTGCCTGCTCCATCGTGGTGGCTGGCGCCAGGACGATGAACTCCTCCCCTCCCAGTCTGCCAAACACATCTGACTGGCGCAGGGCGTCCTCCATGCGCCGACAGAATCCCTGCAGCACGCGGTCGCCACCTTGATGGCCGAACTGATCATTAATCGCCTTGAAGTGGTCCAGATCCAGCAGCAATACCGAAAATGGCTCCCGGCTCCGCTTGCTGCGCTGCAGCAGGTCACTGGCAGCATCAACCACTGCACGACGACTGCGTACGCCGGTGAGCGAGTCGACCATGGCCAGCGCTTCAAACTGGCTGCGAATGCGCTCGGAGACCAGCAACAGAAAGCCAATATTGACGATCACGACCCCGAAGGTGAAGGCGCCAAGGTACAGCATTTGCAGCCAGGACGAAGACAGCAGGTCATTGCCATCCTGCGGCTGAACAACCGCATACGCCCAGCGCACGCCAAAGATCAGCGCAGAGAAGGTCACGGCGAATCCGGTGAAATACAGGCCCAGCAAGCGCTGCTGATGGTCGCCGCGGCTTCGATAGATTTCCCTGATCAAGACGGCTGCGTGCATGACGGTTACGGCAAAAATGTAGCCGGTGAGACTGACATAACGCCCCCGCAAACTGTCGACCCCAAAGGTGAAATAGGTCTGCGCGCACCAGGCCAGAACGGAGAGGACAATCCATGGCTTGAGGTTCAGCTGCTTGCCAAAATGCTGTGCACTGCCGACCCAGTAACAGGTGTAGGCGATCATCACCAGGGTATTTTCGACCGTGTAGGTCAGCCAGACCGGCCCGACATCCCGCAACGCAATCAGTACACCTGCCACGGCAGTCAGCAGCGAACCGACGGCCCAATGGCCTGAGCCGGGAATACGAGTGGTGGTTACTCGCCCCATCAGCAACAGAACAACGCCAATGATGCCAGTCAGCAGGCTGGTCAGAACAAGGAGGGTTATCGGGTTGTAAATTATCATCACGTCCACAGCAATCGCGCGTTAGGTTGAGTATGGACCCAGTGGGCGGGGCATGACACGCGCAATCTTGCATGCCGTTCAAATAACCACGTCACTGATCTGCAGCGCAGCCCATTAGGCGCTGCGGCGTACCCGAGCACAAAGCTGAACTATTATCTGCAAGTAACCTGCATACTTAAGACGGATAACACCTAACTTGGCCAGCTCGCCCGCACATCACCTTTCCCGTTACTACCGACGACTGATGCTGCTGATATCAGTCATTTTCCTCACGGTCGTGGCGTTGACCGTCTGGGTCGGCTGGGAGCAGCAGAAATCGGTTGAAATCGCCATTGCCCAGCAACGGGTAAATGAAATGGCCCTGCGCCTGCAGGCGGTGATCAAATCCGCAGACGACACGGTGACCCAGCTTGCGCTCTGGTCCAGCGCATTTCCGCAGCAGGTGCCTTACTCAGGCAGCTCAGGCCTGCAGAACGCAGTCGATCGGGGGATGCGAGACGCCATTGAGGGTCAATTCACTCTGGACCCGCGTGGCGACCTGCCTGAGGACGAACGCCTCGGCCAGATGCTGGGGCTGACCTCAGCGCAGTCTGCAGGCGCGGCGAACGGCTCCTCCCACCTTGATCTGGCGGTATCGCTACTGGACCGGATGGGTAGCAGCCAGTCCACCTCGCCCTTCTTGCGCTGGACCTATTTCTTCTCCGCCGACGAAGACCTGCTGGCGATCGCTCCCTGGGCCCCAAGCGAGGATCTGCTGGGCGGAGCGGACAGTATCCGCGCCTTTCTGCACAGTTCATGGGCTGACTACGACGTCACCAGAATGGGCTTGCCAGACAACAACCCGCAACGTGAGTCCTTCTGGACGCCGGCTTATGTCGACCAAGCTGGCGCCGGCCTGATGGTATCCCATGCCCAGCCGGTCTACTGGGATGACCACTTCGTCGGTGTGGTGGCCGTCGATGTACTGCTCAACTTCCTGCAGGACGAGCTGCAACGCTTCCCGGACAAGGGCGGCACGCTGCTGGTTGCCAACGAGTACGACCAGATTCTCGCCAATCGCAACCAGCCCGCCGACCGCAACTCGGACATTAAACCGCTGGGCGCCTTGCTGTCCGACGCACAGACGCATAACGCTGAGTTGAAGCGACTCAACGGGACCGTCCACGACGGCCGGATGGTGTTACTGGATACGCTGGATAACCCGCAATGGAGCGTGATCCTGCTGCTGCCGCTCGACCTGATCGCCGAGCGTGTGGCAGCGTCCTTCATGCCGCAGCTGCAACTGGCGCTGGTGCTGGTATTCGGCATCGCGCTGGTCAATGTAGTGGTCTGGCGCATGTTCGTTGAACCCACAATAAGCGTGGCTGACTACGTTGCCCAGACCCGCGACGACCTTCCGCCAAAGACGCCGGAGGTACCATCGATCTGGCGCCCCTGGGTTGCCGGCATGGTTCAGGCCTTTGTTGAGCGCAGACGACTGTTCGAGGATCTGGCACAGGCCAACACCGCGCTGGAGCAAAAGGTTGCCGAACGCACCCAGGAGCTGCTGGCAGCCAACGAGCAACTGGCTGAGCAGGCCAGTACCGACCCGCTGACCGGCGCCTACAATCGCCGCCATCTGTACACGCTGCTCGCCGACGAAGTCACCCGCATCAAGCGCGGCTCACCCGCCATGTCGGTACTGCTGATCGATCTGGATCACTTCAAGCAGATCAACGACAGCTATGGCCATGACGCCGGCGACGCGGTGCTTTGCGAGTTCGTGCGGCGTGCCCAAGCCGATGTCCGTGCCGCTGACCGGGTCTGCCGCTTTGGCGGTGAAGAGTTCGTGATATTTCTGCCTGACTGCCCGACCGCAGCCGCGTTGAACATCGCCGAGCGGCTGCGCCTGAGCGTCGCCACCGCCCCGGTCCAGCACGCGGGGCACAGTATCCGCGTCACCATCAGCATCGGCGTCGCCCACTTCAGCGCGCAGGAGAGCGAGGAAAGCCTGCTCAAACGGGCTGATCTGGCGCTCTATCGCGCCAAGGAAGGCGGCCGCAACCGATCCGAGCTGGCGGCAGAATTGGAACCTTGAGCTGTAGCGTCAGCCGCACGATCCACGCAATGTGACGCAATCGGCACCCTGAACACACAACGTCCAAGCGTCACCCCGCCGTAACCTGAATGTCATCTACCTGTCGCACTCTGGCAGCCTCGCACCCCTGCTGTCAGATGAATGAGGTCCATCATGCATTCAGTTCGCCGCCACTTGCGCCACCTGTGGTTCTCGCTAGCCATGCTGCCTGGTCTGGCCAGCGCCCACGCGCTGGAGATCCACGGCTCCAACACCATCGGCGCCACCCTCGCCCCCATGCTGATGACCAGTTTTCTTCAGCAACTGACCGGCAATCCCGTCTCAGCCCGACCGACCGAGACGGCCAACGAGACCATTCTTGCCACCACCTATGGCGGCAAACTGATGACCGTGCTGGTCGCCGCACACGGCTCCAGCACCGGCTTTACCGCGCTGGCTGCCAATCAGGCCGACATCTGGGCCGCTTCGCGCCGAGTCAAGGGCAGCGAAAGCGCGCAGATGGCATCACGCGCCGACATGACCAGCGCCGCCAGCGAGCACGTGATTGCGATTGATGGTCTGGCCATTCTGGTGCATCCGTCCAACCCGATTGAGCAGCTGAACATCGATACTCTGGCGCGCATCTTTGCCGGTGAAATCAGTAACTGGGCCGAAGTCGGCGGCCCGGATCGGGCGATTCAGATCTATGCCCGTGATGAGCAGTCCGGCACCTGGGATACCTTCAAGGAGCTGGTGCTGGCTGGCCGCTACAGCCTGACGCCGAGCGCTCGCCGCTATGAGTCAAACGATCAGCTGTCCAACGATGTAAGCAATGATCCGGCCGGCATCGGCTTCGCCGGGTTTGCCTCGGCGGGTGCCAGCAAGCTGCTGGCGATTGCCGATGGCAATGCACCCGCGCTGAAACCGAGCACGCTGTCGGTCGCAACCGAGGACTACCCACTGGCCCGTCGACTCTACCTCTACACCGCGGCAGACACAGGCAAGCCGCTGGCGCAGGAGTTCATTGAATACGTGCAGAGCCAGGCCGGGCAAGCGATTGTGGCCGAGTCAGGCTTCTTCTCACAGACCCCCTTTGCCGTCGACCCGGTGCAGGACGCCAGCGTGCCGGAGACCTTCAAGGTCCTGACCCGGAACTACCAGCGCCTGTCGGTCAACTTCCGCTTTGCCGAGGGCCGCACCCAGCTCGACAACAAGGCCAAGCGCGACCTGCAGCGCATTCAGCAATACTTGCAAGACACCGGCAAAACCGGCCGCGACCTGATGCTGATCGGCTTTTCCGACCAGCAAAGCCATGAGCTGCGCGCGCAGATGATCTCGGAACTGCGGGCGCTGTCTGCTGCCAAGGCGCTGCGGGAAATGGGCACACAGGTGCAGGGCTATGTCGGTTACGGGCACTACATGCCAGTGGGCTCGGCAGGTGGGGAAAGCGGCGCGCGGCGCAATGGCCGGGTTGAGGTGTGGGTACGCCGCTAAAGCGCTGCCCGCTTCGCCGTGCAACCGGATTCCCGCCTGCGCGGGAATGACGGTCGGGGTGGGATGGCTGACACAGGTGTCAAAGGTCGGCCCGGTGCGTGCGCGCCGCAACACCTCATACAGCGCCTGCCGGGAAGGTGGAGAACTCGCTCGACCAGCGGCCCTCCGTGCAACGCCATGGCCGTGTTGGATCTCGACCTTCCCGGCCTGTGCAGTTCTGCTGCTCGGTAGATTAGCCTAAGACGCGCCCTGGGAAGGTCGAGCTCACGCTCGACCAGTGCCCCATCGCACAGTAAGGCGCGTGGTTTTTCCGGGCAAATCAGCGCAGCACCGTTGCAGCAACGCCCCTCGTCATCCCCGCGCAGGCGAGGATCCAGTCTGACGAACGTCGCGGGCAACCGGGTGCTCAGTCGACTCGCTCGAACTTCAGATCCCAGACGCCATGGCCGAGACGCTCGCCACGGCGCTCGAACTTGGTCACCGGACGCTCTTCCGGGCGCGGCACGTAGCCAGCCTCACCCGCCTGGTTGCGGTAGCCGGGGGCAACGTTCATGACTTCCAGCATATGCTCGGCGTAGTGTTCCCAGTCGGTTGCCATGTGGAACACGCCGCCGACCTTCAGCTTGCGACGCACCTGTTCGGCAAAGGCCGGCTGAACGATGCGGCGCTTGTGGTGCTTCTTCTTGTGCCACGGGTCCGGGAAGAACAGCAGCAGGCGATCCAGACTGCCGTCAGGGATGCAGCGATTCAGCACCTCAATCGCATCACAGTCGAACACACGGACATTGCTCAGGCCGTTAGTCAGCAGGCCATTGAGCAACGCACCGACACCGGGGCGATGCACTTCGATACCGATAAAGTCCTGCTCGGGTGCAGCCGCAGCCATCTCCAGCAGCGAGTGGCCCATGCCGAAGCCGATCTCCAGCGTGCGCGGCGCGCTGCGACCGAACAGGGCATCCAGATCGAGCATGCCCTGATCCAGCGTCAGGCCGAAACGCGGCCAGCCCTGATCGACACCCTTCTGCTGACCCTCGGTCATGCGGCCGGCGCGCATGACGAAGCTGCGAATAGCGCGGCGCGGTGGACTATCAGGATTCGGGGTATCTGCGCTTTCGGGCAGTTCGGGAGTATCAGACATGGGCAGCTCGATAATGATTCAAATGAGACGGCGCCCCGCAGGGCGCCTGACAGAAGGATAGCCTGCTCAGCGCAGGGTGCCGTCCAGCGGCGACGAGGCCGAGGCATAGAGCTTGCGCGGCATCCGGCCGGCCAGGTAGGCGGCGCGACCGGCGACCACAGCGTGGTGCATGGCCTGCGCCATCAGCACCGGCTGATCGGCGTGAGCGATAGCGCTGTTCATCAGCACACCGGCACAGCCCAGTTCCATCGCGATGGTCGCGTCGGATGCGGTGCCGACACCGGCATCGACCAGCACCGGTACGGTGGCTTCTTCCAGAATGATGCGCAGGTTCCACGGGTTGCAGATACCCATGCCGGAACCGATCAGACCGGCCAGCGGCATCACCGCAACGCAGCCCATCGCGGCCAGTTCACGGGCGATGATCGGGTCATCACTGGTGTAGACCATGACGTCGAAGCCGTCCTTGATCAGCACTTCGGCGGCCTTGAGGGTTTCCACAACATTCGGGAACAGGGTCTTCTGATCGGCCAGTACTTCCAGCTTGACCAGCTTGTGGCCGTCCAGCAGCTCACGGGCCAGGCGACAGGTGCGTACTGCCTCCTCGGCGGTATAGCAACCAGCGGTGTTCGGCAGGATGGTGTAGCGATCCGGCGATACCACGTCCAGCAAATTGGGCTCGTCCGGATTCTGGCCGATGTTGGTACGGCGAATCGCAACGGTGACGATCTCGGCGCCCGAAGCTTCGATGGCGCGGCCAGTCTCTTCCAGGTCCTTGTACTTGCCGGTGCCGACCAGCAGACGGGAACGGTAACGAACGCCGGCGATTTCCAGCGCGTCCTGGGTCATATCAGTCATCAGGTTCTCCAGCGAAGGGATTGGGTTAGCCGCCACCGATGGCATGCACGATTTCCACCCGATCACCCTCGGCCAAGCGGGTTTCGGCGTGCAGACTGCGCGGCACGATATCGAGGTTCAGCTCGACTGCCAAACGCTTGCCGGTCAGCCCCAGGCGGGCGATCAGCTCAGTCAGGGTCAGCGGCTGGTCGAGGTGATAGGGCTCACCGTTCAAATGAATCTGCATGGGCGGCTCGGTAACGACGGATGGAGATGGTAGGGCAGCTCAGCGCGGCCACTATTGACCGGCGACAAGGGCGCTATGATAACGCCCTTTGCCACCCGCTGACCACGACGGATCAGACCGTACGCCAGACGGCGAGACCCAGACACAACCATGCCGCCAGCCAGAGCATGCCGCCGAGCGGCGTGATCATGCCCAGCTTGCCTACACCCGTGAGGGTAAGCAGGTAGAGACTGCCGGAGAACAGCACGATACCCAGCGCAAACAGCACCCCGGTGGCTTTGAGCAGGGTGCTGTCCGGGCTGCGCAGCAGCAGCAGCGCCACACCAATCAACGCCATGGTGTGCCACAGCTGGTAGCTCACGCCGGTCTGAAACACGCTGAGCATGTTTTCCGACAATTTGCCGCGCAGCCCGTGGGCAGCGAACGCGCCCAGAGCTACGCCAGTAAAACCACTCAGTGATGCCAGTAACAGCAGCCATTTGGCCATGCTTTGCCCCCTCGGTTTATACTCCGAACCAAATCGCTGGCCGGACTCCCATGTTCAAACTCCTATTGCGCAAGACCGCCAAGTGGCTCGTCATCATCGCCCTGCTCAGCCTGCTGCCGGTGCTGGTGCTGCGCTGGGTACCTGCGCCCGGCTCGATGCTGATGGTCGAACGCTGGATCACCCAGCGTGACGACGCCGACTACCGTCGCCAGTACCAGTGGCGGCCCTATGCGCAGATCCCCGACAGTATGAAAATGGCGGTGATTGCCGCCGAAGATCAGCGTTTTGCAGAGCATTACGGCTTTGACCTCAAGGCCATTCGCGCTGCCGTCGAACATAACATGCAAGGCGGTACTCTGCGCGGCGCCAGCACCATCAGCCAGCAGGTGGCCAAGAACATGTTCCTGTGGTCTGGCCGCAGCTACCTGCGCAAGGGGCTGGAGGTCTGGTTTACCGCCGGAATTGAACTGCTTTGGCCAAAGCAGCGGATTCTGGAGATGTATCTGAACGTCGCCGAGTGGGACAAGGGCGTATACGGCGTAGAGGCCGCAGCCCGCCATCACTTCGGCACAGGTGCCAGCTATCTTTCTACCCAACAGGCCGCGCAGCTCGCTGCGGTGCTGCCAAGCCCGCTCAACTGGGACGCTGCCAGCCCGCCACCCCACGCCCTGCGGCGCGCCAACTGGATTCGGCGGCAGAGCCAGCAGTTGGGTGGCCGCCATTATCTCGACCAGATGGAAGCCGGGAGGCCAATACCGGACTGGCTGACCGTGCGGTATTGGCGTAATCGGCTGGATTTCTGAGCCCGGCCGCTTATTGCGCTGCCGGCAACTCTTCGCGCAGACCGAACATGATCGAATGCGCCTGCTCTTCACCAACGGCGACAACAACGCCCACTTTCGGATAAACCCACGCCTCTCCCTCGCTGACCGGCAGACGCAGATCCGGATTGCCGAAGGTACCCTGCACCTGCGCCAGTGACATCGGCTCATTGGGGATCAGGCTCAGACGCACTACCTTGCGGTCTTTCAGGGCATCACCCACTGCCGAGTTGATCGGCTGATCGGGCAAGTCCGGCTGCCAGGCTTGGGCCTGCACCAGGCTGTCGGTCTGCTCCGGCGTCAGGCCGATGACCGCCTGCACACGCCAGCTCAGATCGTCGCTTTCCATGGTGTAACGACTGACCAGCAGTGGCTGACCTTCCGAGCTGATCATCCACAGGGTGCCATGCCCCAGCGCCTCACCCGCACCACCCAGCGTCAGCTGCTGCTCATGCAGCGGCGTCAGCAGACTGACCTGATAGCGGGCCAGCCACTGCATCGGCTCAGGTGTCTCTGGCCGTGACTGCCAGTAACCGAATGCATAAAAGGCGAGAATCACCACGGTGAACAGTGTGGCCAGTCGCACACCCTGACGGCGCGTCATGCGGTACTCCTTGATCTTGTTATTGAAACGGGAAAAACGTGCTTTGCTCGCCAGCGGCGGTGTCAGCGGCCACGGCATGCCGTGGCCCTACGGCTCGGTACAGCACGAGAAACCTAAACCGGGATACCTGCGACACCAACAAAAAGGGCATCCTGCGGATGCCCCTTTGCGTTCAGTGCAGCAAGCGTCAGACTTCGACCTCGGCTTCGAGATTCTTCTTCAGCTTGTTCATCGCGTTCTTTTCCAGCTGTCGAATACGCTCGGCCGACACCTGATACTTGGCTGCCAGCTCGTGCAGCGTGGCCTTTTCTTCGGCCAGCCAGCGCTGGTAGAGGATGTCGCGACTGCGCTCGTCGAGGGCGTCCAGACCCGTCAGCAGGCTGGTGCTGGCGCTGTCAGACCAGTCGGCCGACTCCAGCTGAGTGGCCGGATCGTAGCGCTTGTCTTCCAGATAATGTACCGGGGCATAGGCCGCATCGTCATCATCGTCCTGCGCGCCGTCGAAGCCCAGATCCTGGCCGTACAGACGGCTTTCCATCTCGCGAACTTCACGCGCGGCAACACCCAGATCAGCAGCAACGGCTTCAACTTCATCCTGTGACAGCCAGGCCAGTTTCTTCTTGGCGCTGCGCAGGTTGAAGAACAGCTTGCGCTGGGCCTTGGTGGTAGCAACTTTGACAATCCGCCAGTTGCGCAGAATGAACTCGTGAATCTCGGCGCGAATCCAGTGCACGGCGAAGGAGACCAGGCGCACGCCCATCTCCGGATTGAATCGCTTGACCGCTTTCATCAGGCCAACGTTGCCTTCCTGCACCAGATCAGCCTGCGCCAGACCGTAACCGGAGTAGCTGCGAGCGATGTGCACGACGAAACGCAGGTGAGACATGACCAGCTGACGGGCAGCTTCCAAGTCTTCGTTGTAGTACAGACGGTCGGCCAGCGCCCGTTCCTCATCGACACTGAGAATCGGAATCGCGCTGACGCTTTGAATGTAGGCTTCGAGATTGGCTCCCGGAGCCAAGGTATGAACAGGCTGCAGAGCAGTGCTCATGTTCGAACTCCCCAAATAAAGACGGCTGAGTGTATCACCGCAAAATAGGACTGTGAACGTAACCTAAAGTTCAGCGTTGCGGCAAGCGGAGGCTGGAGGCAGTCTGAGATGTAGCGGAGCGATTGCTTGGCAGAGCATGAGCAAAAAACCGCTATCTGCGACGATTCGGACTGCTTCAAGCTTCCAGCCTTCAGCTTTCAGCCCCCCGTCCTAAACCCTTACCCCAACACTCGAACCAAAACCCGTCACCCGCCCGGGCACCGAGCGGCTCCTACTGCGGCTCAATCGCCCTTACATGCTGCCCGACCGCCAGCCAGGCGCCAGCCAGCCCCAGCACCATGGCGCCAAATACCAGCGCCAGACCGTCGGTAAAGGGCATGCCGAACAGGACAAATTCGCTTTGATACAGCGAGGCAACCCGCTCCACCGTGACGTTCAGCCAGGCTAGTCCGAGCGCCAGCAGTATCCAGGCCAGCACGCCAGCCAGCAGGCCGTAGAGCACGCCGATGTAGAGGAACGGACGGCGCACGAAGGCGTCGGTACCGCCCACCAGCTTGATCACCAAAATCTCTTCGCGGCGGCTTTCGATGGCCAACCGGATGGTGTTGGCCATGACCAGCAGCAGCGCGATGATCAACAGCACGCCAAGGCCACCGGCAAAACGCTCGAACATCGCCAGAATCGCCGCCAACCGCTCGACCCAGAGCAGATCGATCTGCACCTGCTCGACGCCGTCGATGGCCGCCAGACGATCACGCAGTGGTTCCAGCGCCGCTGCACCACCGTCGATGCTCAGTGGCGTGACCACAATCACGCTGGGCAAGGGGTTGTAGTCGAGCTGCAGCAGGGCGTCGCCCATGCCGGCGTGCTGCTGGAACTCAGCCAATGCCAGATCCTTGTCGAGCAGCTGCGCCTGCGCCACACCGGCCAGTTGACCGATCTGTTCGGTCAGCGTCTGCTGTTTCTCGGCGCTGACGTCTTCCGCCAGATAAACCGAGATCTGCGCCGCTTCCTGCCAGTTCACGCCCAGCTGCTTGACCTGACCAATCACTACCGACAGCCCCATCGGCAGCGCCAGGGCAATGGTCATCACCAGCACCGTCATGGCGCTGCTGAACGGATAGTGCCTAACACGCACCAGTGCCTGACGGGCGCTGTCACGGTGACTGCCGAACCAGCTGCGCAGCGGGTGACGCCAATCGCGCTGGGAGCGCGCGGCCCCGCTCGGCGCTTTACGGCGACCCGGTTGAGGATTCTTTGCGCTGCTCATCAGGACTCTCCATCCGCCAGCAGACTTCCCTGGTCGAGCGTCAGGGTACGGTGATGCAGACGGGCGATCAGCGGCAGGTCGTGACTGGCGATGATCACAGTCACGCCGACCCGATTGAAATCTTCAAACAGCGCCATGATTTCGGCCGAAAGTTCGGGGTCGAGGTTACCGGTCGGCTCGTCCGCCAGCAGCAGTGCGGGCTTGTGTACCACCGCGCGGGCAATACCGACGCGCTGCTGCTCACCGCCAGACAGCGCAATCGGATAGCTGTTTTCCTTGCTCAACAGGCCGACCTTGTCGAGCGCGGCACGCACCCGGCGGCCTACCTCATCAGCCGGAGTACCGTTGATGATCAGCGGCAGGGCGACGTTGTCGAAGACCGTGCGGTCGAACAGCAGCTGGTGATTCTGGAACACCACGCCGATCTGACGGCGCAGGTACGGAATGTCATCGCTGCCCAGATCCCGCAGGTTCTGGCCACCCACATGCACGGCGCCGCTGCTGGGGCGCTCCATGCACATGATCAACTTGAGCAGGGTGCTCTTACCGGCGCCGGAGTGGCCGGTAATGAACACCATTTCGCCGGTACGGATATGGAAGCTGAGCTTGTCGAGCCCCTGATGTCCGTTGGCGTAGCGCTTACTGACCTGCTCGAAGCGAATCATTTATGGCTTCTGTCCAAACAACGCGGCAACAAAGTCCGGTGCGGTGAAGGGACGCAGATCATCGATCTGCTCACCCACGCCAATGAAGCGGATCGGCAAGCCGAACTGCTTGGCCAGCGCGAAGATCACCCCACCCTTGGCGGTGCCGTCGAGCTTAGTCAGGGTCAGACCGGTCAGGCCAACCGCCTGATCGAACAGCTTGGTCTGGGAAATGGCGTTCTGACCGGTACCGGCGTCCAGCACCAGCATCACTTCGTGCGGCGCATCCGCATCCAGCTTGGCCATGACGCGCTTGACCTTGGCCAGCTCGTCCATCAGGTGATCCTTGTTGTGCAGACGGCCGGCCGTATCGGCGATCAGTACATCGGCGCCACGGGCCTTGGCGGCTTGCAGGCCGTCAAAGATCACGGAGGCGGAATCGGCACCGGTGTGCTGGGCAATCACGCCAATCTGGTTGCGCTCGCCCCAGACCTGCAGCTGCTCGACCGCTGCGGCGCGGAAGGTGTCGCCCGCGGCCAGCATGACCTGCTTGCCTTCGCCCTGCAGCCGCTTGGCCAGCTTGCCGATGGTGGTGGTCTTGCCGACGCCGTTCACGCCAACCACCAGAATCACGTAGGGCTTTTTGCTGCTGTCGATTTTCAGCGGCTTGGCCACATGCGCCAGCAGCGCTTCG
Organism: Pseudomonadaceae bacterium; assembly: GCA_038114645.1. GTDB lineage: Bacteria > Pseudomonadota > Gammaproteobacteria > Pseudomonadales > Pseudomonadaceae > Halopseudomonas. The sequence continues at coordinate 22,609 of JAYNRF010000021.1, read as the reverse complement.
AGCTCGTCCTGCAGGGCACGGTAGAGCGCCTTGCGGCTGCCCACCTGACGACGGGTCACCCGCTCCTGCAGGGTTTCCATGATCATGGTGGTGGCTTCGATGCCGACGTCGGCCATCAGCAGCCGGGTTTCCATTTCCTCGAGCAGCTCGTCGTCGATTTCCTTTTCGCCGAGGAACAGGTTGGCCATGCCCTCGCCCAGGTTGACGCTGGTCTTGGACAGGCCCTGCCGCATACGCGCGAAGAAGCCCTTGGCCTCCGGCTCGGCAGCAGGCTCCGCGGCTTCGACAGCAGGCGCGCTCTGGCCCAGTTCGGAAAACAGCGAGGCAGCAGCCTCACGGGCGGCAGCTTCGCGGCCCTCAACGGTATTCAGGTCACCACTGAGCGGTGCCGGTGCATCGGCCTGCGGCTCGCTCTGCGCCGGCTCTTCCCGGCGGCGCGCCCAGCCGAACAGCCCTTTCTTTTCGGGCTTGGTCTCGTTCTGAGCTTCGGGGTTTTGCGGTTTGTCTTTGGAACCAAACATGAAGAGTCACTATCTGAGTTCGACGGCGAATGCTTCGCCATATTGAAGGTTGGGTTATCCTACCCCACTTCCGCCAACGGCGGTATGACTCAGCGGCGGGCGGCACGCCGGTCTGCCTGCAGGGTCACACGATTACCGCGCTGTAAAACAGGACACCTGCATGTTGCGCTTGCGTACTCTCCTGCTGCTGCTTCCGCTGCTCGCGCCGACGGCCATGGCCGAAAGCCGACAACCCACTCACAGCTACACCCTCGACAACGGCCTGAACGTCATCATCCGCGAGGATCACCGCGCGCCGGTGGTGGTATCGCAGGTCTGGTACAAGGTTGGCGGGGTCGACGAGCCACCGGGCCAGACCGGCCTGTCGCACGCGCTGGAACACATGATGTTCAAGGGCAGCGAGCACCTTGAGCCAGGCCAGGCCTCGCGCCTGCTGAGCAGCCTCGGTGCCAGCGAAAATGCCATGACCAACCGCGACTACACGGCCTATTACCAGATGCTCAGCCGCGATCAGCTGCCGCTGGCGCTGGAGATGGAAGCGGAGCGCATGCATCTGCTGACCCTGCCGGAGGATGAGTTCCTGAAGGAGATTGAGGTCATCAAGGAAGAACGCCGCATGCGGGTCGACGACAACCCGAATGGCGTCGCCTACGAGCGCTTCCTCGCTCAGGCCTACACTGCCAGCCCCTACGCTCAGCCAGTGATCGGCTGGATGCACGACCTCGACCGCATGCAGATCAGCGACCTGCGCGCCTGGTACAAAGCGCACTACGTGCCGGGCAACGCGACGCTGGTGATCGTTGGCGACGTTTACCCGGAAACGGTCAAGCCGCTGGTCGAGCGCTACTTCGGTGCGGTACCGGCTGGCGAGCTGCCGGTGGTGCGCAAGCCGCTGGAGCTGCCGGTCATTGGCGAACGCAGCCTGACCCAGCATCTGGATCTGCAGCTGCCGAGCCTGCTGCTCGGTTTTAATGTGCCTTCGCTCAACACCGTCAGCGAGCCGTGGGAAGCCCACGCCCTGCGCCTGCTCGATGCGGTGCTGGACGGCGGCTACAGCGCCCGCCTGCCAAGCCACCTGGAACGCGGCGACGCCATCGCCACCTCGGTCGGCACCGGGTACGACGCCTTTACCCGCGGCGACAGCCTGTTTGTCTTCAGCGGCATTCCCAACGAGGCGCGCAAGGTCGATCTGCCGCAACTGGAAGCGGCGATCTGGAAGGAAATCGACGCCATCAAGCAGACCCCACCGAGCGCCGAGGAGCTGGCCCGTGTGCAGGCCCAGGTGGTGGCCGGGCTGGTCTACGCCCAGGACAACATCATGCAGCAGGCCAACCGCATCGGTGAGCTGGCCACCGTAGGCCTGCCGTGGGAGATGGTCGACAACGATATCGAAGCGCTGCAAGCCGTGACCCCGGAGCAGATCAGCGAAGTCGCCCGCCGCTATCTGGTGCGCGAGCGCCTGACCCGCAGCTACAACCTGCCGAACGCCCGTGAGGAGCAGCAGCCATGAGCCAGAGCAAACCTTTCTCCGTCTTGCGCTGGCTGATCGCACTGGCCGCCCTCGGCGTGATGCTGTTCCTGCTGACGGAGCGCGCTCCAGAGACGCAGCCTGCGCCTGACACGGCCAGCATCGCAGCGCCCGCGGACGTGCCGGCAGATACCGCCACCGAGGTGTTTGGCTCACCACTGCCAGCGCTTACCTCGCTTGAGGAGCTGGACCTGGATACCCCACCGGCCCGCCGCGGGCTGGATCTGCAGCATTGGCAGACCCGCCAGGGCACACCGGTGTACTTCATGCATGCCGGTGAGCTGCCGATGCTCGACATCCAGCTGCTCTACGCCGCTGGCGCCAGCCGCGATGGCGACCAGCCGGGTCTGGCGATGTTCACCAACGCCATGCTCAACGAAGGCACCGGCAGCCTCGATGCCGGCGATATTGCCGCCGGTTTCGAGCGCCTTGGCGCGCAGTTCGGCAACAGCTCGCACCGCGACATGGGGCTGATCAGCCTGCGCACCCTGACGGCCACCGACAAGCTGGAACCAGCGCTGTCGCTGTTTGCGCAGATTCTGGCCAAGCCGAGCTTCCCAGCCACCTCGCTGGAACGCATCCGCGAACAATTGCTGGCTGGCCTGCGCTACGCTCGCCAACGCCCCGGCGCCCAGGCCAGCGAGGCCCTGTGGAGCACGCTGTACCCGGAGCACCCGTATGGCATCCCGCCGGACGGCACCGAAGACAGCCTCAACGCGATCAAGCGCGAGGACCTGCAGCGCTTCCAGCAAACCTATTACAGCGCCGGCAACGCGGTGATCGCACTGGTCGGCGATATCGACCGCGCCCGCGCCGAGCAACTGGCCCAGCATCTGGCCGACGCCATGCCGCAGGGCCCGGCCGCCGAGCCGACACCCGCCGCGCAGCAGGTCAGCGGCAGCAGCCAGCACATCGACTTTGCCAGCAGCCAGACCCATGTACTGGTCGCCCAGCAGGGCATGAGCAAGGATGACCCAGACTACGCCGCACTCTATCTGGGCAACCAGATCCTCGGTGGCAGTGGCTTCGGCTCACGCCTGGTCGAGGAAGTGCGCGAGAAGCGCGGCCTGTCCTACAGTGTCAGCAGCAACTTCAGCGCGATGCAGGCACCCGGCCCGTTTGTGATTTCACTACAGACCCGCAGCGATCAGGCCGAGCAGGCGCTGGAGGTGGTCAACCAGACGCTTGACCGCTTTATCAGCGAAGGCCCGACCGAGGCCGAGCTGAGCCGCGCCAAGCAGCAGTTGCTCGGCGAATTCCCGCTCAGCACTGCGAGTAATTCGGCCATCGTCTCGCAATTGGCCTCCATCGGCTTTTATCATCTGCCGCTTAATTACATGCAGCTGTTCCTCGACCGCGTGCAGGCATTGACCGTGGATGACATCCGCGACGCCTTTGCCCGTCACCTGCCCGCCAGCGAGCGCGTGGTGATCACCGTCGGGCCGCCGCTGCAGCCAGCAGAATCAGAAGACAATGCCGATGAGCAGAGCGCACCGGCAGAGCAGGAGCCCAGTGCATGAAGTCCAACCAGGCCAAGGCCAAAGTCAGCCAGCTGCGCATCATTGCTGGCGAGTGGCGCAGCCGCCGCTTCACCTTTACCGAACAGCCGGGCCTGCGCCCCACCCCGGATCGCGTACGCGAAACCCTGTTCAACTGGCTGAGCAGCGACGTGCCCGGCGCCCACTGCCTGGACCCGTTCACCGGCAGCGGCGCGCTGACCCTGGAAGCACTGTCGCGCGGGGCCGCCAGCGCGCTGGCTGGCGACCTCAGCCGGGACGTGGTGCAGACCCTGCGCGGCCATCTGCAAACGCTCGAATGCGACCGTGCCGAGGTCGTCCAGCAGGACGGCCTGTCACTGCTGGGTGGCGCCGCACCACGCCGCTTTGATCTGGTATTCCTCGACCCACCGTTCCATCAGGGCCTGCTTGAGCCGGCCTGCGCGGCACTGGAAGCCAATCAGTGGCTGGCCGACGACGCGCAAATCTATATTGAGAGCGAACAGCCGCCGAGTCAGCTGGCACTGCCCGGCAACTGGCAGCTGCACCGCGAAAAGCGCGCTGGCCAAGTCTGGTACAGCCTGTGGCATCGGCACGCTTGAGCGCCTTCCGGCCATCGCGCTGGCTGCCCGGCGGCCATCTGCAGACGCTATTCAGCCCGTTACTACGGCGCCCGCCACAGCTGCACCGCGAGCGCGAACGGCTGACGCTCGCCGACGGCGACTTTCTCGATCTCGACTGGTTCGGCCCGGATCACCCCGAGCAGCCCTGCGTCATTCTGCTGCACGGGCTGACCGGCAGTTCCAGTTCGCTGTATATCCTCGGCCAGCAGGTACAGCTGGCAGCTCTGGGCTGGCGCAGTGTGGCGGTCAACTGGCGCGGCTGTTCGGGCGAGCCAAACCACAGCGCCCGCGCCTACCACTCCGGTGCCAGCGACGATCTGGCCGAGGTCGTCAACTACGTGCTGCTGCGCTACCCGGGTCGCACGCTGGCCGCCGCCGGGTTTTCCCTCGGGGGCAACGTGCTGCTGAAGTATCTGGGGGAGTGCGCAGACGACTGTCTGCTGCAGGCGGCGGTTGCGGTGTCGGTGCCGTTTCGGCTGGATGAATGCGCAGACCGCATCAGCGTCGGCTTTTCCCGCGTCTATCAGAGCCGTTTCATGCGCGACATGCTGGCCTATGTCAGCAACAAGAAGCGGCTGTTTCAGCATCAGGGCTGGCACAGCGAGCACGCACGGCTCGACGCACTGGGCTCAATGGAGGGTATGGATACCTTTTGGGATTTCGACGGCCGGGTGACCGCCCCGCTACATGGCTTTGCCAGTGCCGAGGATTACTACCGGCGCTGCAGCAGCCGCTACTTTCTCGGCACCATTCACGTGCCCTGCCTGCTGATTCAGGCCGCCAACGACCCCTTCGTCTACCCGCGCAGCCTGCCACAGCTGAGCGAGCTGGGGCCACGCACCGAATTCGAGTTACATCAGGGCGGTGGCCACGTGGGGTTTATCGAAGGATCGCCGTGGCGACCCCGCTATTACCTTGAACAACGCATCCCCGGCTGGCTGCAGCGGCAGCTTCAGGCCTCGGGCAGTTCGGTGTAGTACTCGCGCAACATGGCTTCAACCCGCGGCCGCGCCGCGTCACTCAACAACCCCAGCTCCTGCGCCAGCACCTGATAGACCGCCCGCCGCTGCATTTGCGGCGTGAGCTGAGCCTGCGGATCGGTTAACACCGTGGTGCAGAGAAAGTTGGTCCAGCTGTTCATCAGCAGCCAGCTGTTCAGCGCCAGCACGCTGGCACTGGCGTAGCGGGCATCCAGGATTCCGGCGTCGATAGTGCCCTGAAAAATCCCTTCGACCGCGCGCAACGCGCGCCGCGAGAACTGCCGATAACGCTCCGCCACCTGCGCGTCACTGGCCAGCAGATGCTCAAGGTCGCGCTGCAGGAAACGGTAGCGCCACAGCGATTCGCTCAAAATCTCGACGTAACGCGCCTTGTCATCCAGATCCAGCGCCCGCGCGCCCGGCAGGGCGAGGCTGGTCTCCAACTCGGACTCATAGCGATCAAACAGCTCGGCAATGATCTGCTGCTTGTTGCGGAAGTGGTAATAGAGGTTGCCCGGAGAAATACCCAGATGCGCAGCGATATGGTTGGTGGTGACAACGCGCTCGCCCTGCTCGTTGAACAGTTGCAGGCTGGCTTCAAGAATGCGGTCACGGGTCTTCATGGTCGTCGGTCGGCTTCACTCATGGATCGTTTGACACTTTAGAGCAATTACTCTAAAAATACATCCCATACCGTGTCCGGCAGGAATCACAGCCCGTCGGTCACAGCAGCCAAAATAACAACAGGCCCGGGTAACAGCTCACCGCCAACGGAGGCGACATGGTAGCCGATATCGCGTACATCCAAGAGCAGCAGCAGTCCATCAGCCGCATGCAGGAACTGTTCGAGGCGCAACGTGCCGCGTTTCGCAAAGCGCCCATGCCCTCCGCCGACGAACGTATCCAGCATCTGCAGGCGCTCAAGCAAGCGCTGCTGAAACATCAGGATGCGCTGATTGCCGCAATCAGCGAGGACTTTGGCCGCCGCTCCGCCGACGAAACCCGGCTGGCAGAAATCATGCCCTCGCTCGAAGGCATCCACTACGCCAGCAAGCGTGTGAAGCGCTGGATGAAACCGTCCAAGCGCAAGGTCGGTCTGGCTTTCCAGCCGGCCAAGGCGCAAGTGATTTATCAGCCGCTCGGCGTGGTCGGCATTATCGTGCCGTGGAACTACCCGCTGTTTCTGGCCATCGGCCCGCTGGTTACCGCGCTGTCAGCCGGTAACCGGGCAATGATCAAGATGAGCGAATCAACTCCGCGCACCGCCGAGGTGCTGGAGCAGTTGCTGGGCGAGATTTTCCCGGAAGATCAGGTTGCGGTGGTCACGGGCGAAGCCGATGTTGGCGTGGCCTTCTCCAAGCTGGCGTTTGACCACCTGCTGTTCACCGGAGCGACCAGCATCGGCCGCCACGTCATGCGCGCAGCAGCCGACAATCTGACCCCGGTCACCCTGGAGCTGGGCGGCAAGTCACCGGCCATCATTTCAGCGGACGTGCCGCTGGCCGACGCCGCCGAGCGGATCGCCTTCGGCAAGGCCATGAACGCCGGTCAGACCTGTGTCGCCCCGGACTACATCCTCTGCCCGCGTGCGCGGGTCGAGGAGCTGGCCGAAGTGCTGAGCGGCAAGCTGGCCCAGATGTACCCGAGCCTGCGCGACAACGCCGACTTCACCCAGATCGTCAACCCGCGCCAGTACCAGCGTCTGCAGGGCTATCTGACCGACGCCGCGGACAAGGGCGCCCGCATCCTGTCGATCAATCCGGCCAACGAGGATCTCAGCGGCACCCGCATCATCGCGCCGACCCTGCTGCTCGACGTCAGCGACGACATGAAGGTCATGCAGGATGAGATCTTCGGCCCGCTGCTGCCGATTCTGCCCTACGACAACCTCGAGTCGGCGCTCGACTACATCGCCGACCGCCCGCGCCCGCTGGCGCTGTACTACTTTGGTTATGACAAGGCCGAGCAGCAGCGCCTGATGGAGCAGACCCACGCTGGCGGCATGTGCATCAACGACGCCGTGTTCCACGTCGCGCAGGACGACATGCCGTTCGGCGGCATCGGCGCCTCGGGCATGGGTCACTACCATGGTCACGAAGGCTTCCTGACCATGAGCAAGGCCAAGGGTGTGTACATCAAGCAGCGCTACAACGGCGCCAAACCGATCTACCCGCCCTACGGTGGCAAATTGCTGAACCTGGTATACAAACTGTTCTTGCGCTGAAACCGGCGCTGACGACAACAAAAAGAAGAACCTCCATGTCTGACTCCAGCTCGCCGGCCATCGACCGGCGCAGCCTGCTCAAACTCGGCATCGGCGCCGGTCTGATACTCAGTACCGCCGGCCTGACCGCCACCCTGAGCGGCTGCACACCCTCTGCACCGGCAGGTAACTTCGCCGTGCTGCGCGAATCCGATCTGCCGCTGCTGGCCGCGCTTTACCCTGCGGTTATCGGCCCGCACCCGGCGTTCAAAGACAACCCGGACGCGATCACCCAGGCGACCGCACAGCTTGATCGCTCCCTGCAGGCCAGCTCACCCTTTGTCCAGAGTGAGGTGCTGAATCTGCTCGGCATGCTGTCGCTGCCGCTGACCCGCGGCCCGTTGACCGGCATCTGGGGCGACCTGGCCAAGGCCAGTCCAGGCCAGCTGGAAGCTTTCCTGCTGCGCTGGCGCGACAGCCGCTTCGATCTGCTGCGCAAGGGCTACAAGAGTCTGGCCCAACTACTGCAGATGTCGTGGTACGCCACGCCCCAATCCTGGGCTGCCACCGGCTACCCCGGCCCACCTATCATCTGATATCGACTTCAGGGAATTATCATGCCCGTACCCGATCTGTTCCTGCAGGGGGTTGAGCGCGGCTGGCAGGTCATCGACGCCAGCACCCTCGACCAGGAAACCACCCTCGAAGCCGACGTCGTGATCGTCGGCACCGGCGCCGGCGGCGGCACCAGCGCCGAGATTCTGGCCAACGCCGGCCTGCGCGTGCTGCTGGTCGAGGAAGGTTCGCTAAAGACCTCCAGCGACTTCAAGAATGACGAAGGCAAGGCCTACGCCGAGCTGTATCAGGAAGGCGCGGCCCGCACCACCGCCGATGCCGGCATCGGTATTCTGCAGGGACGCACCGTCGGCGGCACCACCACCGTGAACTGGACCAGCAGCTTCCGCACCCCGGACCCGACCCTCGCTCACTGGGCCGAAGCCCACGGCGTCAAGGGACTGGACAGCGCAAGCATGGCGCCCTGGTTTGCCCAGATGGAGGAGCGACTCGGCGTCGCGCCCTGGGCCATTCCGCCGAACGCCAACAACGACGTGATTCGCCTGGGCTGCGAAAAGCTCGGCTATCACTGGAAGGTCATTCCCCGTAACGTCCGCGGCTGCTGGAACCTTGGCTACTGCGGCACCGGCTGCCCGACCAACGCCAAGCAGTCGATGCTGGTGACCACCATTCCCGGCGCGCTGAAAAAAGGCGCGGTGCTGGTCCACAGCGCCCGCGCCGAGCGCCTGATCTTCGACGGCGAGCGCATCAGTGAAGTGGAGTGCCGGGCAATGGACGCCAGCCTGAGCAAGCCCGCGGGCCAGCGTCTGCGGCTGCGCGGTCGGCATGTGGTGCTCTCCGGCGGAGGCATCAACAACCCCGCCCTGCTGCTGCGCTCCAACGCCCCGGACCCGCATGCGCGCGTCGGTAAACGCACCTTCCTGCACCCGGTCAACCTGACCCTGGCGCAGTATGAGCGCGATATTCACGGCTACTACGGCGCGCCACAGTCGATCTACTCCGATCACTTCCAGTGGGACCAGGGCACCACTGGCCCGATGGGCTACAAGCTGGAAGTGCCGCCGATGCAGCCGAGCATCACCTCGACGCTGATGGGCGGCTTCGGCATGCAGAGCCTGCACCGCATGGCGGCGCTACCGCAGAGCAATATTCTGCTGGCCCTGCTGCGTGACGGCTTCCACGAGCAGAGCCAGGGCGGCAGTGTGGCGTTGCGCGACAACGGCGACCCGGTACTCGATTACCCGATGACCGACTACATCTGGGACGGCGTACGCCGCGCCTTCCTCAGCATGGGCGAAATCCAGTTTGCCGCCGGCGCCAAGGCAGTGCTGCCAAGCCACGCGCACGGCCGGCTGAGCACCAGCTGGGCTGACTTCAAACAGCAGGTGTCCGAGCTGACCTACCGCCTGCACGACGTGCGCCTGGCCAGTGCTCACGTCATGGGCGGCTGCGCCATGGGCGAGGACCCGACCCAGTCGGTGGTTGACAGCCGCGGCCGGCACCACCAGCTGGAGAACCTGTCGATCATCGACGGTTCGCTGTTCCCGACCAGTATCGGCGCCAACCCGCAGCTGTCGATCTATGGCCTGTCCGCACGGCTGGCCACACAGCTGGCGGCAGACCTCGGCTGAGCCCGTCGGCGGCACCCCAGCGGTGTCGCCGACGCTCTGCATCTGGGTTTTCGCCGGTTGTTGAGCTACCATCAGCCTCTCATCAACCCAGCCGCAGGACCCGATCACGCATGAACACCGTACTCTACCCTGGCACCTTCGACCCCATCACCAAAGGTCATACCGATCTGGTCGAACGCGCAGCACGGCTATTTGATCGGGTCGTCGTTGCCGTTGCTGCCAGCCCGAAGAAGAACCCGGCGTTCCCGCTGGAACAGCGCGTCGAGCTGGCCAACACCGTACTGGGCCACCTGCCCAACGTCGAGGTTGTCGGCTTCTCCTCGCTGCTCGCGCACTTCGTCAAGGAAGTCGACGCCAACGTGCTGCTGCGCGGCCTGCGCGCGGTCTCCGACTTTGAATACGAGTTCCAGCTGGCGAACATGAACCGCGTGCTGGCGCCCGAGGTCGAGAGCCTGTTCCTGACACCCTCGGAGAAATACTCCTACATTTCCTCGACCCTGGTGCGCGAGATTGCCGCACTGGGTGGCGACGTCACCAAGTTTGTTCATCCGGCCGTGAATGAAGCGCTGATCAAGCGCTATCACGCCTGATTTTGCGGAGCGCGCACGCATGTCTCTGATCATCACCGATGACTGCATCAACTGCGACGTTTGCGAGCCCGAGTGCCCGAACGGCGCCATCTCCCAGGGCGAAGAGATCTACGTCATCGACCCGAACCTGTGCACCGAGTGCGTCGGCCACTTCGACGAGCCCCAGTGCCAGCAGGTCTGCCCGGTCGACTGCATCCCGCTCGACCCGGACAACGTCGAGAGCCAGGAGGAACTGATGGACAAATATCGGATCCTCACCGGCAAGGCCTGACCATGCGGAGCCTCAGCGTGCGTCAGCTGCCCCGCCTGCTTGGCCTCAGCGCCCTGCTGGCGTTCAGCGCGCCGCTGCTGGCGGCCGACATTCCCGGGCGCAGCGCCGTTGCCAGCGCCCACCCGATTGCCACCGAAGCGGGCCTGCAGATCATGGCCGACGGTGGCAACGCCTTCGACGCCGCCATCGCCGTTGCCGCGACGCTAGCCGTCGTCGAACCCTACAGTTCCGGCATCGGCGGCGGCGGTTTCTTCCTGCTGCGCCAGCCCGCCAACAGCGACCAGCCTTATCGTTTTATCGACGCCCGCGAAACGGCACCGGGTAAGGCGGGCCGCGACCTCTACCGCGACGCCAGCGGTGAAGTGCAACGCGACCCTGCCATCAATGGCCCGCTTGCAGCAGGCATTCCCGGCATCCCGGCTGCCCTGGTCCATCTGGCAACCCATTACGGCCGCCTGCCGCTGGCCCAGTCGCTGGCACCCGCCATCGACGCAGCCGAACACGGCTTCAGCAGCAGCGAGCACTACCGCACGCTGGTCGGCTATCGCCTGGAGGCCATGCAGCGCGACGCTGAAACCGCGCGACTGTTTCTGCGCAACAACCAGGCGCCGGTGGTCGGCACGCTGATCATCCAACCGGAGCTGGCCACCACCCTGCGCGCCATAGCCAACCATGGGCGCGACGGTTTTTACCGTGGCCCGGTTGCCGAGCAGCTGCTCAGCGGCGTGCAAGCCGCCGGTGGCGTCTGGCAGCAGCAGGATCTGGACAACTACCGGGTCATCGAGCGCAGCCCGATCCGCTTCGTCAGTGGCGGCTACCAGGTGATCAGCGCGCCGCTGCCGTCCGCCGGCGGCATTGCACTGGCCGGCATTCTGCAGGCGCTGCCCGCCCTGCCCGCCAGCCCCAACGGCTCGATCCAGCAGACCCACCAACTGGTCGAGCTGATGCGCCGTGTCTACCGCGACCGCGCCATGCTGCTGGGCGACAACGACTTTGTCTCCGTTCCGGTTGCCGAGCTGACATCCAAAGCCTACGCCGTGGCCATGGCCCGGGACATCGACCCCGCGCGCGCCACCCCGAGCAGCGAACTGGGCCCGCTGCGGGACTTCCACGAAGGCACCAACACCACCCATTTCTCGCTGATGGATGCCGACGGCAACGCGGTGTCAGCGACCCTGAGCATCAACCTGCCGTTCGGCGCGGCCTTTACCCCCCCGGGCACCGGCGTACTGCTCAACAACGAAATGGACGATTTCGCCGCCGACCCCAGCGGCAGCAACGCCTACGGGCTGGCCGGCAGCGAAGCCAACGCCATCGCCCCCGGCAAGCGCCCGCTGTCGAGCATGACCCCGACCATGCTCGAGAATGACCGTCAGCTGGCGCTGCTCGGCACCCCCGGTGGCAGCCGCATCATCACCATGGTGTTGCTCGGTACGCTGGAAGCCATGCACGGCGAGCCGGTCGAGCGCTGGGTCAGCCGCCCGCGCTACCACCATCAGTACCTGCCGGACTACATTCAGGTCGAAGACGCCGCCTTCAGCGCGCAGCAGCGCGCAGCGCTTGAAGCCATGGGCCATCGGCTCGAACCGGTCGGCCGCGACTACGGCAACATGCACGCGGTGTCCTGGAACAAGACCGACAACAGCGTCACCGCTGCCAGCGATCCGCGCGGCATTGGCAGCGCCGCCGTCAGCGAGGAGAAGGCCGTCGCCCCCTGAGGCTGACCGGCTACAGCGGCGACGCATCGGCAGAAATCTAGATACGCCCGGCGCCGATACTGCTAAGCTACGCCCTGGCCTCGCTGCATCATGCCCGTCACAGTCACCCGCCACACCTGCGCAGCTCCCTTGCGCGACCGACTGAGCGGCTCTGGCAAGGCCCTGCCCGGTGCGTTACAGAGCGCTGCCGAGGCTTGCTGTGCTTTTCATCGCAAAAGCAGAGCGTATCGCCCAAGAATCCTGTATAGTGTCGCCCTATTTTCAAACCCGGCTATCAGAGAGTGCCATGACTGATCTATCCCTCTACCGCAATATTGGTATCTTCGCCCACGTTGATGCCGGTAAAACCACTACTACCGAACGTATCCTCAAACTCACCGGCCGTATCCACAAGCTGGGTGAAGTACACGAGGGTGAGTCCACCACCGACTTCATGGAACAGGAAGCCGAGCGCGGGATTACCATTCAATCCGCTGCTGTCAGCTGCTTCTGGAAAGGCCACCGCTTCAACGTCATCGACACCCCCGGCCACGTTGACTTCACCGTAGAAGTTTATCGTTCGCTGAAAGTGCTCGACGGCGGTATCGGCGTATTCTGTGGTTCCGGCGGCGTTGAGCCCCAGTCCGAAACCAACTGGCGCTATGCGAACGACTCCAAAGTTTCCCGTCTGATCTTCGTCAACAAGCTGGACCGTATCGGTGCCGACTTCCTGCGCGTAACCGAGCAGGTCAAGAACGTACTGGGCGCCAAGCCGCTGATCATGACCCTGCCGATCGGCCGCGAAGACACCTTCACCGGTGTGGTTGACCTGCTGACCCGCCAAGCCTACATCTGGGACGAAACCGGGCAGCCGGAAAACTACAAGGTTGAAGACGTACCGGCCGACATGGTCGACGACGTTGAACTGTACCGCGAGCAGCTGATCGAAGGCGCCGTGGAAATGGACGACGACCTGATGATGGCCTACATGGAAGGCGAAGAGCCGTCCATCGAAGACATCAAGCGCTGCATCCGTCTGGGTACCCGCGATCTGGCGTTCTTCCCGACTTACTGCGGCTCCGCGTTCAAGAACAAGGGCATGCAGCTGCTGCTCGACGCCGTTGTTGATTACCTGCCGTCCCCGACTGAGGTTAACCCGCAGCCGCTGACCGACGAAGAAGGCAACCCGACTGGCCAGTTCGCCATCGTTTCTCCGGACGAGCCTTTCCGCGCCCTGGCATTCAAGATCATGGACGACCGTTTCGGCGCCCTGACCTTCTGCCGCATCTACTCCGGTAAGCTGAACAAGGGTGACACCATCCTGAACTCCTTCACCGGCAAGACCGAGCGCGTCGGCCGCATGGTTGAGATGCAGGCCAACGAGCGTAACGAACTGACCAGCGCCCAGGCCGGTGACATCATCGCCATCGTTGGTATGAAGAACGTTCAGACCGGTCACACCCTGTGCGACCCGAACAACGAGTGCACCCTGGAAGCGATGGTCTTCCCCGAGCCGGTAATCTCCATCTCCGTTGAGCCGAAAGACAAGGGCTCCACCGAGAAAATGGGTATCGCGATCGGCAAGATGGTTGCAGAAGATCCGACCTTCCGCGTTGAAACCGATCCGGATTCCGGCGAAACCATCCTCAAAGGCATGGGCGAGCTGCACCTGGACATCAAGGTCGACATCCTGAAGCGTACCTACGGCGTTGAGCTGGTCGTTGGCCAGCCGCAGGTTGCCTACCGCGAAACCATCACTCGCGAAATCGCCGACAGCTACACCCACAAGAAGCAGTCTGGTGGTTCCGGTCAGTACGGTAAGATCGACTACGTCATCCGTCCCGGCGAGCCGAACTCCGGCTTCACCTTCAAGTCCAGCGTTGTTGGCGGTAACGTTCCGAAGGAATACTTCCCGGCCATCGAGAAGGGCTTCGCCTCTCTGATGGGCACTGGCCCGCTGGCTGGCTTCCCGGTTCTGGACGTTGCCTTCGAACTGACCGACGGTGGCTACCACGCCGTTGACTCCTCGGCCATCGCGTTCGAAATCGCAGCCAAGGGTGCGTTCCGTCAGTCCATGCCGAAGGCCGGCCCGCAGATGCTGGAGCCGATCATGAAAGTTGACGTGTTCACTCCTGAGGACCACGTTGGTGACGTTATCGGCGACCTGAACCGTCGTCGCGGCATGATCGCAGGCCAGGAAGCCGGTGTAACTGGCGTCCGCATCAAGGCCGATGTACCGCTGGCAGAAATGTTCGGCTACATCAGCACCCTGCGTACCATGACCTCCGGTCGCGGCCAGTTCTCCATGGAGTTCTCGCACTACTCCGCATGCCCGGCCAACGTTGCCGAAGCCGTGATCGCGAAGGAAAAAGAGAAGCGCGCAGCCAAGTAAGGCTCGCGTTACTCGGCAGTAACAAAAAACGCCTGATACGCTGCATCAGGCGTTTTTTTATGCCCGTAATTTTCCGCGCACCAGAGCCTGACTGCGCCACACGACAATGGCTCAGGCTGCGTCTGTCAGCGCCGCGCGGGTATAGATCATGTCATGCGCCGCCCGCAGGTTGCTGCTGATTTCCAGCAGGTAGTGCAGATCGTTGAGCAGACTGGTTGCCTGCCAGCCGTCTAGCTCACCGCTGCGCAGCTGCTGCTGCAAACGCTGCTCAAACTGGCTGCGAAACAACTGCTCCTGATCGAGGTAGTCCGCCGAGCGCCGTTGCTCTGCAGCACCTGACAGCGAGTCTGCCTCCCGCTGCGCCTGATCGCTCAGCAGCAACATGCCCTGCTCACGCAGCTGACGATACCCGTCGCGCATAGCCTGACGCGGACTCTCTACATGCTTGCGCAGGTTGGTTTGCAGGTGTTTGGCCGCCTTGACTGCTTCCACGAGATCACGTGCGGCGAGATTCACATCCATCAGCGCCTGCTGCTGCTCCGGCAGCAATTCACAATCCAGATGCCCGATAAAGTCGACGATGTCAGCGTAAATACCCTTGATGTGCTGGTGGTACAGCGCGTCGGCATCCTCACGCTCGGCCAGCGGCGGAACCGGCAGGGACTGCGCCAGATTAAGACCCTGCGCCATATCCTGACTGAACCCGGGCGGCAGGTAGAGCGCCGAGGCAATCACCCGTCGACTGGTCGACGCCAGATGACCAAGCTCCTGCTGCAGCACCCTCACCGCCGACTGGGCATGCAAACGCGCTGCCCCATCCAGATACAGCGCATGCGAACGCGGCATATCCGCCAACTCGTCCTTAGCCGGCTCACTCGGCGGTGGCAGCCAACGATTGAGCAGCCGCACCAACAGTGGTACCAGCGGCAACATCAGCACCAGACCAAGTACATTGAACAAGGTATGGAAAAGCGCCAGCTTCAGGGTGTAGGACTCGGCCGCAATCCCCAGCCAGCCGGACAGCGTATCCACGACATGTGCGAGTAAAGGCAGCACTGACAGCGCCACGGCGCCGGTCAGCAGGTTGAACAGGATATGCGCCACCGCCAACTGGCGGCCCGCATTGTTGGCGCCCAGCGCGGCAATCACGGCGGTCACCGTGGTGCCGAGATTCGCGCCTACCGCCATGGCCAGTGCGTTGGTGTATTCGATCTGCCCGCTGGCCAGCGCTGCCAGGGTAATCATCAAGGTGGCATGGCTGGATTGCATCAGCACCGTGGCCAAAATACCGAGCACGGCGTAGACCAGCACACCCTGCCAGCCGTCGACGCTGTAGGCGGACAGATCGAAGATCTGCTGCATGCCGTCGAAGCCGAGCTTCATCAGATCGATACCAAGGAATAGCAGACCAATGCCCAGCAGCACCTGACCGGTGCCGCGCCAACGCGCCGCGCTGTTGCGCTCGAACAGCACGCCAAGCACCAGCAGCGGCATACCGACCTGTGCAAGATCGACCTTGAGCCCCACCAGCGCAATCAGCCAGGCGCCGGTGGTAGTACCCAGATTGGCACCGAAGACAATACCAATCCCGGCCGTCAGGCTGATCAGCCCGGCACTGAGAAAGGCAATACTGAGAAGGGTAACGAGAGAACTCGACTGCACCAGCGCCGTCGTGAGCGTGCCGAAGGTCAGACTCTTCCACAGGCGGTCGGTACTGGTAGCCAGCCAGCGCTCCAGCGCGCCGCCGGTAAAGGCGCGAAAGCCATCTTCCAGATAGCGCATGCCGAGCAGAAACAGGGCAACCCCGGCAAACAGCTGAGCCAGCGATTGCTGCTTGAGAAACAACCACACCACCAAAGCCAGCCCGAAGGCCATACCCACCGGGCGCAGCTTCGCCAGCCGCGCACGCAGTACCCGGCTGGCATTCAGTGCATCAGACATCCCACACCCTCAGGGATGACAGCATCAGCGCCGAGAGCGACTGCCGGCGCTGCAATTTCAGCGCATCTCGTCCTGCTGCTGACGGCCGTAGCCGGAGCGAGTGCAGCCAAGGCAACGAACGAAGGTTTCCTGAGCCGGACGAATCACCAATTCCTGCCCGGCCTCGGGAACGTTGCCGCCAAGAGCACTGAACGGCAGGCTGACCAAAAAGGCCCCGGCGCCCAACACGGTAACACCCAGCAGCAGCGGACGCGCGATGACCAGGTCACCGACCATGGCGAAATAGCCCGGCTCGTCTTGCTGGTAGTTATTGTAGGAATCGGCAGCCATGACGCTGGCGCTCATCAGCAGGCCGGCGGCAAGTGCGGTGGAATGACGTAACAGGCGCATAGTTAATCCCTGGTTGTGGCCCGAAAGGCAATGATCTGGTTGCGTGGCCCGAACTCCTTTGGACGCACGGCATCGACTTCATTGTAGGCACAAACCCGGCGTTACGGAACGCGTCTGACAAAATTTGCCAAGCATGCCACTACCAGCGAAGGGTTCAGTTGAGCGCTAGCGCTGACACTGCCGGCAGAATACAGTACTGCGCTGGCCCAGCCGACATTCGGACAGGGTCGTCCCGCACTGTTTGCACAGCTCACCCCGGCGCCCGTAGACAAACAGCTCCTGCTTGAAATAGCCGGGCTGGCCATCGCCACCAACGAAGTCACGCAGCGTGGTGCCGCCCTGCTCGATGGCCTTGGCCAGAATCCGCTTTATCTCCTCTGCCAGGCGCTGGTAACGCTGGCGGCTGACCCGCCCGGCCTCACGCCGCGGATCGATGCCGGCGGCAAACAAGGCTTCGGTCGCATAGATATTGCCGACGCCGACGACCACCGCGTTATCCATGATGAACGGCTTGATCGCCGTGCTCTTGCAGCGCGACAGCTGGTACAGACGCTCACCATCGAAGCCCTCGGACAGCGGTTCCGGCCCGAGCCGACCCAGCAGCGCATGCGGCTCGTCCGCCCGCGCCCAAAGCAGCGCGCCGAAGCGGCGAGGATCGGTGTAGCGCAGCACCATCCCCGAATCCAGCTCGATATCGACGTGGTCGTGCTTGGCCGCCGGCGTACCCGCCGGTACCAGACGCAGGCTGCCCGACATGCCCAAGTGGCCAATCAGCGTGCCGCCACCGATGCGCATCAGCAGGTACTTGGCGCGGCGATCGATGCGCTCGAACAGCTGACCCTCGATCTGGATCGCCAGATCCTCCGGAATCGGCCAGCGCAGGCGGCGCTCGCGCACGATCAACCGGGTGACCCGGCGACCTTCCAGGTGCGGCGCAATCCCGCGGCGGGTTGTTTCGACTTCAGGCAATTCAGGCATATCAGCTCTGCAACCAGTAGGTAACGAAGATCAGCAGCAACAGCAACGGCATGACACTGGCGACAAAGCGCCCGTTCCAGCCAAAGGCCACCCGGTAGGGCGACTCGCCGCTGTAGCGCGACAGAATAAGGGTCGACGGGCCGAAGGGCGAGAAGATCATCGCCAGCGAGAAGCCGCACATCAGCCCCACAGCCGGCGTCATGATTGGCACCCCGAGCAGCGAAAGCTGCGCCAGCAGGCCTGCCGTCAACGACAGTGAAACAATCGGCGCCAGCCCCAGCACGGCCAGAATAATGGTGCTGAATAAGCTGCCAATCGCCAGCAGAACATTATATTTCGGCTCCAGTGCCAGCCACGCCGCGATCTGGTCCAGCGGCGCCACCGCACCCAACACCCCACCCAGCAGCGCCGCACAACCGAAGATAAACATCTCGTTGTGCATGCTGACCATGTTGTCGGTGACTTCCTGCAACACCTGCTTCGGCTTGCGCTCGCGCCACAGCAGGTAGCTGATCACTCCGGCCGGCACCAGTACCATGGCCGCCTGCGAGGCGCTGAGATCAGTCAACGAGGCCAGCAGGCCAATAGCCCCCAGCCCCAGCAGACTGCCGATCAGCAGCTGGGGCATACCGTCAGCCTTGCTGGTGTCACCAATATTGTCGCGCAGCGCCAGCAGGCCGCGGGTTTCCCGGCGCCAACCGACCACGATCATCATCACCGCCGCCACCGCGCCGTAGGGCACCATGGTGCTCCAGGACTGCTCCGGCATTTCCCGCGAGATGATCGCAATGGTCACGCTGGTCGGCGCCAGCAACGGCACCAGGGCAAACCCCCGCAACGTCGTCACCATCACGCTGCGCAAACCATCCCGACGCTGTTCATCGGTCAGCGGATAGCGCTTCAGATGCTCACTCAGCGTGCCACAGAGCAGGTTCATCATGCCGAAATTGAGAATCGAGCCGATGCTGCCGGCGGCCAGTACGTAGCGCGGATAGAGCACCACCTTGGAGCCCGAGAGCAGCGCCTTGTGCAACTCACGCAATTGCGGCAGCCGCTGCGCCAGTAACTGCATCAAGCCCAGCGCACCGAGAAAGCTGGTGTAGTAGGCAACCGAACTGGCCAGCCTGGGCCACAGCTCAGCGCCGGGGCGCGCCAGCACAATGGCCGCCATCAGCACACCGAAGGTACTGATCCCAAGCCAGCGCGGGTAGGGATTGAGCCGGGCAAAGAAACGCAGAAAATACCCGGCGAACGCGGCGGCAGCAGCCCAGCTCAACCAATGCAGATGGCTGAGCAGCCCGGCCAGCTCAAGAGCAACCCCGAGCGGCAGCAACGCCGCGCTCACGGCAGATCCTTGCGATAGGCACCCTTCTTGAATACACCCTCGCCAAAGCCGATCAGCTTGTCGTTCTGATCGAGCAGATCACAGCTGGCCATAAATACCTTGTGGCCCGCGTTGCGGCAGGTGGCTACCGCGCGCACGTGGGTGCCGACCGGCGCGGTCGAAGTGAAGTTGGTGTTAAGCGACAGGGTAATGGCGACCCGGCGCTCCTCAGGCGACGCCGCCCAGGTGCCACACAGGCCCATGGCGATATCAAGCAGACTGGCCGTGACCCCGCCATGCAGCGAGCTGGCGTTATTCATGTGCTTCTCGGTCAGGGTCAATCCGACAACGGCGCGGCCCTCCGAGTACTCTTCCAGCTGGGCTCCAAGCTCCTGAAAGAAGCCGGTAACGGTACGGGCAATGGCCTGACGTTCATCTTGATTCACGGGTGCGACACCTTTTATTCACTACACTCGATCTGGCTGGCCAAGCAGGAAGGGAACAGCTGGCAGTCTGCTCGGCGCGCAACAACGGCCAGTTTGAAGGGCGAGAGTATGCCACGGGAAGCAGCGCGCAGACTGTCGCCAAACTTGCACTCCTACTGCACAGGATTTAATCTCGCACCACTTTAAACGAAATACCGTTTCGCCATGCGGAACAATGAGCGTACTCCAGGAGGCAAAGCATGTTCAAGCGGATTGGCGTCATCGGCGCCGGAGCCATGGGGCGCGGCATCGCCCAACTGTTCGCCAGCAGCGGTCAACAGGTGCTGCTATTCGATACCCGTGCCGAAGCCATCGACGATGCGCTGGCTTTCAACCGCAACCTGCTGCAGCGCGCCCAGGCCAAGGGCAAGATGACCGAAGCCGAGCTGGAAGCCACCGTGGCGCGCATGCAGCCCGCTGCCAACCTGACCGATCTGGCCGACTGTGATCTGGTCATTGAGGCCATCGTCGAGCTGCTGGAGGTCAAACAGAAGCTGTTTGCCGATCTGGAAGCCATCGTCAGCGCAGATTGCGTTCTGGCCACCAATACCTCTTCGCTGTCGGTCACCCGCATCGCCAGCACTGCCAAGCACCCTGAGCGCGTTGCCGGCTTCCACTTCTTCAACCCGGTGCCGCTGATGAAGATCGTCGAAGTCGTGCGCGGCGAGCGCACCGACGAGCGTCACATTCAGGCGCTGGTGGCGCTGGCCGACCAGGCTGGCCACTTCCCGGCGATTACCCCGGACACCCCCGGCTTCCTGGTTAACCACGCCGGCCGCGCCTTCGGCACCGAGGCCCTGCGCATGCTCAGCGAAGGTGTTGCCACGCCATCACAGATCGACCGCATCCTGCGTGACGGCCCCGGCTTTCGCATGGGGCCGTTCGAGCTGTTTGACCTGACCGGCCTGGACGTTTCCCACGCGGTAATGGAGTCGGTGTACGAGCAGTTCTACCACGATCCGCGCTACACCCCCTCGTTTATCGCCGCCCAGCGCGTCGCTGCCGGCCTGCTCGGCCGCAAGACTGGCCAGGGCTTCTACCGTTACGAAGACGGCCAGAAGATCGAGCCGACGGAACAGCAGCCCGAAACCGTGCTGATCAACCGCCCGTTCTGGCTGGAAACCGACGATGACGCGCTGCGCAATCAGGTCGCAGACGTATTGACCAAGGCAGGCGCCACCCTGGAAACCGGCAGCAAGCCCTCGGACGACGCCATCTGTCTGGTCACCCCGCTGGGCGATGATTGCAGCACCGCGCTGACCCAACTGGGTCTGCCGGCTGAGCGCACGCTGGCACTCGACAGCTTTGCCAACTGGGAAAAGCGCCGCACGCTGATGCGTCAGCCGGCCGCCCGTGGCGAAATCGTCGCCCAGGCCCGTCAGGCACTCAGTGCCGACGGTGTACCTGTCGAGGTGATCAACGACTCCCCCGGCTTTGTCATCCAGCGCCTGATCGCCAGCGTGGTCAATCTCGGCTGCGAAATCGTGCAGAAAGGCATCACCGCTCCGCAGACGCTGGACCGCGCCATCCAACTGGCGCTGGGCTACCCGAAAGGCCCGCTGGCCTTCGGCGAGCATTACGGCGAAGCCAATATTCTTGCCGTCCTCAACAACCTGCAGGCCGTTTATGGCGAGCCGCGCTACCGCCCCAGCCCGTGGCTGCGTCGTCGCGTGCAGCTGGAACTGCCTTTGACCACCCCCGATTTCCAGGAGTAAGAGCATGACTGCCTATATCTATGATGGTTTGCGTACCCCGTTCGGCCGCCACGCCGGCGCCCTGGCCAGCGTGCGCCCCGATGACCTGCTGGCCGAAGTGATTCGCGCCGTGGTTACCCGCAACCCGTTCGAGGGCCAGGACTACGAGGATGTGGTCATGGGCAACACCAACCAGGCCGGTGAAGACGCGCGCAACGTCGCCCGTCACGCCGGCCTGATGTCCGGCCTGCCGCAGGACGTCGCCGGTGTTACCGTCAACCGCCTGTGCGGGTCCGGCCTGGCCGCGATCCTCGATGCCGCCCGCGCCGTCAAGGCCGGTGAAGGCGAGCTGTTCGTCGCCGGCGGCGTCGAAAGCATGAGCCGCGCGCCCTTCGTTATCGCCAAGAGCGAAAGTGCCTACAGCCGCGACTTCCGCGCCTTCGACAGCACCATCGGCGCGCGCTTCCCGAACCCCAGGGTCGAAAAGCAGTTCGGTGATGACACCATGCCGCAGACCGCCGACAACGTCGCCGCCGATCTGGGCATCAGCCGTGAAGAAGCCGACACCTACGCTGCCCGCAGCCAGGCGCTGTACGAAAAGGCCCGCGCTGACGGCTTCTTCGCCGAGGAAATCCACCCGATTGAAGTGTCCCAGGGTCGCAAGAAGCCGGCCAAGGTCGTCGACCAGGACGAGCATCCGCGCCCGAGCAGCGATCTCGCCGCCCTGTCCGGTCTGCGCCCGCTGTTTGACGGCGGCGTCGTCACCGCAGGTAACGCCTCTGGCGTCAACGACGGCGCCGCTGCGCTGATCATCGGCAGCGAAGCCATTGGCCAGAAGTACGGCGTCAAGCCGCGCGCCCGCATCCTCGCCGGTGCTGTCTCCGGTGTCGCTCCGCGCGTCATGGGCCTGGGCCCGGTCGAAGCCTGCAAGAAAGCGCTGAGCCGCGCAGGTCTGACGCTGGACGATATGGACGTGATCGAGATCAACGAAGCCTTCGCCTCTCAGGTTCTGGGCTGTGCCAAGCAGCTGGGTATCGCCTTCGACGACCCCCGCCTGAACCCGAACGGCGGCGCCATCGCAGTCGGCCACCCGCTTGGCGCCTCCGGCGCGCGCCTGACCCTCACCGCCCTGCGCCAACTGGAGCGCACCGGCAAGCGTTACGCACTGGTTAGCCTGTGCATCGGCCTGGGCCAGGGTGTGGCGGCGGTAATCGAGCGCGTTTAACGCGCTCGATCAGCTGGAAGCTGGAAGCTGGAAGCTGGAAGCTGGAAGCTGGAAGCTGGAAGCT